>JBAYIO010000087.1:0-25943 GCA_041665605.1 Victivallaceae bacterium | reverse complement strand
AGAGACCCCGCTGCCGCATTTGAAAATATACTCAATGCAATACAGATGGGAAATAATACAAAATTGATTCCATTGCTGATGTAAACGCCTTTTCCTCTGTCACCGCTCTACTGAGCCATTACATTCTCCGGATGTTCCTTGACTGTCTTGTCTGTATTCAGTTTGAAAATCTCTCTCTGAAGCATCATATTTATAGGATAATTAAAATAATACGGGGACAGTATGTTTAAAAATCTGGTAAGTATCTTCAGTTTGCTGCCGGCAGCAGCAATTCTAGTATCCTGTACAACTCCGCCGCCGCAACCGGTTCCGCAACCGATCAAGCTGCCTCCGCCCAAACCGCCGGAACCTGTTCCTGTAATCCCGCCGGTTCCGGCGCCGCCAGCCTATAAGCCGCCGGTTACATCATTTACCGATGCCGCTGAAATTGAAGACGCAAACTATCCGGCGGAGAGGATCGTCATGGCCAGACGGTCAGTACTGGGCGTTTCTCCGATAAAGCAGCGTCTCAGCAAAGAGCAGATTAATGAATGCATGGATATACTGTCCGACACCCTGATGATGGAATACGAACTGTTTATGCGTCCGTTCAGCCCGTTCGAGACAAAATTGATCGTCAAAATACAGAAACTGGAACTTCCGATTGTAGTCAGAACCAGACTGGACCTGCTGCGCGGCACACTGAGAAATCAGGCATTGCTGTCTCTACGCGAAGCACAGCGCCGGGGAATATCTGCTTCAGCGCCGGCAATGCCCGGCGTTGAAGACAAACTGTTCGGCATTTCTGACTGTGTCCTTGCTTCGGCGGGAACGCCTGACGGCAATCCGCGTTGCGGCGATGTAATAATCCGGCTTAAACAGCCGGTTAAAAACATCGGCTGGGCGACTCCGTGGAACGGTCTGGATTTCATGACAGGAACCCGTCCGCTGGCCAAAAAGCAGAATCCTGAAGGTATTGCGGCTCAAGCCGGCAAAGGGCAGGAAATCAAGATTGGATTCGACGACTTGAATCATCTTTCGCAGTATGTAGTAATCGGCAAGGATTGGAACCGTGCGCTGGCATATCAGGCCATACTCAACCTGAGAACAATATCTGCTTCGAAACAATCTCCTGAAATACTTGAGAAAACCCTGCTTGAAGCAACACCGAACGCCTTCTGGCAGACACTGGTTTCCGAACATGCCGGATGCAGCCTGGAAGCTAAATTCCCCGGCAGTATATCCGCGGATTATTTTGAGAGCATTGAAGTCAATGAAAAAGATCTGCCGATAGTCCTGGCCTGGCCGGAAGCTGCCCCGTATAAATCAATAATTCGCGGAATTCCGGCGAACGCCAACGCAGATTCCAGCGGGCTGTAATCTGCCGCAATTTCAACTCCGGTTGCCGGCCATGGCTTTCGCCCAGTCGGAAAGTGAATTGTCGCGCGCGCCCATGATTAATATGATATCATCCTTTGCGGCTGCCGCGGAAAGATACTCTTCAGCCTGAAGACGGTTCGGGAAGCTCAGGTAATGTTTCTTCCCTTTGCGCTTGTATTCCCTTACTACTTCTTCAGAGGTGGGTTCAAATGAACTGGTGCCGCCGGCATAAAACGGCGGCAGAAATACAAAAACATCCTTGTCGGTCAGCACTTTTTCCAGCGCGGGCAACAAGTCTTTGCGCATAAATCCCAGCGGACCGAAGCCATGCGGCTGGAAAACCGCATAAACATTGCCGGTGACAAGCTGCCGCGCCGTGGCAATGCTGGACGCAATCTTCTCCACATTATGGGCATAATCATCGTATACTTTCGCGCCGGACGGCATTCTGCCGGCGTAATCATTGCGCCGCCAGACACCTTTGAACATCGGCAAGGCCGGAATGCTTTTTTCTTTCGGAATCCCCAGCATTTCCATCATCGCGACAATTGACAGCGCATTCACCGCGTTATGAACTCCGGGTATCGGCAGCACGATTTCATGTTCATCGTTAATCACCGCGTTTATCCCTTCCGGAGAACATTTATATGAAGTAACATGCCAGTGAACACCCTGCTGATACGGAGAAACTGCGACATCGCCGCAAAAAACCTTTACGTCCACATGGCTCAGACAACTCTTGTCTATCACATTAAATACATTTTTTTCCAGCACAACACCTTTTTTTACTTTACGGATGAATTCACTGAATACGCGGGCCAGTTCATCTTTAGAATAATGATCGGTGCCGATATTCAGAATCAGTGCGTAATCCGGCTCGTAGTTCAGCAGACTTTTGTCACTTTCGTCGGCCTCAAAAACAAATATATCGCCGGTGCCGTGATAATAATTTCCGGCATTAGATGGCGAACGGAAGCGGTTGCCCAGGCCGCCATTCAAAAAGGACGGGTCCATGCCTTGCAGAAACATGGTTTCCGCAAGCCAGGCGGTTACGGTCGTTTTACCGCAACTGCCGGCGACTGCAATCTTGGTGGCCTTCAATGAAGCCATGGCCGAGGCCAGCGCCGCCGCACGATGGATTCTGGGAATATTTTCTCCCGCCTTGAAATCAGGGTTGTCCTCTTCAATGGCAGTGGAATAAACCAGAAAGTCCGGGGTGAGTTTTTTAATGAAAGAGCCGTCCTGCGGGAATATTTTAATTCCCTGTGCCGCCAGCGCGTCGAAAATGCGCTTGTTTTCCAGACGGTCAGCCCCCCGGTCGCTGCCGGAAACCCGGAACCCGGCAGCCGCATACATTTGCGCCAGTCCGCTCATGCCGATGCCGCCGATGCCGATAAAATGCAGTGAAGCTCCCTGCGGAATATTAACCGTCTCCGAATTTTTTGATAAATCAGCCATTTCTTAATCTCTCATTGGAATGTCATTGTTTTTACTGTTTTTTTCTCTTTCCGCTTCTTCAAGCAGCCTGGGGTCGGGTTTGACATCAAGATAACGCAAAGTCCGTAATGAAATATTCTTGAAATACGGGGCGGCAACCGCCCCCCCGTAATAACTGCCTCTGGGCTCGTCAACCGTCACCAGCAGCACAAAAGCCGGATCTTCAGCCGGCACAAAACCGATGAACGATGAAAAGAAATTGGCATGGGAATACTGCCCGTTGATGAATTTCTGGCTGGTGCCGGTTTTGCCGGCGACATTGAAGCCGGGGATAGCCGCACCTACTGCCGTGCCGCCCTTTTTCGTCACCAGCGACATCATATTGACTATTTTTTCCGGAGTGGCGGGGTTGTTGAAGACCTGGAACGGTTCTTCGATGGACTTTTTAATGACTACTCCGGTTTCGGTATTTTCAACACGGTCCACCAGGCGTATTTTACGCAGCCTGCCCTGGTCCGCCAGCGCACAATAGGCGCGGACAAGCTGAATCGGAGAAACGCCGATCCCCTGCCCGATCGGGAAACGGGATATCGAAAGCGCATCCCATTTATTCAACGGCCGGAATATCCCTTTAGTTTCCGGGGTGACCGGAATGCCGGTGGATGCGCCAAAACCGAATTTGCGCAGCACCAGATGAAGCCGCTGCTCGCCAAGCATGATTGAGATTTTCGCGGTGCCGATATTACTGGATTTCTGAACGACTTCATAGGCGGGAACAGTCCCGATGCGGTGAGAATCCCTCAGCACTTTTCCGGCATAAGTCCATGAACCGTTCTCGCAGTTGAACATTGTATTCGGAGTAATGACCCCGTAATCCAGGGCGCCGGAAATCGCAACCGGTTTCATCGTGGAACCAGGTTCAAACACGTCTTCGGTGATGCGGATACGCCAGTTGTCAGGCGACATGCTTGTGCGGTCATTCGGGTTGAAGCTGGGGCGCTGCGCAATCGCCATGACGTTGCCGGTCTTGGGGTCAACCATAACTGCATAAGCCGCTTTCGGCCGCCATTTTGCGACAAGGGCGTCGAGTTCCTCCTCCAGAATAGACTGAATAGGTTCACTGATGGTCAAATAAATATTGAACCCATTTTTCACCTTGTCGGCTTCCTGCAATCCGTAAGAAAGCGGAATGCCGTCGCGGGCCCGTTCAAACCGTTCAGTCGCGTCGGCTGAACCCATCTGTTTGTCAAAAGTCTTCTCGACGCCGATGACAGGAATATCCTTGCCCTGGTCCGGAGTAGTAAATCCCAGAATATTTGACAGCAGGGTGCTTTTGGGATAAAAACGCCGGTAGGTATCTGAAAAAACAATACCTTTAAGTTTATTGACTTTAACTATTTTCTTAAGTTCTTCCGCCTCTTGAAGCGGAACATTGTTGGCGATCACCACATAGCTGTTTTTTACTTTTTCGGTTTTACCATCAGCAAGTTTTCTTATCCTGGTCTTCTGGGACAGGCGGGAATAGGCTTCTGCATACGTCATGTCCGACAGATGATTGGCAAAAATTCTGGCGGCTTTACTGCAGAAAGGCTCATCTCCGGTAATCTGCGGATCTGCCGTAATATCAGCGCAGGGAATGTTGCCGACCAGCAGGTTCCCTTGAATATCGAAGATCTCACCGCGTTTGCCGTGAGTCTTTTTTACCGCGGTATACTGCTTTTTGGCTTTTTCGTAGAGTTCGTCGTGGCGTTCGATCTGGACTTGATAAAGCTTGACGGCGAGCAGACAGAAACAGATGACGGCCATTGAGGCAACCAGCTTAATCCTGATCTTTATGGAGTCATTACTGGTCAACATCCTTCATCCTGTTCCTCCCCTGAAGAAGTTTAACGCTGCGAGAGCATTGCCGTCTTACGCTCTCCGGAGGTCTTTTCCTTGCCGGCGGGATCATAGTTAACCGTCAGATTCTGCACTTGAAACGGTTCCGGCATCCGGAGTGCAAGATTGAATTTCTGTATGCGGTCTTTAATGTTGGGCCAACTGCTCAATTTCTCTTTTTTCAACTTATAATTTTCAATTTCGCGGTCAAGCTGCGCAATCTGCCGGACCAGCTTGTCCGCTTCGCGGTCTTCCGCGGTCGCCCACTGGTCGATGCTTATCCTCAAAGTGGCAATACCGAAAACAAAAGCCATCACAATAATCATATGAAAAGCAATCCCGAATTTCAACAACATTGTTTTCCGGGTAGTGTTCTTCTTACGATTTTTGTTCAGTTTTATGCTTCTAGCTTGTATATTCATAAGAACGTTCCTATTTATGATTCGCTCTTAACATTTTATTTAAACCTTCTCCGCCGCCCGCAGTTTTGCGGACCCGGCCCTCGGATTATCCCTTAATTCATCTTCCTTCGCGGTAACCGGCTTCTTCGTCAGCAGTCTCAGCTCCGCATGATGTTTGCACATGCACACCGGCAAACCGGGCGGACAGATGCACTCCCGCGCTGCGTCTCTGAAGAAATTCTTCACAATCCGGTCTTCAAGCGAGTGGAAGGTAATCACTGCCAGGCGTCCTCCGGGGGACAATATTTTCATTGCCGCCGGCAACGCTTTCCGGAGTTCTTCCAGTTCGTCGTTCACGGCAATGCGTAAAGCCTGAAAATATAGCGTCGAAACCGGTAATTTTCCAGCTCTGGAACGGCCCAAAACCGTCTCGCAGAACTGGGCAAAATCGAGCGTCGAAGAAAATGGTTTATGTATCCTTCTCTCAACTATCGCTTTAGCCATTTTCCAACTCTTGTCGCACTCGCCGTATTCCCGAAAAATTTTTTCAAGAATTTCTGCTGGTTCGCGATTCAAAAACCGGCTGGCAGTGTCAGGAGACCGTTGATCCATGCGCATATCCAGTGGGCCATCCAGTCTTAAGGAAAATCCCCGCTGCGGATCGTCGATCTGCGGCGAAGATATTCCAATGTCCAGCAATACCGCATCAGATGAAACCCACCCAGCCTCAGCTGAAAGGTCTGCCAGATCACTGAATTTGCCTCTTGCGAGGCGGATACGGCCGGCGGCGAATGCGAGTTTTTCCCCGGCCCTCTTAAGGGCATCGCCATCGCGGTCTATCCCCAACAGTTCTGCCTGCCGGTTTTTTTCCAATATCAAACAACTATGGCCGCCGCTGCCGAGCGTGGCGTCGATCACCCGCATCGGCCTGTCGCCTTCGACTGCCAAATATTCAAGCACTTCGCGGTATAGTACCGGAACGTGTCTGAATCCGTCACTTGCAGCTTTAAACTGTTCGCTGCTCATCTAACTTTTCTTGCCGCCGCCGAGATTTTCCAGCAGCCGCATTAAATCGCTCCCGTTCTCGCCTATCATCTTCTGGAATTCATCCAGACAGGCATCATCGTTTGCCGCTTCCTTGTTCCAGAACTGCGGTGCGCACAACTTGATATGGGTAAAAGCCCCGACCATCTTGATCTGCTCGGTAATCCCGACCTGGTCCAGCAGTTCGCGGTCAATCTTGATCCTGCCCTGCTTGTCGCAGCGGCAGTCTCTCACCCTTGAACCGATATGGGCCAGAGCTTCCTGGGCGCTGCGGCTCGCAAATGCGGCTTTCCGCGCAGCGGCGAGAAAATCCCTGAAAGATTCAAAAGGCAGCAGCAACAGGTCCTTCTCTCTGCCGGGAAAAAGAATAAGCCGGGTCTCGCCGTCTTTCCGCCGCCAATCGCTGGGAATGGAAACACGGCACTGGGAATCCAGAGAATGCTCGTACTCTCCGCAGAAGAATAATTCTTCCATCTCTATCCTCGCGTCTGCTGTATTCACCTTTATGACCCTTTTTATCCCTATCTACTCCTAAATTATAATAAATCCATCCTTTTACAAGCAAATTTCAAAAAAAAATTAATTTTTTTATTGATTCCGTTTTTGAGCGCAAATACAGTCAAAATATTAATGGGATACCGGCAATATTTCTGAAAATATTCACATAATCAGATTTTAAATCTTCAAAATAGTTGAAGAAACCTTCACTTTTCATATGCTGCGCGATTTCGCCGGTCCGGCGGCCATCCAAATTACTTGTCATCTGCCATGCCCCGGTTTCTCTGTGATAATGGTGAAGCTCAGATTGAATTATGCGCACAGATTCGATATATTTGTTATAACAAGGAGGGCGGCAAATGGATGAGGACAAAAAAACGCAAGTCGAAATAGATGGCGCGTCAATCAATGTTACCGGACGCAATGGCAGGCAAGTCAACGTGGGTCCTTGCGGGGTTCATGTTAAAAGCAACGATTCTGAAGTAAAAGTAAGCTGGTCCGGCATAAAGATTCTAAACGACAAGACCAATCTAAACATCAGTGTTTTGAAGCCATTGATCGGCTGCGGAGTCGCGGTTCTGATTTTCGCCGCACTCCTCACCGTTGTAGTTACCGCAATTGTAAAACTAATGCTTTGAATATTCCGACGTTTAACATTGGCAACAATCCGACCGAAAATACGATTCGCCCATCACGCTCGGACGCAAAAACTGGCTGTCCGCCTGACGCGACGAGATATTGCGGCGGAACCGGTCCAGCCTGATATTTTCGCCCTGCGAGTCAAGCATTGTCACGGTTTTGGAAAAGAACGCAGTTTTCTTTTGCGCCACAGTAAACTCCGGCAATCCTGTAATTCACAGCTTAAATAATATTTTGGTATTTTTACATTATATCAATAAAAATACGTGAAGTGAGTAAGGATTACGATTGCGCCTCTTGCAGATATAACATCTGGAGCACGCCGGTTCCTGAGCATTGAAATCTCTGGAAAATGCTGTATATTAGAGCTTTTTAATTGATATATTTAATGATGTTTTAACGGCTTTTCGCAATAAACTGAGGAGCATGCCATAATGAGAGCTGAATTTCTGCCTTTTACTAAACCCTGCATAACTGAGGAAGATATTGCCGCCGTCGGGGACGTGCTGCGTTCCGGCTGGATCACCAACGGTCCTAAAAATATCGAATTCGAGCAGAAAATATGTGAATACACCGGCAATAAACACGGGGTCGCGCTGGCGTCGGCCACCGGCGGCATGCATTTGCTGATGAAGGCCCTGCATATCGGGCCGGGCGATGAAGTCATCACCCCGTCACTGACCTGGGTTTCGACAGTGAATATGATCGTGCTGGCCGGCGGAACGCCGGTTTTCGCCGAAGTGGGCAGGGATACGCTGATGGTTACGCCGGAATCGGTGGCCGCCTGCATCACCCCGCGCACCAAACTGATTATTCCGGTGCATTACGCCGGAGCCGCCGCCGACCTTGACGGCATTTACGCGGTGGCCGCGAAACACGGCATTCCGGTAGTTCAGGATACCGCTCACGCGCTCGGGACATTCTATAAAGGCAAACACGTTGCCGCCACCGGCAGCGCGCTTTATTCGTTCCATGCCATCAAAAATATCACCACCGGCGAAGGCGGCATGTTTGTCTCCGATGACGAAGAACTGGCGAAACAGATCCGCCGGCTCAAATTCCACGGGCTGGGCGTTGACGCGTTTGACCGCAATAACCGCGGGCGGGCGCCGCAGGCGGAAGTGGTGGAGCCGGGTTTTAAATACAACCTGACGGATATTTGCGCCGTGCTCGGCACCCGGCAACTGGCCAGGATTGACGAGATTAACGCCAAACGCACCGCGCTGGCGATGCGCTACCGCGAACTGCTGGCCGGAATTGACGAACTGATTCCGCTCAAGGACCCGGCGTATGATTTTAAACATTCCTGGCATCTGTTCATTGTCCGGGTGGTCACGCCGAAAATGAGCCGCATTGAATTTATGGAAAAACTGAAAGCCGAGAATATCGGCTCCGGACTGCATTTCCTGGCGGCCCATCTGCAGAAATATTATCGCGAGGTAATGGGTTTCAAACGCGGTTCGTTGCCGAATACTGAATTCAACTCCGATCATATCTGCTCACTGCCGTTGTTTCCTGGCATGCGGCTTGAAGACGTCGATGATGTCGCCGCCGCCATAAAAAAGGTTCTGGCTAATGGTTGAAAAACGCGTCCTGTCTGATTTTATCAGAGAGAAAAAAGCGGAAATCGTGTTCTGGGCTTTTGCCGCGGTGATGCTGCTGGCCGGGCTCGGCACCGCCGGGCTGTGGGCGTCCGAAGACCGCTGGGCGGAAATCACCCGCGAAATGCTGCTGTCGAAAGATTTTCTCCATCCCGCGATCAACGGCGAAGTATATTTTGACAAACCGCTGCTGTCATACTGGCTGATTGCCCTGGCCGCCATGGTGCTGCGGCATCTCGATGAGTTCGCGATCCGGCTGCCCGGCGCGATTTCGGCGCTGTTCGGACTTTACGGCACAATCTACCTGGGGCGGAAACTGTGGTCGAAGGAAGCCGGCATGGCCGCAGGGTGGATACTGCTCTCCTGTTACGGGTTCCTGTTCTGGGGGCGCACCGCCGCCGCCGATATGGAAAACCTGACGGCGGTGATTCTGGCCGTGGCCTGGTTTTTCGCACGGGTGGACAAGCCCGGATTTTTTTCCTATCTGATCTTTTATCTGATCTGTTTTCTCGGCGCGATGACCAAGGGGCTGCCGGCCCTGGGCATCCCGCTGATCGCGATTCTGCCGTATCTGCTTACGGATAAACGCTGGAAAGATCATTTCCGCTTTTCCAATTTCGCGGCGCTGGCAGCCGGCCTGCTGATTTTCCTGATTCCTTTGCAACTGGCTAAATATCTGCCGATGCCGGAATATTATTCGCTGCCGGCTGAAAAACTGACCGGGCTGGAGCTGGTCTGGCGCGAAAACATCATCCGGTTCTTCAAGCCGTTTGACCACGATGACGAACCGTTCTTCTGCTATGTCTATCAACTGCCGCGGGTGCTGCTGCCCTGGTCGCTGGTGTTTGCTGCCGCGCTGGCGGCGGCGTTGTCCTGCTGGAAAAAGCTGAAGCCTGAAACGAAATGGCTGTTGCAGGCGATTGCGCTGATTTTCTGCTGTTTTTCGATTTCCGGCTCGCGCCGCTGGTATTATATTCTGCCGCTGATGCCGTTTTGCGCCATTCTGACCGCGCTGTTTCTATGTTCCGACTGGCAGGTGCAATGGCGTAAACGGGTAATTCTGCTGATGAAATGGATTATTATGGCTGCCGCCGTGCTTGATATCCTGTGCATCGCTGCGCTGCCGTTTTCCGGCTCTATTCCGCCAATGAAATTTTTGATTGCAGCGCCGCTGCTCGGGATTGCCGCGCTGGCGGTGTTTTGGGGAGAGAAGCGTTGCCCTGAAAGCATTTCCAGGCTGACCGGGGTTCCGGCGCAGGCGGCCGGGATGCTGATGGCCGGCGCGATTATTGTCGGCGGTTTCTTCGCTTTCCAGTTGCCGTCGCTGGACCAGTACCGGACGGAAAAGCCGTTCGCGCTGGAACTGAAAACTAAAATGTCGGGAATTTCTCCGGAAAATATCGGATTTTTCCAGAAAGTTCCGCCGAAAGTGGTATATTATACGGAATTGAAACGTCCGGGCAGAATGATTGCCGACGCGGAAGAACTGAAGCAGTTTCTGGCGGCAGGCAAAGGGCCGAAACTGCTGGTCGGCTACAGCCGGGACAAGGATCTGGAGCCGTTGCGGGAATGTCTGCCTCCGGCAATCATTGACAATCCGGTGTTGAAAGAAAAATATGCGCCCCGTGAAAATAAGAACTCAAAAAAATTGTGTGCATGGATAATTAATCGTTAATATATAGAGGTAAAAATATGTCAACAAAAAAACCGATAAATTCTTTTTCCGTGGTAATTCCGGTATATAATGAAGAGGCCTGCCTCGATGAATTGATTTCACGCTGCCTTGCGGCCTGTGAAAAAACCGGCAAGAAATTCGAAATCATTCTGATTGACGACGGCAGCAAAGACCGTTCCGCGGAAATGATTTCCGCGGCGGCGGACAAGAACCCGGGCAAAATTGTAGGCTGCATTCTCAACCGCAATTACGGCCAGCACGCCGCCATTATGGCCGGCTTTTCGCTGGTCATCACCGATCTGGCAATCACCATCGACGCCGATCTGCAGAATCCGCCGGAAGAAATTCCGCGCCTGGTCGAACATGCCGACAAAGGCGGCTATGACGTCATCGGCACCATTCGCGCCAACCGCAAGGACAGCATGTTCCGCAAAACCGCTTCATTCGTGGTCAACAAAGTCGCGCAGAAAGCGACCGGCGTCAAGATGAAAGATTACGGCTGCATGCTGCGCGCTTACCGCCGTCCGATAGTGGATGCCATGCTGGCATGCAATGAACGCAGCACGTTCATTCCGGTGCTGGGCAACAGTTTCGCCCGCGAGACCTGCGAACTGGAAGTCGGCCATGACGAGCGCGCGGTCGGAGAATCCAAATATTCTCTGTGGAAACTGATTAACCTTCAATTCAATCTGCTGACCTGCATGACCACCTTCCCGCTGCGTCTGTTAAGCATTATCGGCGGCCTGGTCTCCGGAATGGGAGTACTGCTCGCCGTCTGGATCGTTATCATGCGCTGTGTGCATGGCGACGCCTATACCCAGGGCGGGGTGTTCACTTTGTTTGCCGTGCTGTTTTTCATTGCCGGATTCCAGTTAGTAGGGATGGGACTGCTGGGTGAATATATCGGACGCATCTATTATGACGTCCGCGCCAGACCCCGCTACTTCGTGGAAAAAGTTGTCGGCAGAGAAACCAAGTAAGCGTCGCTCCCGATCAAGACACAATCCCGGAAAACTGTGATTTCCGGGATTTATTTTTCTTCTGGCTAAGCGCCAGTGGCGCGGAATATTAATAGCAAAGAAGTCAAAGAATATTTAGCTTTTTAGGAGCGACATATTAAATATCCGGATGCCAGGAATAACATCTTAACCCGGCAAGTCAGACTGCAAATCAGAAATGGAGCCTATTTTGCTTTCTTATTAAGAACCATTTTTTGAACATCTTTGTAGAATTTAACAATAGCATTGAAGTCAGATTTTGAGTCCTTAATGCTTGCACAATATCACCGATCCGGCTATATTTCCAATATGCATATATGTTTCTGAGTCAGAGCAAAAGAAAGAAAATTAACAAATTTCTGCTCAAAAACATCGAAGCCCAAGAACTCAGAGAAACCAGAATAGTTTCAAGGTGACGCAGTTTGACGATTTTCTGCAATGCGGCTTTTAAAATAATAATGGTACTTAGAAATTATGTTTATCCGGCGGTCCACATACGATCAACTTAAAGATATTGAGTGCAAGTATCAGCAAATGCTGGATGCTAATGCTTCGCTGAATTTGGATAATCAGGGATTATTCGAATCATTGAAATCTGAAAGGAGAAGATTTAAGGCGGAAATTCATAGATTAAATGCTTTGCTGGAATCTAAAGAAGAGCGTTTAAAGATGGCCCATGATTTATATAAGAAAAGCCAAATTAGGGAAAAAGAATTGCTTGCTCTTGATATTACTCCTGAGTTTAAAGAAACGCAGAAAGCTATTTCTTCAGGATATCCCTTTATTTTAATAACCGGCGGAGCCGGTACCGGCAAATCAGAATTTATTAAAACATTTTTGAAGCCAGACTATCATTGTCCGGTTGTAGCTCCGACAGGAGTCGCAGCTCTAAATGTTGGAGGCAAAACCATTCATTCTTTATTTCATTTTAAGGTTGTTAAAAAATGCTCATCTCCCGCATGTGTTAAGCTTGATAAAAATAATGTTAATCGTTTTAAAGAAATTAAAAGGTTAGTCATAGATGAAATTTCAATGGTTCGCTCTGATTTAATGGATTTAATAGATTATACCTTGCGTGAATCTCATGAATCAGAAAAACCTTTCGGAGGGGTGCAAATTGTTGCGATTGGTGATTTATATCAGCTTCCTCCGGTTGTTGATGAAAATGTAGAACAATTTTTTGATCCCAGAGAAACAGCTCCTGCATTATGGGAAAGATGGCCAGGCAGTTATTTCTTTAATGCAATTTGCATGCGGAATATTAAAATAAAGCATATAGAATTTACTAAAATATTCCGACAAGGCGAAGATGAGAAAGAATATATCGCCTGCTTAAACAATGTACGGCTAGCAAAGCAAAACGAAGAATCTGTTAATTTTTTAAACCAACGGGTAAGAAATTGTACCGATAACAGTGCGGCACATTTGTTCCCGCATAATAGAGACGTGGATAAAAAAAACCAGGAAGCAATTGAAAAGTTGCCGGGCGATCCAATATTTTTTAAATCTAAAAAGTCTGGTTCGTATGCGAAAGTAAATGAGAAAGAACTTCCAGCTCCCAGTCTTCTGCAACTGAAAATAGGTGCAAAAGTAATGTTCGTTAACAATAATTATGATGAGAATGGAAATTCCATATGGGTAAATGGAACAATGGGAAAAGTAACTGACATAATAAGCCGGGAAACTGATAAGGAAGTAATTGAAGTTGAAATATTAGACACCGCAGAGAAACATCTGGTTCAATATGCAACATGGGAGGACAATGATTACGATAAGAATAAAAAAATAATAACAGTTGGAACATTTAAACAACTTCCCATTATGCTTGCATGGGCATTTACTGTTCACAAAATACAAGGTAAAACTTGTACTCAAATTATATATTCTCCGGCTAAAACTTTTGGACCAGGAGGAATGGCCTATGTAGCGCTAAGCAGAACAAAAAAAATGAGTGATTTATATTTGACATCACCGCTTAGTCCGTCTCATATTACTAGCAATAAAGAAATACAATCTTTTTTAAAATGTAACAGATAACAATTCACAATGTTATATTTCATCATAGCATAAATTTTCATAAGTCCAAATAGTCGGCATACTAGTTGTCCAATCAAAAACGAAAATGGAAACCAAAAATTGTTAGCTTATCGCGATTTTTCCGGCTTTTGTTTTCATAAATATCTTTCCGTGAATAGAAAAATCGCTTATTTCTGTTATGTTATGCTGTTTGCACAATTTTTTATCAGAATTTGATTAGAATATTAATTTAATATATTTGGAGGCTAAAATGAAATGTGTCGTTCTGGGCTATCACAATATCGGCTGTGTCGGTATTAAGGCTCTGCTGAAAAGCGGGTTTGAGGTTGCGGCGGTTTTTACTCACAAAGACAATCCGAATGAAAACATCTGGTTTGATTCGGTTGCCGAGCTGGCATGTGCCGAAGGCCTGCCGGTGTTTGCTCCGGATGACATCAATCATCCGGTATGGGTTGAAAAAATCAAAGCCATCAAGCCGGACATCATCTTTTCATTTTACTTCCGGGACATGGTCAAAAGCCCGATCCTCGAAATCCCGAAACACGGCTGCCTGAACCTTCACGGCTCACTGCTCCCGGCGTACCGCGGCAGAGTTCCGATCAACTGGGCGATCATCAACGGCGAAACCGAAACCGGCGTCACCCTCCATTACATGACCGTCAAGCCGGACAACGGCGACATTGTCGGACAGGAAAAGATTGCAATCGGCCCCGACGACACCGCGAAAGACGTTCATGCGAAAGCCACCAAGGCTGCCACCGTGCTGCTGGATAAAATGCTGCCGCTGGTCAAAAAAGGCAAAGCCCCGCGCAAAAAACAGGACGAATCAAAAGCTTCCTATTTCGGCGGACGCAAGCCTGCCGACGGCGAAATCGACTGGAACAAGTCAGCGAAAGAAATCAGAAACCTGGTCCGCGCCACCACCCGTCCCTATCCCGGCGCGTTCAGTTTCATGGGCGACCGGAAGTGTTTCTTCTGGTCAGTGACCGAAACGAAACTCGCGAAGAAAGCCAAACCCGGCACGGTCATTACCTATGATCCGCTGGTTATTGCCTGCAATAAAAGCGCGGTCAAGATTGAATCCGCCCAGCTTGAAAACGGCGTTTTCATGTCCGGTGCACAGTTCGCCGCGGAAGCCAGAATCGTTGAAAATATGGTGTTCGGCCCCGATGCCAGAACCCTTAAAGAAGCCAGCCGGAAAAAGAGCGTGCTCATTCTCGGCGTAAACGGCTTTATCGGCAGCCATCTCAGCGAACGGCTGCTGGCCAGCGGAAAATATGAAGTCTACGGACTGGATCTGCGTTCAAACTACATCACTCATCTGCTGAACCGTCCCGGATTCTTTTTCCGTGAAGGGGATATCTCCATCCATCGCGAATGGATCGAATACCACATCCGCAAATGCGACATCGTCCTGCCGCTGGTCGCCATTGCGACTCCGATCGAATACACCAGAAATCCGCTGCGCGTATTCGAGCTGGACTTTGAAGAAAATCTGCGCATCGTCCGTTATTGCGTAAAATACAAGAAACGGATTCTGTTCCCGTCCACCTCTGAAGTTTACGGCATGTGCCAGGACGAGAACTTCGACGAAGACAATTCCAAACTGGTCACCGGCCCGATCCGGATGCAGCGCTGGATCTACTCCAGCAGCAAACAGCTTCTCGACCGCGTGATCTGGGCTTACGGCGCGAAAGACGGGCTCAAATTCACACTGTTCCGGCCGTTTAACTGGATCGGACCGAAGCTTGACAGCCTGACCTCCGCCAGAATCGGCAGCTCCCGTGCGATAACCCAACTGATTCTGAACCTGGTACAGGGCTCCCCGATTCAACTGGTTGACGGCGGCGAACAGAAACGCTGCTTCATCGACATTGAAGAAGGCATCGAAGCGCTGTTCCGGATTATTGAAAATAAAAATGGAATATGCGACGGACAGATTGTCAATATCGGCAATCCCGACAACGAAGCGTCGATCAAGGAAATGGCGGAAATGCTGGTCAGGAAATTCGACAAGCATCCCTACCGCAAGAAATTCCCGCCGTTCGCCGGTTATATGATCGTCGAAAGCGGCGCGTTTTACGGCAAGGGCTATCAGGATGTCCAGCACCGCAAACCCAGCATCAAGAATGCCATGCGCCTGCTTGACTGGGCCCCGAAAATCAAACTCGAAAAATCGATTGAAAAAACGCTTGATTTCTTCCTCCAGGAAGCAATTAAATCCGGAGATTTCAGCGCCGAATAAGATATTCAAACCGTTTAAATTATGGTGCGCAAATGAGTAAGTCCGTAGAAAAATTCAGACGCTGGATGAGTGGCGTACGGCCCAATGCCTGGCTGGCAGCCATGGCGGTATTTGCCGCCGTGGTGTTTCTCACGGGACTGAACGCGCGCCAGTTGTGGGGCGCGGATGAACCGCGCATCGCCGGCATTTCCACAGAGATAGCCGTTTACAACAATTGGGTGCAGCCGCGTTTAAACGGAGAACCCTTTCTGGAAACGCCCCCGCTGTTTTTCTGGGCGGACGCCCTTTCCATCAAAATCTTCGGGCAAAGCAATTTTGCCGCGAAGTTTCCGGCCGCGCTGGCCGCCGTCGCCGGCGTGATCGCGGTTTTCCTGCTGGTGCGCAATATGAAGTACTCCGGGTTCACCGCCCTGATCAGCGGCGGTCTGCTGGCGACTTCCGCGCAATACTGGAATAACGGCAGAAAGTGCATGACCGACATTTTGCTTTGCGCCTTCATAATTCTCGCCATGACGGCGTTTCAGCGGCTCGCGGAATCAGAAAGCTTCTCCCGCCAGAAGAAATGGTTTTTGCTGTTTACTCTTTTCCTGAGCGGCGCGCTGCTGTCAAAATCACTGATCGGTCTGGCAATACCAGCGTCAGCGCTGTTTTTCTGGCTGCTGATTGACAACCTGTATATCAGCAGAAAATTCACGCTTACAAACTGGGTCTATCTTTTTACCGGCTCCGCGCTGGCGTTCATTCCGATTGCATTATGGCTGTGGCTGCTGTACTGTGCTCACGGTTATGACGCGGTTTATACCGTGGTATGGACGAACAACTTCGGGCGGTTTATGGGCAGCCATGCCGAACATGTCGAGCCGTTTTACTATTATCTCACGAAATTGCCGGAACAGCTTCAGCCGTGGACGATTCTGCTGCCGTTCGCAATGGTCTTTCATTTTATCAGAGCTAAAAAAACGTTGAACAAAAATTCGCTGTTTATGTTATGCTGGATGGTAATCCCTTTTATTCTGCTCTCCATTGCCGCCGGCAAGCGGCAGGTCTATGTGCTTCCGCTTTATGCGGCGGAAGCAATAATGATCGGCACTTTTATCGGTCCGATTATTGAAGGCACCTTGAAACTGCCGGAAAAAATCAATATTAAGCTGATAATCCGGATCGTCGCCGCAATCCTGGCGGGCATCGTCTGCGTCTCGCCGCTGGTATTGTTTGTCATAGCGAGAATACTGAGACAACCGGTTTTTGCCTCGGATAATTTAATTCTCTGCCTGCTGGCTTCCGCCGGACTGATCCTGTTCGGCCTTTTCGGCAGATACGGACGGCATCCGGAACTGATTGCCGCCGGCATTTTCTTCGGTACCGCAATAAACTACGTGGCTATTGACGCGGTAATTTTAAAATCCCGCAATCCGGTTTATTCGCTGGATGCGGTTTTTAACGCGGCGCAGAAAGAGACCGACAAAGACAAGGACCGTCAATTATATTTGTATTACCCGACCGAAAGAGTCAGCGGCGGCGCGGTATTTTATTTCGGCAAAAGAATTCCTGTTGTCGACAGTATTGAAGATATGGAAGAAATAAAGGATGAACAGGGTATTGATAAAGTCGTCTTCCTTGCGGAAAAAACCGCAACAGCCACGCTGAAGAACATCAAAATAATCTTCGAAAGCAGAGTCAAAAAAGACGATATGGTTTTATTCAAATTTGGCGGCGGGAAATGAAGATCGGGCTGAGAATCGATGTTGACACATTCCGCGGAACCAGGATCGGGGTTCCCAGTCTCTGCCATCTTTTCGCCAGACACGGGATCACCGGAACTTTCTATTTCTCGGTCGGACCGGATAATATGGGCCGCCATCTGTGGCGTCTGCTGAAACCGGCGTTTTTCTGGAAAATGCTCCGCACCAACGCCGCCGGTCTGTACGGCCCGGAGATTATTTTAATGGGGACCTGCTGGCCGGGACCGCAGATCGGCAAACGGCTGGGGTATGTCATCAAGAACGCCGCCGATGCCGGACACGAAATCGGCCTTCATGCGTGGGATCATCACCAGCTTCAGGCTGACGTTGAAAAAATGTCCGCGCAAAAGCTTTTTGAGACGTTCAAAAAAGGCTGCAATCTGCTTACGCAAATAACCGGACAGGCGCCCGTTAGTTCCGCCATGCCCGGCTGGCGCTGCACCGATTCTGTATTGCTGGAAAAAAGCAAACTGCCGTTCAACTACAACAGCGACTGCCGCGGCGATTTCATTTTCCGCCCGGTGGTTAACGGCAAACCGCTTGACCAGGTGCAAGTGCCGGTAACGCTGCCGACTTATGACGAGGTGCTGGGCCGCAACGGCGTCACCGATGCGAATTATAATGATTACATGCTTTCCCTGCTGAAACCCGGCAAACTTAATGTCCTGACCATTCACGCGGAAGCGGAAGGCGGAAAATGCCTGGAAATGTTTGATGATTATATCACCAGGGCAAAACAGGCCGGCTGGGAATTCGTCACACTGGGTTCGCTGGTTGCGGAGACGCCTGAAATTCCCCTGGGCAAAATAGTGCGGAAGGCATTTCCCGGCCGTGAAGGCTGGCTGGCCTGTCAGGAACCGGCGTAATTTGATGTCCGCATAAACTCATCGCATTTAAAATATGGGGTGAAGAAGAATGCAGTGTTCTAGAAATTTTTTGAGCAGAATTATATGGTTCTGTGTCCTGCTGCTTGTTCCCGCTGTTTACGGCATGGAGAAGGAAACCGCGACAGACAAAAAGACGGACAGTCCCGCGGTGGTTGAAGATGATCCGGCGGCAGTCCGCATAAACACTCCAGGGGCGGACGTTTATGGCAGAATGGAATCGATCATATTCCCCAATGTTGAATTTGAAGATGCGGATCTCTTTTCCGTGGTCAGATACCTTAACCGGGCCGGCAAACGTTACGATCCGGCCAAAACGGGAGTCGGCATTGTCGTAGCCGGGCTGACTAAAGAGACGGCGGGCAAACTCCCGAAAATCACGATGCATTTGTCGAAGATACCCATGAGCGAAGTTATGCGTTATGTCTGCCAGTGCACCGGATTGAAGTTCAAGGTTGACGATGGCGTGGTGATAATCGGAACTGATATTGACGAGATACAGACAGGATCTTTCAATATCCGGGGGGATTTGATTTCAGACATAACCGGAATAAAGAGTGATGCCGGAGCGAAAAAGAAGGAACAGAGCATTACCGCGCAAGGGGCCAAGACAGATTTCAACAGCACGTTCAAAAATGATTCCACCGGAAAATAATTATTCATCACCGGAGATGTGTAAAATATGGAAAATAAAGAAGACAGCCAGGCGGATTCGCTGAATGAAAAAACCAGCTTTCAAAATCTGAAAGTCGTCGGGGATTACACCCTGATCAAGCCCATCGGCATCGGCGGCATGGGGGAAGTGTTTCTGGCCGAACAGAAGTCCATGCAGCGTATCGTCGCATTGAAAATACTGCTGCCGGCGCTGGTCAACAACAAAAGCTCGCTGGAGCGTTTTTTCCGGGAAGTGCGCACTCTGGCCAAAATTGAGCATCCGAATATCGCGCAGGCGATAGAAGCCGGAATCGAAGATGATATCTGTTATTTCTCGATGATGTACATTAAAGGCGAAGACCTTTCCTCTGTCATTAAAAGGAAAAAAAAGCTCGATGAAGTGTCGGCATTGAAAATTATCCGTGACATTGCCGCCACGCTGGATTACGCCTGGCAGAAACACAAGCTGATTCACCGCGATGTGAAACCGTCCAATATCATGCTGACCAGTGAAGGCACGGTCAAACTGCTTGACCTGGGCATTTCCAAAATCTACGGAATTGATGAAGAGGAACTTACCCAGCGCGGCGTCATGGTCGGCTCCCCATATTATGTCAGTCCCGAACAGGCCAAAGGCGAAGAAGTTGACTTCCATGCGGACATGTATTCGCTGGGCGCTACTTTTTATCAGATGGTCACCGGGCAGCCGCCGTTTGACGCCGAAACCACCCTCGGCATTGTCAGCAGACATCTTTGCGATCCCGTGCCGGACCCCCGAATGATTAACGAGAACATCTCTGAAAGAACCGCCCTGCTCATAATGAAAATGCTGGAGAAAAAACGCTATGACCGGTTCTCCGACTGGCAGAAGGTAATTAATGAATGCAATGATATCATTGCAGAAAAAGAGATACTGAACGCCCCCGCCGCCAGACAGGCCGGACTGAAGAAACCGGGTTTCGCGCTGCGCTGCATGGCAATTCCACCGAGACTGCAGCGGCTGCTTTTTACACTGCTGATTATGATCATTGCGCTGGCGGTTCTGATTAATTACAGCAATAAGGAAAATGCCAGAAAGGAGAAGGAGAAAAGCTTCGTCAATGCCATTGCTTTTGCTAAAAGCTGTTCCTCCGACCAGTATCAGGACGCATTCGCCAAATTGGAATATGTAATCCGCAACGCCCCCGCCGAATATGCCGGCCCCGCCAAAGAGCTGCTAAACACCCTGAATGATAAAATCATCGAAGACAAGCGCGTGGACGAAAAACATAAAATTGAAGCGGCGGTACTGTCGCTGCGGCAGAAATCCTACACACTGGAACAGCAGGGCAAATTTCAGCAGGCGATAGAGCTGTGGCAGTTTCATTTGCAGAACAGCCCGTGGCGCGGCAATCAGACCTTCCGCGATCAAGTTGACAAAATGATCAGCCTGATCAAAGAGGAGCGTTCGCAGAAAGAGAAAAAACATCTGGATTAGCCCTGCCCTGTCTTTCTTTGAAACTTCATTGTCCGCTGAAGCTCCGCGTAAATATCAGAGCTTTTTGAAATAAGTGACATCCTCTGTTCTTATATCGAAGCCGGCTCTTTCGTAGGCGCGGCGGGCGCGGAGATGGGTATCGTCAAGCCCGGTCCTGACCTGCGCATAAATCATGCCTTCATCCTTAAACCTTTTAAATACTTCGCCATACATCTGCTGGCCAATTCCCTTGAGACCGCATTCCGGATCAACCGCATTATTGCCGATCTGTCCGATTTTTCGACTTTGGTCAATGCTGAAAGTAATAAACCCGACGACCTTCCCGTTTTCTTCGCAGACATAAATCCAGTCCGGATGATGCAGCACATGATAATTTATCTGCTCCTCTTTCGCGATGTCTTTATCCGGAATAAGCAATGAAAACAACACATCCCCATAGGTGTCCTGATACATATTATAGATATTTGACCAGGCGCGATTGGCAATCGACACCACCGTCGGCAAATCTTCGGGTTTATAGCTTCTGATCATGTAATCCTCCGTTATTACAAACGCATTTATGTCATGATTGCGACACGCTGTTCAAAACACTTTAAACCACTTTCGACTTCCTCCATTTATACTCTATAAGGTTGAAAACTTAAAATAGATTGCGAAGATTTTGAGAATTGATTCGTATTCTGAGAGGCCGCCGATACCGGGGTATCGAAGGCCTCGAAGAGTGCGAATCCAAAATCAAAAGATCGCAACCGCTTTGCGGTTAGTGTCTTGCGTCCGTATTTTTTCCGTTCCTTCTTCAGGCGATATTTATATCGCACATCAGGCGGATCGAAAAAATCCAATCCACAATCCTACTCGTCTATGTTAAATTTTCAACCTTATAGAGTATACATATTTATCCTTGTTGTTTATTATACTGTTTGCAGTCCAAATTGTGTAATTTTATCTGATTTATTTTGTGTTATTTTATTCAGAATCAGCAGGCCCGCCTCCTGCGGATTGTACATGCCGAGATTAAGCCGGTATTCCATCTGCTGTTTCTTTACCGGCCAGCAGCAGTACTCCGCCCGGCCGGTGAAATTCACATACCTGACAATATTCAGCCGCACTGATTTCTGGGCTCCGCAGTCGAGAACGGCAGGCAGGATCGTGATTTCAGCATTCCAGCCGTCAGGCAGTTCTGTGACTTTGGCGGTGCAGACGGATTTGCCGGAAAATATTTTGCCGGATTTATCCAGATCGATAAGCAGCGGGTAACTGGTGTTTCCGGTATTGATTGATAAAAATAACTGGTCCGGGACGCCTCGCCGTTCGCATTCGATCTCAAAGACAAGCGCATTATTCTTACTGCCGGCTTTCCAGCGGAAAGAATCGCATTCCTCCATGACATTGCTGCCGCAATTGTATGCGGAAGTGTCCGCCGGCACCGGCCAGTCCAGTCCGCCGTGAGCAACGGCCAGCCGGGCTGTCGGGAAATCCTCCGCCAGCAGGCTTTTCAACATGGCAATCCGCCATCCCAGTTTTTCCGGAAAATACTTATAGCCTTCCGATTCCGAATGAAACCCCAGGCGCGAATCGTCTTCGCACAATGCCGCCAGGCGTTCGCTTCTCCCGATTTCATTCAGCACAATCGCTGCCATTTCATCAAGAACAGATTTCTGCATAGTATGATCAGCGTTGAAAAGCTGTTCGCGCAATGCGTAAAAACGCAGGATATTATAGCCGCTTTCAAACTGGATGCCGAGCGCTTCCGCCAGGCCGATGTCTTTGAGCCTGGCCGGATTGTCTTTAAAATCACCCCGGAGTTGTTTCAGAATGTCAACTCCGCAATTCCACATTTCAGACATTTCACGGCAGAGAATGACGGCTTCGCCGATCGTATGGTTTTCCAGACATTCGCCGATGGCGTCGCCGCTGGTGCCGAATTCCAGTTTCCAGGTCGGGGCCAGCCGCCGGTGCGCGGGGTAAAGATACAGCGGCCAGACCACCCCGTCATGCATCGGGCCATAGTACTGAAACATGTTGGATAACGGATAATTGGCATAACCCCCGGCGAACAGCATCCATGCCTCAACAATGTCGCCGGCATGTTCCCCCCAGTCCGGCAATGCCAGCTCCAGCAGAAACTCCTCCTCGCTGCTCTTAAAGTTTTCGAAGGCCAGCATTCCGGCCGCCTTGTTCATGATGCCGGGGTAATTGCCGAAATACCAGCACTGCATGACGCTGGAGACGCCAAGCTCATGCATTTTACGGTACTTCCGGTACAGGAGCGCCGGTGCCGGCACAAAGGGAATCGTCGCCACTTCGTGCGAACAGCCGACCTGGATTTTGGCGGACAGTTGAGCCCCTGACGCAATTGCCGCTTCCGCAATTTTCCGGAAACTGTCGCAGGGGCCGGTATATGACAGCCAGTAGTCGCCGCCGATCCGCGGCTTGCCCAACTGCACCTTGGTCCCGCCGGATTCGAAATTAAATTGCAGAATGACATTGTCCGGAATGTGATTGGGAATCTCAAACACCCAGTCCGCCAGCGCTTGCGGATAAGGCATGTACAGCCAGCTTATCAATTGCGCCTCCGGCACCGCGTCATGCATCCCCTTTTCCATTGCCGAAAGGGTCGCATGAAGAATTTCCCAGTGCTCTTTCCCGGAACATACCGGACAATCGGCCATATTGTCGTCAATGGCGGGAACGCTGCTCAGGCAGGTCGTCAAGCGTTCGCCGTGGGAGATGTTGATCATGCCGCCCAGTCCGGGCACCGCTTTAAAGATGCTGTTTACCGACTCGTAAAGATACTGCTGCGAAATTTCAGAGAACGGGCAGAAGCAAACCATGTCGCCATATTTAGCGCCGCCCAGTTCCGGATGCATCTGCAACACCTGACTGTCGCCCGCCCAGGCCGCCGGTTCAATGCAGAAAATATAGGTTTTAATCCCGTAACGCAGACATTTGTCAACCGTGCCGCGCAATTTGGTCAACCGCTTTACCGCGTCTTTACCCTGTTCCGGCGTGATGGATGTTTTGCATAAATCGCTGAATTTAATGGTCAGCCAGAGACCGTTAATCCCTTCATGCGCCAGACGGTTCAAGTATTCTTCCGGATAGTAATCAACCTCGTCCAGCAGCTCGTCGCGGTTCAAGGGCGGACGCTTAATCGGGCCGAAAAAACAGCGGGAAATCCGGTTCTTCACCCAGGGAGTCCGGCTGATTTCGCCGGTCGCCAGCGACGGACCGCCGGCGCCGAGCAGCAGATCCTCCAGATGATAAATGCCGCGCCTGACGCCTTCGGCATTTCCGGCGATTATCCGGCAGGATTTCGCCGCGGTAATTATCTTGAATGCATCATCCGCCGCGTTATCGCCATTCTGGGTGATTATTTCATATCCGCCGGAGACGCTGATCCCGTTTTCGTCAAAAAACTTTTTCAAGTCGTCATAAGCAGTGTCCAGCCGTCCGGCAGCATCGGTAAAGTTACGGATTATGCGGACTCCGCCGGAAAGATCAACCCGGCCGGTATCGGACAGCCGCCGGTTCCGGGCAAATCTCCGCTGCTCCGGCTGGCTTAGTTCCCCGACAAACCGCCATTCCTGCCGGGACGGCTGAGATGGTTCATTAGTATATTTCATGTGCACTTCTCATTAATTGTTTAAATGTTCAACTCGTTTGAACATATTATAATCTATTTCCTCCTTTTTGTCAATAGACTACGGCAAGTAATGTTGTATTTATGCAATAAATGTGGTATTTATTTAGTAATAATACTTTATTACATAAACAGATTGAACAAATGAACAATGCAATCATAGACATCTACCGCAGCCTGCTGGCCGGGATCAACAACGGCGAAACCAGGCCCGGCGAGCCGCTGCCGCCGGAAATGAAACTGGCCGGCACCTTCGGCACGAACCGCATGAACGCCCACCGGGCGGTGAAAATGCTGGAGGACAACGGCCTGGTGGTCCGCAAAAAGCGGCTCGGCACGGTGCTGCGCGACAATATCGATCATGCCCTGGTGGAGCGCCTGATTAAAGAGGCCAACCGGATCATCTATGTTTTGTATTCATCAACACCCCACTGGATTCACTGGAATGAAACTTCGTTTCTGGCGCTGGAAAAAGAAATCGCCCTGTCCAACTATTCCGTAATGTACGACAGTATTCCCGCCGGCGGAACCAGGGAGAACTATATCGCCCTGCTGAAGAAAATTTCCGCCGCCGGCGCTTCGGCGCTGGTGATTTTCCCCGATACTGAGGATTCCGCGTTTATCCAGAACAACGGCGATCTGCTGCTGGATTTCCAGATGCCGGTATACATGCTGAACCGCAGCGGCGAACCGATTCCCCTGGATATGGTCTCCTTTGTCTCGATGGACCCCTTCAGCGACGGCATCACCGTGGGCGCTCTGCTGAAAAAATGCGGCTGCCGGAATATTGCAATGTTCAATGAACCCGAGGGTTTATTCTGGGGCGTCAAACGCTATGATGGATTGCTGCTCGGATTGCAGCGGGAAAATGAAAAAAATGAACTGCCGGAAAACATCCCGGCGACCGCGAACGGATTTGCCAGGGCGCTGGAGCTGGTGAAAAAACTCCGCGGGGAGATGGTGATCGTGGCAGTCAATAACCAGTTTGCCGCAAAATTCATCGACTTTGCCAGGCAGCAGGGTTTATTCATCCCGGCGGACTACCGGCTGATTGCGTTCGATGACAACCCGCTGTTCCGTTCCTATAATCTGACTACAATGGCAGTCCCCATGCCCAAAATCGGCAGGCTCTTCGGCAAGTTGATCTGTGACCGTTCCTGGCTTGAAGAGTTCCGCGGCAAAGTCTCCATCAAAGTCAATTCCGAACTGGTGATCAGGGAAACCTTTAAGCCCCTGCTTTAATAATTTTAAATCCCATAATTTGCTTTTTATCGCAATTTCACAGTAAAAAAATATCTCGCTTTTTAGCGTTTTAACATACTGCATTTAAATGCTTTACGCTGCTTTACATTGACAAAATCACTATATATGTAAAGAGAAGTGCTGAAATTCTAAAATTTAAGTGGGGAAAGTGGAAAGCGGGGAATCGGTAAATGCGGAGCGGATGTCCGGAATGTCGATATGGTATATGCTCAATGACACTCCAAAGTGTCGGAGTGTTGGAAGCGAGAAAAGTGGAAAGCGAGAAAAGTGAAAAGCGAGAAAAGCGAGAAAAGTGAAAACCAAAAAGCATTGTGCTCAACATGTCTCCAAAGTGTCGGAGTGAGGAAGCCCGCGAATGCGGGAGTGAAAAGTGGAAAGCGAGAAAAGTGGAAAGCGAGAAAAGTGGAAAGCGAGAAAAGTGGAAAGCGAGAAAAGTGGAAAGCGAGAAAAGTGGAAAGCGAGAAAAGT
>JBAYIO010000086.1:0-26445 GCA_041665605.1 Victivallaceae bacterium | reverse complement strand
TAACGTGGTTGGCGAACCATGCGTTACTATAGCACAGGAGGTTTTTCTAAATCACTTGAATCTGAAGATTTTTGGGAACGCACCGGCAGAGCCGGTGGTATTTTTGCCCTGAAGGTGGACAAACAGATTGTCGTTACGCTGTCACGACAATTAAGCTGGTCGTATTTTCTGGTGTTACTCTCGATTAAAAATCTGGAGGCTAAACAATTTTACGGGGATGGCAAACTGGCAGGATTTGCCGCCGGTTTTGACATGCATGACGGCTTCAATTAGTTTGTCAGGAGATTGCTGCGCAAACATAATGTTAAGGCAATAGCGCGGAAATATCCGGTTCCGGTTTGCTTTGAGTTTTTACGCCAGTTATATTACTGTTTGAACTATAAAATTAACTGACAGGGATTGTTCATGAGTTTCATACGCAATGTTGTTGCCTGGATGATAATCATTGTAATCTTGCTGCTGCCGCTGAAATTCGGAACGCTGGCGGGATTGCCGGAAGTGGCCGCATATTATCCGCCCGATGCTTTTTCCTGGATGATCATCACCTGGCCGGCGATATCTTTTCCGATGGTGTCGGGGGGATTGCTGCTGCTGTCGCTGCTGGTTTTTCCGGTGCGGTTCCAGGATTCGCGGACGGCATTTACCGTGACGGCATTGTGGCTGCTGGTGGCGTTCGTCTCGATTATCGGGGCGGTCAACGCCAGCACGGTGGATTATGTGATAATCTATGTGGTGCATATCTTCGGATTTGCCGCGTTCGGCGCGGCCGTCTGGCTGATGCTGTCCAGTCTGCCGGAATTCAAACAGGCGGTGCTGTGGAGCATTTTCATCGGGGCCGCGCTGACGGTGGTTCTGGGCATTGAACAGATGTTCTCCGGTTTTGAGGAAACCCGCAAATTTGTGGAAGCCCAGGAGCAGCAGTACGGTAACAGCATGAGCGGAGATTTAAAATCGCGGGTCTGGGACACCCGGGTTTTCTCCACTTTTGCCTCCTGCAATTCGCTGGCCGGTTATCTGCTGCTGATCATGCCGCTGTGTTTCTGCTTATGCTGGCGGCTTTGCGGCAGAATCGAGCCCAGCAAGATTTCCAGGGCGGTTTTCATTCCGGTACAGGCACTGCTGACGGGCATGGTTTTCTTCGCGACCGGCAGCCGCGGGGCGTTTCTGACGCTGATAATCGCCTGCGTGATTTTCATTATGATCTTTCCGGTGCGCAAAGGCATCCGCATTGCGATATTTGTGCTGGTTCCGGCAGTGATTATTGGCGGTGCGCTGTATATCGCTTATGCCGGTCGCGGTTTTCATTCGATGCTGGTGCGGTTTGATTATGTCTACACCTCGTTTCTGATGTTTCTCAGTCATCCGTGGCTGGGTACCGGCTGGGGGGATTTCTTCCATGACCACATGCTGCTGAAGCTGACCGTGTCGAAGGAAGCGCCGCATACCGCGCACAATATCCTGATGGATTTTCTGTCGCAGACCGGAATTGCCGGTTTTGCCGCGTGTCTCGCGGCGATAGTCTATCCGCTGGTGAAGATTGCCGGAAAAATCTACAGTACCGCCAGAAAAACGCTGTTTGCTTCACCGGACAGTTATGTGTTTTTCGGCCTGACGGCCTATTTTATTCATTCGCTGATGGATGTGAATTTGCAGATCCCGGCGTCCATGGCGACGGCGCTGGTTCTGATGGTGGCGATGACGGTTCCGGATGAAAAAGCGAAAGCGCCTGCGGGCGGAAAGAAATCAGCTTCAATGCTTCCGGTCAATCTGTTTACCGCGGCGGCGCTGCTGGTCGCCGGCCTGGTTGCCGCCTGCGGCGGGTTCCATCTGCTGAAAGCTGACTATGCGTTTTCCCGGCTGAACGATTTATGCAGTCCGCAGGGCAAGTCACGCGAAGAATACTTCAGTGTCACCCCGGAACAGGTCAAGCGCGAACTGTTAAACTGCATTGAGATCAGGCCGTATTCGCCTTTCCCGTGGGCGGCGGCGGCGGATTTCATGCTGGCGCGGGGGTATCCTGACGCGGCGGAAGATTTCTACAATAGAGCCAGGGTGCTTTCACCGCAGCGCTCTTTCATCTACTTCCGGCTTTACATGCTGCAGAAAGCTCAGGGCAGGGATGCCGAGGCGCTGCGGAATCTGGAAATTGCCAGGAAACTGTTTCCGAACAATGAGGATTACCACAAGGATAAGCAGATGCCAAAGCCGGGAATCGGCCCGGTGAAGGACTGATTATTCGCCGATGAAAACCGTTCCGGATTCGGTGATTCTTATCCGGCGGTTCATGCTGATGCTTACTACCGGCAGGCCGTGTCCGAACGGGAATCCGGTAATGACCGGGCCGCTGACAGCCTCCGCCGCTTTATGGAAAATCAACTGCAGCTCATCATGCGCGCCGCAGTCCAGAAAATCCCCGAACGCGATTCCGGCGCATTTAGACAGTACGCCGGCCTGTTTCAACTGCGTCAGATAACGGTCAATGCGGTAAGGCGGCTCGTTCAAATCTTCCAGGATCAGCACCCTGCCGGCAACGTCCGGAAAATATTCTGTTCCGCACAGCGTCACCATTACCGCGAGGTTTGCGGGGAGCGGCAGCGCCTCGACGCAGCCTGGTTTGATGATCCTGACGGGATTGCCGCCGTCCGGGCTCTTAATCCGCACCGGCAGTCCGAGCATGGCCGCGCGGCAGTAATCCGCGGTGTATTGCGCGAACGGGTTTTCAATGAATGCTTCATGCATTTTCGCCGCCATCGGCGCGGCAACCGGTATTCCGGCATCCATTTTCAGCATCGCCAGGTGCAGCGCGGTGATGTCGCTGTAACCGATCAGCGGGAGCGGACGTGAACGCAGCAGTTTCCAGTCAATTTCCGGCAGCAGATGCGCCGAGCCGAACCCGCCTCTGGCGCAGATCACCAGATCAATGCTTGTGTCATGCCAGCAGGCGTGAAGATCGGCCAGACGTTCGGCGGCGGAGGCGGAAAGATAGCCTTCCCGCGTCCCGCTGAAGACATGCGGCATGACAGTGACCCGCAGCCCCCAACTGTGCAGAAGCGCAACTCCGGCTTCGATCCGCGCCCTGTCGGCGGGGCCTGCCGGGGATATTATCGCCACATGGCTGACTGTTTTTGGAAATATGTTGTCCATAATGAAAAGTTACTTCAGAGTCAGGCAAATTCAAATTGAAAAATTAATTCATGACGATTTCCGGCAAGATGTGTCAGGTGATTGAATCCATGAAGCCGATAAAGTCATCGGGCAGGGGGGCTTCGAAGGAGATCATTCTGCCGGTTTCAGGGTGCGGGAAAGACAATTTCCAGGCATGCAGCATCTGCCTCGGGACTTTCAGTTTCTGGACGCCGCCGTACACGGTATCGCCCAGCACCGGATGTCCTTTATACGCCATATGCACCCGGATCTGGTGCGTTCTGCCGGTGAGAATCTTTACGCTTAACATGCTGACCTGGACGCCTTCAATCTTACCGCATTTAAGCACCTCGTAAACCGTCACGGCTTCCCGTCCGTTGCGTTCGGTGACGGCCATTTTCTGCCGGTTGACATGATGCCGCCCGATCAGCGTGACAATCTTCTCCGTTTTCTTGACGGGAATGCCCCGGACCAGCGCGGCGTAGGTTTTGGCGACTTCCCGCTCGGCAAAAGAGCGCGACAACTTGAACTGGGCCTGCGGGGTTTTCGCAATCACCAGACAGCCGGACGTGTCTTTGTCCAGCCGGTGCACGATCCCCGGCCGCGACTCATCCATGGACAATTCATCCGCCAGTTCCGGATTGCGGCCCAGCAGGGCGTTGACCACGGTGCCGGTATGGTTGCCCGCCCCCGGATGCACCACCATGCCCGGCGGTTTGTTGATCACCAGCAGCGAAGCGTCCTCATACAGCACCGGCAGGTCTATATTCTCGCCGACCGGCACACTGGATTCGGCCTCCTCGATTTCGATGATGATTCTGACGCCGCTTTTTACCGGAGAACGCTGGGCGGTGCAGACGGCGTCGCCGCAGCGCACCGCGCCGTTTTTAATCAGCTTCTGCAGATACGAGCGCGAACAGTCCGGCAGCATCGCCGCCAGCAGCAGGTCAAGCCGCTTGCCGGCGTGCTCCGGCTCAACGTGCAGTTTTATTATTTTTTTTGTCATAGCGTATGAAATAGATGAGGAGAATGATGCCTGCCGGAATCAGGAGCATTCCGATGGCCTGCGCCCTGGTGAAATATCCGGCTATCGCGTCGGTGTGGTCGCCGCGGAAAAATTCGTCCATGAAACGGAGCATGCCGTAGGCGATCAGATAAGAGGCGGTCGTGATGCCGCGTCTGGTATTCCTTACCAGATAGAACATGACAGCGAACAGGATCAGGTTGGCGGATGCTTCATACAACTGCACCGGATGCAGCGGCAGGCCGGGGTGCATGTGGTCCGGCGGGCTGCCTGCCGGATAGATCACGCCCAGGAAGCACTCGGTCGGTTTGCCGAAGCAGCAGCCGTTCAGGAAACAGCCGATGCGCCCGAACATGTGTCCCAGCGCCAGGGCGGGGGCGACAACATCCAGCACCCGCAGCACGTCAAACTTGTTTTTACGGCAGTACAAAATGATGCACAGCGCCGCGAGGAAAAAGCCGCCGTAAAAAACCAGCCCGCCGCGGTCGATGCGGAATATCTCCAGCAGATTTTCGTTGTATTTCTGGGCTTCCCAGAACTGGATGACATAAGCGATCCGCGCCCCGATGATGCCGGCAAATACCCCGATGAACACCAGCGTCGTCGCCTGGTCGCGGCTCATTCCGGCAATTTTCCGGTTATAGCTGACAAGAAAAACCGCCGCCAGAAAGCCCAGCGCGGCCATGATGCCGTACCATCTGATGGACAGCGAACCGATTTCCAAAAATATAGGATGCATTGCGTCTCCGTATTTACTGCCGTTTTGCCGCAGGCTTAATTCTTCAATGTTTTTTGCCTTTTATATCCATTCCAACTGAGCTTGTCGCCTGGCTCCAGTCTTCACGCTTCAACTGTCTTTATTCTGAATTCTGACTCCTGTCCACTGAATTCTGAATTTGTAATATAGTGCTTTTCTTGATAATTTCGCTTATAAATTTGATTTATGAATGGAATTTTTTCGAAAATGGATTAACTTTTATACCCAGTTCCGGGAGTTGTTTACCGATCCCCGGATTTTACCCCGTGGTGTAATGGTAGCACAAGTGGTTTTGGTCCATTTAGTCGAGGTTCAAATCCTTGCGGGGTAGCCATCCAGCCTTTTATTTCCCTGTATTTTCAGCGCTGAAAGCATTGTCGAGCCCGGCGATTTTGGGCAGCCAGTCCTTGCGGAATACCTCCAGATCAAACTGCGGATTGCCGCAAACCGCATGATTGACCCCGGTTTTACCATTGCTCAACTGCCAGGATATCAGCAATAAACGTTTTGCGGTGGTGCAGACTTTTACTCTGTCTGCCGTAATTTTCCCGTTACACCCGACGGTAAAATCTTTTTCACTGAAAATCTCATTACTGCCGCTGTCCCATATTTTGTAATGGCCGGTCAGCGCCCGGGCGGAACCATTTGCAACAATCACGTTCTGGTGCCAGCTTTCAGCATCGCCAACCATTACGACCACATCCTGCTGCACTCTTCTGATATAATGGTAAGCAAGTTTTTTGCAAAAGTAATAATCCACCACCGCGTCAGAGAACTGAGGCCAGCAGTCGATCAGGTTCCACCACAGGAGACCCGACATTTTCGGTTTTGAGCGTACCAGTTCAATGAAAAACTTTTTAGCCTCCGCCTGGCAGATCTGACTTGCCAGGGCATAATCTTCAAGATTGTCAGGAATTCCGCCGAACATCTCTTTAATCTGATCGGCCATTAAATAAGTCCGGTAATTCAAGCCGTCATTATCGCCGTGAAATGGATTGCTGGCGTGAAAATCCCATTCGTCATTATTGCTGTACGGCCAGATTTTATCGCCGGAAATAAACTTTTTTATCGAACTGACGCCAGGGCAGCCATGGTAGCCGATCTCACTGGTGAATGAGGCTCTGGTATTGCGGTAAAAGTCACTTTTAAAGTAATCGCGGGGCCCCCATAAGTGTTGTTCCGGCGCCAGAAACGTCGGATCAAACCTTTCGTCAATTTTTTTGCCTTCGGCCACCGCTTCAGGCGAATACCACGGCGAACTCGGCAAAAATTCCCGCGTCGGATCATGGCGCAGAATCACCCGCGGCAATATTTCGCGGGTGATCCGGTTGCGATTCGGGTCAAAACTTAAAGACCAGAATGGCACGCAGTCGCACTCATTATCCCCGGCCCACAGCGCAATCGAGGGGTGATGCCGCAGGCGCTTGACAATCTGGGTCGCCTCTTCCTTTATAACGCTTAAAAATTCATCATCCTGCGGATAAACCGCACAGCCCATCATGAAATCATGCCAGATCAGGATGCCATTTTGATCGCATAAATCATAAAAGACTGGCGATTCATAGATTCCGCCGCCCCACAATCTCAGCATATTGCAATTTAAATCCGCCGCCAGCCCGATAATCCGGGGCAGCCGCTCAACATCGTTGGCGTGCAAAGCATCGGCCGGCACATGGTTGCAGCCGTGAATATTAATCGGCATGGAATTGACGTAAAACTGGAAATCAGGTTGTTCCCCTTCGGTCCATACCTCGTTCGCCTTCAACGTTATTTTCCGGATGCCGGTAGTGAATTTATGTTCAGCGACTGCCGTTCCGCCTTGCAGAAGTTCCACGGTGACATCGTACAAATTGGCTTTGCCGTAACCGCGCGGCCACCATAACTCCGGGCCGGGTATATCGAATTTTATAACACCGGCAGTTGACCATGCCGGCATTTGCGCACTGAATCCGGAGTTGCCGCAGATGCCGGAAACTTTAACCGCCAGATCTTTAATGACCGGTTGATCCGTAACAAAATGATAATTAAACATCATCGCCGCCGCATTGGCTTTAAGCTGCGTCAGATGCAGCGATGTTTCCCTGAAATATACTGGCGGCGTTTCCTGCAAATAAACCGGCCTGAAGATGCCGCCAAGCGCCATGCGCGGCGCAATATCCCAGCCCCAGGCGTGGGCCGGCTTGCGGACCCTTAATGATTCATAATTAAACGGGTATGCGCTGAATGAGATCGCATCCAGTTCATAATTGCGGAACATATTGTTGGCGCTGTGAATTTTTACGGACAACCGGTTCACGCCTTTTTTCAGCGCATTGGTCACCTCGAATTTTTGCGTGATAAGGGCGTTTTGACAGCTTCCGATATCCATGCCGTTCAAATAGACTGTCGCATAGCAGTCCAAGCCTTCAAAAAACAGTTCAACTTTACGATTTTCTCCGTCATATTCGAAAGTGCGCGAATACTCCCACTCGAAAAATTCATAGTCCCTGAGTGTTTTGGCATTCATTTTAATATAAGGGTCTGCAATAATGCCGTTAGCGAACAAATCTTTTTCAATATTCCCCGGCACCGTTGCAGATATATTCACTACTTTGGCAGTGCCCTGTTCTAATTTCCCGCTAAGCAGCCATTGACCGTTTAAATTGATTTTCATAATTTTAAATTTCTATTTTAATAGTTCAATACCCGTCGAACCTGGGAAACTTCAAAAAGCGAGTCGCGCTGTCCGACAAGGAGACTCCGTTATTTATGAATACACCGGCAAGCATGTCCAGTCAAATTTTATCACTGATTCCGAAATGCTAATTTATAAAAATTGTCGAATGCAAATTAACCGGCCGGCATCAATAACTATGATTTTGCCGGAAGACGCTGCCGTGTACCGGTTTTCAGTGAATTAAAGAGCAGCGCGCTGTTGGCCTGGCGGTAGGCGGAGGCCGTCAGGCCGGTTTCCAGGCGGAAGCGGCGGGAAAAATACAACTGGTCATTGAATCCGGATTGAACGGCAATTTCGCCGATGCTGATCGTTGTTTCCGTGAGCAGACGCCTTGCTTTTCTGATTCTGCGGTCAATCAGATATTCCCCCGGAGGCAGTTGAACATACATCAGCCAGTAGCGGCGGAAAGTGGCTGGCGAAATGTTCATTTCGTCCGCAATCGCATCAAAATCGTAATACTGTTCCGGATGCAGCGTGATCCGCATTGCAGTCTCATGGATCTGCTGTTCGTATTTGCCGGCGTGCAATCCGGTTCTTTCAATCAGGCTTTCCAGCACCATCCATTCACAAAGGTGGTCGATGCGGTCGGCATTGCCGGGATGGTCCGGCTGCATCATCAGCAGTTTGGCCGTTTCCACCGCTTCCGGTATATGCCGGGTTTCGCTGATGTTCCACATGAACATGCCGTCTTTGAACAGTTTTCTTTCCCGGAGCGCGGCGCCGGCGGATTCCGGATAGATCATGTAGAATTCCTCCCACGCTGTTTCCGGACCGTAATCCATCATTTCGCCGGGCCACTGGGTCAGTACGCAGGGGGCGTTCACTTCGTACAATTTGCCCTGATAGCGATAATTGCCGCATCCGTTGAGAATTAATGAAAAATTATATGAGTTGAAAACCCTTTTGATCCGGTTGGTTTTATGACGGAGCCATCCGACTGAAGCAATTTGCGGCGCGGTATTGAAACTGCGCTTTATTCCGGCAATGTGTTTGTTCAAATACATGGTGCCTCCGGTTAAAACATTTTTATATGAGCAGTTTTGATTAAATAATCCATATTAATAAATATGCAGTCCATTGTTGTATTCAATATAAAATATTATATTTATTAAATAGTATATAATGCTGTTGACATGAATTCAATAAACAAGGCTGCGGAAATGGCGAAAAAAGTAAAAGTCGGGGTTATCGGCTGCGGTAATATCAGCGATGCTTATTTCAAAGCGTCACAGACGTTCAAAAATCTGGAGATTGTGGCCTGTGCCGATCAATGGCGGCAGGCGGCGGAAGCCAAAGCGGTAATTTACGGTCTGAAAATACTGACCGTCGAAGAACTGCTGGCGGATAAGTCAATTGAGGTCGTGCTGAATCTGACCACGCCGCAGGCGCATGCTGCAATCAATCTGCTCGCGTTAAAAGCAGGGAAGCATGCCTACTGCGAAAAGCCGTTCGGGCTGGACCGGGAATCAGGCAGGGAAGTCCTGCGGCTGGCGGCGAAAAAACAACTTCATACCGGCTGTGCTCCGGATACTTTCCTCGGCGGCAGCCATCAGACCTGCCGCAAGCTGATTGACGACGGCGCTATCGGCGCGCCGCTTTCCGGCACTGCCTTCATGATGTGCCGCGGCCATGAGTCCTGGCATCCGGCTCCGGCATTTTATTACCTGAAAGGCGGCGGTCCGCTGTTCGATATGGGGCCGTATTATATTACCGCGCTGGTTAATATGCTGGGACCGGTCAAAAAAGTCGCCGCCATCAATACTAAAGGCTTTAAAACAAGACTTGCCACTTCTGAAAAAGCCAAAGGGCAGCGTTTGAAAGTCGAAGTCAATACCCATGTTGCCGGGTTGCTGGAATTTGTCTCCGGCGCGGTAATTACCCTGGTTACCAGCTTTGACGTCTGGAGGCACACCAACCACAATATCGAAATTCACGGTTCTGAAGGCAGTCTGCGCGTTCCCGACCCCAACGGTTTCGGCGGTAAAATCTCAATTTTTCAGCCCGGTATGCAGGACTGGGAAGAAGTGCCCCCCGCATTCGGTTATCTTGAAAATATGCGCAGTATCGGTCTGGCCGACATGGCGGAGTCCATCCGCCGGCAGATTCCGTGCCGCTGTTCCGGGGAGCTGGCATTTCATGTTTTGGATGTAATGTGCGCGCTGGAGGAAGCCTCCGCGGCAGGAACACATATCGTGCTCAGAAGCGGTTGCCTGCGGCCCGAGCCATTGCCGGTCGGCCTGAAACACGGCAAAATTTTTCTCAACTGAATTTACCAATGGAAAGATAAAGAGATTATGAACAAAAAAGTTTTTATGACATGGGGCGGCTGGGACGGTCATGAACCGGAGCAGACCGCGAAGTTATTCGGCAAACTGCTTGCGGAACATGGTTTTGAAGTGGAGATCAGCAATTCGCTGGAGCCGCTGGCCGACAAAGTAAAAATGGCGTCATACGACCTGATTATTCCGGTCTGGACGATGTCGAAAATCACCCAAGAGCAGGCGGACGGTCTGCTGGACGCAGTCAGGAACGGCACCGGGATCGGCGGCTGGCACGGCGGGATGTGCGACGCCTTTCGCGAGCATACCGAATACCAGTGGATGACCGGCGGACAGTGGGTGGCGCATCCCGGCAATATCATCGAATATGAAGTAAACATCATCGATCATGACGATCCAATAACTCGCGGGATAAAGGATTTCAAAATACGATCAGAACAATACTACATGCACACTGATCCGGGCAACAAGGTGCTGGCGACCACCACTTTCTCCGGCGAACACGCTGAATGGATTGACGGAACTGTCATGCCGGTAGTCTGGAAAAGGCAATATGGCAAAGGCCGCGTCTTTTACAGTTCGCTGGGACACGTTGCGGCGGATTTTATCAACTGTCCGGAAGCAGAAGAAATTGCGTTTCGCGGCCTGCTCTGGGCAGCCCGGTAAGCCGGGATAAATTAACTTGCATGAATTCCCCGGACGGCTGTCCGTCCGGGGCGTAAATATGATTATTCCTGAACCAGGATTTTAAACTCGCCGCGCATGTAGTTCTTCGCGCTGCCGGAGAAAGTCCAGTCCAAAGTCTTTCCGCCGGCCCAGTTGCCGATACCGACATCGGCACTTCTGCCGCCGCTGAAGTTGTTGAAACAGATCACTGACTGCTTTTCTTTCCAGTTGTGGATCTGCATGCAGCCGTAACCGGGTGAACGGCTGGTGTCGCACTGGTCGCCGAAATCGAAAGCGGCATCGGAAGCTCCCGGGACCTTGGCGCTGTTGACGCCGCCATAATTGCAATCCCAGAATTCGATATTGCCGCCTTCGGGATAGTCGCCGGTCTTGACCCCGTCAACATTCGATTTCACCGTCATGCCGGTCACCATCTGCTGGAACATCTGCCCGGCAGATTTTACCGGCACGCCGATTTTCTTGACGTCATCAGTGAACGGGTCCATGCTCACGAAAGCATAGGACAACTTGCCGTCACTGGTTTGCAGCGCCATGAAATAAGCTACTTTTTTGAATTTGCCGGTGATCCCGGCGGAGTTATCTTCCGTATATACGAATTTGGTGCTGTTGTCGGTCAGTTTGGCATTGGTCGGATCAAAACTGTACACCACTTTGTAATCTTTTGTCTCCGCAGGCAGCAGCTTTGCCATAAGATTGATCTTCGGCATTGTGCCGAACCGGAACGGCGAAGCCGGCAGTCCGGCCTTATTGATCAAGTTGACGCCGGTCGGGTTGTTGGCCCAGGCGTAATAAACCATCACCGCTTTCTTTACTTCAGGCGCGGTTACTTCGACGGTATCCCCGCCGGTTATTTTCGCATCGGCCTTGAGCGTCATGCCGTCTTCGTTAACCAGTGCGAAGCCTTGCAGTTTTTCGCCTTTGACGGCCAGCGGAGAACCGCCGTTTTCAAAACGGACAATTGCCTTTTCATCATCAAATTTGCAGGACTTGGCAATCGGCCCGGTCCAGACCGTATCCTTTTGTCCATATGTCTTATACAGGGCGACGCGGGCCAGGCGGTCGCCGACATCCTGCTTGTTCTTCGGATGAATATCGCTTTCTTCGCCGATGTCAATCGTGATCGCCATGCCGGTATTCGGCACTTCCATCGCCGTCTTCATGAAGGCTTCGCGCAGTACCGGCCAGCCACCGTCTTCCACCGGTGCGGTCCAGGGTTTCATAAAGTTCGGCAACTGGACAAAATAAAAGGCTAAATCATTGTTATCCCAGGCGTTGCGCCAGCAGTTAATCATCCGTTCCATCTGTGTCCGGTAATTGTTCGCCTGGCCGGCGTTGGACTCGCCCTGATACCAGATTGCGCCTTTGGCGGCAAACGGAACTATAGGAACGATCATGCCGTTGTAGAGATTGCCGGGATAATTCTGGTGCTGCTGCGGATGCGGGTTCAGACGCGGCGCATTGGGTTGCGTGCCTTTGCTGCCGGCGGCTTTCCATTCGTCAACTTTTTTCTGCCAGGCGACTTTTTCGTCTTCAAACTTTTTCTTTGCGCCTTCCGGGGTGTAGGTCGCCGCGTTTTTGTCGTAATTGTCTTTCATGTTTTTAACGACTGGATCGGCGAGCTGTTTATCCAGCGGGGTCCAGGCTTCGATGCAGGTGCCGCCCCAGGAGGTGTTGATCAGGCCGACCGGGATCTTCAATTCCTGATAAAGCTTGCGGCCGAAGTAATAACCGGCGGCGGAAAAACTGCCGACGGTTGCCGGGCTGCATGGTGTCCATTTGCCGGCGGTGTCTTTCAACGGGGTCTGCGAGGGAACAGGCTTGACGGTGAAAAGGCGGATTTCCGGGTAATTGGCATTGTTTACTTCCTTTTCGTAAAGCGAGGCATCGCGACTCCACAGTGTCACCGGCATCTGCATATTAGACTGCCCGGAACAGATCCACACATCGCCTGACAGCACATTATTCAATTCGATTTTATTTTTGCCCTGAACAGTAATGATGAACGGTCCGCCTGCTTTGGGCGTATCAAGCTTAACCTGCCACTTGCCGTCTTTGCCGGCCACGGTATCGGCTTTTTCGCCCCAGGAACCGGATACGGTCACTTTCTCTTCCGGATCGGCCCAGCCCCAGACCGGAGCCGCGGTTTCCCGCTGAATTACCATGTCACTGTTAAAGATTGCCGGCAGTTTAACATCGGCACACAATACGCCCGCCGCCGTCAGCAGCGCACCCATTAGAATGGTCCTTTTGATCATCTCTGACTCCTTTCATATTGACAGTTTCAGCTTAAATGACTTAAAAACATATATCTTATGGAATCAACTGCAAACAAAATGTTTAATTAATCATTTAATATTCCAGCATATGGAATTTAAATGTGGAATTTTTGGAATACTGTGAATAATGGGAATGGTAAAACGGAAGCATACTCTGGAAAATTCAATAATACTCCCGCACAAGATGTCTTTAAACCTTCCGGAATGCCGGTACCCGGTCGGAGTGAGCGGAAATGATGATTTTGAAGGATTTGGAATTATTCTTATTGAAAAAAATCATATTGAAGTCCATATTCTTGGAATAAGCTTATAGAGTAAATATTTTTATGGATATAGATTCATTTTTCAAGAAAATTAAACAAACCGTTACCGGCCGCCAGTTTATTGCGGTCGCGGTTCTGGTACTGGCGGCGCTGATTATCCGGATTGCCGTTGCCGTGCCGGGGCTGGATAAAGCACCCGGACATTTCTGCCGCCCGGATTCGGCAGGTTATATTCAGCCGGCGCTGGCGCTGGCGGAAGACGGGGGGTTCTATGCTGGACCGGGTACGAAAATATCGGATGTCAGCAGGCCGCCCGGTTTCCCGCTGTTTCTGGCGGCATTTTTCTATCTTTTCGGAGAAAACTATGTGATTCCGGTGCTGTCGATGTGTCTGGTCGGCGCGCTGATTTGCGTTCCGGTGTATCTGACCGGAAAGCTGTTCGGCGGACATCTTGCCGGAATGATTGCCGCCGGGTTTGTGGCGTTGAATATTACCGGCATCGCGATGAGCCCGATGTATCTTACAGATTCTTTTTTCACCTTTTTCATTGCATGGCAGCTTTACTTTTTCAGCCTGTTCTATGTGCGCAGGGATTTGCGCTGGTGTTATCCCGGAGTGATTCTGGCGGCGCTGTCGGTGCTGATCCGCCCGATCAGCGTCTTGTGGTATATTCCGGCGGCATTCCTGATTCTGATCATTCCCGGGGTAAATTTTAAGAAAAAGATTATAACCGCGCTGGCTTGTACGGCGATTTTCTGGGCGATTGTCTTTCCGTGGATGCTGCGCAACAGTTACGCCGGAGCCGGGCTGTGTGTTGATGTAAACACCGGCTCCATGTATCACCAGAACGGAGCCATGCTCATTTCCGCTGTAAAGGGCACTTCATACGAAGCGGAGAAACAGTGCATCCTGAAGGAGCAGGAACAGGAATTTGCCGACACCGCAAAATATCCTGACGAAAAAAGCAGAGTTGACTACCGCCTGAAAAAACTGAAGGCATTGATCATGCAGCATCCGTTCACCTATCTGCGGCTGCATTTTAACCCGCAGGTGATGCTGCCGGATGCGCCGACTTTTTTTGAATTGCTCGGATTCACGCAGAGCGACCGGGGAACGCTGGATGTAATGCACCGGTTCGGCATATTTGCCGCGGTGAATCATTATTTTGCCGGCAAGTTATGGCTGCCGGCATTGCTGATTCCGGCCTTGCTGGTCGTATTGTGCTGCTACCTCGGATGCCTCGTCCAGTTGGGCGTATGGTTGTTTGAAAAAAAGATATTTCTGATATTCTTCTTTCTGGCGTTCGTGGAATATTATATGCTGCTGCCGGGCCCGATAACTGTTCCCCGCTATCATCTGCCCGCTCTGCCGCTGATTGCCGTTATGGGCGCGACCGGCTGTATTTTATGTATGAGAAAAATGAGATATTTCAGAAAAAAGATGTAGGAGATATTTTATGAGAAAAATACATATTGCTGCACGAGATGGAAATTTAACAGAACTGCAAAAGCAATTAATGCGAGGAGTTAACATAAATGTCCAAGACAAAAATGGGCTAACTCCGTTACATTATGCTTGTTGGTCCAGATGTAAAGAAACTATTAAATATCTTTTATCAAAAGGCGCTTCTCCATTAATTCGAGAATATAAGAATGGATACAATCCTATTGAAGCTTCATTGTTATTTGGCGATAGTGAGACAGTAAAAATGTTCTTTAGAATGAGTAATATCAATTTTAAAGATACCATTCCTGAAAATAATTTTACTTTACTTCACATGGCTGCATATAAAAAATGTGCAAGTTTGGTAAAATATTTTATAGATATTGGTTTTGATGTCAATGCGCGACTAAAAGAAGATTCTGAACTTGGATCTACTCCCTTATTGTGGGCCTGCCAGGAAGGCGATTTGCAGATTGTTAAACTACTAGTTAGAAACGGTGCGGACGTAAATATTGATGATGGTCATGCAACTCCACTTTACCAAGCAGTTACTGACTTTACAAATCCCGAAGGGCGTATTAATCTAGTAAAATATTTACTAAAGCATGGCGCTGATATAAACAGGAAATTCACATTGCATGCGGCATGCGCATGGAACAGGTTTGAAATGGTGAAACTCCTCTTAGGTAATGGGGCGGATATGGAACAAATCGATGACGAAGGAAGAACTCCAATTTTCTATAGTGCTATGCGTGGACACAAAAAGCTCACACAATATCTTATCTCTTTAGGAGCTAATACCGGGCTTAAAGATAATGATGGAAATACGATCGATACAATTAGGGAATATTACATCAAGACCGATAAAGAACTTGAGGAATTATATAAAGAAAGAAGAACAAAGCTATCCTAAGCATCAAGATTTCAGTGTCTTTGCGGCCAATATGGCCAATTTTTCCCGGAAGATTTTGGCGTTATGGCGGATATCCACCGGGAATGAGCGGTGAAAGAGGAACGTTTGAATGCCGGACGTGAACGGATAGGCCTGGCCGAGTTCTTTCAGTTCGCTGATGAATCTGGTCCGGGCGGCTTGATTTTCAGGAAACTTGCCGGGACGTGGCTCGATAAAGAGCACCGGGCGGCTGTTCACTCCAGTCAGCGCAGTGCGGCTGACGTCCGGATGCTGGTTGAAAATGGCTTCGGAGCATACGGAATAATAGGTACGTTCAGGAGTGATGACGCGGTGATTCTTTCTGCCGCAGAACCACAGCCGGCCTTTGGCGTCGAAATACCCCATGTCGCCCATGCGATGCCAGCGGACTCCGCCGGCATCTGTAATCGTTGACATCAGGTTATGCCGCGGATTGTTGAAATATTCCTTTTTGACGACATCACCGCGGACGACGATTTCGCCTATTTCGGCCGGCGGCAGGACGAACTGATCGCTCCATGATTTGATTTCGCCTTCCGCCGGAGTGATGACCCGGATATCAATGCCGGGGTTGGGGTAGCCGACGCAGTAGCCTTTGCCCCGCGCGGTGAGGACGGCGGTTTCAGCGAGCATTTCGCCGCCGGTGAAATTGGCGACCGGCAGCGCTTCGGTGGCGCCGTACGGCACCATGATTTCGCCGTCTGCTGCAATGATCTGTTTGACCGCCCGGTGCAGCTCAGCGGTCACCGGCGCGCCGGCCATCAGCACTTTCTTCAATGACGGCAGTCTAATATTGTTGGCAATGCAGTATTGGCTGACGGTCCGCCACAGGGCAGGGGAGCCGAACGAGAAGCTGATTTTCTTATCCAGAACCGGCCGGATGATGTTTTCCGGATTGACCCTGGCCGGGCGGGTGAAGTCCATTTGCGGAATCACCGACGGCATGCCGAGAATCACCGCGAACAGCGCGAACAGCGGAAACGCGGACATATCAATATAATCCGGCCCGGCGCCGTAAACTTCACGGATCAGCTCCACCTGGGTTTTGAAGGTGCGGTGGGTATAGACCACGCCTTTCGGCGGCCCGGTGCTGCCGGTGGTGAAAACAATGGCGGCGGTATCGTCGAGCGTCGTATTCGCCGTTTCGAAATCGAATTTCAAGCCATGTCTGATTGTTTCAATGGAAACGACGTCTTCAAGCCTCTCACACCCCGGCGGCGGAAATTTGCCGAGCGAAAAGAATATTTTGGCGCAGGGAAAATGTTTGCGGAACAGCAGCCGCACCCAGTGCGCGGGAGAAATGGCAATGACCGCTTCCGGCAAAGTCTGGCGGATACAGCCGAGCAGGTTTTTCGTGCCCATGCCCGGATCGATCAGCACCGGCACCGCTCCGGTTTTGTAAACGGCAAAGACGGCGGCGGCGAATTCCAGCCCCGGTTTGAGCAGCATCAGGACGCGGGTGTTCCTGACAATGCCGCGGCGGCTGAATGCCAGCGCGTAGGCGTTGACCAGGTTCTCCAGTTGCCGGAAGGTCAGCACGGAATACTGGAAATTGCCGTCATTTCCTCTGCCGCGCGGCGCGAACAGCGCTTCCCGGTCTTCGTATTTGCCGGCGGCTTCAGTCAGCAGCCGCGAGATGTTAAATAGCTGATTGTTCATCATTGCTTCGAGGTTATGCCCTGTTCTGTTACATTTTCTGTCGCTACAATCTTTTCAATATACTTTCTTACGCAATCTCTTACAAGCACGCCGGTATTTTCCGGGAGATTTTTACTGTCCGCCGCGAATTCCCTGAGTTGCGGAAAGATGCCGCCACCGCCGGCCAGGGGGAAACTGCTGAATGCCACCTTGATTTTCTTGTCCGCTCTCTGCCATTGAGCGCCGTCCGGCAGGAGCAGTTTTCCGACTTCTCCGGTTCTGGGATCGGTTTCGATCGAGATTCCGTACAGTGACGGCGACGACCTGTACTTTTTCAATTGCGTCAACTGCTCATGCAGCACAGTCTTGAATTCTTCCGCATTGAGGGTTAAAGTGCAGACCGTATCTTCATACGGCATCAAGTAGAAGATTGTTTTGCCGGTTAGTCCGAGTTCCGGTTTTATCGGCCATCTGCTGTGCGTGTACAGCGCGATTCCGGCGCCGGATGATTCCGCCATTGCCCCGGCAATGACTGCACCGGGATCGCCGGCGAGTCTGCCGGTCATCTCTATGATGCGTTCAGGGTTGCCCGGGATCGCCGCGGAGTAGCAGTTGGACGCCGCGCGCAGATCTTCATCAACGGCCTGATGCAGCGCATCGTCGTCCGGCGCGTCGAGCTTGACCGGAATCAGCACGGAAGACATCCGGATGATCTTTTTCGCGCCGGTATCCCACGCTATATTGATTTTGCCGAAGCTCCAGGCGGCATGTCCGGCCTGGGCGAACCAGCAGTTTCTGCCGATCTTCGTGCCGGACACCTCCTGATGGGTATGTCCGCCGATAATCAGGTCTATTTCAGGATATTTCAAGGTCAGGTCGTACAGTGTGGTGTCTTTGGAATACATGCCGTGATGAATGGCCAGCACAATGATGTCAGGTCTGGCCTGCCGCACCGCGGCAATATTCATTTCCAGCGCGCGGTCAATGCCGGAAACTTTCAGACTGCCGGAATCCGGGCGCCAGAGATAATTCAGCAGATTGGGTGAAGTCATGCCGATAACCGCGATTTTCAGGTGGTTCTTCTCAAACATCTTCCATGGTTTGATCATGCCTGCCAGGGTTGCCGATTCGACATTCGCGGCCAGGGTTGTGCCGCGGAAATTGCTGATATTCGCTTTAAGGGCATCGCACCCGAAATCAAAGTCGTGATTGCCGGGAATCCATGCATCGTAAGCGAGTCCATTGAGGATTTTCATCATAATCGCGCCACTCGAAAATGCGCTTTCCGTAGTTCCCTGCATGATATCGCCGCAGTCGATGACCAGACAATTGCCGGCGCCGCCCGCCCAGGCAATTTCCTTACGGATTGCCGGGGCGGCTTTCAGCCAGCCGTTGCTGCTGCCGCAAATCCGCCCGTGGGTGTCGGTGGTGTGGATGACCGTGATTTCCCTGACCGCGCCGTGCAGTCCGGTTGCAATAAGCAGCAGTAATGATGATATTATCCGCACTGTTCCGCGCATTGTATTGCTTTCCTGCTGATTTTAGGTTGAAGCAATAAAATCATGCAATTTGCGGAATTTACAAATTATCACGGTAAAAATATCCTTTTTTTTGTAATCATTCCTTGAAAATGAGAAATTCAGAATAATATTATTTGGCTTAATTTGTGTAATTAAATATTTTGAAATTATAATATGAGGTAATGAAATGTCACAACATCCCAGTTTGAGAGTCGGCGGTAAGATCAGAACGAAAAGAAACGTAATGAAACGCTTTGAACGCATTGACGTTCTCAAGGCGGAAAACCGTCTGCCGGAAGGCAAAGTTTTCGGCCTGCCCAAGACCAAGCCGACTGAATAAGACATCCTTGTTGATGTTATTTTTGCGGAACTCTTTGCGGGTTCCGCTTTTTTTTTACTTTTTTTCAGTTATCTTAACAATAGTCTATTCTTTATATCCGTTATTATATTAAATAATGTAAAACATGGAGACTGTATATGCGTCATTTCATAATAAGTGGATTAGTTGTTTTTCTGGCGCTGTCCGCCGGCATGAAGCTTGATGCGGCGACTATTTTCTATAAATCCGGCAGCGGCGAAAAGCAGGCGCTGACAAAAGTAAAAATAGTAAGCATCAGCAAAGGCGTAATGACCATTGAACGGGACGGCACCAAAAGAACAATTTCATTGAGCCAGTTGATGGAATATTCTGATTCCGATATAACCGGCGGCGATTCATTTGAAGATAATTCCGCAGATTACACCTTGACCCTCGTCAAAGTTGATATGCCGAAAACCGGGGTTGTTAAAACCAGCGCCAAGCAAACCACCGCGCCTGTCGCCGTTTGCGAGATAGAATATACTATCAACCGCAAAAGTGAGGAAGGCAGAGACATCAACCGGGTAAAAGCTCCGTATTTTTACCTCTATGTGCTCGCTGATGGCGGTGACGAGTATAACAACTCCCACATTTTTCGCTATAGTTATCCAGCCGAGGCCAAGCCGGGTTCGGATACTTTCGATGAGGCCAGAATTACGACCGCAGTTCAGAGCTTGAAGCGGCCTACGATTAATCTTGAGAACGTTCATGCGCTGTCAACGTCTAAGAAATCAGCGATGGGCTTTGGTGACCGCGAAGTCAAAATCAAATTGGACAAAATCAAAGAGCGCAGAATTGTTGCCTATCATCTGGAAGTATGGGGCAAGTCAGAGGTGATAGCGGAAAAGGACTGGAATGAGCCCGGCTATGCCAAAGATAAAAAATGGTGGCTCAAGTACTGATTTTAATCAGAATCCTTCTTGCGATTTTCGCTCCGCGGGATTATTTTACCAGTTCGTTTATTATCAGGAACAGTTTACGCAGTATAATTCAGTTTATATTTGAAAGGAATAAAAATGGCTAAAGGAACGATTGTACAGAAAATTATTGATAAGCATTTTGTTTCAGGTGAAAAGACTGCCGGCTGCCCCGTCGCGATCCGGATAGATCAGACCCTGACGCAGGACGCCACCGGCACTATGGCATATCTTGAACTGGAAGCCATGAAAGTTCCCAGAGTCAAAACCGAAATTTCCGTATCCTATGTTGATCACAACATGATGCAGAACGGCCCTGAAAACCGCAACGACCACCTCTATCTGCAATCTGTCGCCGCGGCCAAGGGTGTTTATTTTTCCCGTCCCGGCAACGGAATCTGTCACCAGGTGCATCTGGAGCGTTTCGGTGAACCGGGCAGGACGCTGCTGGGGTCTGATTCCCACACCCCGACCAACGGCGGCATCGGGATGATGGCGATCGGCGCGGGCGGGCTGGATGTGGCGCAGGCCATGGCCGGGGTTCCGTTCCGGATGGCTTATCCGAAAGTTATCGGGGTCAAACTTGCCGGCGCGCTCTCGCCGTGGTGTTCCGCCAAGGACGTTATCCTGAAACTGCTGGAAATTCTTACCACCAAAGGCAATGTCGGCAGTATCGTTGAATATTTCGGGCCGGGCGTGAAAAGCCTGTCCGTGCCGCAGCGCGCGACCATCACCAACATGGGGGCGGAACTCGGGGTCACTACTTCGATTTTTCCGTCAGATGAAAATACTAAAGCATTCCTCGATGCTCAGAAACGCGGCGGAAAATGGGTTGAACTCAAAGCTGACGCCAATGCCGAATACGACCGGGTGATCGAGCTGGACCTGGCCGGCGTTGAACCGATGGCCGCGTGTCCTTCCAGCCCGGATAATATCAGGCGGGTCAAGGAACTGGACGGAATCAAAGTCGAGCAGGTGATCATCGGCTCCTGCACCAACAGTTCAGTCAGGGACCTGGCGATTGTCGCCGCTATGCTGAAAGACCGTCATGTCCACGATAAAGTAACATTATCCATCGCGCCCGGCAGCCGCCAGGTGCTGGAAATGCTTTCGCGCAACGGCATGCTGGGCGATCTGATCGCTGCCGGGGCAAGAGTCCTGGAGAGCGGCTGCGGCCCGTGTATCGGGCAGGGCCAGAGCCCGGCTGACACGACCGTCACGCTGCGGACTTTCAACCGGAATTTCGCCGGACGCACCGGCACCAAAGGCGACCAGGCTTATCTGGTCAGCCCGGAGGTTGCCGCCGCCGCCGCGCTTACCGGAGTATTTACCGACCCGCGTGAACTCGGGATGAAATATCCGGAGATTGCCGAAGTAAAGGAATTCCTGATTAATGACAATATGATCATTCCGCCGCAGCCGGCGGATGCTTCAGTCGAAATCATCCGCAAGCCGACTATCGGCCGTCCGCCGGAAAACACCGCACTGCCGCAGGATATCACGGGAGAAGTTGTAATCAAAGTAGGCGATAAAATCACTACCGACCATATCATGCCTGCCGGGATTCACTTGAAACTGCGCAGCAATATTCCCGCCTATTCCAAGGTGGTATTCGAATGTTTCAATGAAGACGGCAAGCCGACCTTCGCCGAACGCGCCGCCGCGGTGCGCGACGCCGGACGGCATGGCGTCATCGTCGGGCGCGACAGCTACGGACAGGGCTCGTCCCGCGAACATGCCGCCATCTGTCCGATGTTCCTGGGGATCAAGGCGGTCATTGCTTTCGCCATTGAGCGCATTCATGCCGCAAACCTCGTCAACTTCGGAATTCTGCCGCTGGTTTTTGCCAATCAGGATGACTATGACAAGATCAAGGAAGAAGACGCCATCCTGATTGAGAATGTCAGGGAGCAACTGGCAGTCGGCAAAACTATCAAAGCCACTGTTCAGAACGCTTCCGGCGGCGAATTTGAAATGGAATTGAATCACAAGCTTTCCGAAGAGGACATCAGGCTTATTCTTGCCGGAGGTTCCCTGAACTGTGTCTGACGCGGCAAACAGCGGTTCCGATGATATTACGGTGTCATTGCCTGAAGACTGGAAAACTTTGCTGCAAGGCGAGTTTTCCAGCGATTATTTTATCGCGCTTAAAGAGTTTCTTGCTCAGGAAATGAAAGATCATCAGATATTTCCGCCGAAGGAGAAGATTTTTGCCGCGTTCGGGCTTACGCCTTATGCCAAAGTCAAGGTGCTGCTGCTCGGGCAGGACCCTTATCATGATGACGGACAGGCGCACGGACTCTGTTTTTCCGTCATGCCCGGCGTCAGGCTTCCGCCGTCTCTGCGCAATATGTTCAAAGAGCTTGATGCCGACCTGGGAATACCCTGTTCAGACAACGGCTGCCTGGAACATTGGGCCAGTCAGGGCGTTCTGCTTTTAAACACGGTGCTTACGGTGCGTGCGCATGAAGCCGCTTCGCATCAGGGCCGGGGATGGGAAAAATTTACCGATGCGGTCATCCGGGCGGTGAACAACCGCGCCGAACCAGTTGTTTTCGTGTTGTGGGGCGGACATGCACAGAAGAAAGCGGCGCTGATTGACAGCAGCCGGCATGTGGTCATTTCCGGTGCGCATCCGTCGCCGCTGTCCGCTTATCGCGGTTTTTTCGGCAGCCGTCCGTTTTCAAAAATAAATCAATCCCTGATTCAATCCGGATACACCCCGATTGATTGGAGGATTCCAGACAGTCAACCTCAACTATCTTTATTTTAAGGATGAAATAATCGTGAGCGGAAAATCTGAAAAATTCATTGACGTCGCCTATGCGCTTGTGAACGCGGCCAGAGAGAAAGGTTATCTTGCCGGCCCGGTGACTGTGATCGAGGATCTGGCAGAACCGGAAAAGGCGCTTTTCGTGCGGATTGCCGCCGCGGTCATACAGTATGCTGAAAATAAGCCGGCCGGAGAATTGAGCCAGGATGATATCCTCTCGCTTTTCATCTTTGTTTACGCCAAGGCGGGAGAAATGGTCTTTAAATGGCGTCATGGCGACAAAAATTTTGCAAATGTGTCGCTTGACGGCATATTTGTGGGTCAGGTGGCGATGTCAGCCAATGAAAAGATGCTGGCATATTTCTCTGAGTTGAAACTTGCCGAGGATATGGCAATCGCTTTCAGCGCATGGAACCAGGACAATCCTGATTACTGCGAAAAAAACTCCGTTCATCCGCTGCTGCCTTTGCTGGAGGGGCTGAAGTGGACCTGGCGGCTGACTGTAGATATCGCCGCAAAACATCTTTCAATAAATTAATTCAACTTCATTGGAATATGTGTTTCCTGAAGCATATTATCTAATGTTGTTGGCATAATCTGCCGGATATAGGGACTTGCTTTTAACCGTGAAACATTAAGGGGGCTTAATGAATCAGTATGCACAAAAAGTATTGGACGAACTGAAGCAAAAACATCCGTGGGAAAAAGAATTTCTGCAGAGCGTTATTGAAGTCTTCGACTCGCTCAGCCGTATCCTGGAATGCGAAAAGAAATACGAAAAACATCGTATTCTGGAGCGGATTGTGATTCCAGAAAGAACGATCATATTCCAGGTGCCGTGGATTGATGATAAAGGCCAGATTCAGATAAATCATGGTTACCGCGTACAGTTCAACAGCGCAATCGGACCCTACAAAGGCGGTTTGCGGTTTCATCCCTCCGTCAATCTCAGCATCCTTAAATTCCTCGGATTTGAGCAGATTTTCAAAAACAGTCTTACCACGCTGCCGATGGGCGGCGGCAAAGGCGGCAGCGACTTCGATCCGAAGGGTAAATCCGATGTCGAAGTCATGCGGTTCTGTCAGAATTTCATGCGCGAACTATATCGCCATATCGGGCCGGATACTGATGTGCCTGCCGGCGATATCGGGGTCGGCGGCAGAGAAATAGGCTACTTGTTCGGGCAGTATAAGAAAATTGTAAATGCGCATGAAAGCGTACTTACCGGTAAGAGCCTTAATTGGAGCGGCAGTCTGATCAGACCCGAAGCCACCGGTTACGGCAATACCTATTTTGCGGCTGAAATGCTGAAAACCAGAGGTGAAAGCTTCGACGGCAAGACCGTGCTGGTTTCAGGTTCAGGCAATGTCGCGCAATACACGATTCAGAAAGTAACTCAACTCGGTGGAAAAGTCGTCTCGGTATCCGATTCAGACGGTACAATCATTGACGAGGAAGGTATTTGCAGTGAAAAGCTGGCCTATCTCATGGAGTTGAAGAATGTTCATCGCGGCAGAATCAGGGAATATGCGCAGGCCTTTAAAAATGCGAAATATGTTGAAGGCCGCCGCCCGTGGAGCCTGATTAAAGCTGATATAGCTTTACCCAGCGCCACACAGAATGAAATTGATGGTGAAGATGCAAAGGCGCTGGTGAAAAACGGCTGCTTCTGCGTTTCCGAAGGCTCCAATATGCCGTCCACACTTGAGGCGGTGCACTGTTTCCTGGAAAACAAAGTCCTGTTCGGCCCGGGCAAGGCTGCCAACGCCGGCGGCGTGGCTACTTCCGGTCTTGAAATGAGCCAGAACGCCATGCGCCTGAACTGGTCCGCCGAAGAGGTGGACACCCGGCTGCATAATATCATGATCAACATTCACCAAATCAGCATGGAAGCCGCCGAAGAATATGGCGCTTCCGGCAACTATGTTGTCGGCGCCAATATCGCCGGATTCAAGAAAGTAGCGGACGCCATGATTGATCAGGGAATCTAGCGCTTATTTTTAGTTGTGGAATACTGGCAGTTTGCAGTAAGTAACTCAAACTGCCAGCGCTTTAAGGTCTGCTGCTTTTAGCATAGTGCGATATGGTTTCTGTCCGAAGAGATCGATATGTTCGGCGAGGAAAAACATCCCGCCGGTACGCAGGCTGCCGCCTGATTCCAGCTCATCAAGCATTGCCCGGCGGACGGAGGTGTCGCGCGGATAAGTTTCTTGTTTGTCATAATCCCTGCCGAAGAGAAAATAAAATCCGTCAGTGCCGCAGGAAGTCCACGGAATAAGATAAAGCTCCCGCATGAAAGCCGCCAGATTCGATTCCGGCATGACTTTTTCGTACAGCGGATAAAAAATCCACGAGGCGCAGCCGAATGCTGAGATTTTTTTATCCGGGAAGTATTTATCAAAGAATTTCAATCCGTCTTTAAATGACTGTCCGCACACTTCCAATGTCATTCTGCCGCCTTCCGGGATATGCAGTTCCAGCATAATGTCATTGCTGCCGAGTACCTGTGTCCATTCTTTCAGATCAAGTTTGATATTGAACGCGGCGGCGGTTCCTTCCGGATTTATCGGCGTGCCAATCACATATTCATCTGTTTTTTCATATTTCCCGGTAAACGCGGCGGCGGACGGAGCTTCGTCGTGGTTGAGGCAGTAGCCTTCCTGATTACAGGCCAGTTCCCTGGTGCTGATCGCGAGGATTTTTCCGGTCTTATTGTTTTTATAAGCTTCAAAGGCGTATTTGCCTTCAAGCGGCCTGGGCCAGTATTCGAATCTGCCCACCCGGAATATTACCGCATCGGTGTAAAACCTGGCCCAGTAAAGCTGTCTGGGGTTTATGCCGTGACGGTTATAGCCGGCCTTGTAAGTGTCATAATATCCGCGGGCTCTGGAACAGATTGCGCCTGCGTATTCTTCAGGGATGCCCATCTCCTGATATTTCTTTATGGTCAGCGGTAATGCCGCAATCAATACCAGCAGATAAAAGACGGTGCTGTTTTCGCCGAGAATGTTCTCAAACCACGGCCATTTGGCGAAAGACGGATTGGGATAGATGAACTGGCTCTGATGGCAATGCCAGGCCAGATGCAGCAACTCCGGATTGTTGACTATCTTCGCGGAGATGTCATCAAGAACCGGCAGCAACGCGGAATCGAGTCCGGTACATTCAAATTTTTCACGATATCCTGCCGGTGCAAGGAACTCCGGTACTGATGCCGGAAATGAAGCTTCCGATTTGTCCCAGTTCGGTTCAATGGCAGACAGGTATGTTTCTTCAATTTGGAGTGTCTTCAATATATCCAGCAGTTCCATCTGATATGAATCCTTAAAATAAGATTGTTTAATTAAAAAACAAATGATAAGCTAATTCAGTTTAATTCAAGCCGCAAGACAAAATCGGTATTTTCCGGAAAGAAATCAGGAATGAGGGCAAAAAAAATGGAGCGAGTGAACGGATTCGAACCGTCGACAATCACGTTGGCAACGTGAGGCTCTACCACTGAGCTACACTCGCTCGTAAAACAAGGTTTAAAATATCGTATTTTTTACAAAAATCAAACTGAAAAAGCAAAAATATTTAAAAAAATGATGGATTCAGGTAATGGCTCAGTAGAGCGGTGATGATTATAATTCTCAAGAAATACTTTCAATAAAGTTTCATTTTTCTTTAATTTTGTTTTTGACAAAGTCATTTTTTGCACTATATTTCTTGTATTGTAT
>JBAYIO010000085.1:0-26637 GCA_041665605.1 Victivallaceae bacterium | reverse complement strand
TTCTGGATGGCATTGCGGATTTGACAGATGTAGATCAGGGCCAGAAACTGCAGGAACATCCTGGCGTCCATCGCCGCTGATGTATGTATCCGCAATCTTTTCATGTCAAGTTGGTTTTTCAGGTCGTCAAAGCTATTTTCAACGACGTCCTTGGTGCGGTAGACATTCAATGCCTCCAGCGGCAGTTTGACGGCATTGGAGAGGATGCAGAAGAAACCGGCATAACGTTTTCTATGTTTCTCTATTTCCGCATCATTAAACAATATTCTGATTCCGCGTTTCGGAGTCTCTTTTATGATAAAGTAACGATCGTAGTATTCTTCATGTTCCTTGATTTTTTTGCCCGTCGCCAGCTCGTCTTTGTATTTGAGCAACTCGCGAGTGAAGCGGTCAAACTCTTCGGCTGCCTGCCTGGCATTGAAGTAGATGTGCAAGTACGAACGCCGTCCGTCTTTACCCCATTTGTGCAGTACGGTTTTGACATACAATGCTTCGTCGTCGTCAATCTGCAGATAGTTATTTGGTGACTGAATACTTTCATAATACTGATCAAAGATCTTTTCAACCCATTTGCGTCCGGCAGGAACGGCAATGGTGAACTTGTGTTTCCGCTTAAACAGTTCATCGACGTTGTCTTCGCTGCAGAAGCCGCGATCCAGCACGAAATGGATTGCTGTGCTTCCGAGAAAGTCCAGCGCCTGCATCGTGGTCTTCAATGTAGCTACGTCGGTAATGTTGCCGGGCATGCGCCGATAGTAGGCCGGAAGCCGGCTGTTCTGGCCAAACAGCATCGCCAGATTGATTTGAGGAAGCGGTTCTTTATCGCGGTTGTAACCGTATTTGACATATTCATTGTTTGCTGAATATGACGACACAGAAGTAATGTCATAGCAGAGATAATCGTTTTCAAGCAGCTTGGAAAGCCATAGCGACAAAAATTTCTGCCGCCCGTCTTCTGTAATGCGGGGCAGCAATTCGCTGATCCGCTGACTGAGCATGATATCACCAAATGGATGCAGATGCCCCGCGCTCCACGGTTCGCAGTGTGACAGCGCAAGTCCTTTCTGGACAATGAAGTAAACCATACTAATAATGGCGTCATGAAGTTCCGGAAAACATTTCTTCAACATTGAGTCAAGGCCGGTCTGCTCAGTCAATTTTTCAAGCAGAAGATACGGACCGACAACCAGGGAAGTCGCCGTCACTTCCGGAGCGGACGCGGCACGCTTGCCAATTCCATTGGTGCGTTTCGAAGGAATGAGCTCGCCGGTTTCCTTGTCCAGTTTGCCCAGGCAGACCTGCTTGTTGGCTGGACGTTTCTTTTCCTTGTCCCAGTAACTTTTGACAGAATACACATAGGTGACGCCGGTCTTTTTGTTGTGATGGTGTGTTTGACTTGACATTTTATCAGCTCCATAGTTACATTATATATAATGTAACTATGTATTGCGCAAAAATAAAGCGACAATCTTGCGATTGTCGCTTAATTTTCAATATTTATATCAACGCGTAGTTACAATTTTAGGGAATTCAGGATGTAACGAACCGGCAAACCCAAAGGCATCCGGGAGAATCGCGAAGATGTAAAGGTTATTTTTGTACGACTCCTAAAGCGCAGGATATTGAAATAGCTCAAATGGGGATGCGTTATGCCTGGCAGTCTGTCGGGCTTATGGCTTCCACTGCGAAATGTCCCGGACTTTGCCGGAATTGTAGTCGAAAAAACATCAAACTGACTCGACTGCATTTTTCAGGTTTAAAATTTATCGGGGAACGGCTGCGGAATAATAATCCAGGTTATGCCAGTGCGATTTTTTTCAGGGAGAAAATGTTGCGGTCTTTGTCGTAATCGATTTCGGACATACAGCCGTTCCTGGTGACAGAGCCTGCACAGTATTCGCCTCTGCCGGTCTCGTCGATTTTTTCGTAAGGCAGATGAACATGGCCGCAAAGCGACAGATCAATCTGTTTGTCCAGGAGCAGTTCCAGCACTTTTTTCTGGCCCCACAACCGGTGGCGGACCCTGAGCAGCGGATGGTCTTCAATCAGGGGATAGTGTCCGACGATAATCCTCGGGCATTTTTTTTCTTCACGGCATAACCGTTCAACAAAATCGCTGGAAGTTTTTTTGAGATAACCGCATGAAGAGATGAGGTTCGAAGGCCAGCTTTCGTTGACAATGATAAACTGCACCCCGGCGATCTCCCTGGCAACCGGGAGATCATCAAACCCGAATTCACCTTTGTTCATAAAAAGGCACATCTCTTTCATGGCGCGGACGCAATTTTCGCGATACACATAATAGTCATGATTGCCGGGAACAAAGATCACGGGGATGCGGGACGTCCGCAGGGGTTTCATAACTTCTCTGATCTGGGCGAATTCACCGGGCTGTCCGGTTGAAGTCAAATCACCGGTGCATACCGCAACATCGGGGCGTGTATCAAGAATGTATTCGACGGCCTTTTGCAGTTTGCCCTGATCATGGCGGAATCTGCGCCGGAAACGGTAATTGAAGACGCCGACCCAGCGTTTGTCCAGATATGCCAGCCAGTCTTCGGCGGGGCCGCCTGCGTGAGAATCGGAAAAGTGTATTATTTTCATACGGCCGGCCCGTCAGCCTTTTTCAGACAATGCTTTTTTAAAAGACTCAAGCGTACCGAAACGGGTCTGCAGTTCTTTTTTCTGTTCCTCGGTCGCCCCTTTCAATTTCTCTTTGAAATAGGCACGTTCAAATTTAGGAAGTTCAGCTTTCCAGAACGCATCGGGGGCCGCCTTCTCCAGATCGCCGTCATATTCGCCGTTGTACAGCATATAGAAGAAAAATCCGTTGACGATGCTGTTCTTTTTTTCAACCCGGTTGATTAGTTTGGTCAGATAGAACTCTCTTAAATCGGACAGTTTGACGTCTTCAGTCTCGTCGGAGAGCATCATTTTTATGGTGAGAACACCGTTTTCGATCTTTTTGATTTGACCAAGGGAGCCGCGTTTATATTCAATCTGCAGGCCTTCCAGTTCAGTTCCGCTGTTTTTAAGCAGATTATCCATTTGCCGTCCGATATTAAGCGCCTCCAGCAGTTTCTTGCTGTAATCCGCCAGTTTGCCGGCCGCATCTTTTTCTTTCTGAGTGCGTCCGGAAGCGCGGGAAGGCTCGGCAATTGCTTCCGTAAAAGTTTTTTCCGCAACAGCGGCGTCGGCGGTACCGCAACATTTTACAAAAACTCCGGTCATCCCGTTCAGTTTATTACCGATCGATTTCAAATATTCCGCCACGCGCTGTTCCTGAGCGCGTTTTTCTTCATCCAGCTTGCGCTTTCTTTCTTTTTCCGCCTGCTCAAGTTTCCGTCTCTGCTCTTCCTGCAGCCGTTTTTCCGCCTGTAACCGCTCATCGGCTTTTTTGCGGAGATCAATTTCGGCGAGATGCGCCTCCCTGAGCTTCTGGCGACCGGGCAGCACTCTGGCTTTCTCGTCGAGCGGAACATATACCCGGAGGAAGTCTTTCAGTTTTTCTTTCTTTACGACAGTATCCGGCTGGGGATATTTCTCGATAAAACTGTCGGCTTTATCGAGAAACCCTGCTTTGTCTTCAGGATTTTTAGTATAGGCCAGGAGCATTTCATCAATTTTGCCGCAGTATTCGGCATCATTATTGACTTTTACCGGCGGCGGCACGGGAGCAGTATTCTTCACAACAACCGGCGGCGGGGTGACGATTTTTTTGCTGTCCGGACTCTTCAGAATCGGAATCACATAAATCCAGATAACGGCACCGGCGATCACCACAATTCCCGTAATCGTCAAAACAGTCCAGAGCAGCACCTTTTTCCGGGGGGCGCCATGAATTTCATCATCCATGCGTCCGCTGAAGACCATGCCGCTGGAGGTAGTGGTGGTAGACGTAAATAATGGTTTTAGCGAACCGGTCGTGGTGGTCGGCACTTCCGCGCCGGACTGCGGACCGGTTCCCGGCAGACTGAGCACGGCGCTCTTGGACACCGCCCTGGTCCTGGTGGAGAACACTTTCGGCATGGAAAGAGTAGTCGGCAGTTTGCCGCGCCGGAACATCCGGAGATCCTCAACCAGTTCTTCGGCGTCCTGATAGCGCTCGGCGACGTCCTTCTTCATCATCTTGACGATGATCTGGCTGACCGCTTCGGGAACTTTCGGGTTGACTATGATCGGGGGGACAAGATTGGCCTCGATGTGTTTTTTGGCGATTTCCGTGGCGGAGTTGCCTTCATAAGGGAACCGGCCTGTGACAAATTGATAAAATGTCGCGCCCAGGCTGTAAATATCGCTGCGGACATCCATCGGCGCACCGGTAAGATGTTCCGGGCTGATATACTGGGGAGTGCCCATTACTTCGTCTTCGTCTTCATCCTCGACATCTCCGGCGACGCGGGAAAGTCCCAGGTCCGCCAGTTTGGCCCGTCCGTTTTTGGTCAGCATGATGTTGTCTGGCTTGATGTCGCGGTGAACCAGTTTCTGTTCTTTCCATGCGCAATCCAGCGCCTCGGCAATCTGCTGAATAATCGTCACCGCTTTTTCGGTGGTAAGTATTTTCTCGCGTCTCAGCACCGCTTTCATGGTTTCGCCGTCGATGTATTCCATGGCGAAATAGAAAATGCCTTCATCTTCGCCGACGGCGTAAGCCTGGACAATGTGCGGATGGTTAAGCTTGGCCGCGGAACGCGCTTCCTTGATAAAGTTGACTACGAATTCCGCGTTGTTGGCATAGCTTTCCTGAAGGATTTTGACTGCGGCGGGGCGGTCCAGCGAGATTTGATGCGCGAGATAAACCACGCCCATCCCGCCGCGCCCGAGTTCTTCCATGATGATGAAATCGGCGATTACAGAGCCGGTGGCAAGACGTGAAGTCGGCACGGTGACGATCTCGTCACAGTGACCGCACTGCACCTCTTCTCCCATTTGCGAATTATCTACCGCCACAATCCCGCGGCAAAACGGACATTGAAATCGCATCTATATTTTTCGGGGTTCTAATTGTTTATTAATACAGAATCCACAATATCGTGAAGGAATATATATCAAAAACCACAGATGTTAAACCTTCTTTCAGTAGATTTTTGTAATTTTTTACATCAAACAAACTAAATTTCGTCTAAAAACGACTGATTTCTAAAATAATGAACCGCAAAATCCATGTCTTCGTTTAAAAGTCAAGTTAGAAGAAACCCCGATTGCCCGGAAGCATAAACCGGTAAAATGCCACGCTGCTTTCTCATTAGACAATCAGCGATCTTTTAAGCCATTATTTAGAACAATATTCTAAATAACTTGACTTTCAGATAATTATATTATATATTATATCAATTAAAGAGAACATAAGGATATTTTAAAATGCTGGACAATACAGATAAAGACATATTGCGCCATTTGCAGGAAAATGCGAGAATGGCGAACGTCGAAATCGCCCGCCGGGTCGGAATCGCGCCGTCCGCGGTATTGAAACGGATCAGGCGGCTTGAACATGACGGCATCATCATGGGCTATGAGACCCGGGTCAACAACCGTGCCGTTGATTGCGGCATGTCGAGTTTTGTTCTGGTGGCTACCGGCGAGAAGCCGGGTTCGCTTGATATTGGCCGTAAGATTGCGGAGCTGCCGGAAGTGCAGGAAGTGCATTTTGCCGCCGGCGAATTCTACTACATGCTGAAAGTCAGGACCAAAGACCCTGACTCGCACAATGAATTAATCAAGAAGCTCGGCGACATTGGCGTTAAAGACTGCCGCACCACGCTTGTGCTGAAAACCGTGAAAGAGACGTTGCGGCTGGATATATGATTTTATGTTGAAAACCGTGAAAGAGACGTTGCGGCTGAACATATGATTTTATGCCGTTGGAGATAAGATTGGGCTGCCGCTGTTTATGCCGGAAGCTCATCTGTTTGACAAGGAAACTGAAAAGCTGATTATTTGATAACTTTACCCTTTTAAGGAGAGAACTGAAATGTCAAGATTCACGGGAGTAAAAAGCAGAGCAATGATTGACGAACTTCAGAAATATTGTATTGTTGCCCCCTGGCCTTTCGTGCTTGATATTGATAAATGCTCCGGCATGTGGCTAGTCACAGTTGACGGAGACCGGATTTTCGACTGGGCAGGACATTACGGGGCCAAACTAATAGGCTATAATCATAAAAGATTGCGGGATCCTGAATATTTAAAGAATCTGGTCATTGCCGCAAATAATAAGGTGCCTAATCCGGATTTTCTCACGCCTTACTGCCTGGATTATTATCGTTTGCTTTACCGGTTAGCCCCGGCATGCATGAAAAACGAAAAACTTGAGCTATATACGATAAACAGCGGAGCTGAAGCTGTCGAAAACATGATGAAATATATGATCAACCTTTATGACCAGAAAATTATAACGCAAGGGAAACATCCGGAAACGAGGCGGTTTCTTTATTTCGACCACGCATTTCATGGCCGCACGGTTTTTGCGCTGAATATCACGCAGCTTGAACATGATCCGGTAATAACCAAAAACTTCCGCGGATTTATACCGGGCAACATTCAAGCGCCGTTCCCGTTTATTGATACAAGCCGGTCTGCGGAATTTAATGCCGGCCATACAGAACATTCGCTTGAAATAGTGGAAGAATGCCTTAAACAATACAAAGATGAAATTGTAGGTATCATTGTAGAGCCAATTCAGGGCGCGGGCGGCCACCGGGTGGCCCAGAAAGAGTTTTTCCAGGGCCTGAGCAGGCTTGCTCATGACTATGAAGTCTATCTCGGATTTGATGAAGTACAAACTGCCGGCGGACAGACCGGTAAAATATTCGCCTGCGATTATTTTGATCTGCCTTATCCGCCGCAGGCAGTGGCTACCGCAAAAAAATTCGGCGCCGGAGTGATTTTTATGCTATATCCGATGAAAGATCATGGCGTCCTTGACAGCACCTGGGGCGGCTCGCTGGCGGACATGGTCCGGTTCTGCCGGGAATGGCAAATTGTAGAGGATGAAAAACTTATAGAGAAGGTTCCGGAGAAGGCGGCGGCGCTCATTGCCGGGCTGGAGAACATCGCCGTGCATCATAAGGATACTATATTCAATGTTCGCGGAATGGGTCTGTACCAGGGATTTTCTCTTCGCCGGGCCTCTGAAAAAACTCTCCTGCTTGATATCGCCCTTGAACAGGAAGGCTTGCTGATGCTGAGCGCGGGAACACAGACCGTGCGCTTGCGCCCGCCGCTTGATGTGACGATGGATGAAATCAACTCCATGCTTGAAATGCTTGAGCGAAGCATTCAGACAATGGAGCACAGCAACAATATAAAACAAAACAGCGCGGAGGCGCAGGAGAGGAAATGAGTAAAAAAAATATTTTTGGAATCAGGCGGGAAGATAAAAATGAATGGGAACGCCGTGCGCCGTTTACTCCCGATGCAATCAAAGAGTTAAAACTTGAATATGGGATTTCGTGCGCCGTCCAGCCGTCTCCAATACGAATATTCAGCGACGAAGAATATGAAAAAGCCGGAGCCGCAATACAGGAGGATATTTCCAAATGTCCGATTGTCTTCGGCATAAAGGAAATGCCTGTCGATTTTTTCAGGCCTTCCAAGACTTACGCATTCTTTTCCCATACGATAAAAGGCCAGAAGTATAATATGCCAATGCTGAAAAAGATAATTGAATTAGGCTGCACCCTGATTGATTATGAAATGATCGAAGACAAAAATGGCAAAAGGAATCTTTTTTTCGGAAGGTCGGCCGGCATCGCCGGAATGATAGATTCATTGTGGGCTCTGGGTTCAAGGCTTGAAAATGAAAAAATCAAAAACCCATTTTCTAATATCAAACAGGCGCTGGAATATAAAAGTTTGAATGAGGCTATGGAATCAATCAGCATTGCCGGGGAGAAAATAAAAAAAGACGGACTGCCCGATGCTCTTGCTCCTTTCATCTGCGGATTTGCAGGTTATGGCAATGTATCAAAAGGCGCCCAGGAAATTTATGGTCTTCTTCCAGTTGAAGAGCTATCGCCGGCAGAACTGAATAGTTTTGTGCAAAAAAAGCAATATACAAATAAAAAAGTCTATAAAGTTGTTTTCAGGGAGGAAGATATCGCAGCCCCGCTGGACGGAATATCACATTTTAATCTTAATGATTATTATCAGCACCCTGAAAAATATGTGTCTAAATTCGAAAATTATGTTCCTTGCCTGACAATGCTCATAAATGCTATTTATTGGGATAAACGTTATCCAAGGCTGGTGACAAAAAAATACCTGGAGGCATTATTTAAGCATTCTCCGCCGCGGCTTCGCGTGATAGGCGACGTCAGTTGCGATACTGAAGGCGCAATCGAATGCAATCTGCGCAGCACAACGCCAGGCAACCCGGTTTATGTTTATAACCCCATTGAGCAGACGGCGAAAGATGGCATTGCAGAACCGGGAGTCCTGATTCTTGCCGTAGATAATCTGCCTTGCGAAATAGCCCGCGAGTCATCTTCGGAATTTTGTGCGACATTCAAACAATTTGTCCTTCCAATAATTAAAGCGGATTATTCAGCCGATTTCAATGATTTCGATCTGCCTGACCAGATAAAGAAAGCAGTCATCGTCTATAAGGGGAACTTAACGCCGAAATTCGAATATTTAAAAGATTTTATAGCAAATGTCAACCACCAGGGAGCTGTAAAGAAATAAGCTTTACAAGTTTCGCGAAATATCCCGAAGTGATTTTGGAAATTGCCGGCAAAGCGCATACCTGAAGGCATGCAACGAACCGGCAAACACAAAGGCATTCGGGAGAATCGCGAAGATGTAAAGATTATTTTTTGACGACTCCTAATGAAAAAATACGAAAGAAATATGAACCTAAACTTTTATCTTTTACATGAATAAAAATGCATCGTATCAATGGGGCGTTTTCTGCGCTTTCGCCAGTGCTTTTTTATGGAGCACTACTTTTATCGGCGGCCGCTGGCTGTTGAAAGACCGCAGCATCGACCCGGTCAGTTTATCTGTAATCCGTTTCGGGATTGGCGGAATGCTGCTGTTTTTCTACGGATGCCTGTTCTGCCGTCATCAATTATTCAATATAAAGCTCAAGGATATTCTGGCGCTGACCTGGCTGAGCCTCTTTGGAATTGTCGGAATGAGCGTGTTTCTGTTTGTCGGCCAAATACATACATCAGCAATAAACACTTCGATGATTATGGCATTGAGTCCGATACTGACCATGCTGCTGGGAACATTTGCGGGCAAACGGATCAATGCATTTATGGCTTGCGGAATGCTGATCAGCCTGACCGGCTGCCTGCTGGTGCTCGGCGTAATCACGCAAAGCGGCTTCGCTTATAAAAGCGGAAATATTCCCGGCGATTCGATGGTTTTCTGTTCGGCCGCCTGCTGGTCTGTCTATGCGGTATTCAGCGGCAAAACCGTGGAGCGTCTGGGGGGATATACCGCCACTACCTGGGGAATCCTTATCGGATTTGCGGAACTGTTGATTGTCTGGGCGCTATGGCCGTGGCAACTGACGATCCCGGGTGCGGCGCAGCCCGAACATTGGGCGGCAGTGCTGTATATCGCGGTCTTCCCGACGGCAATCGCCTTTTTCGCATGGTATGAAGCGATGGCCAGAATCAAATTATCGCTGCTTAACATCATGCAGTATTTAACTCCGCTGTTCACGGTTTTGCTGGCGTTTCTGCTCTTCGGCGAAACGATGAGCCCGCTGAACATCATCGGCGCGTTCATGGTCCTGGCCGGGGTGATGCTGGCCTTCGGAATCTCCGGATGGAATCTTCTGTCCTTGCTCAACCGTTCCGCACCGCCGGTCGTCAAACCGCAGTGAAAAATGTAATCTGACGAAAGAAATTACATCACGGCAGATATGAAGTCCTGATCAACTCGCAGTTGAGGATTTTCTCCTTGAGATCGGCGGCGGTGTAATAATAGTGGTTGCTGGCTTCGAAGCCGATGCGGGAATCGCGCATTACCACTTCAATCAGCCGGCCGGCCAGTTCAATTTCCTCGTCCAGTATACTCAAAACAGTTTTACTGTCGCCGGAACCGCGCTGCCGGACAAATCTGATTTGCAGGTAAGTGCTGCGAAAATGGCAGTAAGCCGCCTCTGCGACATTCATCAGGTCGGCCAATGCCGCGGCGTTTTCAGGAGCAACTATTTCCCGAGCCTGTTTGAGCTGTTCCAGTCCATCCGCCCAGCCGGTGCTTAATTTTCTGAACTGCTCTTCAAAAATATCTTCCGGATAATGATTTCCGCGCCATGAATCCAGATCATCATACGGCAGGCCAAGCATGGTTGCCGTGTAGCCGGACGGCTTTGCAAAAAGCAGATTCATCGGCCCGAAATTCTGCGGCGCGGTGTAAAGCTGCGCTATGCTGTTCAACGGAAATTCGACGAATGCCCGGTCAAAGCAGCCCCACGCTTTCAAAACAGATTCCGCACATCCGCCGCCATATTTTTCAATGGCCAGCTTTTCTTTCGGCTGTTTCAAGAGTTCCAGATTGCCGCCGGGATAGCCGCCCAGGGTCCAGTTCAACATCAAATTCCCGACCCCTGCCGCTTCAAGATTGCGCAGATGTTTTTCCACAAGCCCCGGCACGGGAATATAAGGAACCGCCGAGCATTCCCAGGTATTGTTCAACTGGACCTTGGCGATGGTTTCAATCCCGCACTCCGCGGCTTTCCGCCATAATCTCAGTGCAATCGGCCCCGGTCCGACCTTTGAAATGGAGTAATCTATCACGGAACCGGGTATTCCCATCGCGTCGGTGGGCAATGCGGTTTCGCTGACACACATCAGCTTCACGTCTTTGGACAACAGCGCCACCGCCTGTTCATCCCATTCCGGCGCCCAGCCCCATGTCCATGCAATGAAGTCAGCATCAGGTTTTATCCGGTGAACACCTTCAGCCAGCGCCCGGTTTAATTCCGCCACGACTGCCGCCGGACCGCGCTTTGAACATAACGGACAGGGCGTTTGTACGTCCTGCGGCCGGGAACAGCAGTTGGTCAAGTTTTCCGACATGGTAATGGTAAGTATTCCGCCAAGTTCCGGCACCCTGCGGAACAGTTCGGAAATTCCGTCTTTAAGGGCGTCAAGCACCGGCGCTTTGCTGGTGCACAGGGTAAAGCTCAGGCCGTCACGGGACGGCACTCCGCGCCAATCCGGATGAGTTTCAAAAAAATCCGGCGGCATCGAACGCGGTTCGTTCAAATACAGATAAACCCTGATACCATATTTTTCAGCTTTTTTACACAGTTTACTGAGATTGGCCAGACGGGTTCGCCAGCCGTCTGAATATTTTGATTCGCCCAGCCACGGCACCAGGGTATAAAGCGTGCCCTGCAACCATACCGCATTGATTCCGGTGGCGGCATAATCCGCCAGCAAGCCGTCCGGGTATGGATCAAGATTTTCATTGAGCAGCGGATCGCCGTAAACCGCCGAGTAGGAATAAGTCAGGCGCAGGCCGGAGCGGTGATCTCCGGCTGTCGAATTCTTTTTTGCGTTATCGCCATATCGTTTTAAAAATTCGAACGGTTTGTCCTGAGCGGTTTGATCATCTGAACAATATTTTGAAATTGCGGCTTTCAAAACAGCCGTCTGCCGCGTTTCCTCCGCGGTAAGCGGAGCATATAAAACCGGAGCGGTTTCGGGTTTCATGTCCCCTAATTTATGCCATAAAAAATCATCTTCCTTGAGTATATACGCCAATTCATCAGGAGTAAAATCCAGCAACGCCAACAACTGTTCATAAGGCAGCAAATGCCAGTTGCGCCGGATGATGGTGAGATATCCGCGTTCATGCCACACCGGACACAGACTGTCGTCTTTGCGCAAGCCCATATCCGAAGCAAGTTCTTCAATCTGCGCCGGCGACGCCATAAGCACCTGCGCCAGCTTTTCCACTGGAACCAGACCCCGGTTGCGCCAGACAACCGCCTGAAGGCGTGTCGGAAAATGCGGAAAATCCAAAGCTTTTTTCGTTTCACCGCGAGGCAGATCATTCACATTCATTTTTATTTCCACCCTGTGTTTGTGTGTTTGTATATTTTAAGCCAGATAGCCGCCGTCCACGGCCAGTATGCTTCCTGTCGTCCAGCCGGCATTCTCTGAAATAAAGTATTTCACGGCTTCTGAAATATTCTCCGGCTTGCCGTATGACTTCAACGGAGTGCGCGACAGTATCTCCCGGGCTGTCGCCTCATCGCTCAACTGTATCCTGTTGGCATTCGTTTCGATCGTGCCCGGCATGATGGCGTTAACGGTAATGCCATATGGCGCCAGCGAATGGGCGCCGGCTTTGGTAAGCATATTTACGCCTGCCTTGGATGCGGCGTAATGCGGATGAAATTCACAGCCGGTGACTGCAAGCGCAGATGAAATATTGACTATCCGTCCGTGAATGCCTTTTTGCACCATGTGTTTAGCAACTTTCTGCATCATCAGGAAACAGCCTTTCAGGTTTACATCAATTGTGCGGTCGAACATTTCTTCCGAGATTTCAAAGAAATCGCTGCTGAGAAAAATTCCGGCATTGTTCACAAGGATATCGATTTTAGCAAATGTCTCCAGCGTCTTTGCCACAAGCATATCAATATCTTTTGCCTTGCCTGTATCCGCCTGGATTACCAATGCCTTTACACCCAGGCTTTCAATCTTTTTTTTAGTATCCTCCGCTCCTTTTTCGTCGCTGAAATAACTGATCGCGACATCAATGCCCTCCTCCGCCAGCATCAGCGCGATTGATTTTCCGATTCCATTGGATGCGCCGGTGACAAGTGCAGTTTTATTCTTCATCTTTACACTCCATGCTCCGATATTCAGTTACAACTTCAACCGGCAATACCACGCCGGGCTCCAGCACGTGCGGACAGCCGCCGACAGCCTCGATCTCCATAAACCCGTTCATATCGCTGTACACGCTGTAACGGGTTCCTTTATCCGAAGGTCTGGTTGACGGCGAGGCGTCCGCGATATCAATATAATCCATATTTTCCGGCAGTCTGGATGCGGACCGCTTAATTTCATTTTTTTTATGCGGCAGGCGGAGCTTGATCCACGGAACAGCTTCACCGATTCCGATCTGATAGCGTCTGGAAGCATCGGTACGAGTATGAACCAGGCCGTCTTTTATGTAACGGCAATCATCACTGGGATCGTACAGATCCCATATGTCCGCGTCTCCGGCTGCCGGAAACACTACTTCGCAGCCCGGTCCGCAGTCAAACTGGCAAAGCGTCCACGGGGCCAATATGCATTCCCCGTGATTAAGTGTCCGCGCACCGGCATATTGAATAGATTCAATAACTTTAACCGTCAGGCAATTGTTGTCCGGACCGACCGAAACATCCCGGCTGAAAATCGCCGGAACTCCCAGCCCGGAAGCGTTGATCAGGTCGATTTCAGCTTCGATCCGCGCCCGGCCCGCAGTTTGTTCGGTTACCAGAAATCTGGCTCCGGCAAGCCCCGGCGGCACCCGCCAGTTGCCGGTTCCGTACTGATAGCCCAGGCAAGTTCCTTCGGGAGCTGGCCATAAGCCGTCGCCGCCTGGATTCAAGTATCCTGAACGGGTGGTTATGCCAAGCACGGCGGCAGGGTTTACCCGGTTCATTACCGTACCGTCCATCACCGTATACAAACGGCCTTCCAGATCAAGCCCGGCAATGACGCCATTTTCGGCGGTGCCGATGATATGGCAGCGCTTACCGCCTTTTTTAAACAGTTCGATCAGCTCACTGCCATTCATCTGCGACCTCTCCGGCGGTTTTAAAAACTCCGCCGCGTTTTTTAAGTTCCTGCAGTAAAATTGCAAACTCCCGGCTGGCGACATCCCCGCAATTTTTCGTTATAAACGGCAGGGGGGTAACACTTGCTTCGCCGTAATCAATCGCGCCCTGCGGCATTTCATAGAATTCCCAGGGGTGAAAATAAAAACAGACTACCGGCCGTTTGCCCCTGGTTGCGACATAATCAATAAAACTGTCCGCCTTCTCCAGCACGGCCGCCGCGGAGACGGTGCGGAACAGCGGCCACTGGTCGCGGTCGCGCTGATACGGGTCGCTGCTGGTCATCGTCAGATCGCAGAAGTTGGGAATCTCCACAATCTTCATGCCGCCCTGCTCCGTCCATGCATGTTCTGACGGATGATAGGGATAATAAAGGTTTCTGTAATAAAAAAGCGGCAGCGAGGCATCGGATTTGTAGCCCAGCGACTCCAGCACATTAAGCACCTTCGTGCTGCCCCAAAGCCGGGGACAGCGGAAACTTACCGGTCTGACGCCGGATATTTTCTTCACAATCCGGGTCGCTTCGCGGATGCGGCCCTCGACTTCAAACGGAAACACCGGCCAGTTATTGGGCAGCGGAAATATCGGGTCGCCCAGCGTTTCATGCACCAGTCCGTGACAACCGGTTTCATGTCCGGCGGCGCACACCTCCGCCACTGTTTCAGGATTGTTATCGGCCGCATGGCCGGTCCAGAAATAAGTGGCCCGGACGTCCTGCCGCCGCATGATTTCGAGCAGACGCGGGGTGCCGTGCCGCACCCCCTCATAATTGCTGGTGAAGGAACCGATATCGGTTTCCATATCGATTCCTAAAACCACATCAAATTCAGTTTTCATGACTGAATATTCCTTAAATGTCTGTACATATTTTGTCCATTTTCGGACTGAACGGCACGGCGCCCTTTTTGGTGATTTCATAACCGGTTTCAATGCGGACACCGTGAAATTCCGGATGCCCGAAGAAGCTGACGTCAACACAGACAGTCATGCCGGGAACCAGCACATCGCTGCTGCCGGGACCGAAGAACGGAGATTCCGCCTCATGCAGTCCGATGGTGTGCACAAACGGGCAGACCAGATATTTGGACAATTTATGTTTTTTGAAATACGCTCTGGCGGGAGCATCGATTTCCCGGCCGGTCCTGCCGACCACAAGCTGTTCTTTCGTCAGGCAGAACGCTTCGCGCAGGTATTTGATGCATTCTTTCTGCCGGGCGGTATATTTGCCGTTGACCGGCAGCGCATCACCCATGACTCCGGCGTAGCCGTTGACTTTGGGGGCCAGGCCGATCATGACCATTTCGCCGTTCTGCACTTTCTTGGAACTGGCAGTCGGCACGACGGCGTTGGCGCGCACGCCGCTGCCGACGATCGCGCTGAAGCCGAAACCGCTGGCGCCGCGGCTTCTGACGGCAAATTCCCCGGCGGCGGCAATTTCTATTTCCGACACGCCTGCGGCAATTTTAGCTTTCATGGCATCATAGGCATGGTCCGCCAGCTTGAACGCCGCGCGAATCTGCTCGATTTCCCATTTTGACTTGTTATATCTGAGCTTGACGTAATCTTCGGTGATGTCCACCAGTTCGACACCGGCAAATCCGTCAACGATGCCTTTATAGCAGGCGGCGGGCATTCTGCCGGCACCGACCAGGCCGACGCGTTTGACTTTGCCAAGCGTCTTTTTCAGTTCGGCGAACAATGCGGGAAAATCAATGATCGTGGCGTTCGGATACTCTTCGTCCGGCACCATGAACACCGGAAAATTGCGGGTGGCGGTGATTGCGCTGTCCATCTGGGCGAAAGGTTCGCTCTCCGGGCCTCCGAGCAACATTGGGGCTCCTTTGCGCGGAATCAGCACCGCGCCGCTTTCGAACTGCGGACACCAGCCGGTCAGGTACCAGCCGTTGCCGATGTTGAACTCGTCATAATAGACCAGCGCCAGATCGAGTTTTTCGGCTTCGAGCAGCTTGCGGACATTGTCCAGACGTTTTTCCGATTCCTGTTGAATTAAATACCCCATATGCAACCTCCTGCATTTGCGGGGAACTATCAAAAAATAAGATAGTTCTCCCATGTGATTATTGGTACAAAAAACGGTTCATTAATTCATGTACAATGCCATGCGGCATTCAGCAAACAGTGCTTTCCCTGATTTCCAGGGAAGGCAGCAAACGCACCCGGCAGGGAACCTGGCGGCGATTGCCGCCGGCTTCCAGCACATATTTTATCGCCATCTTGCCCAGTTCCTCATAATCCAGCACCACAGTCGTCAGTCTGGGGAAGAGATGCGTTCCTATCGGAAGTCCGTCGCAACCGCAGACCGCGACATCCCGCGGTATTTTCAAGCCGCGTTCCAGCAATGCCCGGTAAACTCCGGACGCCATTTCGTCATTGGTGAATACCGCATCAAATTTTAATCCGGCATCAAGTGCGGAAACCACCATCTCATAAGCGTTATCCGCAGTAAATTCAGTATGCAAAATCAGCTTCTCATTGATTTTTATATTGCGGCAGGACAGCGCTTCGCGATATCCCTGCTCTATTTCACGCGAGAAAAAATGTTCCGGATCGCCGTTGACCAGTAAAATTTTGCGGCGGCCGCAATCCGCTAGATGCCGTACCGCAATCCTGGCCGCTTCACCATTATCGAATGCAAATGAACTGTAAGAAATTTCAATGGACGGTTCGCCCGGGTTGTCCAGCAGAACAGCGCCGGGACAGGCTTCAAGCAGCGCTTTAAGCTGCTCAGTCACGAAACTGCCGACAATCATTGTTCCGGCAGCGTCTGAATTGCGGACATTTTCCAGCAGTTGCAGAAACTGCTGATAATTTCCGTCGCAGGTCCGCACCACACATTCATAACCGTTCTGAGACAACTGCTGCTCTATCGACGTCAGCAATCGCGAATGAAATACCGCCATGCTGCGGCCCATTGTTCCGGCAATCAGTTGAACTTTCAACACCGGTTCACTACCGGACGCCGCCGGACGCCCCATGCGCGGGGAGCGGATATAACCAAGCCGTTCGGCGACCGCAACAATTTTCTGACGGGTGGCCTCTTTGACCAGCGCGTTGCCGCGCAGCGCCCGGCTTACCGTCATTGCGCTTACGCCGCATTCCCGCGCTATTTCCGCTATTGATTTGTCCGTATTGCTTTTCATATTGTATATTATAACATTTAAAATGTTAAAGTAAACATAACAATGCAAAAAAAACGGCAATAATTTGTATAATGTCAAATTATTGCCGTATCTTCAACAGAATCCGTTATGCTTATTTTACTGAAACTTTGCGGAACCAGCGGGTCTCACCGGCTTTCATCGGGAACGAAAGAGTATTTATATTTTTGATGATTTCCCCTGACGTCAGGTCAACCAGATCGCATTTGTCCTGCCAGCGCAACTCTTTGACGCCATCGAACAGCGCGTGGATGGTGATAAAACCGTTCCCGCCGGAAGTGACATCGTTACAGGGGCCGAGAGGTTCCAGTCCGGCTTCGCTGACGATATTCCTGAGCAGTTCAGGCGTGAACGCCCCCGCGATGGCAATGTAAATACCAGTCCAGTCTTTAAACCGTTTCACCGCCCATCCGGTTTTGCCGGTGCCGGCGACTTCGCCGAAAGCGACAGCCTCCGGATCGTCAACATAAATCAGCGGCCCCCTGGCTTCAGTCAATACATTGTCTTTGAGTCCGGCAGCAATTTTATCATTAACTTCCGGTACCGGGCGTATCCGGTAGTAGCCGGAAGTCTCCGGCGCATATTTGACTTTGATGCCGGTCAACTGAAATACATTCTCCTCAAATGAGCCCTTATCCGAACACATCCCGGCGGCATTGACAAACACCAGGACATTGCCGTCTTTTTGCAGATGCTTCTTTAACCACTCGATCTGCTCGGCAGAAATAGTCGGGGAGGATAGGAAAAGATTGACTTTATACTTCGCCCGTTTCGGATTCTGCAAGTCCGCCAGGTTGTAGGCATCCCACGTTACGCCTGAACGGTTCAAAGTTATTCTGGCCATACCGGCGGAAAGATTGTTAAAACCTTTGCCGAAATCGTAGCTGGCGTAATTTCTCATTTCATCGTCGATGAACACGCCCATCTGCCCCCGGTCGTCCGGCATCGGCTGTTCAGCCGCCCTGGTCATGGCGGCGGCAAGCTCTTTGACGGCCTCGACATATTGCGGTGTGCTGAAAAGAATGCGGTTCATAGCCAGAAACCAGCCGCCCTGGCCCTGTGCCGCCAGCGCGCCTAAATCGCGCCTGGCCTGACCGAGAAATTCCTGTTCGCTGTTGACACCGCCCTGGATCATGATCTGATATGCGGCATCGGCCGGCATCCAGGCCGCATGGGTGCGGTAATCCAGCTCGCTCAGGAATATTTTGCCGTGCAGCCCGTATGATCCGGCGACCGAACTGTAATTGCCGGTGCGCCCCGGAATCCGCCATAAGCCGTAATCAGGGACGCTGACGAAGCCGTCAATATAGTCTTTATCAAACAGCAATTTCTGGTTCGAACGTCCGCTGTACCCCTGGATAATATCCGGAGAGTAAAAATTGATAAATACATTTCTGCCGAACTCCTCCTTGATTACTTTCCCGAAATAATTAGCTGTCTGCATCATGCCGACATCATTGTAGCGATTGGAATCAATAATCCAGCGGTCCCGGCCTTTCTTCGGATCAAAAAACCAGCCTTGAGCGCGCAGTTCGAACGGAGCCAGTTTAGCGGTTTCAAACGTGACTTCCGGCATGCCCCACGCCTGCCGCAAACGGCTGATATCGCCGCCGTAAATCTCTTTCAGGAAGGTACGGAAATCCTTTTCCGCGCCGGTGGAAAAATCGAATCCCTGATAATTGACATGGGGGAACCACTGATTATCGGTGCCGCAGTGTAAATTAATGCCGGCAACAGCCTTTCCGCATTCAAGACTTTTGATATTTTTAATCAAGTCGCGCAGCGCGGCGGCAACGGTGGACCTGAAATCTTCCGCGCTGTAGCTGCATGCCCATTTGTCTTCCGGGCCGTTGCCTAGCTTGTCCGGCTTGGTCACTGAATGTTTATGTCCGGCGACTTTCCGCCCGTCGTGGTCGCGCCATATCGCATCCGGATTTTCTTCCCCCCATTCGCGATATTCGGGTGTAATCTTCACTTCCAGCATGATTACCGCATCGGGATCATAGGAGAGAGCCTGTTCAATGCTTTTCCTGACTTCGGAAAAATCATATTTGCCTTTGCCCAGCCACCAGTCTCTGGTGTAATTGGGCGTGACCCAGAGATAATACCATTTTATCCCGGTTCCGAGCATGCGCTTCATTTCGCTCTCGCCGGTTTTAACCACATAATTATTGTAAACCAGCGACGGAACCGGTTTGCCATTGACATAAAGAACCGGGAAACTGCCGGCAGTTTTCACTTCAACGTTGACCGGTTCGCGGAGCTTCCAGATTTCACGGACTTTTTCAATCGAAACATTCGACCTGGCTTCTGCGGCCGTGAGTTCTTTCGGGGGCAGACTGTTCAGAGCAGGCGCCGGTTGCAGATTCACATCATCCCACCAGATGGCCTGAGGCGCTCCGCGCAAACTGAGCGAGGCATAGAGCTGATCATAGCCTTCCGGCACTTTGAAGCGAGCATTGACATACCTCCATTGTGCGCCATAGAGCGGAGCCACCAGCGGATTAATAAAAACCTGCTGAAAAACTTTCTCCGGATTGACGCCGGACGCCGGTAAAATTGCCCGGAACATCGCGGTCGCACCGAAATTCGGTTCAGTCAGATGATACCAACCTGAAAACAGATATTCCTGTCCAGGTTTGACCTGTACCGGCTTAGACTTCCAGGAGACTTCGCCGGATTGAGCTGTTTTGTCTATTTTAAAACTTGGGCTGCCGCTGCGGGATACTGCCGGATCGCGGCTGAAAGTCCCGGCGCTGCCGCCGTCCGGCATTCCGATGGCGGTTTTGCCGCCTTCATGACCCCAGTCCAGTGTGAACTTCGGAGTAGCATCGGCCTGCCCATACCATTCAACGCCGGACAGCAGATTTTTAATATCGCAGGGGATTACCGTAAAGGAACAGTAATTGTTCTCTTTTTCCAGTTCAATATTTAACCCCCCATGATTGTCAGCCGTCAAATAGCGCACCGGGCGGTCCGAGAAATTTATCGCATATCCATGGCCGGGAGCGACTCTGAAAACACCGGATGAAATGCGTGCGATTGCCGGAGCATCGGTTTCAACCTTTGCCGCAAAGATATTTTCCTTAATAGGAATTGAGGCATTTCTCGCCAGTTCAGCTTTGCCTTTGCGTCCGGGAAAATCAAAAACAACCCTGTCCAGTTCGCCGGCAAATATGGATTTATTATAGATTTTAAAACCGGCAATAAGTCCGTATGCTTTGGCGGCGGTACCGTAGCCGCCGATGGTGATAAATTTGTCGCCAAAGAGTTTAGGCATCCGCTCCATGGACCCGATCAATTTGTCATCGTAATAGAGCGATACGGTACGGGCGCTCCAGCAGACGGCTATTTTCTGCCATTCACCGTCTTTCACCGCATATTCCCGGTATATCTGCTGATTCTGGCTTCCCGGAGAAATCGTAATCACCCAGACATAAAAGCCGGTTCCGCCGTTTTTAACATTTATGCCAATGCTTAAGCCGGGATAATCCGGGCTGTAAGATTTAATCGAAGCCAGCGTGGCGGCAAGATCCTTGCCGCCGGCAGCGGCGACTGCGTCTTTCAATTTCGGAAAATACTTGAACTCGACAGTCCCTTCCGCTTCGGAAGCAACGCCGGTAATGGGATAACGCAATGGAATAAAATCCGCCGCGGACGCGTCAAGGCCGGCAACGCCTTTGGCGGAACCGGTTTTGCCTTTGCCGTCTGCCGGATTAACTGTCCCCGCGACGGTCTGCGCACTAATGTCTTTGCTAAAAGGCGCAGCAAACACTTCATTTTTTCCCAAAGCCGAGACTTGGAATGCCATGCAGAGAAACATTGCCGGGATCATTAATCTTATCATTCTCTTTCCTTAAATAATGTTATTATTGCTGATTCAATCTCTGAGGAACAATTCCAGGACTATTTTTAAAGTTGGCCGGCGGGATATTGCAGCTTTCAAATAAAAAGTCAATGGGTTTGCCTTTCGCCTGCTGCTCCATCGTCACCATGGTTTGCAAACCTTTGCCTGTCGCCGGCGTCCCTAAATTAGCAAAAAGAGCGGCAACTGCCGGAACTTGATTGCATAGGATTATCGAACCCTCATCACAGTACAGCCAGGAATATCTCATATAAATTTTCCCGTTCGGGCTGTTGTTCTCGATCAGGTCTTTTTTGAGAGGGCCTTCGCCGCCGAAGCGCATATTGTCAACAATCACGGTGTGCTGATTGTCAATCCATACCGTTGGAGCAGCATCACCCGGAACTCCGATGTTGTCAATAACCCGCAGCGTCCCCCGGTTGACAAAAGTCCCGGCTTTTGATTTTTCATACAGACAAATCCAGTTATAGTCAAAAAGAGCATTATTCGCATTAGTAATCATGGCTTGCCCCGGTATGCCGTAAGTGCAATCTGTTATGCGCAGTTCGGTGAGGTTGGGCTCTCCTGCCAGCCCCCGGCCGGCCAGGCAACTGACCGCAGCGCCGCTGATTTCGGCAAAGGAACAGTGGTCGAAAAGAATATCCGCTTTTTCAGCGGCTGAAGTCGTCACAGCTACCGCATTTTCAGCCTTGTTAAACCCTATATTGGCAAAAAAAAGCTGCCTGGCATCTTTAGCCGCGAAAAGTGTTTCTGCCCCGGAGACACTTTTGAAACATGCCCGGCCGAGTCCGCGAATTGAAAGATTGGCCGGCATGATAACCGTTTTTGAAATATTATACAATCCGCCCGGCAGAACCAGTTCCGCGTCAGGATTTTTGCCCGCAGCGTCAAACGCCTGCTGAATGGCGGAGGTGTCATCGGCTTTGCCGTCGCCCTTAGCTCCGAAACTATAAGCATTAATGCTTTGGGTTCTTTTAATCCTCCCGCGGTTAAAACGATTTTCCCGCGGCGCAAATCCGGCCATGACATGCTCCGGCAAAGGTTTTTCCACAAACTGCTCAAGCACAGCAGGCAAATTACTGTTCAAGTTTTTATTGCCGTAAAGCGAGAATGCAAAATTATGTTTATATTTAGTTTCATCAATGTCATAGATTCGCGGCATGCTTACCAGATAACCGTAAATTTGAGCTAACTCCGGCAGGCGTTTGACTAATTCCGGATATGAAACATATTGCAGATATTTTTTGGTTACCGGCTGACGGAAGCCGACCGCCGGAATGGTTTTGCCGGACGTTTCTTTGGAGTTAGTAATGCTGATGAGGTTGGGAACTTCTTCGCAATACACAAAACTGTTTTCCGGCGAACCGGCGGCTTTAATATTGCAGCCGTCAATGACTGCATAAATGTTATACAGCCCGCCATTGTCATAAATACAGCGGTTATAAATCGGGCATATCCCTGCGCCGTCGGTGTCTATGGTTACATTCTGCAGTATAACTCCGCCATTGATATTATCAATAAAACATTGATTATTGCCGTCTTTAATCCTGGCAAAACAACTGGAGTCTTTTACTTTAAGCACGCCGCGGGAATATATGGCGGCCCCCTGCATCGCCGGATTGGTGGTGATTTTGCTGTTGCTGATAACCCCCCAGTCGGCAAAAGCCCGCGCAACTTTCATGCAATTGATAAATTCACTGTTGTCGACATGCAGCATCGTTGAAGTAAAAAAAATGTCCGGCAGGGCGTCAACATTAACTTCAGCCGCGTATGGCAGCGAGTTTTTCCATTCAATGACATAGGGTGCAATTATCCTGGAATGGTGAACCCCTTTCAAGGAATCATCTATCGCGTAACTTGACGCATCAATGAAACGGCAGTTCCTGATCAGCAACTGAGCCCGGTTGATATTTCTGGAAAAAAACTTAACCTGTATTTTTCCGCCGCTGAAAGTGATGTTTTCAATTGTCTGATGAAAGCCGTAATGAATATAAAAAATATCTTTGTCGGAATTTTTCTGCGTTATAGTTACTTTCCCCTCGCCTCTGATGGAGAAGCTCATCGCCTTGTTGTCCGCGGCAATCACAAGCGGACGTGAAATGAGATAATTTCCGGATGGGAAAATAACTTCCTGAAATGCCGATTCAGCCAGATAATATTGATATTTTTTCTGTTCAACTGTGGTAATGCAGCGTTGAATGGCATCCGTATCATCGGTCTTGCCATCGCCGATTGCACCGTAATCTTTAACGCTGTAAGGCTTCCATGGTTCCGTATTGACGGATTCATTGCTGTTGCCGTATATGACGGCCGCAGATAAGACTGTCAGTATTATCGAGATAGCTTTTTTCACATTAATAACCTTCATTTTTTATGTCAAGCCAACTTTTAAAGCGCCGGCTTTTCAATGTCAATTACTGATTTTTAAAAATTATCACTCTTCTTCTGCAATAACAAACCCGGCAGCCGTTTTGCAGCAAGGCTTTTTGCGTCTATTTCAGACTGCCGATTGCGGCGATCTCCGAATCGGTCAACGGACGGTTAAACAACCTTACATTATCGATACCTCCTTCAAACGCATGCCCGGCCGTGGCGGAATTGCCAATATACATAATTCCAGTTCCGGTATTCAAAGACGTTCCGGAAAAGGAGTAATTATATCTGGTTAAGTCAGTGGCGTCCGCACCGTCGACGAAAATCCTGATAGTATGATTAACCATATCACACCTTCCGGTAATCCGATACCATTGCCCCGGGGTATTAATCCTGCCGCTCTGAGTTACGGCATACAGCAGAATATTATTGTCCACCCGGATTTGAAGATAAACAAAGCCGGATTGTTCATACAGCCTGCCATAAACGCCGTTGCCCTGAAGGCCGGCGGCAATCACGTCATAACTGCTGTCCAGATTGTCGAACCGCACAGTGGCGTCAATGGTGAAGCCCTTCGTAAAGGGTTCGGTTACCGCCGGAACAGAAACATATTTCTGGGCTGATTTATCAAATTTCAAAGCTTTCAGATCACTGCCTTGAATCCAGCAGGGATTGGCCGGATCGGCAAGATTCATATTAACCAGAGTTCCGTGTCTCCCCAGCCCGGAAGTATCCTCGGTGTAACTGCCGGCGCCTTCGTTAAGCCGCCATTCGCCGATAAGTCCCTTGGGCATTTTGGCGGCATTTATATTGTTATGCAATTCCACGTCATCGACGGCGCAGCCGCCCCATACATAAAACCGGTCAATGTGATCAATTTCCTCGGTGGAGTCAACTTGATGAACAAAGTCCGTCAGATTAAACACATAGTTATGCCAGTTGCCGTCCTGAGTGGAAGCGGAGCCGGCGCCCAGCGGGAAACGGTACAGCGTTGAGGTATGCGGCCCCGCGGAAGTGTACTCTGAATAAAACTTGATGTTTTTGGCTACGGACGGAGTTGCTTTCGTATAATAGCGGATTTGAAACGCATGAACTATCGGGGATTTCGCTTTCCATGCAATAATAAATGCTTTGTTGTTGTTCCATGTATTGCCGCCGGCGGCGAACAGCGTAGTATAATCTAAAGCGGTGCCCTCAGTCTGAATCACGTCAGAGGCAATTCCGGCATCAAATACGGTCGTTACCGACTTTCCGGACGGCGGGACCCAGTTGGCGGTTGTCGAGCCATCGCTGTAGACGGTTGATGACAGGCGTTCATAGGCGCCGAGGCTGACCGGCGAGTTGCGCAACTGTCCGTTGTAATCGTCCGTTGCATCAGGGCTGGAACAGCCGTGAACTGCTCCTTCGCAGTCAGGAGTCAGGCGCAGCAGCCTTTCAGTATAGTTTATAAAATCCGGAGTTGCGGTAAGCGAATAAGCGTCATATCCTTTCTGAGTGACCATCGTATTGAAAGTCATGGAAATCCCGTCAAAAAAGCTGTTGCGGGTCGAATCGGTGAAATTATAGTCAATGACGGCGCCAATGTCATTGCCATCCACCGATTCCTTATAAATGTAAGTAGTGGTATTGTTATAAAAAATATTGCTTAATACAGTAACTCCGCTGCTGCGCAACTGATTGATTCCCGCCGCGTCGCTGCAACGCATTTCAATCAATGCCTCCGATGCTCCGGCAATGCCTGACGCGGTCGTATTGCAGTTGTAAATCACATTATTAAGCAGCATACAATTTTCCGCTCCGGTAAAAGGAATAATATAAGGGCTGATAATGTCATGAATAATATTGTTTTTTGCTGTCAGTTCTACGCCTTCCGCGCGGGTTGAACCGTCAGAGGAGCCGCCCAGGGTGATTGCTCCGAACCTGGCATCAAGATTAAAAATGCGACAGCCGTCCACCACGGTTCCGACACTGTTGTTTTTCATCATTATTCCGTTCAATTTCTGTGAATCATTGCATTCCCGGTTCTTAATGCCGTCATGAATCATTGTGTGATTGACCTGCCAGTAATCTCCACCGGTAATGTCTATGCCGCTTTCTCCGAAATAATAGATGTCGCAGTTGTCAATCACCCCGTATGCGCTGTTCCATTCCGGCGGATTCATGATCTCGGTCCAGCCGCCTACTTTTACGGCATCGCCGTAACTGTTTCTGAATGTACAGTTTTTAATGGTGACATGGCTGGCTTCAATCTCTATCGGGTAGTAACCGCCTTCTATCGTCAGTCCTTCCAGGGTGATGTACTGCAACGTCTTTTGAAGATAAACGGTGTGTGAGGTGTTGGAAATTTCAATGGTTTGCAGCCCGGGATTGCCGCCGCCCGTAGCATATACCCAAAGCTTTGCATCAGTCTGGTTCCTGCTCCATTGCCCCGCTCCGGCAATGTCCGTGCTTGAGCCGCTGAAATTGTTATACGGAACCATCAACTGAAGCGGTTTGCCGTTAACCGAAACATTCCGGTAGGTAGTGGCAAGCGCCCCGTTGTACGAATAAACATTGCCGGTGCCGATTTGAGTCCAGTTTCCAGTGCCGCCTGCATCCGTCATTGAACTAATGATAACCTTTTCATTGTTGCAGGCTTTGACCGTAATTCTTGAAGCGTCGCCGGTTCCGGCAGTAAACGTGTCTATATATGTTTCCCGGTAGGTGCCGCCGCGGATATAAAGCGTATCCCCGGGAGCCAGTCTGCCCACCCCGTATTTGACTGTAGCCCACGGCGAAGAAATAATTCCGCTGTTGTTGTTATTGCCGTTTGTGGCAACATAATAGTCAGCCGCGTTAAGGATTCCATTGAATACGCAGATACCCGTCAGTAACGAAGCTTTTACCCGGTTTCTCATCTCTTCCTCCCTGATTTGTTGTAAGTCGGACTATTTCGTTAGTCATCTTCAATTTTATGGAGAGGTACGGAATTTTCGATTCCTGTTCCACTCAGTTCTCAGAAAGTATTTATTATAAAAAACGACGATATAGTTCTTCATTTTTTCATTTCACAAAAACATTGCTCAAATGCGTTCTCTTGCTTCCCGCAGCGTCAGTTTATTGCACCTGGCCAGCACCAGCGTGTTTTTGTCTTCGATCAGCCATTCAAAATCCTCGCCTTTCTCCATCCTGATGGCCTCCGCGATGGCAGTGGGCATCACCACCTTGAACGCGCGGTTGGTCGGCCGCTGACCCTTTTGAATTTTTACTTTATATCCCATGTATATGCAGTTCCTCATTATTTTGCAATTACGAAAACCTTTTCCAGAATGTTGTTGTTTTCGTTTGCTTCCGTGACCTTGCCCGTACTGTCGGCGACCACCCTCACCTTGCAGGTCCCGGCAGTGATGGTGACGTTGTTCAATTTTAATGCAGCGGTC
>JBAYIO010000084.1:0-26830 GCA_041665605.1 Victivallaceae bacterium | reverse complement strand
CCAGGCTGCGGGCGGTTGCCAGGCGCAGAGCCGGAAAACATGGGTCCTATGGGGCCTATGGGTCTTATGGGGCCTATGGAAAGCGTTGTCTCCCGCTAATGCGGGAAAGGAAATGATTGTCCAAAATGGTTTTGATGCAGTGCCGTCCGTCTCGGACGGGATTCCCAGAATTCCCAGTCTTCTCAGAACTCCCAGATTACGAAAATCGTTGAGCGAAGCATGTGTCCAAAATGAGGTTGCGTGGTGTCCAAAATGGCTTTGGTGTAGTGCCGTCCGTGTCGGACGGTGTTGTCCGGCGCAGAGCCGGAAAACATGGGTCCTATGGGTACTGTGGGGGGCGTTGTCCAAAATGAGGGAGATGATTGTCTAAAATGGCGAAAGCGAGAAAAGTGGTGAAAACGTTTTGCTCACCGACACTCCAAAATGTCGGAGTGGTTATGAAAAATGAAACCCGTTGTGCTCAACGACACTCCAAAGTGTCGGAGTGGCTGTCCAAAATGGCCCATAAGACCCATAAGACCCATAGAACCCGGATTACGAAAATCGTGTTGTGCTCAGGCGGTGTCCAAAGTATCGGAATTGACTGTTCCCATTGGCCCCATCAGTTGTACAACGCATGTATTCAAAATCAGCGTCACGGATGTCCGGAATGCCGATAATAAATAATTTTTTTGAGAGAAACAGTTGACAGACGGAAGAATTGGCGGTAAGTTATTAAAACGTTTTAAAGGATTGCAGTAATGAGTGTGACAATCAAAGAACTGGCCCGGTTATTGAACGTTTCTCCGGCGACGGTGAGCCTGGCGCTCAACGGAGACAGCCGGGTTGCCGAAGAAACCAGCACGAAGATCAAAGCGCTGGCCGATGAACTGGACTATGTGCCGAACAATTTCGGACGCGGACTGCAATCCAGGAAAAGCCGTCTGGCCGGATATCTTGCGGGCTCCGTCACCGGTTCATTCTTCGACCTGATCATGCAGGGGATCGGCGAAACCGCCGCCGCCGCGGATTACGGATTGCTGACCGGGATCACCCGCGCTTCGGAAAAGATAGATTCCCAGTTGAAAATATTCCTCGAGAAAAACGTGGACGGCATCATCCTTTCCTCCAACTACAGCGCCCATGTCGAACAATTTGAAAAGGTCGAACGGCGCAAAATACCAATGGTGTTCTGTTCGACTCAGGACAGCGGCAGGCATCCGTTTGTAATCACCGACAATTTCAAGGGCGGGCAGCTCGCCGCCGGGCATCTTATCAGCCTCGGACACCGGTACCTGGCATGCTGCAATCACGATAAAAACCGGCTGGCGGGCAATCTGGACGTCATTCGTCGGCATGGCCTTCCCGAGCCGGTGCAGTTTCCGGAAGGCAAGGAATTAGCCGCCATTCTGAAAGCCAATCCTTTAATCACCGGAATAACGGCCTATTCCGACACGCATGCAATAAAAATCAAGCATGCCGTGGAAAGTATCGGGCTGCGCATTCCTGAGGATATTTCCATTGCCGGATTCGACGACATGTGGTTTTCGGAGATTCGGGAATTTAAGTTCACCACGGTTGCACAGCCTAAAAAGGAAATCGGGCAGGCGGCAATGCAGATGCTGCTGGAACTTATCAGCGGCAGCGATGTGGCAAGCAGGTTCATGGAGCCGGCGCTGGTGGTGAGGGAAAGCACCGCGCCGCCCGCGACAAAATAAATTTGAACGTCAATCAAAATAAGGGATTACGGAACAGTTAATCTTTAAAACGTTTTAAAAAAGATATAAACAAGGCTTCGGCCTAAATTAATTAACCTCAAACACGGGAGATTTAAAATGAGTCTAAGAGCAGGCATCATCGGTTGCGGCGGAATCGCCAACGCCCACGTGGACGGCTACAAGAGCAACAACATCCAGGTCACCGCTGTTACCGACATCTGTCATGAGGCGGCCGTTAAAATGGCGGAGATCACCGGCGCGAAAATATTCAAGGACGCGGACAGCCTGATAAAATCCGGGATGGTGGATATGGTCAGCATCTGCACCCCGCCGGTGGCGCATGAAGAGCCGGCGCTGCTGGCGCTGGAGCACGGCGTTCATGTGCTGATGGAAAAGCCTCAGGCCCACATATTGGAAGCCGCGCAGAATGTCGCCGCCGCCGCCGCCAAATCGAAAGCTCTGTTCATGATCGCATTCCGGCACCGTTTTCTCCCGGCAATCGTCAAGATGAAGGAAATCATCCAGTCCGGCGAAATCGGCAATGTCGTGTTTTTTCAGAATATCTTCTGCGGCCCGGCATTTTACATGAAGGATAAATGGTTCAGCAAAAAAGCCATTTCCGGCGGCGGCTGCATGCTTGACACCAGCAGCCATTCCGTTGACCTCTTCCGTTTTCTGATCGGTGAAGCATCCGAACAGCACGGCCTGATGAACAAGAATTTTGCGGGAACCGATGTCGAGGATGCAAGCATCATCACGCTCAAGGCGGAAAACGGCGCGATCGGTTCGCTGATTGCAACCTGGGTCGCCGGCGTCGGAACCGCCGAAATCATCGTCATGGGCGACAAGGGCATGGTCAAATATGACTATACCAAGCCGGAAAACCTCAGCGTCAGGAAGACCGCCGATAAGGAATTCACGCTGGAGCCGGTCAAGCCCAGCAACGGATTCGCCGAGGAGATAGCCCATTTTGTCAGCGCCATAGAAGGCAAAACCCCGGTCGCCTGCACCGCGCATGACGGCGTAAGATGCATTGAAATCATCAATTCAGTTTATCAGGAAAATAAAGCTTGAGGAGTTTGCGGAAATGAAAAAGATCGGATTTATAGACTATTTCATCGATGAATGGCATGCCAACAACTATCCCAAATGGATCAGCGAGTCAAAATTCAAAGACAATTTTGAAGTCAGCCTGGCCTGGGAGGAGTTCACGCCGGAAGGAAAGAAGAACCTTGTCCAATGGTGCGCGGAGATGAATGTGCGTCCCGCCTCATCCATTCAGCAGGTGGTGGATGAATGCGACTGCATCTGCGTGTTGTCGCCGGACAACTCGGAACGCCATGAAGACCTGGCGGCGCTCGCCCTGACCAGCGGCAAACCGGTGTACATTGACAAGACATTCGCCCCTTCGCTGGAAGTTGCCGGACGGCTGTTTGCCAGGGCGGAAAAATATTCAACCCCGCTGATGTCCAGTTCCGCGCTGCGGTACGGATCGGCATTTGAAAAAGCCCTGACGGATATCGGCAGTCTGCCGGTAAATTCCGTGATGACCGCCGGCAGCGGCCGGAGTTTTGAAATCTATGCCATTCATCAACTGGAGATGCTGGTCAAAACGCTCGGCACCGGCGCGCGGCGCGTGCTCCAGTCCACAAACGCCATTTCTCACACCATGCTGATTGAATACGCGGATAAACGCCGCGGAGCAGTCAATTTCATTCCGGGACAAGGCTTCCAGATCACGATTCAGTACGGCGGAGACAAAAGCATCTGCATTAATCAGATGACGGACTTTTTCCCGCGCTTTATCGAAAAGATGCTGGAGTTCTTTGACACCGGCATCCCGCAGATACCGAAAAGCGAAACGCTGGAAATCGCGGCGTTGATCGAAGCAGGAGTTTCCGCCTTGAAAAAGCCCGGCGAATGGGTCATGGTTCCATGCGTTTGACTCGTCATCTCTCAGTGAAGTCCGGCGGTTTCTGCCGGGCTTCATATATATTTCATCGAAATAGAGTACTTTAAACTTGAATTTCCCAATAATCAGTTAAATTAATAGGACTGTCCGAAATGCCAATGTAGCTCAGTCGGTAGAGCAGCTCACTCGTAATGAGCAGGTCAACGGTTCGATTCCGTTCATTGGCTCCAGCTTTCAGCAAAGATATTCGCACTCGCGCCGGATACAAGGATCAAGTCACCATCAATTATGATATCTCCGGCGGCGGCTAAAAAAGGATTTACCGCAGAAATCTCTCTTTATATACCTGAGGAGAGAAACCTTTAAGTTCTTTGAAGCGGCGGCTGAAATGGTAAGGGTCGGGATAGCCGAGCTCCGCGGCAATTTCTTTGACGGTCCTGTGCTTTACAGCCAGCATTTCGGAAGCCAACTGCATTTTAAGATTGTCAATATAGTTTTTTGAAGTCATTCCCGTTTTCGCCTTGAATATTCTGGTCAGTTGCGAAGCGCTCAGGCTGCATAAATCAGTCATTTCATCCAGGCTCCAATATTTTCCGGGAAGCTTTTTTATCTCTTCAAGAAGCTGCTCGAACGCAGGATTTTCCGGAGATCCGGAATTTTTATTTTCAAAATACAGGTCGACCAGAAGTTTCTGCAATTCCATGTTTGCCCTGATCTGCGAATCTTCGGAATTATCCAGGGCCAGTTCAATTATTGGAAGCAGCCGCCGGACTTTGCCGATCTTCAAAATCCCGTTTTTAATTATGCCGGAATTAAATAAATGGTCGGCAACCGGACCGTAAAAAGAAATGGCATCCTCAATGTAAAGTTCCTCATAGCCGCCGTACTTGTGTTTAAAGCCGGGGGCAACTAATATTCCGTCGCCTTTTTCCACTTCCTGAATCCTGCCGCCGGAAGAACAATACCAGCCCCGCCCGTCAAACATGTGGGAGAGATCATAAAACTCAAAATGGCGCAAAGCCATACTGTCCGGGTCAGCGGGGCGTCCGGCGTTTTCGCGACAGAATTTGCATATCCAGAGCCCGTAATTCCGGTGTATCGCCTGAATCCCCCCGGGCAGCGAATGCTCCTTGGAAAATGCATGTATCGTCCGATGGTCAATATCTATATTACCGGCGGCGTTTTTATCCATTATTTTAATTTCTTTCCGTTTATTATAATAGAATGGATAAGAACAGGAAGTCAATCAAAAAACAGCATGAGAGGACAAAATCCGTCCCGGCGCTGAAAAACATTCACGGTGAAAAATTAATATCGGCATGGAAATCCGCGGATAACATTATATATTCAGGAAGATCGCTTTGAGCAGGAGTTTTGGCATGAAAAACGTGCAGGAAAAAATTAAGATTCACGACAGGTATCAGTTTGAGATCAAATATACCTACCCGTTGAACAAGGAACTGCCGGAGACCGACTATCTGGTTGAAACCTTTATTTTCATTCCAAATAATCTCGGAGTGAACGCGGACTCCTACACCAGGCATGATTTCTACAGCGATCTGCAGAAATATATCCGGTTCAAGACGCCGGTATTCCTGCTCGCGTCCATCATCAAGGAAAATGGCCCGCTGGACAGATTGAAGGCGGACATGACCATGCTGGCTGAAGATCCGTCCAATCCGGAAACCGGCAAGGATTATCTTTACCAGTTGAAAATGCTTTGCTCCATCCTGAAAAGCGCACTGCGGGACGAAGAGGACTATATCGAGACCTGCCAGACATCTTCGGATAAGCATGCCCTGATCGAGAGGCTGCTGGAAAACGTCACCAGAATCACCGATGGTTTCCGCCGGCTGCGCCCGATCATCCAGGTTCCGCATCTTCAGCATGAGCAGGTGACTTTTTACAATTTCTCCGACGAGTATATCAGTTTAATGGTCGAAAAATCGCTGTTCAAACTGCTGGAATACATGAAAGACATTGAAATCAAATCCAGGGACGAACTTTGCATCCGGATCACGGACATCATCAAAAAAGAAATTAAATACCGCGAGGAAAACCATTATCCTTCACTGGTGCGGGAAAACTCCAGCAACGAAGAGATTATTTACCGGATGCGGATTTTAAAGAAGATCATGGGCAGCATCCTGTTTCTTAAAACTTTCACCCAGACCGAAGGGCGGATAGTTGAACAGATACTGATGGGGCTGGCGGCCGGCATGGCAATGGCATTTGCCACTGGCATGCTGTTCTTGTCCCGGCGCGTATTTTCCGACCTGACCCTGTCGCTGTTCATTGTCCTGGTGGTCAGCTATATCTTCAAGGACCGGCTCAAGGAACTGTCCAAAATCTATATGGTCGGATTTTTGAAAAAATATATGTACGACTATAAAACCATACTGATGACCAACCTGACCAGAATCGGGTTCTGCCGCGAAACTTTCACCTTCCTCAAAGAGAAGAATCTGCCGGCGGAAATAGTCAAAATCCGCAATAAGGACTATCTCGCCGAGCTGGATAACGGCTATGTCGGCGAAAGTGTGATTTACTCAAAGAAATACATTAAAGTGTACTCTTCGGAATGCCGCAGGATTTATGCGGATTTCCAGGTGGACGGCATCCACGACATCATCCGCTTCAACATCCGCCACTTCCTGGACAAAATGGACAACCCGGAAAGCCTGCTCTATTTCCCGGACGCCCCCGGCAGTTTCAAACTGGTGCCGGGCTTATGCACTTATCACATTAATCTTATTCTCAAATACGGGATGGGTGAACAGAAGGAGTATCATAAATTCCGACTGGTACTGAATCGCGACGGCATCAAGCGCATTGTCGAAATGCCATGTCCGGCAATCTGACGGAACTGACAGGTTATAAATAAAAATCTTCATAAATATTTGCAGGGAAAATAATGAAAGCACTGCCGGCGCTCTTTGAAAATAATAAAAAATGGGCCTCGGAAATCCGGGCGTCCAATCCGGAATTTTTCTCCAGGCTTGTCGCGCAGCAGGCGCCGGAATACCTGTGGATCGGCTGCTCGGACAGCCGGGTGCCGGCAAACGAAATTGTCGGGTTGCTTCCGGGAGAACTGTTTGTCCACCGGAATGTCGGCAATCTGGTGATTCACACTGACATGAACTGCCTTTCGGTTCTCCAGTACGCGGTGGACATGCTTATGATCAAACATGTGATCGTCTGCGGACACTACGGCTGCGGCGGCATCAAAGCCGCGATGGAAAACCAGCCGCATGGACTGGTGGACAACTGGCTGCGGCATATCCGCGACATTCACCACCGGCATCACGGGAAGCTGGAGGCTATCTCAAGCGAATCCGAACGGATGAGCAGATTATGCGAACTGAATGCGATAGAGCAGGTCATCAATGTCGGCAACACGACGATCATCCAGGATGCCTGGGGCCGCGGCCAGGAGATCGCCATTCATGGCTGGATATACGATATTGCCGACGGCCTGCTGAAAGACCTTAATGTATGCGTCACCTCGCGCAAGGAACTGGACATTCTGCAAAATAAAATATAAGTTGGGGAATGGAGCGGAGAATGATTAAAAAAATAGCGAAGTTAGTTCTTAATCCTGGAAAATATCTCTGTCTTGCAATCAGGATGCTGCAGCAAAAAATGTGTTCGTTATTTCAGAATACGTCTTTTTTTATGCAGGGCCAGATGGATATCAATCCAAAATCCCGCTGGCATAATGATGCTTTCAGCGTCTCCACCGGAGGATACTACCCTAAAAACGACCCCACAAACAGACAAATATGTAATTTGGAGCCATGGGACAATACAAGGCGTGATATGTTAGTTCTTCTGCTTCGGACAATAGCAGAGAAAAATATTGTAGGAGATATTGCGGAAATTGGAGTATATAAAGGGAGTACGGCAAAACTGATTCATCACTATATGCCTGAACGGAAGCTTCATCTGTTTGACACATTTGAAGGTTTTACAGACAGAAGTGTCGTTGCTGAAAAAGAGAATACTGATTACTCAATATTCGAGTCGCACTTTAGCGACACTTCACTGGAGCGCGTAAAAGCCTGCATATCACAAAAGAACAGTAATGTTTTATATTACAAAGGCTATTTCCCGGAAAGCATTCCTGAAGATCTTCACCAATTAAAATTTGCGTTTGTCCATCTGGATGCGGACTTATATGAACCGACCCTGGAAGGATTAAAATTCTTCTACCCGCGGATGAATACAAGAGGCCTGATCGTTGTACACGACTATAATGCATGGCCCGGCGCAAGAAAGGCGGTAGATGATTTTTTCTCGGACAAAAATGAGTTGCCATTGCCGATGCCGGATAAAAGCGGTTCTGTGCTTATTGTGAAACAGTAAAATTATAGATAATAAAGCATTCCGCCGGAAGATATGCGGAATTGAAGTGATTATTGACACGTTTGTAATCAATCATATAAGGACATTGAGAATTAAATTGAAAGCTTATACTGACAAACTGGCTGAACTGGAGAACGGTTTTATCGAATACGCCAACCGTTTTCTTACAGCGGACCCGCTGTTTAACCGCAATATTATTTTGAAAAGGGAACACAGTCTGCGGGTCAGCCGGGAATGCACGGAAATCGTGAAATCATTGAACATTTCCGCTCATGACTGTTTTATCACTGAAGTGGCCGGGCTGTTTCACGACATCGGGCGTTTTGAACAGTACACCAGGCACCGCACATTTGTTGATCTGAAATCCGAAGACCACGGGCAGCTTGGGGTTGCGGTATTGAAAGAGCTGAACTTTCTGGACGGACTTGACGCCGCGGATGCCGGACATATCCTGACGGCCATTTCCTGCCATAACCGCAGAAAGATTCCGGAGGAGGTTTCCGGGCGTGAACTCCTGATGTCCAAAGTTGTGCGGGATGCCGATAAGCTGGACATCATGAACATTGTGCTCGATTATTACCGGCATCCGGAAACGAACGATACGGTTACGCTTGATCTGGAGGACAGTGCCGTCGTCTCCGAGCCGATCATCCGGAGCGTAAGAAGCCGCGAAGCCGTGGCAATGCGCGATTTGCGGACGGTAACGGATTTCAAAATAGCGCAACTGGGCTGGGTTTATGACCTGAATTTTCCTCGCTCGTTCCAGATTTACCAGGAGCGCGGTTATCACCGTGAACTGCTGAAGCATCTGCCGGAAAACCCGGAAATAAGTGAGCTTTTTGAGATTATTGACAGCTATATTCTCGATAAAGCCGCGGAATAACCAGGATTAAAGATTGATGATTTTAATAGCGCCGGGTCTTTTGATTACTTCGCCTTTCTGCGAGTTCAGCACTTTAATAAAGAGTGTCGCCCATTCATCAGCGATCTGGCGCAGACTGCCGTAGGCGACAGCGTCATTGATGCCGGGAGACTCGGTCTTCGTGCTTTGCCGGTCGGCGAAAACCAGGATGGTTCTGCCGTCCTGAGAGTCTTCCAGAACGCCTTCAATCGCGACCGCCGGACTGTCAGCGCTCATTCTGCCGCCGCGCTTACCGGCATCAAGCAGCGGTTTGACCGTAATAACATTTACCAGATATAATTTCAACACCACGGTTTTCGGACCGGGCTGTGCCACCAGATCGAAATCAACATTATTCTGAACTGCCCGCTGGAACGTTTCCCGGGTATATTTGGCAAAATCATTCAGACCTTGTTCTTCCTCCCCTGACAGTTTGGGAAGATTGCTCTTCTGCGAATCGATATTCTGATTCTGACCGCCTCTGCCAACAACAACTTCGTCGATAATGATTTTATTATATTTTTTCAGGTTAATATAGTCTATCCAGGTTTTGTTGAATGGCAGACTCCTGTCCTGTTTCAGATTCTCCTCGAATTCTTTGACGTTTACCGGGGGGTAGCCTTCATCCGTTTCCCGGGCGGTGTTTTCCTCTCCGTTCAAACGGAACGGGGAAATAATGAAGAGCAATGCGGCAATAAAAACAATTTGTAATAAGCTTTTTCTCATAATAACCTCCATCTAATTTTACACCCTGAACCGGATTAAGTAAAGGCATAAAACCAAATAAATGCAGCGGTTACGAGCAATTGCACGGGAGTGTTGCACTGCGCGATCATAACCTGCATACCAGTGCAATGTTCAATTCATGCCGATAATCAAATAACATTTATACAGTTCGTTAACCGGTTTGGGCAAATCCGTAAAAACGATCTCGAAATCACTGGCGCTGACCGGTTTAACTGAAGCGGCCGGATTCATCCCCGCCGACAGCCATTCATGACGGAAAACATTGTATCCGGGCCAGGAAAATCCGGTCCGGATCGCATCCATGGAGAAAAAATGTTCCATACACATGGCATACAACGTATTATAATCACTTTCCCTGTAGCAGTAATTCATCGAGTCCAGCGCGTTGCAATAGAAACTGACATTGCTGTATGACATGATTTCCAAATCATTAAAAATAAACTTGCGATGGTCGGGGTTTAGCGGGGAATTGGAGTTTTGGCGGTATGCTTTGTCAATTTCCGCGAGTCGCGCCCGGCGCTGAACCATGCTGCGCATGGAACGGTCAACAATTTCAGGCGGCAAAACCTTTTTCCAGTCCGTCATGCAGGCGGTCGTCGTTTCCAGCTCGCGCAGACGATTTGACAAGTAGCTCAATAATTCCTGTTTGAATGTCGCCGATGGCTGATTGCCCCGGAGCGCCTGTTCAAATTCATGCACAAGCCGGCTCCGGCGCTTTTCAAGTTGATTGCATTGCCGTAAATAGTTTCCCAGCCAGAGATTGATCCGCGCCTGCTCTGCCGGTTCGTTATATTCAATAAAAGCGATACCCCGTACTACTTCCTTCGCGGTTGCCCGCGGATTGGAAAAAGTATAGATCGGAATATTGACGGAGCGGTCCTTCACATTGACGGCGGTAGTTTCCGCATTCTTCTGTTCATCCCTCAGCTCCGGAATGAAATTTATCTGCGAAATCTGCAACAGCCGCTCACGGCTGAATCCGGTAACGTTAAAAATTTTAGCCAGCTTCTCTGCCTGGAAATCGCTCCGGGCGCGTTCATAAGACCGCGCTTCCAGTTCAGTGTAAAACAACCGGCAAACAGGCGACCCGGAGGTGAGCAATAAATATGGCTCCTGAAATTTCCAGCGGACGGCGGTAAGATTTACCTTGACTTTGCGGTCCGGCGTTTCTGCCATAGCTCGGTAGCCGGTGCCAGAAAACAGCACCAGGATAATTCCGATCATTAAATTTCCGGAATTTTTAATCATGGAAGATATCCAGGTTATTTTTAAGAATGCATAAGCTACATTTCAATATAATCTTCCCCGGCAACTTTATCAAGAAAAATCAAAAAGAACCGGATTTCCGCCTGATTCGTCAGCGGTAGTTTGTCGGACAGTTTGTTGCTCCGATACCACGGACAAATTTATAATTCCTGTTTGCCGCTGCAAAGCATTTTTTTTGAAAAAAAACGATTCCCGGTAATTTCACAATGCAACAAAATTTTATGGAAATTGTCTAATTGACTGTTAAGTAAAAACATGAGGCGGCCCGATGAAATTATATGAGAAAATAATTCTGCTGTTACTGGCGGCGGCATTGCTGACGGTAGGTATTTTAATTTTATTGAAAGAACAGAAAAGCGGGACAGCGATAGAACAGAAAAGCGAGACGGGGACGGTTTATAAAACCGACAGTTTGCAGCAGAATTTTGCCGAAGTTGCTGAAAAATGCATTCCCGCGGTAGTTGTCATCCGCACCGGCCGCGGCATTCACGGCCATCCGGCCTATTCCGACCCTCGCGAGGAGCTGTACAATTACTTTTACGGCGAAAAAGCGAGCGCGGGAAAAGTTCAAACCGGTCAGGGGTCGGGGTTCTTCATCAGGCCTGACGGTTATATTCTGACTAATTACCATATTGTAAACGGGCAGGATTATTTCACGATTGTACTCGCGGACGGGCGCGAATTCGAAGCCAAAGTCATCGGGGCCGACCCGTTATCCGATCTGGCATTGCTTAAAATAAATACGGCGGAGAAGTTTCCTTGTCTGGAATTCGCCGATACCGATAAATTAAAAACAGGCCACTGGGCCATTGCCATCGGTGCACCGTTCAGCCTCAGCCATACTGTTACCGTTGGCATTGTAAGTCATAAAAAACGAACCGTGGGCTTGAATGTCCATGAGAATTTCATTCAGACTGACGCCTCGGTCAATCCGGGCAACAGCGGCGGACCGCTGCTGAACCTGGAAGGCAGGGTTATCGGCGTCAATGATTTCATTATCTCCCCGTCCGCCGGCAACATCGGCCTGAGCTTTGCGATTGACGGAAACCTTTCGAAGAAAATTTCCGGCGAACTGATGGCGCACGGCAGGATTGAACGTCCCTGGATCGGCATTTCCATGGCGGAAATCTCCGCGCAGCACAGGAAAATGCTTAATCTGAAATCCGGAGTAGCCGCAGTCGAGGTTGTCCGCGGCGCGCCCGCTCACCGGGCCGGAGTCAAAGCCGATGATGTAATTGTGACGGTTGACGGCAAATCGGTCAATCAGCCGGGCGACGTGCAGAACGCGATCCTGGATCATAAGCCGGGCGAAATGATGAAAATGACTCTCTGCCGTGATAATCGAATGCTCGATGTATCGGTGCAGACTGAAGCAATGCCGGCAAAGAGATTTATCAATCGCTGACAAAAGTCCTCTTCACCCGTAAGGGAAGCAGAGCATACTCGAAAATAACTTTTGAAGAGAGTGAGCCGCATGCGGACTTTTTCCGGAACTGCGATTGCACGAATGGCTCCGCAAGCGAAATGTAACCCAGCCGCTCTATCCAGCGCACTATAGAGTATTATAATATTTTCCATAAAAATACTCTGGCGGATGATTATTTCAATTGACAAAACATGATTACGCCAGTATAATTATACTTACTAGGTGACATCTACATGATATCACTTAGCTATAAAGCGAAGGCAACTTATGATAGAAACAAAATATATAGAATTAAGCGGCAGAATTGAAGATGGCATAAAGAAAGGCATCTGGAAAGGCCGTTTGCCGGGAATTGCCAAATTGAGCCGGGAATTGAGTGTAGACTCGGCGACAGTATTGAAAGCATTCAGAGTACTGGCCAACAAAGGGCTGTTAACAATACAAGGCACCAGAGGAACATATATAACACCACATTCAAAACGGCCCCAGCATAAAGTCATAGGATGCATCGGGCTTAAACCGGACAATGTTATTTATTCCGCTGAATTTGAAGAAATGGAAAAGGAGGCGGCAAAAAGAGGATATAACATAGTGGGACTTGCACATGGCCGCAAGCTTTTCGCGCAGGGGATGGATATTCTGCTCAAATTCCCATTTGACGGATATATTTTTATGTATTCAAGCTTAACTGCGGAAATAGCAGCATTCCTCCAGGAAAACGGAATAGATTTTGTGTCCTCCAACAGGCCTGTCAATGCAGAAAATGTAAATTGCGTGGATTTTGCCGCGGAAAAAAACTTTGAAAAAGCCATGCAATATTTTATTGAACAGGGCCATCGGAGAATCGCATATTTCGACTTCTACAATCCGAACTATCCGACCTACAATTACCGCGAAAGAATGCTTAATACTTATAAAAAGGTAATGGCAGAGGCATGTCTGCCATTTGATGAATCGCTTTTTATCATGCAGGAAGTAGAATATGAGGAGATACATGAGAAACAGTTTCAGAAAGCTTATGGGCGCGATTGCGTTAAATCGCTGAATAATAATAAACCAACAGCCGTTTTAACCCACCTTGCCATGGGCTATGGCGTGCTCGAAGAAATAAACAATAATAATTTAAAAGTTCCCGATGATCTGTCGATTATGGTTTATAATAGCAGATTTTATAGTGATGATGATGATTTTTTTACAACTCTGTATTTGGATCACAGGAAAAAATCATTGCTTGCAGTGAACTTGCTGCTGGATTTGGTCAATGATCCCTGGGAAGGCGCAAAAATGGAATTGCTGGAAAGTGAAATCATCACAAAGAGAAGCACGGCTATAATTTAAAAGGCGCAGAAATTGTAAGCTATAATTGAGCTCTTTTCCGAGAAAGAATTTCAATTGAACTTTTACGAAACAAGGCGGTAAAATGGCGAAGACGGACTATCTCATTAAAAATCATGATCTTTCATTGTCTGATTGGGGTCCCTATGCCGGAGAGCTTTTCGGCCTCTCCCATATCGCAGATAAAGCCAAAGGACACAGAGTTGATTTTTTCATGACGCCGGGAATGTTCCGGCGGGAAACATTTCCCCCGGACACTCTCCGCGAATGCGGCTTGTCTTTATGGGAAGCCGCCCCCGATCTGCATTATTACTGCTACCGCCAGCAGCTAATTGCCAAAGATCAGATTTATTCTGACATAAGCTACTCGAACATAACGGAGAATTGCTGGCTTGCCCGGTGTGAATTTGTCAATAATACCGGGCAGATCCGGGACACAACATTAGAGATTTATGGCGGACTGTCTCCAAATCGAAGCGGCGCGGTCATCCCGCGATTGCCTGAAGGGGCAGTTTGGATTAATGCGGTTCAGCATAAGAAACTTGAATATGCAGTGAAGCGTTTCAGCGATTCTCTAACATGGGATGGATGGCGGCGGGGCGAAGAGCTTTGTCCCGGCACGGTAACCGGTTATGCCGTCGGCAACGGTTTCTGCGCGAAAAAAATGCCGGAGAATAAAGCCTTTGGCTACGATGCCGATGACCGGATATTTTTCGACTGTCCGGTAAGCTGTGACGGCGGAGTCGTGATTTTACGTTACAAAATGTATGCCGGTACGCAAATCGAACTCGAAGTTGACCATGCCGGATTTAGCAATAAGGTTTGCCTTGCGGGTAATGGCGACTTTACTGAAACGGTTATTTATCGGGGGAAATTGACCGAAGGCGCCGAATTGATGTTTCATTCGCGGGGCGGCGCGGAAATGTGGCTGGACGGTCTGATGTTCGGCCCTGTCGCCAATTCAGGTGAATTTAAAATATCACCGGCGGAATATCCCAATGAACCGGATTTTTCCATCGGCGGCGACAAACAATCAATGTTGCTGAAGTTTCCGATGAGTGACGGTTGTTACGGCTTATGGTGGAGTTCGTCCCAAAGTGTTCCCCGGACATTTTATACTGATGATATTGTTCGCAGTCTGTCTCACGGTTATGCCACGCGCAATCCGTATTGTACCGCCTTACGGCATGATGCCGGTCTGCAAAAATTTGCCGGCATCTATATCATACCGATTAATTTGGCAGCGAATGACCGGGTGGTGATTTATGCGATTATCAATCGCGGCGCTTCCGCGATGGAATGCGAGAGGGTGTTATGTGCACTGGACCGTTCTGACACTGCATTGGAGGCAATTTACCATCGTGAACGCGCGCGCCGCATCAATTGCAGTATAAACGCGAATGGAGAACGTTATCAGCTTAGCCAGCAACTGATGTCCGCCACGGTTTTTTCCAATGTTACTTTTCCGGTATACACCAAAGGCCGCTTTATCAAACATCATACCCCGGCGCGTTATTATAATTCATTATATACATGGGATTCCGGCTTTATCGGACTGGCGCTGAATGAATTCGATTCAACCCGGGCGATTGAGAGCTTGAACGCCTACGTTACCGAACCTGGCGATGAAGAATCGGCTTTTATTCTCCACGGTACGCCGCTGCCGGTTCAAAGCATTTTGTATCAGGATATTTATAATTTTAATCACGATTCCGAAATCCTGTCCTTTTTTTATCCCAGACTGCGGCAATATTACCGTTTTTTGACAGGGCATAATTCACTTTCGACTACGCGTATTAAAGGAAGCAATCTTCTAGCCACATGGAATTATTTCTATAATTCCGGCGGATGGGACGATTATCCTCCTCAGTGGGAGATATACAAAGGAAATTTAAAAGGGATTATTGCTCCGGCGGTTTCCACCGCGTATGCGATCCGCTTCGCCAAAATCCTGCGTTCTGCCGCACTCAGGACCAGTAACAGTTCTGATTTATCGGAATATGACTCAGACATTGCCATGTTCAGTAAAGCCCTACAGCAATATTCCTGGGACGCCGAAGCCGGGTGTTTTAGCTATGTTTGTCATGATGCAAAAGGTCGTCCCGCCGGATTTTTCCGGCATAAATCGGGGCTGAATTATAATTTGGGCATGGATGGCGCTACTCCGTTGTCAGCCGGGATCTGCACGGAAGAGCAGCAGGAAAAATTGTTTGGATTGCTGAAGTCCCTTTTGAGCACTGCCGGTTTATCCACGGTATCAACGACCGTGCCATATTATCGCGCCGACGGCTACTGGAATGGTTCAGTATGGATGCCGCATCAATGGCTGTTCTGGAAAGCCGCACTGGATTACAACCAGGCGGATTTTGCCCGTAAAATAGCCGATACGGCATTGGATATCTGGAAGCGGGAAGTTGATGACTCTTATTATTGTTACGAACACTTTTCCAATCATACCGGGCGCGGCGGCGGCAATCATGCTTTCGGCGGCCTGTCCAGCCCGGTTCTGAAATGGTTCAATGCCTATTTCCGTCCCGGCCGCCTGACTGGCGGGTTCGACCTTTGGATTGACGCCGAAGACAAAAAGGAAAATAAACGAACCTTTAAATTGCAAATTGACGGCAACCCCGGAGATAAATGTAATGTCCTTTATGTTGAAGATATGCCGGTCAGACAAATTACCTATCAGGGCAGAAATGCCGACGCTGTCAGCCCGCGCCCCGGCTTATGGGAAATTACTCTCGAAAAGGGCTCTGGCGGAGAACTGAGTATAGAATATGTCCTGTAGCACAAATGCAATAGGATAAATTAGTTTTGGCTGCATCAGGAAACAGCGTTAAAGGTGCTAAAGGAGGTGCTGAATAATGATAAACAGATTAACAGAATTTTAAATTAAAACTTGCCATTGCGAGAGGAGAATGTAATTATGAGGAAAAAAAATTTTACGCTTATAGAATTATTAATTACGATAGCCATTATCGCTATTTTGTTTTCTATTATACTTCCGTCTCTCCAGAAGACCAGAGAGTACGCGAAAGGCATACAGTGTGCCAGCAACTTGAAACAGATAGGTGCGATGCTGTCAGGTTATACCTTTGACTATAACAGTTTTCTGCCCACGCCGAATGGCAATAGCGGATTGGCAATGGGAATGGGACGTTACTGGCCTGACCGGATTTCTTCCAATCGGATGCTGATCAATGATTATCCGACTTGGCGCAAAACCCATCCTGTGTTCTGGTGTCCGTCCGACATCGCGGGAATTGAAGATGGAACAACTAACAATCTCGCAAGTTATACATTGGTGGCTGTGGATGTTAATAAAAGTTCAAGCTGGACCGAAGTCAAGCTTTCCAGGATCAAAGATTTTTCAGGACTGGGTCTCGTAGTGGACGCGTGGGGCATATTAAACCAGCCAAACTACATGGTGGTTGATGTTGTGCATGGCGGCGATTCAAGAAAAGTCGTACGGACAAGACACTCCAGTACCGCGGAAATCCTTTTTGCTGATTTTCATGTTACAGCCAGGAAAGGAGTCAGAAATGATTCATGGACCCAGACCTTTGATCTGCGCTATCATTAATTAATTGGTTTGCCGTAGGCATCCTGGGTTTGAGCAAAACTACGCCAGTTGATCTCAGAAATATTTATTTTTAATTATGCACATAAGGGGGAAACATTATGAATATAAATTGGCCGTTGAAGGCGGTTTCGGCTCTTGCAGCCTCCGCTGTCCTTGCCTGGGCTGCATGTCATGCGGATGCGGCTGCCGCCGGAGAAACAGAAAACGTGGCGAATATGAAAAATTTCAAGGCAGATAAAACCAATGAAGGTTGCAGTATAAAACAACTGAACGGATATCCTGCTTTTTATTTGGACGGCAGGCCCAGGCCGCTTATCATCTACAGAGATCACCATCCTTTAAAACATATAGAAACTGTAAAGCAATTTTTGAATAATGGAATTAACATTACCACGCTGTCCATAAGCGCGGCAGCCTGGGCGGCGGCAAAGGACAAAAATTCTTTCTATAAAGCCGTCGACAAGCAAATTAATGAAATTCTCGAAAAGTCCCCCGATATTCTTCTTATGATTCTGCTTTCCACAACGGTCCCGGAAAAAGCAGATCTATACAAAAATAATATTGAGGAAGCAACCGTCTGGCCGCCTTTCACCAGGAATAATAAACAAAGCGACATGGCCAAGGGAGACCGGCTGTCCGAAGCATCCTCGCTTTGGCAACAGACGATAGCAGAAGGCGTTTTCAATATTGCCGGCCATGTAAAGAATTCAAATTATTCAAACAGGATAGTTGGCTATCTGCTTACCGGACCTCCGGGAGAATGGACTGACTGGTACGATTTCAGCGGCCCCGCCTTGAATGAGTATAAAAAATGGCTGAAATCAAAATATTCCACAGTACAGGAGTTGCGGAATGCATGGCATGACGGGAATGTAACATTTGACAACGTCGGACTTCCTGGCTGGGAACCCTTTTTCAAAGGAGACCTTGGCATTTTCTTTGATCCGGCGAAAAGCCAGAGGCAAATTGATTTTTTGAGATATCACCATATGCTGCCTGCCAATGTTATTGGCCTTTTTGCCAAAAAAATCAAGGAGGCTTCTTCGGGCAAACATCTTGTCGGCGCTTTTTATGGATATTTTACCGGAGTGGAATGGGATGGCAGCGGAACAATGCCCCAGAAGGTTGCATATTTCCGGATGCGGCATAAAGCTCTTTCTGAAATATTGAAGAATCCGGATATTGATTTCATTGCCGGCCCTTATAACTATCAGGAGCGACATGCCGGCGGAGTCTTCGACCACTCCCTTATTCCCAATTCAATAATACTTAACGGGAAAATGGCTTTTATTGAGGATGACACCCGCACTCACCTCACCACGCCGCACCCCAGCTATACAGAATGCGAAAAAACAGGCGACAATTTCGGGCAGGCAAAGAATATCGATGAGACCTTGTCGATATTAAAGAGAAATTTTGCCGGCATATTTTCAAAATGCGGAAGCGGTTTTTGGTATTTCGGCCTTTCTGATACAGGCAACAAGTGGTGGGATGACCGGGAAATCATAAAATGCGCCGGAACCCTGAACCAGATCGCCAATGAAAAACTTGTCGGCCAAGACAAGGATGTAAGCGAAATCGCAGTGATAGGAAGCTACCGTTCCGTCTTCTATCAGTGCTTCAACAATCTTTCAAAGGAGTTCATCACTCGTCAGTTGCTCGAGAATATCCATCGGATTGGAGCCCCGTTCGACATCTATTTGGACACGGATTTGTCAAATCCGAAATTCCCGTTCGAAAAGTATAAGTTTTATGTATTTTTAAACTCTTTCTACCTGGACGACAACGACCGGCAAATAATAAAGAATAAAATATGCACCGGCGGTAAAACTGTTCTATGGATATATGCCAATGGTATTGTCGATGACAAATCCTTGTCCGTCAGCAAGGTTGAAGATCTCATAGGAATCAAACTGGGAATGGCAAACATCCCCATCGAGAGCATGAGGTGCGTAGTGAATAATTATAATCATCCTGTCACAAGGCTTCTTCCAAAAAACCTCCGATTCGGACCGGACAATGAAATGCGCTCTCTTGCCCCTGTTTTATGGTGTGACGACCCCCGGGCGGAGGTTTTGGGTGAACTGCTTGCCACGCCTTGCGGCAACGGAATCTATACATTTCGCAGACCCGGCATCTGCGTCAGGAAACAGGCGGACTGGACTTCCGTGTGGTCTCCGGTTCCTAATGTTCCCTCATCTCTTTTGAGAGGCATAGCTCAGAATGCGGGCGTCCATATTTACGATGATGCCGATGATCAGGTGCTTGCCAGTAAAATCCTGCTTGCCATACATGTCAGGTATTCAGGACCAAGGACAATTAAACTTCCTCGTAAATGCAACGTCTACGATCCCTTTTCAAAAGAGTACATCATAAAATCCGCTTCCGAATTTACCATTGATTTGAAGCAGGGAGGTACCGGACTGTGGCTGCTGGAGTAACAGACTGCTCCAGCCGGGGGAAATGACTCTTTGCCGTGATAATCGAATGCCCGAGTATCGGTGCAGGCTGAAGCAATGCCGGCAAAGAGATTTATCAATCGCTGACAAAAGTCCTCTTCACCCGTTTGGATTTAATGAAATACGGGATCCAGATAATCGCCCAGATCGAGCCGTTTAAAATCTGACGGCAGTTTTCGGGGGAAAGCAGTTCGGAGAATTGAACCCGCTTCATGCTGACAACCGCGACGCCGAGCGTGCAGCAGACAACTGAAACCACATCCAGCAGATAATAGACGATGATCAGTTTCGGCAGAGATCTCTTCCGGTGAAAAAGCATTATGATCAACACAATCCCCATCACCAGCAGAATGTTCTCCGCAATCAGTCCTGAAACCATAACCGACCCCCATGCCCAGTGATAACCGGGAGATGCCGGATCGGTCAGCGCTTTCCAGTTTTCCGGACTGAATGAAAGCGCCATTTTCATGATGTCTTCAATCCGCACTAGAGACATGACGCACAACCCGGCCAGCGGCAGAAGCAGCCAGCCGCCGATTCCTTCAGAAGACGGCGGCGGAGCCGCTTTCAGGATTTCCGCGGCAACCTGTTTAAATACTTTCTCCGGATCATTTTCAGGAGGCGGATTCGCCGTTGGATTTTCCATTGCCGTTGCCGTTTTTGTTAAAATACCGCTGTCTGGGCTCCGGAACCTTTTTATTGGCCTTTATCTTGAACCGCTTTTCGCCGAGGCACTCCTGTACGCGTTGCAGCATTTCGGAGTTCACCCTGACTTTCAGGCTGCGGGCCGCTTCGATAAACACAATTTCGCCGGAGACGCAGGATATGCAGAGAATCACCTGGGCATCGCCCGGATAATCTTTGCAGATATCAAAAAGCTGCTTCAGATCATCGGCGGAAACGCTGCCTTCGTAAATGTGAAAATGAATCTGGTCGGAATACATTTCCGCGGCTTTGTCAATCGGAATGATTTTTTCCGCAATCAGTTTGAGTTTCTCCGACTCCTCCCGCTGGCTGGTGAAAGCTTCGACAAACAGCGGCACGTCTTCGTTCAGTTCAAAACCGGAAGCTTCCGTTTCCTCCAGGCATTTGGCATAAACCATGCATTCGATGGAGCCTTCCAAATCTTCCAGTTCCATGATCGCAAACGGCTTGCCGGAGTTCTTGGCTAAACGCCGCTGGAACGACTTGACGATGCCGCCGGTCCTGATCCCGACGTTATCCGCCATTTCCGACAGATCGCGGATTTTGACGGTGGAGAACGTTTTAATCAGTTCCGCGTATTTCGCCAGCGGATGGCCGGTTATATAAAAACCGAGCAGTTCTTTTTCACTTTTCAGGATGTCGTTTTCATCGAATTCCGGAATATCCGGGACCGGTACCGAAAGAATCTCCTCCTGTCCGGCAGAATCCAGCAGATCGAACAGCGACCCCTGCCCGCTGTCGCGGTCTTTGACCCGCGACTGGGCATAGCTCATGGTCGGCTCGGCGATTGCCAGCAATTGCGACCGGCGCAGCCCCAGGCTGTCGAAAGCCCCGGCCCTGGTTAAATGTTCGATCATCCGGGAATTCAGCGCTTTGCCGGCGCGTTCGCAGAAATCCAGAAAATTCTTGTATTTGCCGTCCTGCTGCCTGGATTCGATGATTTTGCCAGCGGCGGATTCGCCGACGTTTTTGATCGCGCCGAGTCCGAAGCGGATGGATTTGCCGTCAACGGTAAAATTAATGTCGCTGGTGTTGATGTCCGGCGGCAGGATCGGGATGCCCATTTCGCGGCATTCATTGATGAAGAACGTGATCTGCTCGGAGCTGTCGATTTCGCTGCACAGCACCGCGGTCATGAATTCCACCGGGTAATTGGCTTTCAGGTACGCGGTCTGATACGCCACATAGGCGTAGGCCGCGCTGTGGGATTTGTTGAACCCGTACCCGGCGAATTTGGAGATTTTCTCCCATATCTGATTGGCCAGCGCTTCGTTGATGTTATTGGTTTCGGCGCAGCCTTTGACGAATTTGGCTTTCTGCTCCTCCAGCTCCTTGATCTTCTTTTTGCCGATGGCGCGGCGCAGAATGTCGGAGCCGCCTAACGTGAATCCGCCCAGCACCTGCACCACCTGCATGATCTGCTCCTGATAGAGCATGATCCCGTAGGTTTCGTTGAGGTAGCTTTCCATCTTCGGATGATCGTATTCGATTTTTTCCAGCCCTTTCTTGCGGGCGATGAATTCAGGGATGAACTGCATCGGTCCCGGCCGGTAAATCGCGATCAGCGCAATCACATGTTCAATCGTCTCCACCCCGAACTGACGGCACAGGTTCTGCATGCCGGAGGATTCAAGCTGAAACACTGCGATGGTATCGCCGCGATTGAGCAGTTTGAACGTATTGGCGTCATCCAGCGGAATTTTTGAAATATCCAGGCTGATGCCGCGGGTCTTTTTTATAATTTCACAGGCATCGTGAATGATCGTCAGGGTCTTCAGGCCGAGAAAGTCCATTTTCAGCAGGCCGAGCTCTTCGCAGTTGCCGGCCGGGAATTCGGTGATCACTTCTTTGCCGGCCCCGTTCGACAGCGGCACCAGATTGTCCAGCCGCTGGTCGCCGATAATCACCCCGGCGGCATGGATGCCCATCTGCCGGTTGATGCCTTCCAGCACTTCGGCATATTCGAATATTTCCCTGACCCAGCTTTCATTGGCGATCAGTTCGCTCAGTTCCCTGGACTCCTCTTTCGCCTTCTTCAGCGTCATTTTGGGGTCGGCCGGAATGAGCTTGGTAAGCAGGTTGCCTTTTTCAAAATCATGCCCCAGCACCCGCGCCACGTCTTTGATCACGGCCTTGGCTTTGAGCGTGCCGTAAGTTCCTATCTGCGCCACGCTGTCAACCCCGTATTTGTTGCGCACATATTCAATGACTTCGCCGCGCCGCTTTTCGCAGAAGTCAATATCAAAGTCAGGGGGGCTGACGCGTTCCGGATTAAGGAAACGCTCGAACAGCAGATTGTACCGCAGCGGGTCCAGACCGGTAATTCTGGTGAGATAAGCGACCACGCTGCCGGCGCCGCTGCCGCGTCCGGGGCCGACCGGGATATCGTTGTCTTTGGCGTATTTGATAAAATCGCTGACGACCAGAAAGTAACTGCAATATTTGGAATTATTTATGACATTCAGCTCAAAGTCCATGCGCTCAAGCACGGCCTGCTGTTCCGGCTTCAAATCTTTCCCCTGCGGATCAAAATCGTAAAGATCTTTGATATTTCCCAGGCAGATGTTCCGCAGATATTCCTTTTCCGGCAGGTCCGAATCGGTGATTTTATATACCGGATAATGGTTCGCTTTCATGTTGAAGACAATATTGCACCGCTCCGCCACGGCGACGGTATTGGTCACCGCTTCCGGGACTTCCTTGAACAGTTCCTTCATCTCCTCCGGACTCTTGAAATAAAACTCCGGGGCGCAGAAACTGAAATGCTTCGGATCATCCAGCTTGGATTGAGTTTCAATGCAGAGCATGATTTCATGCGCTTTGGCATGTTCCTTCTTCAGATAATGCACGTCATTGGTGGCGACCAGCGGCAACTGCAGCTTCTTCGACAGTTCGATCAGGCAGCGGTTGGCTTTGCGTTCCTCTTCCATGCCGTGGTCCATCAATTCCAGATAAAAATTATCCTTCCCGAAAATGTCGCAATATTCGCCGATCTGCTTTTCCGCGTCTTTCATGCTGCCGTTTAAAATCGTTTTCGGAATCTGCCCGCCGATGCAGGCGCTCAAGGCGATCAACCCTTCATGGTATTGCTGCAGCAGTTCCTTGTCAACTCTCGGCTTGTAGTAGAAACCGTTCAAATGGGCTTCGGAAAGCAGCTTGCACAAACTGTGATAGCCGGTGATGTCCTTGGCCAGCAGCACCAGATGATAACCGCGGAAATCCGGGTGGTTTTGAGTTTTGTCCAGACGCGACCCCGGCGCGACATAGGCCTCGCACCCGATGATCGGCTTGACCCCGGAATCCTTGAAAGTTTTATACATGTCCAGCGCGCCGCCCATGAATCCGTGATCGGTCATGGCCACGGCCGGCATGTTGTGGAGCTTAGCCATTTCCAGCAGGCCGGCCGGCGTGCAGGCTCCGTCCAGCAGACTGTAGTGCGTATGTAAATGCAGATGTACAAAATCAGCAGCCATTCAGACCCTCTCTTTCCATCCATAGGTTAAAAGTATAGTATCCATAAAAACAGGGAGTCAGAATTCAGGAGTCAGAATAAAAAGCACAGAATCAGCAGACAAATTATTTATTCTTTGACATTTTATTCTGATTTCTGACTGTTTTTAAACATCCTGTATATCCTGTAAATCCCTGTAAAAAATCAGTCTGCTCCGCGTCTCCGCGCCTCCGCGTGAAACATCCTGTCCCGCGTCCCCGTTCCGACTCCTGACTTCTCCGGGACTCATCTTAAAAATTCACTCTTTCAGTCTATCCATTTTAATCATAAATTCAACCCTTGGATAACGCTTTTTTAATGAAATATTTACCGGAAAAACCTGAAAAACTATTTGTTCCGGCCTGGCAAATCATCCCCCGAGGCAGAGTAATTCCGGGTTAGTCTCTCTTTATGATTGCGCAGCAATCTTTTGTCCGCCGCAGGAGAATTGGTGTGCGACACTCCCGCTCCGCTTGGGATTACACTGAAAGCAGTATAAAAACAGCGCCGTTGAAAAAAAATTCCGCAGTAATATGCGATAAAAGTATTTCATAAATGAATATCCAGCTCCAATGGAGTGATATATTAACCAAGATATTCAAGCTAATAAAGAGAACTTGATGGACAGAAAAATTCCGATGATGATTCAAGCATATTTTGAAGATATGCTTAACATATTAACGCTGTTAAAAGCTAAAGCCGCTAAAGATGCTCAGATTTGGTTTATTGTTTCTAATTCGGCATACGCAGGACTTGAAGTGCCGGTAGATTTAATTATTGGCGATATAGCTACAAAAGTTGGTTGGTATTTAAAAGAAATTGGTGTTCTAAGATATGTAAAGAAACGTAAGACTAAATACAGTCCTAACGTGACAGAACTTAGGGAGAGTGTGATAATTTTATCTAATTCTAAGTGTAATACCCCTATTTTTCAACGATAATATCTTCGGTGAATTCCGGGAGCGCCAATAAAACTGATAGCGAATATGCTTAAAAAACCATGCGTTCATGGTTTTTTGAAGATTGTCCTCAAAGCAAAACCCACGATAATACCTATCAGCACAGTTAAAGCGTTTCGCCATACGGATTCCTTGAACAGCTTCATACTGCATTCATTAAGGGAAGGCTCCTTATCGCGTATTGTTTCCCATATTTCATAGAGCTTACTGATTTGTGCATAATAATCAGTCACTTCACGAAGCACTTCATTTTTCCGATCAACGTCTTTACTGTCTCTTATCTTCGCAATATCTTTGCAGATTTTATCAATAGCGGCACGATCTCTTGAGTAATAATCAGGCAGTACCTCTTTGATGCAAGATATACTATACGGGGCCAGGGAATTGATTATCTTTTCGCGCAAAGTGATACTAAACCAATCCGCCGTATCAAAAAAAGCCCGGTACTCATGTCCCAGCGCCTTATCTAAACTTTTTGCGCTATAGTCTTCTGTGTCGCCATCCCCGTTCGGAGTTAATCCTAATTCTCCAGCCTTGAACCTGATAATATGCTCAAGCGCATTCCTCAATTCATTATTCGGCTGATTAAACAATTTCAGCTCCGGGTCAATTTCTTCTGCCCAGAGGAATAAGCCTTTGGTGTAATTATGGATTTCAATAATTTTAGTCCAAAGGTCACAAAAATCAGACATTACCCCTGCCTTTTTTAATTAACTATTTTTTTACGCTGTAGGCTTTATTATGGCAGAGGTGTTTGCAAAATGCGTTTCCGCCGCTTTTCAAATTCGGAACTAATCCACATTCTACCCTTGGCCATTCTTACGCTTCCGCGAAACCGCGAAGCGTATTTCTTAGTGGTTTCAATAGTTTGTTCAGTTATAGGAACATCTTTTGGAAAATCTCTCCGGATCAAGTCTTTCCAGTTGGATATTGATACAATCACCTTCAGCCTCCGCTTTTCAAATTTATCAATATAGGAAGACACTATAATTTCTATTGGTAAAACGAAATGTCAAGCACTTATTATTATTTTTTCAAAAACAATCCATACTATACGTTGCTCTTTAGAAATAATCAAGCATTCCTTTTATGGGCGTTAAAGGTTTTTCACATTTCTGTGCATGATCGGCCTCAATGCCATTATACTCCGCGCGGCTGAAAATTTTAAAATAGACGAGCAGGATTGTGGATTGGATTTTTTCGATCCTACCGACAGTCGATATGAATATCGCCGGAAGAAGGAATGGAAAAATACAGCCGCAAGACACTCGTCCCCCGTCTGCGGGATTGCGATCTTTTTATTTTGGATTCGCACTCTTCGAGGCCTTCGATACCCCGGTATCGAAGGCCTCTCAGAACACGAACCAATTCTCAAAATCTTCGCAATCTATTGTTAAATTTTCAGCCGTGCAGAGTATATCTTAAACCTATATTCCGCAGTTGCGCAGGTTTGGGCGTGGATTCGAGGAAGCAAACCGACGCTGCATAAGCATAAACGGCTCTTAATTTACCCCGCCAAAGTCATGAATCTACCAAAGGACGCAAAACAGTCTTTTTACGGTTTTTATTTCTTAATTTTTAATCAGAAATTTACACAAAATAGTAAGTGTAATGTGCTGTATGTAAATACTTTGTGTATCTGCCGCACAGCTTTCTGTTGACAAAATTGCTAATTAGTAAAAGCACATTGCACTTACGCGATAGTGCGAAAAACAAAAAAACAGGAGACAGGTATCATGGCTGAAACAAAGTACGACGAAAGTTTTCCGGAACAGGCAATGGGTTTTGCAGCAGATGGTTTGACCGACGGTCAGATTGCGTCCAGAATGGACATCTCGCGTTCATCGCTCTACAACTACAAACAGCAGCATCCGGAGTTTGCCGAGGCGATTGAGGCCGGCCGGGAGGCCGTTGACGACCGGGTGGAAAACCGTCTGCTGGAACTGGCGCTGGGTGATTACAGCATCACCATCCATGTGACCGAT
>JBAYIO010000083.1:0-27517 GCA_041665605.1 Victivallaceae bacterium | reverse complement strand
CCTGGATTTCGGCGGGTATGATATCAAGCTGCGTTCTTCCGCCGGAGCGATGGCAACAGTGATCGATCTGGAGAACAGCGGACGTTTCGCGTACTTCCATACCGGCGAGTCGAACCAGAGCTGGATTGACGGGTTTACTGTTAAGAACGGGAGTGCAGACTACGGCGCGGCACTGCGTTTCAACAGTGCGCAGGCAGTCATTAAAAACTGCGTGTTCGAGCACAATATTGCCGGTATTGACGGCGGCGCGATCCAATTGATTTCGCGCCCGCTGCAAGTGATCAACTGCAAATTCATCAGCAATCAGGCCGGTACCTATGCCGGGGCGCTGTTTATGATGTCCAGCAGCGGCAGCGAACTTAAAAACTGCGAATTTTCCGGCAACCAGGCCACTCACGGCGGCGCGGAGTATCTGTACGGCAGTTCGCAGACGGTGGAAAACTGCCGGTTCCTGGGCAACCAGTCGTCCGGCAATGCCGGTGTAATCGTTACGACCACCGGGTCGAGCTTGACGCTGACGAACAGCCTGCTGCTGAACAACCATGCGAACGGCGCTTACTCCGATCTGTACCTGGCCAGCAGCAACGACAGTCTTACGATGAAAAACGTGACGATCGCCGCCGGTTCGTCGCCAGGCAGCATCAGTTGCTGTTTCTCCGGCCCGGCGACGCTGACCAATAATATCATTCAGGGCAGCTTGATCTGGGGAAGCGGGACACTAACCGCAAACAACAATTGTTCCCCGGCGGATTTCAGCGGCAGCGGCAACGGGAACATTAATTCTGATCCGCTGCTGACGGTCAACGGGTATCTGAAAACCGGTTCGCCGTGCATTGACGCGGGAACCGCAACCGGTGCCCCGGCATTTGACATGGACGGGGTGATCCGCCCGGCGGGCAATGCCGTGGACATCGGCTGCCAGGAGTTCAAAGATACCGATGCCGACGGCATCCCCGACAACATCGAGATCGCGGCGGGGCTGAACCCGAATGACCCGAGCGACGCGGCTTTAAGCAAAATGAACGACGGCATCAGCAACCTGGACAAATACCTGAACGGCATGAATCCCGGCAGCGCCGACAGCGACGGCGATGGGATTGCCGATGCGGCGGAACTGGCGATAGGTTCCAACCCGGCAGTATATTCCAGGGTGGTATATGTTAATGCGGCAACCGGCTCGGACACTAATGACGGGCTTAGTTTGACTGCCGCGAAGCAGTCCCTCGGCGCGGCGGTGAATGCCTCAAAGAATGCTGGCGGGGATAATGTGATCATGGTGGCGGCGGGTATTTATGGCGGTACTTGCAACAGGAATCTGGATTTCGGCGGCTACGACATCAAGCTGTGTTCTTCAGCCGGAGCGGCCACTGCGATTATCGACCTGGAACAGGATGGAAGACTTGTTTATCTGCATACCGGAGAATCGAGCCGCAGCGGAATTTACGGACTCACTATCAGAAACGGCAGGAATTCTTACGGCGGAGTCGTTTCTCTGTCGAATTCCAGTTTCACTATCAGGAACTGCGTAATTACAAATAACGAATCCCCGGACAATGCCGGTGCGGTTTACATCGCCAACGGCAGTCTGGTTGTTGAGAAAACAACCATGAACAGCAATAAGGCAGGCGGTTGCGGCGGCGTTATCTATGCTGAAAACTCCAATGTAAAAGTTTCGCAATCCAACTTCAACACTAATACTGCGGTTAACGGCGGGGCGGTTGCCCTCAATAACACGAAATATAATACGGTCAACTGCGTTTATGTGAACAATTCGGCAACTAATAACGGCGGAGCGTTCCACATCGAAAGCAGATCGGAACTTGTTGCGCTGAACTGCTCGATCGGCAGCAACGACAATGGAAACATTTCCGCTGTCTGGAATGACGGCAGCGTTAATTTCAAAAACAGCATCATTCAGGACACACTGGCCGGTAACGGCGTCAAGACCGTTAATTACTGCTGCTCATCTATTACGGATTACAGGCAAACCGGCAGCGGCAACCTGTACGCCGACCCGATGCTTTCCATAATGGGATACTTGTCACCCGGTTCACCGTGTATTGACGCGGGAACAGCCGACGGAGCCCCGGCAGTTGATATTATTGACCAGGTCCGCCCGGCTGGCAGCGGCGTAGACATCGGCTGCGAGGAATTTGCCGATAACAATAACAATGCCATTTCCGACTACTATGAAAAACTCTGCGGCGGCACTGTTTCCCTTGGCGGCGAAATTGACGGTCTCAGCATTCTGTATAAATATCAGCACGGCTTGAACGCCCTGAAGGCAGACACCGACGGCGACGGCATGAATGACAAATGGGAAATCGATCATGGACTGAATCCGTATAAAAATGATGCGCTGGCGGACAATGATGCGGACGGTCTGCTGAACATCGAGGAATATCTGGCGGGAACCAGCCCGGACAACACTGATACCGACGGCGACGGCAAGGATGATTTCTGGGAATCCAAGATCGCATTCACCGATCCCAGAACTGCTGATTTCAATGGTACGGAAACGACCGTCCTGACTGAAAACGGCAATAACTACATCAATACGTTCGGCGGCTGGGATGCCGAAGGAACAGTAGTCTCCGCCCGTGACCGCAGCGGCTGGGTCGAATACACGCTTAACGTACCCCAGTCTGGCACCTATGTTGTCGAAGTGACCGGAGCCCAGCATATCAGCGAAGCCAGTATTAACAGCTTCAAGATCGGCTGCTACGTCAACGGCGGGTTCAGCAGTTACCAGACCTTAAGCGCTGCTTATGGCAATACGGGTTCCGTCCGGTTCTTCTCGCCGGTGCTTGAACCGGGCAATGCCACCGTCCGGCTGAGCTGGGAAAATGTCTACCGGAATACTTCGCTCCAGATCAACTCCCTGAAATTGATCCGCCTGGGCGGCGTTGACGCCAATAACAACGGCATTCCGGACTGGATGGAGTCACGCATTGACAACATGAGCAAAATAAAGCTGCCGGAAACCTCCAAAGTATCCCCGGTCTGTGTCGAAGGCGAAAATGCGACATTTATCGAACAGATTACCATTGATGGCTTCTATACCCCGGAAGAGGAAACTCCGGTGCCGCCGGTTGTCAAACATGCCGCATTCAACAGATGGTATGCCGATGTTCCGCTGAACCCGAGCGGAGCCAGCAACATCGCGGTTTCGGCAATCGCGGTCTCTGTTCAGGACGGAGCCAAAGTTACGACCAAAGAGGTCACCTGGACACCGGCCAACGTCTTTACTGATGAAGCAGCCATTACGATCAGAATGAACGATTCGCTCCGGCTGATTGCGGTTCCGGTCGGCGGCGCTGACGGCGCGGTCAGCATCACGGTGGAAGGGCAGACTCTGGATGTCACTGACGGAGTACCGATCCCTTACAAGTTTACCAATGCAGGCGATGTAACGGTAACCGCAACCTATATTCCGGTAACCGGCGATCCGGTGACCAGGGACGTCACGGTCAAGGTAATCAGTGCTTCATTCACCGGCAATCCGGCTTGTTTCGTCAATGTCGGACGTGACTGGTACAATCCGAACATCGGCAGCGAAATTCTTCTTGAAGCTGACCGGAATATCTCATTCACTGATTACGGCATGACTGCCAGCGGCAGAAGAATTTATCTTACCGCCAATAACATGACCACCGCTTACACTGACGCCAGAATCTATGAGAACGGTCCGATTATTGACAGCGCCAGAATTGACATCCTGGACGCAACTACTCATGCAAACGACGGATACCATCAAATCCTGTACACTTTCGAGGATGGCAGTGTGCTTATTGACGGCTATGTGGTGCTTGATAAAGCGCCGTCAGAGGATATCACAATAAGAGTGGTGCTCTGGGGCGGAACCATGTTCGAGGATGGTACTAAAGATAAAACTTTTTCCGCATCCTCTTTTAATTCCAACAACGAACTGCATTATAACTTTATTGGACCGAGTTCCGGATTTGGTACCTGCCAGAGCGTTTACCTGTATCAGAACGGCTTGCTGGTTAAACATTTACAGTAATTTTGGGAAAGAATAAATAAAGAATTTAATATGATAAATACAAAAGGAGCGATGAGAAAAATGTCAAATTTGAGTTTTGCCAGAAAATTGGTGATTATCTTAACCGGTCTTGCAGTCTCTGCCGACCTGTGGGCAAATCTGCCAACCTGCCCCGGCGGCTGCCCCGGCGGTTGTCCCTGCACTGCACAGGGCGGTGGCGGCGGACCCGGGGGCGGTGGCGGACCCGGGGGCGGTGGCGGACCCGGGGGCGGTGGACCGCCACCACCGCCACCACCGCCACCACTGCCGCCGCCACTACCGCCGACCAGTCATCCACCACTGCTGACCGGCAGCGGGTCTGCCTCCAACGGCAGTATTAATGTTTCCATAAATTTCGGACGCCCGGCCAATGAAAACATTAATGTGGTCGGGCAGTTCAGTCTTTTTTCAAAGACTCCTTCCGCGACGCTGTATTCTCCGGCAAACTTGCAATATCGCAATTATCTGCTGGATAAAATCAATCAGTCTCAAGACTCGTCTGGAGTCAGTAGCTATATTGGCGGGGATTCCGCCTTGACCGGAACAGCCTCCGTGGCGCTGCCTTCCGGAGTTTCACGACAGGTAAATATTTTTACTGCCGATCGCAAGATGCTGAGCTATAACTTCAGCGCTAACAGCAGCACGGCAAATTTATCAGGAGAACAATATTTTCTCAATTATAAGTTGAAAATGGTTGATGCTGGCGGCAATGAAACGACAGCTAATCCGGCTTATTATGACATGTACACGGGAAACGGTTATTGCATCCGTTATTCCTCGACGACCGGTAAAACTATTTCTTGCAGGACTCCATACGGACGCACAATCACGCCCGGAGCTCCTTCAGTCGGCCTGGAAGCGCTGTTCGACGAGGCTGGCAGCATCCGGCAGATATGGTCATTGGCCGACGGTCTGGCGGATGTGGTGATGACTGCCCCTGGCGTCAGTTATGAAATCCGGATTTATTCTCCCGCCAGCGCCGGAACCAAAAGCGGTAAATACTATGTTCCGACAGGTACTCCCCATACCGTCTGGCGTATTGAAAATCCCTATCCGGGACAGTGCGACAGCGTTAAAGTAACCAAAACAGTCAACGGTAATCCTGAAGTGTACCTTTATAACTACAGCTACACAGCGGAAGACTGGGTTTTAACCTATCCGGACAACCAGGTCGTTTCCTCTAAAACCAGTTCCTGGGATTCTGGCCGCACCATCCGCACGGAGACATCGGTCAGCAAAACATCATCCGGACAGGTTGCGGCGAAAAGCGTTAAAATGTACCAGAACTATGCTTTCGGGGACCGGCTGGTAATGGAAATTGAGGACCCGGACGGAGCCAATCTGCGCACCTCCTATACATATTATAACGATGCCGGCCAGCCCGGCAGTTACGGACGGATTGCAACCGAAAGCCATCCGGACGGCTCCTGGGAGAATAATCAGTATGATTCCAGCGGTCGCAAATCGCTGGTTGTAACTCCGTGGAAAAATTCCCCGATGAATTCTCCCGCTGGTTCCGCCAGTGCGGCATACTACTCATACACGCCGCTGGATTCACGGGATGTTCTGACCCCGGATGACGAACGCCCCCGGACCACTGAAGAAAAGATACTCGGCGTCACCGTCAGCAAAACTTATCACGCCTACTACGTTGACAACGGCCAGTATGTGGAAATCGAAGAACGCTGTTCAACTGCCGCCGCCGCTTACGGCGCCAGTTCCAGTCTCCGTACTGAAAAACGTTACTATGCGGCAGGAAATTGTACTTCCGCCACCGCCGGACGACTCTACCGGGAGACAGCCCCTGACGGCACGATTAAAACTTACAGCTATGAATACGGCAACTGGACTGCCAATGCCGACCCCGCTCAGTTGGTTTTTACTCCCGGCTCCGGCAGCGCCGTCCGGATGTCGGTGGTTTACGGCACGACTGCGCAGCCGGACGGCATTGCCAATAAGACAGTCAAGGCTGTGACCGTCTACGATGAATGCGGCAACACTGTCTGGAGTGAAAACCAAGCCTATACCGGCTCTGATTATGTGCGTATTGCCTGGAATGCATATATTTACGATGAGCTTTCCCGCGTGGTCAATACCTACAGTTCAAATGGAACTCAAAGCAGTTTCACCTGGAACTGCTGCAGCAAGGAATCGGAAACGCAGGCCGATGGCATCCAATACACCTATGCCTATGATATCCTCCACCGGCTGACATCCAAGACTAAGGTCGCCACAACTGGACAATCTAATATTGTCACCTCCTATACTTACGATGCAGCCAACCGGCAGCTTTCCGAAACGATTGCCGCCGGAGGCTTGTCGCTAGCGCGGAGTGCCGAATATAATCCAGCCGGACAACTCACCAAACAGACCGACAGTAAAGGTTTGGCTAAAGCTTACACTTACCTGAACGGAGTTAATACTGGCACTGTCAAGGGTGCGGTTAATGCCGCTATGCTGCCTGGCGGATATCTGAGAACTGCCGAAAACTATTTGGATGGACAGCCTCTCGCCACCACTGGAAATGCAATAATTGCCGAATATTATGACTATGGGATCAATACCGACGGTTCGATTTGGACGATGGTTCGTACCGGACGCAACGATTCCGCCAGATGGCATAAAACCACTACTGACTTACTAAAACGCGTAATAAAAGAAGAACGTTCCGGTTTCGGCGGCACGGTTGTTACGCAGAATTTCTATAACGGCAAAAATCAACTTATCAAAACCACTACTACCGGAAAAGCTGACACGCTGTATGTTTATGATGATCTTAGCAATCTCGTCCGGACAGGTTTGGACATCAATGCAAACGGCACACTTGACCTAGCTTCAACCGACCGTATCGCCGATCAGGAAACGATGTTCGCCCAGGAGAACGGCGGCTGGTGGCTGGTCAAAACCGGCAAAGTCTATGCCGCGAACGGCAGCGATGCAGCCACTACCACCGGGATTACAAAAACCAGACTGACTGGCTTCGCCGGCAATGTCGTTGCGGAAGTAAAGAATATTGACATTAACGGTAATATAACGGTTCAGACTACTGCCATTGACCGGAGCAATAAAACCGTTACGGTAACTACTGCCAGTCCGGCATCTTCCGTGGCGGCGCAGATGGTCACCATCAATGGATTAAAGACATCGGAGCGCACGACTTCCAATCTGACCACTACCTACGCTTACGACGGCTTAGGCCGCCAGACTGGAGTTACTGACCCGCGCACCGGCACGACCGCAACCGCTTATTATACTGACGGGGTCAGTAAGAAAGGACAACTTTATACTGTCTCTGATGCAGCAGGCAATGTTATTACTTATTATTATGACACCGTTGGACGGTTAGGGTCAGTAAAAAATGCGCTCAACAAATATACCTATTACGCTTACAACGCGCTGGGCAAGATTACCCGTACCTGGGGCGATGCGGACTATCCTATTGAAAACAATTTCGATAGCTTCGGACAGTTAACGCAGCTCAAAACATATCGCGGGGGAACAGGATGGAGCGGGGCTTCCTGGCCGACCGATGCTGGTACGGCGGATATTACAAACTGGACATTCGACGAAGCCTCCGGTTTCGTAACATCTAAGACTTACGCCGATAATAAAAGCACCAATTATACATACTCTGCTGACGGTAAACTGTCAACCCGCACTTGGTCTCGACAAGTCAACAGCCAGCCGCTGGTTACAACTTACGGGTACAATACCGCCACCGGAGAAATGACTTCAGTGGCCTATTCCGATGGTACAACCGGAATTACTTATGCTTATAATCGTCTCGGACAGAAATCCCAAGTCAATGACGCGGTCGGGACCAGAACATTTGCCTATAATGACAAGTTGCAACTCTTGACTGAAGCCATTACCGGGTTGTATAGTAAAACTATTACGCGGAACTATGCAACGTCTGGAGTAACCGGGAGATATACAGGGATGAATATCGGTTCGGAATATGCGGTAAATTACGGCTATGATACTTATGGGCGGATGAGCAGCGCCGGTTCTGGCAGTGATACCTTCAGCTACAGTTATCTTGTTAACAGCAATCTGGTATCAAGCGTAACCAGGCCAGGCAGTTTATCCACCACTTTCAGTTATGAAGCCAACCGGGATTTGATTACTGCCATTGAAAACAAGCATGGCAACGACTTGATTAGCGGGTATGCTTATATTAACGATGGGATTGGCCGCCGCACCAGCATGGCAAGAAGCGGAACTGCGTTCAGTACCGCCGATTCTCTGACTTACGGCTACAATGATCGTTCTGAAGTGACCAGTGCGGCATCTGACAATATTCCGGCTTATAATTACGGTTTTACATTTGATAACATCGGTAATCGTGTTACCGCTTCTGATGCCGGAACCGCGTTGAGTTACACCAGCAATCAGTTGAATCAATATTCAACTATTACTGGACGTACTAATCCGGGCTATGACTTAGACGCCAATATGATCTCAGACGGTTCAGGCTGGACTTACGCTTGGGATGCGGAAAACCGCTTAAAATCTGCAACAAAGGACAACCAGACGCTTGAGTTCAAGTATGACTACATGAGCAGGAGAATCGAAAAGAAATTAACCGAGTCCGGCGCAATCACCAAACAGGAGAGATTTGTCTACGATGAATTCAAGCAGATTGAAACGCTCGATGCTTTAAACAATAACGCCATTTCGCAGAAGTTCATCTGGCAGCCGAAGGCTGTCGGCTTAGATGTCGTGTTAAGCATGACTGATGCAGATGGCGTTTTCTACTATACACAGGACGCCAACAAAAATACTTCAGAACTAATTGATTCGACCGGCGCAATCAGGGCTCATTACGAATACTCTCCGTTCGGCAAAATCGTAAACCAAACCGGCGACAAGGCCGATGCTAATCCGTTCCGGTTCTCCAGCGAATACTTCGATTCCGAGACTGGCCTGGTATATTACAATTACAGGTATTACAGCCCTGAATTAGGCCGGTGGCTGTCAAGAGATCCGATAGGCGAGAAAGGGGGAATTAGTTTATATGTATTTCTTAATAATAAATGTATAAATAGAAGAGATTTATTGGGTTTATGGCCCATTGATGAATTAGTACCGTTTCCTAGTGAAATATCGAACATGGAGGACGCGACGCGAGCTGCTGAACAAGCATTGGCTGCAACAAATTGTACACCATGGCAGGAAACAGATCAAAAGGAATGGAGAGCGACAGGTCGTACTCGAGATATTGAAGAAACAATGACTAGCCTAGAAATTGCAAAACTAGCTATAGGAATATTTGATAAAAGTTGGATATCAGGTATTATACCTTCAGTGGTTATTGCTTTTAGACAAAAAGAACTTAGAGAATATATCTTATGGCAAAAACAATGTAAATGTCCTCCAAAAACTTATAGTCTATGGAGTCCTTCCGGAAAAACAAAATGGAAAGACGAAAAAATACTTTATGCTGATTATTTTGATGTTGACGATCATCTAATCAAAAGGGTATACTATGATGATGATGCCCAAAATCAATATCCTGTCAATTTACCAGGCATCCCTGATAATACGATTTGAGGATTATACTACATCATACAAATACAATAGAGTTCAATAAGTTGAAGTCTAACAAATGAAAGGAAGAAAATATATGTTTATTCGACAAGTATTTAAGAAATGTAAAATTCCGATTGCTCTTTTTATATGTGGAGTCATAGTCGGGGGATTTATTGTATTTTATATACAAAAGAACAATTATACAAAAAGAGATACGCGTCTGGTTATAGAAGTTGCAGCCTTACTTGTTCCGCCTCTTTTAGCTATGCAAGATGGCAATAATAAAGATGCCATTGCAATTTTAAAGGACCTCCTTAATAGAGCAACATTGTGGGTTATGAGTGCTGATAAAAGCGATCTGAAAGATCAAACCAGACAATTATGGCTTATTAATGCTTGCAGAACAAAATTGAATTGTAAATTTAAAGATGAACTTGTTGAGCAAAAAGCTGATGACTTTTTTAAATATTTTGAACAAAGAGATAATGATAATGATAATGATAATGATAATGATAATGATAATGATAAAAGAAAGATAAAAATTCTTAGAGTTTATAATTAATACTGCAAATACTGCAAACTTTAGCTTTGGTGTTTTCGTAGGGAATCGGGGTCAAACTTTAGCTTTTGATTCTGCTGAAAAAATCGCCGTTATGCGCGATATCGCATATTACTTGTGCTCAAAACGATCACTGAAAACTACTAAAAAGGCAAATGGGCTGTTTTTTCAGCAGAATCAGCTTTTGTGTTTTCGTAGCTTGGTAACCAACTATTTTATAACTTATTGAATTTGTATTACTTGAAAACAGAGGTCCTTTTTATGCGTTTAATTGAATTGACATTGTTGGTTGGGCTGTTTGTATCCGGATATCCGGGGCATGGTCAGGATGCTGTTAAAAACCAAAAATCGGTTGCGCCGGGGAATCCGGTTACGGCAAAGGTCACGCAACCAACCACAACGGTAGAGAAAAATGCCGAAGTTCTGTTGCCGGACAACATCAAACTGATCATCGGACAGGGCGCAGACCGGAACTACTATGTGCGCGTTCGCGAGATTCATAATTTGAAAAAGAATCTGTCGCCGGGTCAGATAGACGCATTATACAAATTCCTGTATGAGAAGCTGGACAAACAGGAATTGCCGGATTTGCAGTTTAACGGACTGAAGAACGAGATTGTCGTTGAGCTGATGAAGCAGACCATCAAGCCGGAAACCTTGTCCGGCCATCTGGTCGCCATGTATCACGACAAAACATTCGATCCGACCTGGCGCGACTACTGTGTGCAGTTCTTCGGCAAATGGTATCCTAACGCGCCGGACAACAAAGACAGACACGCCATGTATGACGGTCTGTTTGAAGCGGTGAAAGAGGTTGACGGCAGTATTGCCGGAGCTGCGCTTGCCCAGCTTTCCTTTCTCGCCGGAGCTCCGGGTTTCGAGGGCGACCGCGACCGGGTTTCCGATCTGGCCTGCGGGGTGCTGACTGACCCTAAATGTTCGCCCCGCAGCCGCATCGTGGCAATGCAGGTTTGCGCCGAACTCCGTAACAAAAAAGCCTTGCCGATAGCCCGCGAAGCCGCTCAGGACAGCAATGACATCAGTTTTAAAATGGCCTCAATGGCCGCCATCGGCGCACTCGGCGACCCCAGCGACCTGCCGCTGTTGAATCACTACAAGAGCAACAGCGACATCCGTCTAAGCGGTCCCGCCAAAGCCGCTATTGCCAAAATCAACAAGAACTACAAGCTTTCCAAGTATTGAACATAAGGTGTTTAAATGCGTTTTATTGAACTGACATTGTTGGCCGGGTTGCTGATGTCCGGGTATCCGGGCCAAGGACAGGATGCTATTAAAGGCGAAAAATCAGCCGTCCTGGCTGTTGTGGACTGCAAGGCTATTCTGGAAAAGTTCGTACAGGCATATTCGGCGCTGGATGATAAAGCAATGACCGCGCTGGCGGACAGGCCGGAGACCGTGGCAGCAACGCTCAAGGAGATGCAGGAATTCAAGCAGGCCGGAATGATACCGGTACTGACGATTACGCCGTTACAAACGCGTACAGAGAAAGATATCACGGCTATTGATGCTCTGGTATCTCTGTCGGTTAAGGATAAGTATCTTTACCGCAACGGACCTGCTCTGTATATGTTCAAGGACGGCAAGCTGGCCGTAATCAAGAAAAACTTCAACCCCGCTTTCGTCAGTTCGTTCTGGCAGGCGGTATTGCAGGCCGACAAGATCGGCGTTCTCGAATCCGCCGACCGCGCCAAAGAACTCAAGCTGTCCTCGCTGCTGCCGGATGAAAAGCTCGACGGCAAAGTCAGTTATCCGGACTGGCTGATATATCAGGTCAGATCTCCCGGCAAATATCTGGTACCCTTGAAGAAAAGCCCGGACGGGTATGCCGTCATGGGCCAGTATTATCTGATTCCGGCATTGGGCAGTACCGACCCGAAGAAACTGGCTGATGCGTTCAAGCGTTACCGGGAGCTTAAACCGGAAGCGGAACGCGCCTTCCTGAAAGAACTGCTGGCGGACAATGCGTTTGCCATGCTGGCCCAGCCGTGTATCGGCAATCTGGCCGCAATGGGTGAATTCAGGAACCCGCTGGAACCGCAGGAATTAAAATACTGGCAGGATATTTATGCCCGGAAGACAACGCCGACTGTCGCCCGGCGGCATCTGCTGCTGGTGCTGTCCGGCAGCAACTTCCTGCAAAGCAAAGCCACCTTCACTGAAGCCCTGCAAGACCCTGAGTTAAGCGAATTCGCCGGAGCCGTCTGGTCCCGCAAGGACAAAGCCGCCTTTGAGGAACTGATGATAAAGTGGCTGGGCGATCCGAAGCTGTGCCAGTATGCTTTACAGAACTCGTCCATGCTGTCCGGCAATCCAAAATATGTCACCGCCGCCATGAAAGTCTTTGACCCCAAGAGCAAGGATAAGGCCAGCCTGAAGTATTTCATGCCGGTGCTTTGCGCCCCAGATAACAGTAAAGGCGAAAAGTTCGTCAAGACCTTTCTGACCGAATCCATCAGCCAGGATGATTTAGTGCTTTACCAGAAAACATTTGAAGCAATCTGTCATTTCAATCCGACCGGATACCCCGATGAAATCAAACTTTTCCTGAGCAACCATAAGAAAGACGAACTGCTGCTGAAAAGCACGGTATATCCAATGGCACTGTTCTGCCTGTGCAAGTCCGGCGATCCCGCAGGCTACAAGGCCGCGCTGGATTATATCACCAAAATCCAGACAGCGGATGCCAGCGGGAAGCATGACCTCAACCAGGAGAAAATATTCATGATGGTTTTCTTCCAGTACGCCCCGCGTTATAAGAAGCTGGATCAGTTCAAGCAGGACTTCCAGGAAAAACTGGCAGCCTTAGAGAAAGCGAAGGCAACTGTTAAGAAAGATGAGCCGAAGAAGTCGTAAAGAGTACCCACCGTTCCGCCGGTGGATCACGTCTCCGTCCGATGGAGGGCGAAGTTGTTGAGTCTTTACTGCGCGATTCTGACAAGGTCCAGCTTGCGTTTCTTTTCTTTCCGCCACATCAGCAGCGTAAAGACCAGCAGTGATGCCGGGATGACGGCGAAGTTGCCGACATACTTGGAATACTTCAGCAGCTTCAGCGAATCGTAACCAAGCATTTCCCCGATGATAGGCAACAATGCGCCCAGCGCAAACCCGATGCCGAATGCGAGCAGCACGAACCGCCAGAAATATCCCCACCAGGCAAACAGCGCCCTGCCGAAGTTGATTTTATGCTCGGTAGCTTCCGGTTCATTCCGTTTGAGAACGGCGGGAACGACGATCAAGCCGGACTTGCCGACTTTCCGGCCAAGGATGAACTTCAACACGAAGAATGAAACGATGCCGTTCAATACCAAACCATAAGAAAGCGATGCCAGAAAAAAGACTTTCGGCTGGTAACAAATGCCGCTGAGCCAGTTAATCAGGAACCCGCCAGACAGCAGCAGTACAGCCAGTATAAACGCATATCTCCAGAAAAACCGCCACCAGATCAGCACAACCTCTTTAAATCGCGGCGCAGCATTGCACTCCGTCATATCAATCTCCTCATTACAGCATTTCCCATTCAAAACAGCATCTTTTAAGTTATCACAACCCGCCCAAAATTCAAGCATCCCGCACTGAGATTAAATGCCTGTTCGCATGGTTTTGATAATGAATAAAAAAAGACCGGAACAGGAGATGGGGGGGAATTCCTGTTCCGGCAGAGAAGGAGCACGGTTTTATAAATCTATGTATTCAGCGGGGAATGCGTCAAAATCCGTATCAGTAAAACATTTCCGGATTCTTTGAAAGTTCCTTGATTTTATTTTCAATCATTTGATCTTTATTCTCAAGCCGTTTCTGATATTCCGCTTTGAATTTGGCGAGCCGCTCCTGCATTTCCTTCAGTTTTTCTTCGCTTTGAGCGATTACCTTCTTTTCCATTTCCAGCCGTTCATTAAGCTTTGCCGCAATTTTCGCCTTGATCGCGTCAAGCTGCCCGGTATCCTGGCTGTTTTTGTATTCGGTAATCATATCGCGGATTTTTTCTCTTTCCGCTTTCTGTTCATCCCATATTTTCTTTTTTAAGGCCTGCATCCGGGTTCTGGCCTTTTCCGGATCGTCTTTTCTTATTTTGTTGATTTCTTCAACTTCCTGCGGGTATTTTTCCTTCACCAGATATTCAATAATCCGTTCCCGTTCAAATTCGCGTCCTTCGCGCAATTCGAGGCGCTTTCTCTGCTCTTTGCCGCCATTGTCGCCGGACTTGCCGACAGCAGGCTTGTCTGTGGAAACCGGCTTGTCTTGAGCATAAATCCCGGAGGCTCCAAGGGCAATAAATCCCGCGGCGGTCATTGCGGTCAAAAACCTGCTGTCCATTTTATGTCTCCGATCTTAATTTCTATTCCGTTATTTTATTCAGTCATTTAAACGCACAGCAAGTGATATTATTGTGCGCTTTTCTTAAAAAAGCTCTTTTTATGACAAACGGGCAGAAAGCCAAAGCCTTCCACCCGTCGGTGATTGAACAATTATCTCTTATTTTACAGGTTCGATCCGGTCGAATCCGGTAAGCGGACGGAGAACTTCCGGAATAATGACGGAACCATCGGCCTGCTGATTGTTTTCCAGTATGGCGATTGCCACCCGGTCTGTCACCGCGGTAGCGCTGATCGTATGGACAAAATCCTTGTTGCCGTCTTTGTCTTTAAACCTGATATTCAGTCGGCGTGCCTGGAAGTCCGTCAGATTGGTATTGGAAGTGACTTCGCGGTAAGTGCCGAACCCGGCAAAATAAGCTTCAATGTCATACTTCTTGTACCCCGGCGCACCCATATCACCGACGCAGACATTCACCACGCGGTACGGAATACCCAGCTTCCTTAACAGGAGTTCTTCGTTTTCCAGACAAAATTCGTGATATTTTACAGACTCTTCCGGACGGCAGAACACAATCTGTTCGACTTTATGGAACTGGTGGACCCGGAAAATTCCTCTTGATGCTTTGCCGTAGCTGCCGGCTTCCGTGCGGAAACATGGCGTAAAAGCAGAGTACATCAGCGGCAGTTTTTCCCCTTCCAGTAATTCATCGGCGTGATAACCGACCAGCGTCTGCTCGGAAGTGCCGATCAGTGCCAGGTCTAAATCTTTAAGTCCGAAAGTCTGATCGGCGAAGAACGGCAGATAGCCGGTTCCGAACAGGGTTTTCTCTTTGGCTACGCAAGGCGTCAGGAAAGCGGTGAAGCCCCTGGCGCTAAGCTGCTGCTGCACCCAGAAATACATGGCATTGCATAACTGTGCGCCCTTGCCTTTCCAGTAGTAGAAGCCGGCCTGTGCAACTTTCGCGCCGCGCTGCGTGTCAATGATGTCCAGCAGCTCGCCGAGTTCCTGATGGTCTTTCGGCTTGAACGTAAATTGCGGCAGCACGCCTTCTTTGCGCAATTCAAAATTATCGGCGTCATCCTTGCCGTCGGGAACCGACGCGTCGAGCATATTCGGCAGCCAGCTCATCTTTTCATCGAGCATATTGCTGAGTTCGACCATCAGCGCTTCAAGCTGAGCGAGTTCCTCTTTCATATTCTTGACCTGATCGCGGGCTTCCGGATTGTCGCGGCACTCTTTGCTCAGGCGGTTGCGCTCGGCGCGGAGGAGTTCGACTTTCTGCACGGCGGCGCGGTATTCGCTGTCAATGCGGACAAGTTCATCAATGTCCACCGTGCAGCCGCGGCGGCAGCAGTTTTTTTTGACCAGTTCAGCGTTTTCCCTGATAAGTTTGATGTCTATCATAGCAAAAACCTTTTAATTAAAAATGTGGAAGCGGAAAATTGCGGGTAAAGGCCTTGACCTCTTCGCCGATGGATCTGAGCACGGCTTCATCGCCCCTGGCCGTAACTGCCCGGTCGATGAATTCCGCAATATGGACCATCTCGCCTTCTTTCATTCCGCGGGTGGTTACCGCCGGGGTGCCGATCCGGATGCCGCTGGTGACAAACGGCTTTTCCGGATCAAACGGAATCATGTTCTTGTTGACCGTAATCATCGCTTTGTCCAGTGAATTGGCGACTTCCTTGCCGGTGGCGGCTTTCGGCCTCAGGTCAACCAGCATCAGATGGTTGTCCGTGCCGCCGGAGACGATGCGGAATCCGCGGTTCGTCAGTTCCGCCGCCAGCTTGGCGGCATTTTTCCTTACCTGCCGCTGGTACATTTTGAACTCATCGCTCATCGCTTCCTTGAAACAGATCGCTTTGGCGGCGATGACGTGTTCGAGCGGGCCGCCCTGAAGTCCCGGGAAAACTTTGGAATTGATGGTTTTGATGTATTCCTCCCTGCATAGAATCAGGCCGGAACGCGGACCGCGCAGTGTTTTGTGCGTGGTGGATGAAACAACATCCGCATACGGAATCGGGCTGGGATGTTCGCCGGTGGCAACCAGGCCGGCGATATGGGCCATGTCAACAAACACTTTGGCCCCGACGGAATCCGCGATTTCACGGAATCTCGGAAAATCCAGAGTGCGCGGATAGGCGCTGGCGCCAACCAGAAGCATTTTCGGTTTGTGCTGTTCCGCCAGCCGTGCGACCTCATCGTAATCAATCATCTCGGTCTCTTTGCTGACGCCGTAGGGAACGATATTGTACAGCATGCCGCTGAAATTCATCGGATGCCCGTGCGTCAGATGCCCGCCGTGGTCAAGGCTCATCGCCAGCACGGTGTCGCCAGGATTTACCAGGGCGAAATATACCGCCATGTTTGCCTGGCTGCCGGAGTGCGGCTGCACATTTGCGGCTTCGGCGCCGAACAACTGGCAGGCGCGTTCGACCGCCAGCGATTCCACTTCGTCAATGAATTCGCAGCCGTTGTAGTAACGTTTCCCGGAGTAGCCTTCAGCATATTTATTGGTCAGAACCGAACCTTGTGCGGCGCGGATGGCGGCGCTGGTAAAGTTCTCAGACGCGATCAGTTCAATGCCGCCGGCCTGACGGTCCGCTTCACGATCTATCATCGCCGCGATTTTCGGATCGACATTTCTGATGGCGGCAATATCATCATATGAATTTATTTCTATTTTTTCCAGCCGTCTGGCATGACGTCTGTCATTGCTGAACGGAGTAGCCAGCCATGCCTCGACAATATCCAGCGCCAGTGTGTCGTTCAGCCGGTCGGCCGCCAGCACCAGCATATTGGTGCAGTTGTGATCGCGGCTTTTTTTCGCAATTTCAGGTTCGCCGGCAATTACCGCGCGGACATTGTGGAAGCGGTTGGCATTGATGCCCATGCCGACGCCGCTGCGGCAGATCAGCAGTCCGCAGTCCGCCTTGCCCAACGACACGGCTTTGGCGGCATCGCCGGCAAAATCCGGGTAATCGTCCTGCGAATCCAGGGTGAACGGCCCCATGTCCGTAATTTTAATGCCTTTGCAGGCAAGCGCGGAAACCAGTTTTTTCTTCATTTCGAAACCGCCGTGATCTGTAGCCACGACCATTGTAAGCGGTTGTTTTCCGTACCAGTCTTTAATTTCAACCATGATGAACACTCCTTATGTAAAAAATTGAATCTTTAATGTATCAAGTTTTAGAATCATCTCTTTTTAAAATCTTATCAAGATCAAGGAATAAGTTGTCCAGCGCTTCCTTCATTTCCTCGAAACATGCTTTGTACATTTCTTTATCCCCGCCAAACGGGTCATTAACATTCCGCCCCCTGCTCCGGCTGCTGAAATCCATCAGCAGATACGTTTTATCCAGCGCCGCCGGCAGTATTGTACCAACATGCATACGGTGCGCTGATGTCATCACAACGATCAAATCAGCATCTTTCAGCAGATCCGCCGTAACCATTGAACTGGAAAAGCCGGAAAGATCAATTCCATGTTCTTTCATTACCGCGACCGACTGCTCTGAGGAGCCGGCGCCGTCATAAGCACATATCCCGGCCGAACCGACTGCGATGTCATCGCGCCCGGCCTCCTCGCACAACTGGCGGAAGTAGCCTTCACACATCGGGCTTCTGCAGGTGTTTCCCGTGCAAATAAACAAAATTTTCATACCAGTGTCTGCAACTCCCTTCCGGAACGCCGGAGCCGATGCGGAACATAAATTTCATAAACCGTCCCGCAAACCTTATTGCACTATCCACTCATTACGGATATTGTAAAAGATGTATTATAGCATTATAAATGAATAAATAAATCAAAAATTAATGAAAATTTCAATGATGGAACATAAAAAAGACAGTCATTCAATAAAATTCCTGACCTCGGAATACGTATGTTTAGATTCAGTGGCGGACCTTGCCAAATGGGCGCGGGTGGAGCTGGATCTGGGGTGCGGCAAGGGCAATTTCGCCGTCGGGATGGCGCACCGGCATCCCGAAACGCTGGTACTGGCCGCTGACCTCCTGGTCGGCAGAATGCGTAAACTGCATAAACGCATCGAACGTGAAAAAGTGACGAATGTGCTGCTGCTGCGGGTCGAAGCCAGAAATCTGCTCGGCTATATGCTGCCGGACCATTCGCTGGACCGCCTGCATATTCTCTGCCCCGATCCCTGGCCCAAAAACAAGCACCGCGGCAACCGCCTGCTCTGTTCAGATTTCATGACTCACCTTCACCGTGTGCTCAAACCCGGCGGACAGTTTCATTTCTCCACCGACGATGTCTCCTATTTCAACATCATGTATAATGTTGTCGGAAAATCCGGGCTGTTCGATGAAAACAATGCCCTGCTGGCCGAGACCAGCGACATCAAAACCGATTTTGAAAAACGCTGGAACGCACTGGGCAAAGAGGTAAACCATATCCTCTGGGTCAGCCGCTCCCGGTCAGACGTCGAACGCTTAATGCCGGCCGGCCACTAAGCTTGCGCCGGCGGTTCGACAGTTGCCGGTTCCGCTTCCGGCATTACTGCCGGATGAGCCAGATCATCATAAAATTTGGCAAGACTGATAAACACATACGGATACAGCCACAGGAGTCCTATTCCCAAAGTCAGGATGCATAGCAACGCCCAGCCAATAAACCGCAGATTCAGACAAAATAATTTCCACTTATTGCCGCGCATCATCTCCTTGCTCTTGCGGATTGACTGCAACGGACCAATAGTCGGATCTTCAGCAATGATGAAAAAAATCTGGGAATATGCATAAGTGGCAATGATTCCGGGAATTACCAGCAACAGAAACCACAGGCACACGAATAATACCATTAGTAAATAAGCTCCAAGAGCAACGCCGAATCTCTGGAAGCCTTCGAATAGCTGGGGGAGCCGCGGATTTTGATTCCTCGACAGCGACAGCGCAAAAATAGCCAGCCCGACCGACATCGGTCCTGTAAGAATAAGTCCGCCAATCCCGCCGACAGACGGGATCATCTGCACCCCGATCATAATCAATTGCATAACAACAAACGTCCCTATCGCCAGTCCCCATCTGCCTCTTAATGATTCTCTCGCCTGAGCCATTAGATCACGGTTTGCGGTCTTTGACAGTGAATCCATTTTTCTCCTTTCATGATGTCTGGTTGTCTAAGATTTTAACAACTTGGAAACAAAACCCCTTCTTTGAAGAAAAAATATAAGCAATAAACTATTTATATCAAATGTCAAAACTATTTAATTTACAGTTTCCTTTCCATTTGCTTTTCAAATGAATGTTGCTATAGGTAGAATGTTACAAAAATGGGGGTCTGTCAATAATGTGGTTTATAACCGGAAGAGGAGTATAGTGATTATGAAAAAACTGCTTATGCTCATGACGCCGTTATTATTGATGCTGACCGGATGCACAGCATTTTATGAAGCAACCCGTTCCGATCCGCCGCAATTGACGGCATTTTTGCCGGACCATAAATTACTTGTAAAGCAGTCGCCGGAATTTCCGTTTTACTATTTCTGGGAGAAAAATAATATTGACTGGAATAAATATGACAAAGTTTATGTTGCTCCGGTAAACACCGATTATCTGCTTAAGGACACCTGGTGGGAAAGCGTTGACCCGAAAGCGCTGGTTAATATTAAAAAAGATATTCCGGGGCTGGCTGAATATATGAGAAGCAGGTTCATCTCCAGATTGAGCAGAGTCGAAACCCGCGGAAATTTCAAAGTCGTGGACAGTCCGGAAATGCCAGGAACTCTCTCGCTTGAGCTGGCTTTGACCAAACTGATACCGACCAAAGCGGAACTCAACTATCTCGGCACCGCCGGCGGATTCTTTCTGCCCGGAGCGGGAATGGCAGCCTCCATGGCCAGCGCAGGACATGTTTCAATGGAATGTAAACTTATAGACCCGAAAACCGGGGAGCTGTTGATGATGTACGCGGACAGGGAGGACGATCCTTCCGCCTTGATCAATCTTGCCGGATTCTGCTGGTACAATGCCGCCAAGGACAATATTGACATGTGGGCGCGCCAGACTGCCTCCATGGCGGTAGTCTCCAAACTTCAAGATATGCGGCGCGACTTCCCGTTCCAGTTGATTAATTATTGATTTGCGGTAAAGAATTTGAAGAAAAGGAGAAATGAATAACCCCATGAATGAGAAAAATAATTCAAGTCAACTTATTTATACGCATGGCGGCTATCGCAATCTAAAAAGTTTTCAGATATCGCAGCTTGTATACGACGTTACTGTGCGCTTTTGTAACCGCTATATCGAGAAACGCAGCCGCACTCATGACCAGATGGTGCAAGCCGCCCGTTCCGGCGTCCAGAATATCGCCGAGGGCAGTCAGGCTTCGGGAACATCTAAAAAAACCGAGTTGAAGCTGACAAGTGTGGCGCGGGCCAGCATTGAAGAATTGAGATTGGATTACGAGGATTATTTGCGCCAGCGCGGGCTGCGGCTGTGGGAGAAAAATGAGCTTTTGCGCAAAGAGATTGTCGCTCAAAAATGTACCAGCAAACACGGAGGAACACATGATATCTGACAATACGCTGTCCATATCGTCCATCTATGAGGTAGTGTCAAATGAATAAAAAAGCAGTGATTCTATTGAGCGGGGGGCTGGATTCGGCGACCTGCCTGGCAATCGCAAAAAGCGATGGATTTGAATGTTACGCGCTGAGTTTTGATTACGGCCAGCGCCATGAATGCGAACTCCAGGCGGCGAAAACCGTTGCCGCCGCCATCGGCGTCTCGGATCATATTGTGATAAAAATAGATTTGCGCAAATGGGGCGGCTCCGCGCTGACTTCCGATATCGCCGTGCCCGATGCCGGCAGCGCCGCGGGCATTCCCGTGACTTACGTTCCAGCCCGCAACATCATTTTCCTGTCATTCGCCACCGGCTGGGCGGAAGTTCTCGGCGCAAAAGACATTTTCATCGGCGTCAATTCGGTGGATTATTCCGGCTATCCGGACTGCCGTCCGCGTTTCATCGAAGCATTTCAGCACTGCGCCACGATCGGCACCAAAGCCGAGGACGAAGGCTGGCAATTCCATATTCATGCCCCGCTGCAAACTCTGAACAAGGCGGAGATTATCCGCAAAGGAGTCATGCTGGGGGTGGATTACGGCCTGACTCACAGTTGCTACAATCCCGGCGCCAACGGCCTGGCCTGCGGTAAATGCGACAGTTGCCACCTCCGCCGGAAAGGATTCGAAGACGCCGGCGTTCCCGACCCGACAAAATATCAATAAAACCTTTGGACTTCTTATTCAAATGAGTATATTGTTTTCACAAGATAAAAAATTAATATAAAATTGGAGGATTCGTCATGCGTGATTGCATTTTTTGTAAAATTATTAACGGTCAGATTCCGGCGACAAAAATATATGAAGATGAACTGGTCGTTGCATTTCTGGATATCGCGCCGATCAATCCGGGACATGCCCTGGTGATTCCTAAAGAACACCATGAAAGCTGTGTGACCATTCCGGAAGAGGTTGCCGGCCGCATGTTTAAGGTCGGCAGCCGCATTGGAGTCGCGATTAAGCGGGCGCTTGACTACGACGGGTTCAATCTGCATCTGGCCGACGGCCAATGCGCCGGCCAGGTCGTTATGCACGGACATTTGCATGTAGTTCCGCGCGGCGCGCAGGACGGGTTTCACTGGAACTGGCGGCAGAAAAAATATGACAGCGACGCCGAACGTCAGGAAGTTGCCGGAAAAGTCATTGCCAAATTGAAAGTATAAGGAACTGGAACAAAATAAACTATTGAATTTTCACCGAATATCTTGATTTGATTTTCGAGTTGCTTGTGAGGCGCATACCGGCAGGTATGTAACGAACAAGCGGCGCGAAAAGCATTCAAGAGAGCGGTGTAAAAACATAGTTTATTTTGAGACAGTTCCTAAGAATTATTTCAACGGCCTGGTGAAAATAAAGCCGACGCCGTTTTTGTCAAAATTCACCAGCATTACCGCCAGCGGTTTTGATTTCATGAAAATTTCGCCGGTGCTTTCGCGGTCGCCCGGAGTGCGCTTGACGGTCGCGGTCCAGCCTTCGTGGCTTATTTTCCCGGCAATTTCCTCCAGCCCCAGAGACGGCGTCACTCCGGTTTTAAATTCCCCGTAATACGCGTTGCGCTTCGAAAAGTACATATACTTGACCGGAGCGCTGTCGCCGGGCAGCGGCAGACAGGCAGGCCAGGTGAAGTTTTCCGGAAATTTCGCCGGAACGGTCATGGAAAACTGGATTATCGGAGTATTTTCGCCAAGCATCACCAGCAGCAGCCGCTTTTCACTGCCGTCTTCCTGTTTGATGATGACCAGCATTGAATTCGAATTAGTCACAAATCTTGCGTTCGGAAACAGCTTCATAAGCAATGCCGTCAGGTCTTCGGCATTCATATCAATCAACCCGATGTTGAGTTCCAGTTTTACATCGTTGATTGTGACCGGTTCGCTCCAGATATTTTTCGGATTGAGCGCCGTTTCCGCATCGCCGGTTTTACTTTTGCCGGCATTCGGCCAGAGCGAAAAAACTTCGCCGCGTCCGGCAACGGACAGCGCGAGCAGCAAAATCAGCAGCAGATGTTTTATGTAATATTTCATTTATCCAGGTTCCATATACGGATGCTTAAACGGTCATACAATCCGGGGAAAAGTTTTAACATTGGAACAGCAACCCGGTTCCAGCCGGGATAAATCAGGCTGCGGCGGTTTTGCCGCCATGCTTTAAACAGCGCCGAAGCAAAGGCATCCGGGCAGCCGCCGCCGGGCGTGTGCGGCGGCTGGCGGTTGCCGAGTGAGCGGCTGGAAAATCCGGTGTCGATTCTGCCGGGAGCCACATCGATGACTTTAATGCCGTAACGCTTTAATTCCGGCCGGATCGTATTGGAGAATGCGGTAACCGCTGATTTAGTGGCGCAGTACGCCCCCATGCAGGGGACGTAAAGATCTCCGGCAATGGAAGATATGTTCATCACTGTGCCTTTCGACTCCTTCAGCAGCGGCAGAAAAATTACTGTCATGGCGTTCAGCGCAAAAAAGTTCAGTTCAAAAATATCCCGCAAATCCTGTTCCGGGAGCTCTTCCCAGGTGGAGTAGCCGCCTTTCCCGGCATTGTTGATCAGCACATCAGCCCTGCCGAATTTTTCCATGGTCTGTTGCAGCGCTTTCCCGCGGCCATCCGGTTTCGTGATGTCGGCTTCAATCCAGAGATCCGGCTCAAAGTCCGGTTTGGAGCGGGAGATTCCGACGACTTTGACGCCGTGCCGCATGAATTTAACGGCGGCAGCTTTGCCCAGACCGCTTGATACTCCGGTAATAACGGCTACTTTGTCAGTCATCTGTTTTTTAATACCTTTTTGTTTTATCTGCTTTCCGTGATGGCGATGCCGGCATAACTGACGCAATGCGAAAAATCTCCGGTGAGATCGCCGGAGGTGGTATAATCAACCAGTTCCGCCTGTAGTTTTTCCCCGTTGGCAATCGCCAGGCGGGTCGCGGCCAGCAGAATGCGGATCGGTCCGGCGCCGCAGATGGTCGCTCCGGTCCGGTTGACATAATGATTGAAGCCGTCAAGATCAAACTTTAGAATATGGTTTACCGCGCCGATATCCAGTTCATGCAGGTTCTTTTTGACGTTATTTACAAACGGTTCATAGCTGAAAGCTTTGCCGTAATGCGTGAAGTCCGAACTGATCACCCATAGTGTATCTTTATCCCAGAACTGTTCCAGCGCCTGCGCCACATGCCCGGCGGTCACGACATCAATAAAACCGGCGATTACCGGGATTATTTTCATTGCCGGGTTCAATTCGTGAAGCAGCGGCAGTTCAACTTCCAGCGAGTGCTCATAGTCATGCGTTTCGGATAGGTTCTGAATGTATTGAGACTCGTTTTCGAGAATTGCCCCGACGGCGGCGGTATCAACTTCCATGCTGCCCAGCGGCGTGCTGTAAGCGGAGTAGTCGGCGGTGGCGATTCCGCGGAAAGGCACTCGGTGCGACGGGGCGATGATTACTGCACGGGAAAATCTGCCCGCATCTGCGCGCAGCAGGGTTTTTATCGCCGTAAGCGCTGAATATTCGTATCCGGCGTGAGGCAGAATGACCGCCCTGGCTCCTTGAGCCGGAACGATGTCAGGAACCTTTTTGATGAAGGTGGCTACCTGGCTGGCAAGCATTTCAGCATTACTGGTGTAGAATCTGCCGGCCGCAAAAGTTTTTCTCACTTGCTGTTCCATGATTTCCTCCCTTGCAATCGCGTATAAATAAAAAGTGTATCTGTTCTCACATAATATGTTATAAAATAACTGGTCTTCAAGCGCATTTTGGTCATTCCGGACATGGTTGTACAGAATATTTCCGTTTAGAGCCCCCTTTGAACATAATGTTTTCCGGTTTTCTCATTCAACTCCGACTTTGGAGTGCCGTTGAACATAATGTTTTTCAGTTTTGCAATCATTCCGGACATTCTGGCCTCTCGTTCTGCATTTCCAGCGTTCACAACTTTTCTCGCTTTCAACTTTTCACTCCCACATTCGCGGGCTTCCTCACTCCGATACTTTGGAGGATCGTTCCGCACAACGGTTATCCGTCTTCTCAAACATTTTGGACATATTGGACACCGCCTGTGCAGGACCGTCCGACACGGACGGCGCTACACCAAACCCATTTTGGACACCCAACTCCGATACTTTGGATAGTCGTTGAGCACAATGCTTTGTTTTTTTGCCTTCTGATTTCCCGGTTTTCATTCTGACTTCTCCTGTCTTCTGACTTCTCTCTTGCCCGACTCCGACACTTTGGAGCCTCGTTGAGCACAATGTTTTTCAGTTTTGCAATCATTCCGGACATTCTGGCCTCTCGTTCTGCATTTCCAGCGTTCACAACTTTTCTCGCTTTCCACTTTTCACTCCCGCATTCGCGGGCTTCCGCATTCTGATACTTTGGATAGTCGCTGAGCACAATGCTTTTCAGTTTTGCAATCATTCCGGACATTCTGGCCCCTTGTTCTGCATTTCCAGCGTTCACAATTTTTCTCGCTTTTCTCTCCCGCATTCGCGGGACCCGCAAGCGGGGCACACACCCGCATTCGCGGGCTTCCTCACTCCGATACTTTGGAGCCTCGCTGAACACAACGGTTATTCGTCTCAACAGCCATTTTGGACACCTGAATCTTTTCGCACATTCTTTTGCACTTCCATTTTTTGACTCCATAAGTCTCATTTAAAAATATTTGATTTTGATCAAAGTCTACATATATAGGAGTTTTGTCAATCAACAGATGTACAAATGATTTGTCATAAAGCCATTAAGCCTTAATGGCTGAATGTTTCAAGTGCAACTTCACTCGGCTAAATCGTCATTCAATTGTCAAACAACTTGATCGTATAGGAAACGGCTAAAAATTTAAAAATAGACAAGCAGGATTGTGGATTGGATTTTTTCGCTCCGACTGACAGGCGATATGAATATCGCCGGAAGGAGGAACGGAGAAATACGGACGCAAGACGCTAACCGCAAAGCGGTTGCGATCTTTTTAGTTTGGATTCGCACTCTTCGAGTGCCTTCGATACCCCGGTATCGGCAGCCCCTCAGAATACGAACCAATTCTCAAAATCTTCGCAATCTATTGTTAAATTTTCAGCCGTGCAGAGTATAGTTCGGATACATCCTCGCCATGCCGGGCAGTCAAAAGAAAAAATGAGATCTGACCTGGCACGGGCAACCACCCCGCACGGGCCGCACGGCTCAGAAACTCAGCTAGTAATCACGGGGCAGGCCCCGCTCAGCTTGGCCAGCCGCATTCGCGCAACAGTTTTTCAAATTTCCGGCCATATTCGACATAGGTTTCAAATTTACGCTGCGCTTTGACCGCATCATCGTTCGGGTTATCGTTTTCATGAAAAATCATTGCCAGATGTGGCTCTATCGAGAATCCGCCATCATAGCCAGTAGCCAGTAAATCTTTGACGATCGGCCGCACATCTCCACAGCCATCGCCGGCAAATGTGAAGGTTGTCTGAACGTTGCCTTCAGCATTGACTAAGGAAGTGCCGTCCTTGATATGTACATACTCGATAAATTCACGCACCTGTTTGTAAAACTCCCAAGCCGACTGTAACGGATAAGGAGGCGAGCCCATGCGGCGGAAGGTGAAAACCGGATTGCCGGTATCGAAGACCAGCCGGAAATTCGGCGATCTTACATTATCCAGCAGCCGCAGTGTGTGGACATAGGACATACCGCCATAATTCATACAGTTTTCATGTCCGTAGATCACGCCGGCATCTTCGCATATTTTGACCAACTCATTGACTTTGCGGAATATTATCATTTCAAGCTCAGGCGAATCTGGCTGGACATCGGCTGGTACCTTAAAACTCATACCGCGGATCAGTTTTGTTCCAAGCTTAGCCATTCTGGGAAGCGCCGTTAACAGTTCTTTCCGGCTGGCCTCGAAGTCTTCATTGCTGCGCGGATCCCGACTCCAATTGGCCACGAAGCTTCCATAACAGTTGATCTTAATTCCCGCCTGATCAAGTTTTTCGGCAAACTCGTCGAATTCAGCATCTGTTAAAGTTCCGAGATTTTTTCCGCCAATCGCTCGGCTTTCGATGTATTTCCATTTCAAAAGTCTGGTGGCGGCAATCTGGGTCTCAATAGCGGCGCCGGCTTCATCGGCAAATCCGGTTAAAAACATTTTTACCTCAATATTGTTTAGTTAGTAAATGAATTATTGAAATCACTATTGCAATTCGTTGCTTGCGGGACGATTTTCTTCCGGTAGCGCGAGTTTGCGATCAAGCCTTCCAGACGGGCCGCATATTCGGTTGAATCGACAGGCAAGGCAACATCTTTATCAGTCAATCCGGAAAGGAGCATTGCATTTCCCAGTTCCAAACCTCGAATGCCTTCCTCTAGCAGCCTGTCGGCCTGAGATTTTCCATTTTAAAAAACCTATCGGCATTCCGATGGCTGCTTAACTTCTTTTTCTTACTTTCTATCGTTCCATAACGGTATTTTTCCGCCAATCCGTCAT
>JBAYIO010000082.1:0-27976 GCA_041665605.1 Victivallaceae bacterium | reverse complement strand
CAATCTGGCGTTGCTGTCCGGTGATTATTACGTCAAGGTCGCTCCTGCCGACGGCGGCAAGGGCATCGTCAGCAACACCGTTTACACGCTGAGCAGCAAGGTTGATTATTTCCCGGAAGATACTGCCGGCAATACCGCCGCTTTTGCGCAACCGGTGACGGCAAAAGGCCAGGTCAGCGAGTGGCTGGGGTTCGGCGACAAGGACGACTATTACAAATTTGAACTGCAAGCCTCGACGGCGGTGACGCTCGACCTGACCGGCATGAACTCCAACGTCAACTTGTATCTGTACGACAGCAAAAACAAGCAACTGGCGGCGTCCGCGAAGAGCGGCAATACCGCCGAAAGCATCACTAAAACGCTGGCGGCGGGAACTTATTACGTCAAGGCCACGCTGGCCGGCAAGGAGAATACGGACTACATTCTGAATTTCAATATTGATCCGGCGGCATTCAAGACCGGCAGCCTGGGGCTGACCGGGGCGTTGACCGGCAGCGCGGATACCGGCAGCAGCGATCCGCTGAAGAAAAACAACGGACTGCTGGCAAGTTAATCCTGTAAGCAGGCGCTGATAAATCAGGAGTATGGGAAACCCTCAGTCCGGGTGTTTCTGCCGCCTGAAGTTTTCAGCGCCCGGAATTCGATGGCGAACCGCGGAATAAAAAAGCCGGAGATTGCTCTCCGGCGGACAAAACTTGCAGCACGGGTGAATCAGACAAATTTTTCCTTCAGCGCCCACAGGCCGAGAGCAGGGTTGCTGATGTAGAAGATCTCCTCGCCGTTGACCGTGTTGAACCCGTCTTTAAGCGTTGCCACCTGATATCTGGCCATGGTGTCATTCAGGTCGGCATAATCGAACCCGACGCTTTCAATTTCCTGTCTGGACATTTTGGGGCCCGGACAGTAGACGATGCGGAAACGGCCTTCCGACGAACCGTGAATGAGGTGCGCCGCCGCGCTGAGATTGTTGCGCAGTTCTTCATTTTCGTTGACCGATTTAAGCGTGGCCGGAGTGCCGTGATAGCCGTATTTGCGGATAAGGCGGTCAATCTCCCTGTCCTCGCCGAATTCCTTCAAGGCGGGGGCCAGGACGATCAGTTCGCCGCCGTCGGCGATTGCCATGCGGGTGCGGTAAACCGACTTGTTGCCCAGCCAGGTGCTTTTGAATTCTTCGGGGTCCAGATAGACGACGACTTTCTTGAGCGGTTTGTCGAGCAGCAGCAGATTGGTCTGCTGACTGAGTTTGCAGGCCGCCAGAAAGGCCTTTTCATCGTCGCCGCTGAAGAAGCCGCGCATTTCCATTTTGCCGGAAACGCCGCCTCTGGCCATGACGGTCAGCATGTAGACAATCGGCAGATCGCCGAGAAATTCATTGACGCCGCGGTTGAACAGTTTGCGCACCGGCGAGTCCGCCTGGCCCATGATCCGTTCCATGTTGTACGCCGCGCCGAGGAAGTGGGATTTGTTGATGGTGTCCGCGCCGCCGACCCCGACCACGATGTTCTTGGTGTAGTTGGCCATGCCGACGACTTCATGCGGCACAACCTGGCCGATGGACAGAATCAGGTCGTAGCCGTCAAAGAGAATCTTATTGACTTCCACGTTGACGCTGTAGTCAACTTTGCCTTCCGACCACTCTTTCAGCAGCGCACCGGAGACCGTGCCTTTTTTCACCACATCGTTCCGCCAGTCATGGACTTTGAAACAGCTCAGCGGAATGTCCGGTCCGAACATCGCCCGGAGTTCGTGTTCCGGCATCGCCGCATGGGTGCCGAGCGCGGGAATAATGTCAATCTGGCATTTCCCGGCCAGCATTTCATAAACCATGGCCGTGATCGGCCCGGCATAAGAATTGGCGCGGGTGATGTCCGGTGGAATCAGCAGCACTTTCTTAAAGCTGCCGCCGGCCTTGTCCAAAGTCTCTTTTATCAGTTGACGCAGCTCATTATCGCCGATGGCCAGCGTTTCACCGCTTTTTGTTGCAAAAATACCCATTTATTCAACTCCTGATTGCAAATATTAACAGTTTAATGCATTTTAACTATATCCTGACGTTTAGCGCCAGTCAATATAAAACATAAGGAAAAATCTGAACAGTTTGAATAATTTGTGCAAATTTAATGTTTTTCTAACAATTGCTTTACCTGTTTCTAAGAATATAAGATTATATTAGCTTACAGAAGATAAATAATTATGCATGGAAAAATAAAATGGCAAAAGAGAAAATTCTGATCATCGAAGATGAAGAGGACATTCAGGAACTGATTACATATAATCTGAAAAAAGAAGGCTATGACAACCTGAAAATCGCGGATTCCGGCGAAGAAGGGCTGAAAATGGTCTCGACGTTCGCCCCTGATGTCGTGCTGCTGGACCTGATGCTGCCGGGCATGGACGGGCTTTCCGTCTGCCGCAACCTGAAAAACAACGCCGACACCGCCAAAATTCCGATTGTCATGCTTACCGCGAAAAGCGAAGAGACCGATATCATCATCGGCCTGGAAATGGGCGCCGACGATTACGTCACAAAGCCGTTCAGTCCCAAAGTGCTGGTTGCCAGGATCAAATCCGTGCTCCGCCGCTGCCGCGACAACAGCGACGACGAAGTCCGCGACATCATCAAGCGCGGCGTGCTGCTGATCAACCGCGGCAAACGGGAAGCGACGCTCTCCGGAAAAGCGCTGATCTTGACTTTTTCCGAATTTGAGATCCTTTATATGCTGGCGCGGCGGCCCGGCTGGGTGTATACCAGGAACCAGATCGTCAATTCCGTGAAAGGCGATGATTATCCGGTGACTGAAAGGTCGATTGACGTTCAAATTGTCGGATTGAGAAAAAAACTCGGCAATGCCGGTAGCGCCATTGAAACTGTCAGGGGCGTCGGCTACCGTTTCAATGAGGATTTTTAAATGAATCGGAAACATATTTAATGAAGAATGACTTGTTTCGTTTTTTACCGGTAATCGCCATTACTGTTGCATGCCTTCTGCTGGGGGTTATCTGGTATCAGTCAGACTGCATTGAGAAAGTCTATCTTGACCGGGTGCAGGACGGCTTGCTGGTCAGGACAAAATTCCTGTCATATGAGATGAAAAGGCTTCTCGCGGACAAGAACCATGTGCTTTTGAACGAGTTCTGCGATACTGTTTCCAAAGAGAGCAGCACCCGGATTACCATTATTGACCCGGACGGCAAAGTCCTGCATGATTCCTCCAATGACGCCGACAATATGGCCAACCACGCCAGAAGGCCGGAAGTAATTCAGGCGATGAGCGGAACCCCTGCCGTTGTCACCCGCTACAGCACCACGCTGAGTCAGCGTTTGATTTACGCCGCCGTTCCCATTGCCGGCGAAAACGGGAAAAATTATGTGCTGCGCATCGCCGTTTCCTTTAAATCGGTGGATGAAGCAGTTGCCGCCGCCGAGCGGCAGATCACGCTGGCGTTCATCCTCGTAACCGGATTTGTTGCCGTGTTCAGCATCATCATTGTGCGCCGTCTGGCGCGGCCGATTGAGCAGATGCGCATAAGCGCCGCCCGGATCGCCGCCGGCAATCTGAATGTTAAACTGCCGATCCCGGCGGCCGGTTCCATCCGGGAACTGGCGCTGTCCATGAACGACATGGCGGAGCAGCTAAAATCCCGCATCGCCCAGATCACCAGCGAGAAAAATGAGCGCGACGCCATGTTCGCCAGCATGACCGAAGGGGTGATTGCGGTTGACCTGAAAGGAATTATCCTGGACATCAATCCGGCTGCATACAAAATTTTCGATCTGCCCGCCGACGCGGTCGGGCTGTCGTTCTACGGCGTGGTCAGGAATACCGAACTGCATGCGTTTCTCGAACAGATTATCAGGGAAAGAAAACCGATTGAAAGCGAATTTACGTTTTACGGCACGATGGAGCGCCATATCCGGATCAAGGGGACCGTCATCCGGATGGACGGCGACAATATCAGCGCCGTGCTGATTGTGCTTTCGGATTTCACCCGGATCAAAAAACTCGAAAATTTCCGCCGGGACTTTATCGCGGATGTCTCGCATGAAATTAAAACCCCGCTTACCGCGCTTAAAGGAGCGGTCGAGACGTTGCAGGAAGGCGCGATCAACGAACCGGAAAGCGCCGCCAAATTCATGGACATCATCTCCCGCCACTCCGACCGGCTGAACGCCCTGGTCAGGGATATTCTCAGCCTGTCCGAACTGGAGCGTAAAACCAGCAGCGAGGAAATGGATTTCGGATTGATTAAAATTGCCGGACCGGTGACCGGGGCGGTCGAACTCTGCAAAGAGCGCGCAAATTCAAAAAATATTTCGTTGAAACTGGCGGAGCCGGTAGGTGATTTCAAAGTCAAAGGCGATGCCCAACTGCTTGAACAGGCGATTTTAAACCTGATTGACAATGCGATCAAATACAATCTGTCCGGAACTAAAATCCAGGTCAGCGTCATCGCTTCCGGCAGGGATGTTCTCATCAGCGTGGCCGATGACGGCTGCGGGATCGCCCAGGAGCATCTGCCCAGGCTGTTTGAGCGCTTTTACCGGGTGGACAAGGCGCGCAGCAGAAAACTGGGCGGAACCGGACTGGGGCTGGCGATTGTCAAACACATCGCCCAGTTGCACAAGGGTTCGGCGGAAGTGCAGAGCACTGTCGGCAAAGGCAGCAGTTTCACCATCCGCCTGCCGCTGGCGGTATAGATTGGTCAGATGTCTTCAGGATTTTCCGCGGCGTCTTTCTGGAAGACCATATTCGGATCGCCGTTCATAATGCCCCTTGAAGTTCCCTGGATAAATTCGACGAACTGCGACACTTCCGGCGTGGTTTCCTGTCTGGCGATTTCCGCAAAGGCGTTCTTTGAGTTCAAGCCGCGGAAAAAATAGATTTTAATTGCGCGGCGGATCGCCGCCCGGCGTTCCGGCGGCAGTCCCGCCCGGCGCAGGCCGACGGTGTTCGGGCCGCAGATGCAGTTGTTTTCCGCCAGCATGCAGTACGGCGGAATATCCTGAGTGATGATCGTCCTGCCGCCGACCATGGCCAGGCTGCCGATCCGGCAGAACTGATGAATCAGCACATAACCGCTCAGCACCGCGCCGTCGTCAATATGCACATGCCCGGAAATCGCGGTATGGTTTGCCGCCGTGACGTGATTGCCGATGCAGGCGTCATGGCCGACGTGGACAAACGCCATCAGCAGCGTGTGGCTGCCGACAACCGTCTTCTGGTTTTCAAACGGCGAACGGTGGATTGTCACATATTCCCGGATGACCGTTTCCGCCCCGATCTCCGTACAGGAGACCACGCCCGGTTTAAAACGGTGGTCCTGCGGTTCCTCGCCGATCAGCGCACCGTAATAAAAGCGGCAGCCGGGTCCGACTTTAGTGTGGCGGGCAACTTTGACGTGAGCGTCAATATAGCAGTTGTCGCCGATCTCCACATGATCCTCGATCACGCTGAACGGACCGATCTCGACATTCTGCCCGATTTTCGCTTCCGGTGATATTGCTGCGGTCGGATGAATTTTCATCACAGGGTTTTGTCCTTAAATTATTATTGGCGGTCAGCGTCCGACTATCGTTGCTATGCTGGTATCGCCCTGCAATACTTTATCCAGATTTTCCGGATCGGAAAAATTGAACACGATAATCGGCAGGTTGTTGTCACTGCACATCGCGAAAGCCGTCGAATCCATAATCTTCAACTGCTTGCTTAACGCTTCCTCATAGGTAATCTCTTCGTACCTGACCGCGTCCGGGTCTTTCATCGGGTCCGTAGTGTAAATGCCGTCAACTTTGGTCGCTTTCAGCACTGCTTCGCAATCAGTTTCCAGCGCCCGGAGCACCGCCGTCGTGTCGGTGGTGAAAAACGGGCTGCCGGTGCCGCCGGCGAAAATCACCACTTTGCCGGATTCCAGCGCGGCGAGCGCGGCGGCGCGGTTGTACCGGGGGGCGACCGGCTCCATCGGGATCGATGTCTGCACTTCCGCGCCGATTCCGGCCGCGTCAAATGCGTCTTTCACGCACAACGCGTTCATCACCGTCGCCAGCATGCCCATATAATCGGCGCTCACGCGGTCCATGCCGCGGTTCGAGCCGTTAACGCCGCGCCACAGATTGCCGGCGCCGATCACCAGCGCCACTTCAATCCCGTTGTCGATCACGCTTTTAATCAGTTCCACGATCCTGGTCACCGCGGGACCGGAAAAGCCGGTCGGGCTGTCGCCTTTAAGTGCTTCCCCGCTCAATTTGATCAACACCCGTTTGTATTTATAAGCTTCTTCCATATCCTGCCTTTCAAATTAATATTTTAATATGCCGCCCTTAAATATAAAGCCGGTGACTGTAAATCAAAATTTGAAAAGCAAAATTTTTGACAGAATACTGGAAAAAGCCGCCGCCCGCGGTCTTTTTCGTCATGAAATCATAAAATTGCCGGATGCGGTAAAAACCGTTCCGGTTATTTGAAAAAAAACATTTCCGGGATATTGTTCAAGTGATTGCATAAATTAGGGTTCGCGGATTATGATGTTTCTCGCAGAAAGGAAATTTCAGTAAATGGATTACGCGTTTCTTCCGGAAAAGATTAAAAGCTTTCTGGCTTCGGCGAAGCCCGGCGAGTCTGCGCTTTGTGTCATCCGCGGCAGCGGCGGTTTCAGCGGCGAGCCCGGCGAAAGCTATGTGGCGGTCTATGCGGATATGCTTTTCCTGTTCGGCAAATCTTTCGGCGATAAGGATTTTATCAGCCGCAAGGTGGATTACGCGGAGGATGCTCCCGAATTTTCATTGCGTCAGGAAAAATTCAGCGGCACGCTGGAATTGAGCCTGTCCGACGGCAAGCTGAAAATGAAACTTTCCTCGCTGGAAGCGGAATCCTGTTCAAATCTGCTTAAACAGTTCGGCCTCGACGACGGAGCCGCGACGGCGGCTGTGCCGGCGGAAACTGCGGCTGATTCGCCGCCGGACCCGCTGACCGCGCTGGCGGCGTGCATGAAACATATTGCCGCCAGCGACAATGACGTTGCGGCAGTGGAACTGCGGCTGATTGAAGGAGTCTGCCAGGACAGCCGGGAACTGCTTGACCGCGCGGAACGCTGTTTCCGGCGTTACAGCTTCAACGAGATACTGGATAAAATTGAACTGGACGAACAGCAGAAATTGTGTTTTCTGGCCAATCTCTACGAACTGGCGATGTGTGACGGAATGCTGCGTTCGGCGGAGCAGCGTTTGATTAATGAATTTATCCGGATGAAAGAGATAACTGCGGAACGGGCCGGAACGGTGCGCGAAGTGCTGCTGATTAAGAACCAGCTTTCCGCGCTTACAAGATAATTTTTACAATGGAGATAAACCGTGATGAGTAGAATTAAGCATTTGATCACTTTCGCCCTGGGCCTGGCGGTTTGCTGCTGCTCCGTGCTGTTGTCCGCCGCCCCGCAGAAAACGCTTTTTACCGCGGAGCCTGCCGAGGGGACTGTATATTTTGTGCCGCAGTTCAGCGATTTCAGGGAAATTTCCTCGCAGGATATGCTTTTCCTGAAGAAAATCCTGAAGAGGGCGGAAAAGAATAAAGTTAAAGCGGTGATTTTCGAAATGGATACTCCGGGCGGCCGGATTGACGTGGCGCTGGAGTATGTGTCCATGCTGCTGAAGTCGAAAGTGCCGACGGTGGCATATCTTAACCCGCAGGGCATTTCCGCCGGCATGATTATTGCGCTGGCGGCCGACCGCATTGCCATCAATCCCAACGGCATGATCGGCGACGCCATGCCGATACAGATCAAATCGGACGGCATCAAACCGGTGACCGACAAGGACAATAAAGACAGGAAACCGGATAAAGACAAGCAGGATGATGTCTATACGCCGATGGTGGAAAAGGTATTGAAAGAGATTCAGAAGCTCAACCGCGGCGATAAAGATAAAGAGAAAGATAAAGAGAAAGACCAGGATACTGAAGACAACCGGCTGTCCGACCAGAAATTTCTGACCGTGTTTTTCAAAATGCTGGAAGTGCTGGCGCAAAAGAACGACCGTCCGGAAAAAATCGTCCGGGCGATGGCCGATCCTTATCAGCGGTTGACATTAAAAGATGACGGCATCGAGCATCAGAAGGCATCGCCGCTGACGCTTTCCGCCGCTGAAGCGAAAAAACTGAAAGTCGTGGATTTTACCTGCTCCAGTAAAGAGGAACTGCTGAAAGAATTGAAATTGACGAACTGCACCATTGAAACTGTCATTAAAAGCCCGACGGAGCAGATTATTTCGTTTCTGGCGCACCCGATGGTCTCCGGCCTGCTGCTGATCCTGGGCATCATCGGGCTTTATATCGAGATACAGCATCCGCATTTCGGCGTGTCCGGGGTGCTGGGTTTGACCGCGCTGACACTGTTTTTCCTGGGACATGTGGCTTCCGGCGCGTCCGACTGGGGGCCGATGGTCATCTGTTTTGTCGGCCTGCTGCTGCTGCTCATTGAAATCTTCCTGATTCCCGGCTTCGGCATTATCGGGATATTGGGGATATCGTGTATTATGATTTCGTTTTTTGCGGCGTTCGGCATGGAGAATATCGAATCCGCCATATCCGTGATCAGCATCTCGATGCTGGTGGCGTCAACGCTCATCATCCTGCTGACGATCTACATCTTACCCAAATCAACCATTTTCAAGAAGATCATGCTGACTGCGCAGAACACCAATGTCAGCGGTTTTTCATCGCATGTAAAGAATGACGTTGAACTGCTGCACAAGCGCGGCGTGGCATATTCAACGCTGCGCCCTTCCGGCTCGATAATGGTTGACGGCAAGCGCTACGACGTGGTGGCCGACGGCGATTTCATCCAGCAGGGGGAAACAATTGAAGTCATTCAGGTTGACGGACTTAAAATAACGGTTAAAAAAGTATAACTAAAAATAGGAGAACGATGTTATGACTGGAGTAGGGATTTTCATAATTATAGTGGCAATTTTTGCGCTATACCTGTTCGTGGTGTTCATTCCGGTGCGGCACTGGATCGCGGCGATTTTTGCGGATGTGCATATCAGCATGTTCTCTCTGATCGGCATGCGCCTGCGCCGCGTTCCGCCGGCGATTATCGTCAATGCGCTGATTCAGGCCAGAAAAGCCGGGATTGACGTCACTGCCGATATTCTGGAAACACACTATCTGTCCGGCGGCAATGTGCTTCGCGTGGTGGATGCGCTGGTGGCGGCGGACAAGGCTGGAATTGATCTTTCGGTAAAACGCGCCACGGCCATTGACCTGGCGGGCCGGAATGTGCTGGACGCCGTCAAAATGAGCGTCAACCCGAAAGTCATCGACACCCCGATGGTCACCGCCGTCGCCAAGGACGGCATCCAGATCACCGCCGTCGCCAGAGTGACTGTCCGCGCCAACATTGACCGGCTGGTCGGCGGCGCCGGCGAGGAAACCATTCTGGCGCGTGTCGGCGAAGGGATTGTTTCAACTATCGGCTCGGCGGACAACCATAAAATCGTGCTGGAAAATCCTGACAGCATCTCCAAAGTGGTGCTGGCGAAAGGATTGTATGCCGGAACCGCATTTGAAATCCTGTCCATTGACATTGCCGACGTGAATGTCGGCAAGAACATCGGGGCGCAGCTTCAGACTGACCAGGCGAACGCCGACAAGGAGATCGCCCAGGCGAAAGCTGAAGAGCGCCGCGCCATGGCGGTGTCGCTGGACCAGGAGATGAAAGCTAAAGTCTGCGAAATGCAGGCTAAATTGATTGATGTGGAAGCACAGGTGCCGCTGGCGATCGCCCAGGCCTTCAGAAGCAATCAGGTAAAAATTTAAAGAACATTAAGCATGGAGATTTGAAGTATGAACATTGCACCTTTTATGATTGTTTTTGCAGTTGCCGCGGTGATTGCCGTCATGGTGATTTTTTCCGTGGTAATTCCGATTCCGTTGTGGATTGCCGCAGTTTTTTCCGGAGTCAAAATAAGTTTGTTTTCACTAGTCGGCATGCGGCTGCGCCGGGTGCCGCCGCAGGTCATCCTGTCAGCCATGATACAGTCTAAAAAAGCCGGGTTGAATATTTCGTCCAACGATCTGGAAGCGCATTATCTGGCCGGCGGCGATGTCTTCCGCGTGATTTACGCGCTGGTGGCGGCGGACAAGGCAGGCATCCCGCTGTCGTTTCAGCGCGGCACCGCAATTGACCTGGCCGGGAGAAACGTGCTTGAAGCCGTCAAAATGAGTGTTAATCCGAAAGTAATTCAGACTCCCATGGTGACCGGGGTTGCCAAAAACGGCATCCAGCTTACTGCCATCGCCAAGGTGACCGTCCGCACCAACCTCGACCGGCTGGTCGGCGGCGCCGGCGAAGAAACCATCCTGGCTCGTGTAGGCGAAGGGATTGTCACTACGATCGGCTCGGCGACAGATCATAAACAGGTGCTGGAGAAACCGGATCTTATTTCTAAAACCGTGCTGGCCAAATCACTGGACGCCGGTACGGCGTTCGAGATTCTTTCGATTGATATCGCCGATGTTGACATCGGCATCAATATCGGCGCCCAGCTTCAGACCGCCCAAGCCAATGCCGATAAAGACATTGCTCAGGCAAAGGCCGAGGAACGCCGCGCCATGGCTGTGGCTCTGGAACAGGAAATGAAGGCGAGAATCACCCAGATGCAGGCAAAACTGGTTGACGCTGAAGCTGAAATACCGATGGCCATCGCCGAAGCCCTCTCTTCCGGACGGCTCGGAATTATGGATTATTACAAGATGAAAAACATCATGGCGGACACCGATATGCGCAAGTCCATCGCTACTCCGAACGAACGTCCTTACGAGAAACCGGCAAAATCGGCGAAATAACCCGTCAGGAAATCTGATTTATGGAAAAACTGCTGGACATACTTATTCCTGTAGTGATTGTCGTCTTTATCATCGGCGGCAAGCTTTTCTCCATCCTTAAGGAGCGAGGCTTTGACTTCGGCAGCTTATTGCAGCCGCCGGAGGAGAATTCCCCGAATCCCGGCAATCCGACCCGCAGGGCCGCCGATGCACGGGATTACAATGAGGAAGAGTGGGGCAATGAAGTGATCGTTGTCCCCCCCACTGCCGCGGCTGTGCGCAAAATCTATACCGCGCCAGTAATGAGAAAAGACGCGGAGACGGCGGCGCAGCCCGCCGTCAAAAGTGCGCCGTTATTTCCGGAATTGCCTGCCGGCGAGAGTGACGAATTTCATTCATCCTATCACTCCCGCGGCGCATATTATTCCGGATTCATCCACACTCACGGCAGATCCGCCATCGTAATCCACGAAATCCTGTCCAAACCCAAAGGGCTGGAATAAAAGCGCACTTGACGGGATATTCTTTTTCCCCTTATCCTGTCAATCCTGCCCATCCCTGTTCAATTTAAATTGTTCCGTTGAGCTTCAGGGGTTGAAAAGTACGGTTCACGGGCGATATTAGTTAAGGGCCGTTCGCGGCTTCTCGAAGCGGAATGATAAATAACGGAAAAGGCATCGCGCCTCTTCGCGATAATTATTTTCAGGAGGGAGCTATGCATTTCCTGAGTTTGAGAGATTACAGCACCGAAAACTTATGCAGAATAATTGAGCGCGCCTGCGACATGAAGCAGCGTCCGCAGCACTACGCGCGTTCGCTGGAAGGCCGCAAACTGTATCTGCTTTTCCAGAAGACCTCCACCCGCACCGCGCTGTCATTCGAGGCGGGGATCAATGAACTCGGCGGCTATTATTACATGCAGAAATGGGAGGACAGCAATTTCTCCATCGGTGAAATCAGGGACGAGATCCGCTATGTGGGCCGGAATGTCGATCTGGTCATGGCCCGCCTGAAAAGCAATAAAGACGTTCTCGAAATGGCTAAATATTCCTCCGTGCCGATCATCAACGGCTGCTGCAATAAATGTCATCCCTGTCAGGGCATGGCGGACATCATGACGATTTTCGAACTGTTCAAAACCTACAATGTCAAAGTGCTCTATATCGGGGCGCGCAACAACGTCTTCAATTCGCTGCTGGCGTCGCTGCCGCGGCTCGGCGCGGATTTCTACGCCGTCACGCCGATTGAAAGCGCCGGGGCCGCCTATCCGGAACTCGTGGCGGAAATGCTCAGTACCGGAAAATTCCATGATGTGGATTCCAATATCAATGAAAAGGATTTTCACGATCTCGCCGCCGAAATGGATGTGATCTACACTGACACCTGGGTGGATATGGAATTCTTCAGAGCCGCTGAATTCAAAGATAAAAAAGACGCGATCATCCGCAAAATGATGCCGTTCCAGTTGAATATGAAGCTGCTCGGCGGCATCAAAGCCAAAGTCTTCCACGACATGCCGATCCATCCCGGCCTGGAGATCGACCGCGACATCGTTGAAGCCAATATTGAGACCATTCTGACCCAGAGCGAAAACCGCCGTCACGCCCAGAAAGCCATCATGTACGAATTGCTGAACCCCACATGGTTGTAGTCAGAATTGTATTATATTGAACCTGAAATCAGGTGAAAAAATGTCTTCAGCGACAAAATTTGCAATTACCTTGACCATTATAGGCTGCATAATTCCAACTTTCTATCTGAATATTTTTTCTGAAGGATATTTGCTTTATCACGGATTGAATTACTCAGGAACCATAACTGCCGGTGGACTGCTTTGTCTTATTGGTGCTATTGGAGGAATTGCGGGAATATTTGAAAAGAAGGCTGCGAATATTAATAGGATAATATGTCTTGTCTGTACCTGTCTCTGCGTTGTTTTTTTCCTATATGCGGTTTCACAGTTTGATTCCAGCACAGAAAGAGCCAAGCGTATTAACTGTCACTCGAACCTGAAACATATACATCTGGCATTGCAGCAATACGCCGCGGACTATGCCGGTTATTATCCGCCGGCGAACGGCGCTGCCGGGCTGGAGATGTTAAGGAACAATTACTATCTGTCTTCCCATGAGACGTATGTTTGTCCGAGTACTTCAACAGACTATTCCTGCAATGACATACACCCATTAACAGAAGAAAACATAGATTATGTCTATATCGGCGGTTTAAACACCAAATCCGATCCGAACCTGCCGCTTGCGTATGACAAAGCCATGAATCACGGCGGTTACTTCGGCAATGTGCTTTTTGCGGACGGTACGATTAAAGCCATTGAAGGCGATCCCTGGACTCAAAACATCAAATAATTTCGGAAACTATTACGGCAGGAAAAACTATTTGACCGCGTTAAATAAAATAAGCCCGCATTCACCCTGAGAAGGATACCCTTCACCGACATGAAGTCGTATTTCAAGTGACGCAGGCTCGTATACAATATAAAACCACGGATTCAGATGTCAATATCAGAGATGGAGAAATTGCGATTATAGGCTTAATTTTCCTTTGACGGATAAATCTCTGTGCCTTTGTGTCTCTGTGGTTAACCTGATATTATATTCTACTGGAAAGTATGGCAAGAGTATAAAAAGAAAGAAAGCAGGTATTAAACTCTAGAAGAAATTTAATTTGAGACCTTGCGGCCCCGATGCTATATTGTTCAGAGATTGACCTGCTTTCTAGTTATAAGCTTACATTGCCAATGTTTAAATGTCAACAGCAATTCCGCATTTTTTCTCCGGCATGATTATTTTGAGGCGGATTTTTCAGATTAATTTTTCCACATCGGCCTTGTCCTGCAACCTGGCTGTTGCCCGCTTGTTCTTTATCAGGTCTTGCTTTCCGATAAAGATCACTTCAGCGTCTCCGTATTTTCCCTTGACAGCCGATTTTCTGGCCTCGGCAAACTCAACGCGGTGTTTTTTTTACAACTTCAATAATTCTTGAAAGTCTTGCTGGATATTCATATAGAAATTTCCCTGATTGAAGCCTCAAGAGTTCCAGCGCGTCAAGCCGCTCTTCGGGAGTTTTGCTCCTCCAGTACTCTTTATCTTCAGACGCTTCCTTGCTGAATGTTGATACGGATAATGTTTTTTTCATAATTCCTAATATAATATTCAAGATGTCTTTTTACAATGCAAAATCAAATACGCTTTCATGGACGGATTTTGTATAATTTATCCTGCATATCCTGCATGTCCTGCATATCCTGCATATCCCTGTTAAAATACGATTTTCCATACAATTAAATTTTGCCTTGCCTCTTGACATGCATCGAGTACCGATGTATAATGATACATAGACAGACGATGCATAATAACAGCGGAGGATTAAAATGGCAGTCAACAGCGATATGATGCGGGGAATGGCGGAACCGATTATTTTGAAGCTGCTCAACCACAAAAAAATGTACGGTTATGAGATCATCAAAGTAGTCAACGAAAAAACCGGTAACGCGTTTCAGTGGAAGGAAGGCACACTCTATCCCTGCCTGCACCGGCTGGAGGCGGACGGCCTGATTCAGAGCGAGTGGGAGATCGCGGACAACGGCAAACCCCGGAAATATTACACCCTGACGAAAAAAGGCCAGGCGGAAATGGCGGCGAAAGTCGAAGAATGGTCGCATTTCGCCCAGGCGGTAAACACCTTGCTTTTCGCTTAAATCCGGGGAGGAATCCATTATCATGGATAAACTAAACCAATCGCTTGACTTGTTTACCGAAGGGCTGCGTTCCGATCCGGAAATCCGGCTGGATATCCGGAAAGAACTGCAATCCCATCTCGAAGAGAGAATCGCGGAGGAAGCGGCTCACGGCCATTCCAATGAAGAGAGCATCGAACTGGCGCTGAAAATGTTCGGTTCGCCGGTCGAAGTCGCCGACGGCCTCGCCGACGCCAACCGCAGGCGCATGAAACTACGCGCCAGGCTGCGCCTGTTCGCCGGAGCTCTATTGATTCCCGCCGTAATCATCTGCGCCTTTTTTTCGATGGGTATGGCATCAAGTTTCAGTATGCTGGATTTGTTTGATCGCTTCAAAGCCCCGACCGACTCTTTGCTTGATATTTCTAAAAAATCGTTCAGCTTTGATCTTTTCCGGCACTATACTCCTGAACAGAAACTGATTCTGGATGGCGACCGCACCAGAAAAACTAATTTCGAACAGCAGAAGGCGATCTGGGAGAAGTTTCCCGACAACAAAATCTACGCCGCCAATTATATCCTCGCGCTTGCAGGCTGGTGTTATAATGGCAAAAACCGTGATTCCGTTCTGGCGGAAATCAAGCGGGTCAGCCGGGTTGACCCGGACAATGCGCTGTATAATTACCTTGCCGCCGGCATTCTGCTGGCAGATGCCTGCAACCAAGTAGAGCTGCCGAGAGCGGGGCGCAATGCAAAACCGCAATACCGGTTCGAGCTAAAAGACCGTGCGCTGCTGGAAAAAGCCATGCGGGAGTATCTGGACGGAGTCAATAAAAAGTACTGCTGTTCATATACTACCGATCTTTTAAAGCAAAGACTGCAAATCATGGGCGAAGCCGATTCTTTAACCGGACAGTTTGAACAGATGGCCGTCGGCGCAGGAGTTATACTGCCGCACTTGAATCTATTTAGAGCGTCCGGCAGATATATGCCGGAATATGCCGGAATTCTAATCAAAGAGGGTAAAAAACAGGAAGCGCTGCAATACCTGAAAACCTGGAAGCAGTTCATCCGGCATGTAAATTCCGACAGCGATTACTTGATTACCGTGCTGGTTACTGCTGCCATTGCCAGAGTCGATGCGGAGAAGCTGTCGCCGCTGTATGACAAACTCGGCATGGCGGAAACCGCGAAGACGGTTGCAACAGAAGCTGAAGCCATCCACAAACCGGTGCAGAACTGGAGAGACGCAAGGAAGCAGATAACCAATACAATGTGCCTGGAGCGCGGAAGTATACTGGCCAACATGCTGCTGCCTGGACTTGACCGCGAATTTACCGTCAGGGAACTCGCTCCCGCACGTTATGTGGAATATGTTTTCTGCCAGAAAATCACGCTGGTGCTGATTAATCTGGTGTTTATTACCGGGCTGCTGCTTGCGATTGGCGCGGCACTGTACTGGCGGCTTCGCAGCGGCAGCCGGTTGCTGCTGCTGTCCCCGCCGCCATTGACAATATTGAAAATCCTGGGATTCGGTGTCGTCCTGCCGTGGGTTGCTTACTTCGCGCTTTCACAGATCGAACTGCTCAGCGGATATGACTTTGGATTCCGGATCAACGGAACCCGGTTTGCCACGCAGATGGGACTGCTGCTGCTGCTCATTCCCGCTATTGTTTTGACATGCACCGGCAGATATGTTTCCGCCAGATGCCGTGAACTGGGCGTGGAAACTCCGCCGCGGACAGGCAGAATCCGGAAAATCGCCATTATCACCGGTCTGGTTTTACTGGCGCTCGAAGCATTTACCCCGCTGGGCATGTCTGCACCTGCGAGGATGGCTGGCGGAAAGGAATTTTATACGCAGCTTTGCACGACACATGTTATAGTGATTACAGGCGCAACTATTCTGGCAGTAGTGTTCCTGCTGCAAATCGTACACTGGACGGCAATATTGTTCCAAGGCAGGCGATACAGCGTTTATTACGGCGCCGCCGCCAGAATGATAATGCTGACGTTCGCGCTGGCGGTGCTGGCGCTGACCTGCGTCTTCCGCCCCGTCCTGGACTGGCGGGAGGCCGAGTTCATCCGTGATGACAAAATCATCTTCGGTTCAACGGAAAGTTTCACCAGAATCGAGGGCGATCTGGTCAAAGAGCTGAAGAGCAAAATTGACCAGGCGATGGCCGGAATCCAGAAATAACTGAAGCATTAATAATCTCCGGTATTTTGCAGGACAGAAACGCAAAATATCGGAGATTTTATTTTTTCAGCATGTTTCAGCGTTTTTCAAAACCGTATTTTTAAGTTGTAGCTGTTTGTATTTAAATGATTTGCGTATTTTAAGCTGACAAAATCACTATATATGTAAGGACAAATGCGGAGTTCTAAATTTCCAGAGTTCTAAAGCGGAGAAAATTGAAAAAGGTTCTGTTCAAGATGTCTCTAAACACTCCGGAATCGGACGCCCGTTGCATCCGGGTTATGTTCTGCTGGCGCAGGGAGTCCAAAATGTGGGGGATGGGTGTCCAGAATGGAAACCGGTAAAACAGAAGATAGCTCCAGAGGAGCGGAATATTAATAGCTTTAAAAATCCATAAAATAGTTTTCAGCTCCAGCGGAGCGACATATTAATAACAGGAGTCAGAATGAGAGACGGAAGACAGAAATGTTTGTAAAACTGAAATATGTTATGCTCAACGAGGCTCTAAAATGTCGGAGTGAGGAAGCCCGTGAATGCGGGAAGGGCATGGCGTTGTAAGGGCATCCCTGGTGGATGCCTCCATACGGGCTATGCGGGAAGGGTATGGCGTAAGGGCATCCCTAGTGGATGCCTCAAATGTTATGTTCAACGATACTCCAAAGTATCGGAATGGACTGTCCAAAATGGTTCTGGTGTAGTGCCGTCCGTCTCGGACGGGGCTGTCCAAAATGGAGGAAAATTGAAAGACGTTGTGCTCAACAACCCTCCAAAGTGCCGGAGTGTGAAAAGCGGGGAATGCAGAACGGATGTCCAAAATGTATATGTGGTTGTCCAAAATGGCCCACAGGCCCATAACGAAAACGCATTGTGCTCAACTACCATCCAAAGTGCCGGAGTGTGGAAAGCGTGGAATGCAGAACGGGTGTCCAAAATGAGGGAAGATGATGTCCAAAATGTGCAATGAGGGTCTCCCGCGACTGCGGGATGCGTTGACTGGTTTCCATAATGTGACCTTTACGTGGCATAAGCCATATATGACATTGGAACCGGACGGATACTGGTTCACTATAATGAAAAAAAGTTTGATTTATCAACTTTCAAAATTCGTCAAATGGCAGTATATTAATAGACTCAAAAGACTTTTTTACATAACCCTTAATATTTAAAGATGAGTATTTTTATGAAAGGCATTGTCAATACCTGGCTGGAATGTGTGCATTGCGGCAAACAGTACGATCTGGAACAAGTCAGATATAACTGTGAATGCGGCGGCATCCTCGATGTAAAACGCGATCTCTCAAAGATTGACGGCGGACAGCTCAAGCAGTTGTGGGAAGACCGCTGGGGAATGAAGCGCGGTCCGCTTTCCTCCGGCGTCTGGCGCTATAAGGAACTGATTCTGGACGTTGCCGAAGAGTTCATCGTGACGCGCCAGGAAGGCAATACCCGGCTTTATCCCGCCGGCAAAGCCGCCGAATATGCGGGGATCAGGAATTTTCTGTTGAAGCATGAGGGGGAAAACCCCACCGGCAGTTTCAAGGACCGCGGCATGACCTGCGGCGCCACCGCCGCCAGGATTTATGACGCCACCTCGGTGGCCTGCGCCAGCACCGGCAACACCAGCGCCAGCATGGCGTCGTATGCCGCCATCTCCGGCATGAAGTCCATCATTTTCATTCCGGAAGGCAAAATCGCCTATGGCAAACTGGCCCAGGCGCTGGCTTTCGGCGGCATTACGCTTCAGATCAAAGGCAATTTTGACGATGCCATGGAACTGGTGCAGGAAGTTTGCGCCAAGCTCAATATCTATCTGTTAAACTCCATCAACCCGTTCCGCATCGAAGGCCAGAAAGCCATCGGCTACGAAATCCTTCAGCAGCTTGACTGGGAAGTGCCGGACTGGTTTGTCATCCCTGGCGGCAATCTCGGCAACAACAGCGCCCTGAGCAAAGGCCTGCAGGAACTTTACGAATTAGGCATTATCAACAAGATTCCGCGCATCGCCGTGATTCAGGCGGAAGGCTCCAATCCGCTGTCCAGAATGTGGAAGAACAAAACCGGGTATATTCCGTTGAAGAACCCCGATACCATCGCCACGGCCATCAAGATCGGCAATCCGGTTTCCTGGGAGAAAGCCATGCGCGGCCTGGAATGGTGCAACGGCGTGGTGGAAGACGTCACCGAGCAGGAAATCATGGATGCCAAAGCCATGGTTGATGCGGCCGGAATCGGCGCCGAACCCGCCTCGTGCTGTTCCGTCGCCGGCGCCAAAAAGCTGGTTGACATGGGCATAATATCGCCGGACGCCAAAGTCGTCGGCATTCTGACCGGCAACATCCTGAAAGATCCTGACGCCGTGATCGGCTATCATAAAGACACGCTGCGCGACATGGGAATCAAAGGGGTTTATGCCAACAAGCCGCATGTGATCGAACCGACCCTCGAAGCGGTCAAGGCGGCAATCAGCGGCCGGTAGAACTTCAAGCAGATACCGCGGGCTTCTTTCGCTCGATCACCGAGTGAATGATGCCTGCGGCAATGAATACTACAGACAAGGCCCCGGTTGCAGCTTCAGAGATATGCATGAAGGCCCCCAGGAACATAATCACGGCAAGGGCTCCGATCGCCCAGAAGGCGGAGTGTTCCAGATACTTGAACCGCGCAAGGGTGCCGTGTTCAACCATCATGATCGTCAGACTGCGCACAAACATTGCGCCAATCCCCAGGCCGATCGCAATGATGAAGAAGTTATTGGTCAGGGCGAATGCGCCGATTACGCCGTCAAATGAGAAACTGGCGTCAAGAATTTCAAGGTACATGAAACCGGCAAAGCCCGATTTTGCCACTGCCACGGTCGCGTCGTGCTGGTTTTCTCCGGCGCCGATCACAGCCCCGACGCCGTCAGCGAGAACGTAAGTGACCAGCCCCATCGCGCCGCTCACCCAGAACGAAACCTGTTCTGAAGCCTTAATCTGCCTGCCGATGAAATACATGATTATCAGGACAATCGCCATCTGAATCGCTTCGATCTTCCCCAGTTTGGTCAGCGGGATTTCCAGAGCGCTGATCCAGTGAACCGCCTTCTTTTCATCAATGAAGTACCTCAGGAACACCATCATCAGAAATGCGCCGCCGAAAGCCGCCACGGAGACATGCGCCGAGGTAAGAACTTCGGCGTACTTGGCCGGGGTGAATACCGCCAGCCGGAATGCATCAATAATACCCACCCCGGCAACTACCGCGACAATTACCAGCGGGAATACCATCCGCATGCCGAATACCGCGATCAGCATGCCCCAGGTGATAAAGCGCTTGCGCCATTTAAGGTCCATATCCTTCAGCACCGTCGCGTTGACAACCGCATTGTCAAAGGACAAGCTGGTCTCAAGCACTGCAAGAATGGCGGTAGTAAACACCGCGCTCCAGCCGCCGCCGATCAGATAGCCGGCAATTAAACCGGCAGCCGTAACCGCGAATGAACCCTTAAAGTATTTCAGCAACATTGTTTTCCTTAATCTCTTAAAAGGTGGAGTGACATTGCTCAGCCGCGCGAACGTTTCATTGCGCCGTGGAGCAGGGATACACAGAGTTTTTCGAAAGACATGCCGGTTTTCCCGGCGGCTTTAGGAACCAGGCTGCTGGCGGTGAAGCCCGGCAGACTGTTACCCTCGAGCACATACATTTCACCGGACTTGGTGATGAAAATGTCTACGCGCAGAATATCTCTGGCTCCTGAAACCTGGTAGAATTTAACCGCAATCGCCTGCGCCTGCTTCTGAAGCTCCCTGGAGATGTTTTCAGGCGGGCACAGGTAGCGGGTCTCGCCTTGATTGTGGGTGTACTTGGCGTCAAAGTCATAGATTTTGCCGGGGACCTGGATCTCGATGACCGGCAGCGGCTCCCCGTTCAAAATACCTACCGTGGTCTCCATGCCGTTGATGAATTTCTCGACCAGCAGTTCGCTGTCGTAGGCAAAACATTTATCCAGTCCGGCCTCCCATTCGGCGGCAGTTTCGGCGATGGCAATGCCGACGGTCGAACCTTCACGCGGGGCCTTTATCACTACCGGCAGGCTGAGATTCGCCGGGAATGCGCGGTTTTCTCTGGTGACGATTGCCCATGGCGCGGTCGGGATGGCGTGTTTCTCCATAAGCTGCTTGCTTTTGATCTTGTCAATGATGATCGCGCTGGCCTGGCTGCCGCTGCCGACAAAACGCAATCCGGCATCCTCAAGCGATTTCTGGATTTCGCCGTTTTCACCGAACCCGCCATGCAGGACGGGAAATACGACATCAGCATTCCTCATTTCATCGGTGATGGCGGTATTCTGAACGTCAATTTCATCAACGATATAACCGGCATTGCGCAGGGCTCTGGCCACGCCGCCGCCGGATTCAAGCGATACTGAACGTTCGCTGCTGGTGCCGCCTTTCAGCACTGCAACCTTGAGCGGAACGGCAGATGCTTCGACTTTTTTCAAACTTTCCGGGTCCATAAAACAAACCTCCGGGGTCAAATAAAATCCAGTTTTTTCAGCCACTATATGGCGGACATTGCAGACCAGATCAACAAAATCATGTTCGAAACCATGATCGGTATTCATAAAATAATTGGCATGGATATCGCTGACGATGATTTTACCGGCAGACATGCCTTTGCAGCCGGACATATCAATCAGTTTACCGGCGGTATCGCTGTTGGATGCATTTTTGAAGACACAGCCCGCGGAGCGGCCCCTGGGCTCGCTGGCACGGCGCAATTTGAGCTCTTCACTGATTTTCCGCAGTTCGGTTTCCCTGTCCACTTCCGGGAATTCAAGGATCGCCGCGGTAATGATAACATCCGCCGGAATCGAAGAAGTGCGGTAACCCCATTTAATGTCAGTGCCATTGGCCGACCATGGATTGCCGTCGGCGTCAAAGCCGCAGAGTTCGGTGACAAAATCGCCGATTGCCACGCCGTGGGCGCTGGCGTTAGTGCGGAACGCGCCGCCTAAAGTGCCGGGAATGCCGACCAGACTGGAAATGCCGCCGAAACCTTTTCTGGCGCAGATGTTGGCCAGATCGGACAATCTGACCCCCGCTCCGGCGGTAGCGTGTCTGCGGCCGTTTATTACCCGGATGAAGTCATTCTGGCAGAGTCTTATCACGAGGCCGTCGTAAGGTTTATCCATGCCGACAGTATTCGTGCCGCCGCCGAGAATGAACGTCGGGACGGAGTGTTTGCGGCAGAAGCGGACCAGTTGAATCAGAGTCATATCGTCCGGCGGTTCAGCCATAACGGGAATTTCACCGCCAACGCCCAGAGAGGTAACTTCATGCCAGCTCACATTGTATTTGACCGGCAAAGCAGGAAACGTATGCTCGAATGTCTCGCAGAATTTCAGTTTGTTGGTTTCACTCATGGTTTCATCGCCGTTATTTGTTATATACTTCATCAGGGTTGAAAACTCGTTCACCGATAACTTTAAGCACACTGCCCTCCACTTTCCTGAAAAAGCAGGTGCGGAATCCTTCGTGACAGGCCGCGCCGCCAATCTGCTCGACCTTGAAAATCACGGTATCCTCGTCACAGTCAACGTATATTTCCTTGACTTTCTGAACATTCCCGGAGGATTCGCCTTTTCTCCATAATTTCTTTCTGGAACGGGTCCAGTAAGTTGCGTTGCCGGTTTTGAGCGTCTCGTTCCACGCTTCTTCGTTAATGTATGCGAGCATCAGGATTTCTCCTGTTTTCCAGTCCTGCGCGATTGCCGGAACCAGACCACCACCTTTTGCAAAATCAAGTTTAACCATAATATTCCCCAGTATTTGCAGCAGTCAGCTAGCAATGGTTCGTTATTGTAATAAAAAGTCTTTAGACAATACACTAATTCCCGATCTTTTACATTGCCGATTTAACAAATTTTAAGAAAAATGAATTATCCTGAATAAACCTGTGCCTATTTGCCTATTATTGAAATCCGTGCTATCATAAAAGATATGAGGCAGGGAACTGATTTTATGGATATAAAAACTAAAAATGTTTTGATAACCGGCGGCGCTTTGCGCATTGGACGGGCGCTGTGCAGGGCTTTTGCGGAAGCCGGCGCGAACGTCATAATTCACTGCAATAAATCTGCGGATGCCGCCCGCGATCTGATGAATGAGCTCGGCGGCGGCGGAAAACACCGGACAGTCTGCTGTGACCTTGCCCGGACGGACGATGTTTCGGCGCTGATCAGTCAGGCCGGACATATCGATGTCCTGATCAATAACGCTTCGATTTTTCATCCGGAGCCGCTGACTTCGGAGAATGCCGACCGGATACGTGAACATTTCGAGGTGAATTTCTTTGCTCCGATGATGCTTATGAAGAAGTTCCATGAACAATTGAACGGGGCTTCCGGCTGCATCATCAATTTCCTTGACCAGGATGTCGCGAAAGTGTCCGGCCGCAGCGGCAGCTATTCACTCTCCAGGAAAGCTTTGCGGGACGCCACTTTAAGCGCGGCATTGCAGATGGCACCGCGGGTGCGGGTCAATGCCGTTGCCCCCGGCCCGGTGCTGCCGCCGGTCGGCATGGAGGATTCCAGGATGGAGCAAACTTTGAAGAATGTGCCGCTGGCCAGGCCGGTTGACTTGCGCGATCTTACTCAGGCATGTATATTCCTGGTGGAAAATGAATCCATCACCGGGCAAATACTTTATGTGGATTGCGGACAGCATCTTTAACGATTCCAAAGGAACCAGATAATGTTAATCAGTATCAGCACTTCGATTTTTCCAAGTGAAGTCAATCCGACCTATCTGCTGGCTTATCTGCAGAAAATAAAATCCGCCGGGTTCGATTATGTTGAACTCGGACGCAAGCATACTAACGTCATCGGCCGGGTCGAGGAAATCCAGAGCACCGGAATCAAAGTCTGGGCCGTGCACGGGGATCTGCCGAGGAACGCCGTTTCGTCGGACAATTCGCTGCGCATTAAAGCCGTCGAAGAGGAACTCCGGCGGATGGACGACACTGCTGTTTATGCCCCGTGCCCTTACGTCATTCATTACCTTGACCGCCTGCTGGACCCGCGGCCCGGGCGGCAGTTCCGCAAGAGCGTTGAACAACTGCATGAAAAAGCCAGAGAACTGGGCTTTATTCTGTCGCTGGAAACCGCCCCCTATAAACCGCAAGTCAATGAACGCTATCCGGACAGCGATGAGATTGCTCAGTTCGTCCGCTCCTTTGAGTCGCCGAACCTCCGGGTGACCGTCGACATCAACCACTCCAACCTGAAGGAGGATCTGATTCAGGTCGCCGCCAACTGCCGCGGCATCGTCGGCAATATCCACGTCTCCGACAATATGGGCAAATGGGAGGACCATCTGCCGCCGGGCGAGGGCAGTATCAACATTCGCGGCGTGCTGCTGGCGCTGATCAAGTGCGGCTACGCCGGACCGTGCAATGTCGAATGCCATCATCCGCACCCGACGATTCCTGTATTGAAGCAAATAAAAATCAACACCGAAAAAATCTGCAAGGACCTGTAGAAATGGCTTTTTTCAACTGCAATTTCCATTCGGACATTTTGGGCATGGCATGCTCCATGAATGTGATCGTCCCCCAGCAAAGCACCACCCAGATCGGCATGGACAGCAAAGGCGGCAGGAAGACATATCCCGTGCTGTATCTGCTCCACGGCCTGAGCGACGACCACACCATCTGGGCGCGCCGCACTTCGATTGAACGCCATGTCGCCAATATGAACCTGATTGTGGTCATGCCGAACACCCATCGCGGGTTTTATACGGACATGGCCGCCGGCGCCAAATACTGGACGTTCATCAGTGAAGAACTGCCCGCTGTCGTCAAAGGCTTTTTCCCGGTCAGCGGACGCCGCGAGGATACGTTCGCGGCGGGGTTGTCCATGGGCGGCTACGGCGCGCTCAAACTGGGTTTGCGCTGCCCGGAAAAATTTGCCGCCGTCGCCGGGCTTTCGTCGGTGACCGATATCGCGGCTTTTATGAAGCTGGAAAACAGAGGCTCGGAGTTTTCCAGGGAAATGCAGCGGATATTCGGCCCCGCGGACAAAGTCAAAGGTTCTGAAAACGATCTGCTGCATCTGGCCTCCAAACTGGCCGTAGGCAAACAGCCGCAACCGGCGTTCTTCCAGTGCTGCGGAACTGAAGATTTTCTCTATCAGGACAATCTCAGATTCCGGGACCTTCTGAAAAAACTCAAGCTGGATCTGCATTATCAGGAAGCACCGGGCGACCATAACTGGGGTTTCTGGGACCAGCATATCCAGGATGTCCTGAAATGGCTCCCGCTGCCGAAATAAGCTGTATCGCCAGACAGTTTTGCCCATGCGGCCTGCATAATAAACCGGACCGGCGTCCGGCATTCCGGACAGCCGTCCGATTCCGGAGAGTTTAGAGAGCCGTTGAGCACAATGTTTTTCAGTTTTACAAGCATTTTGGACAGCCCCGTCCGGCACGCCATTTTGGACACCGGCTCTGCATAACAATTTCGTAATTGTGGTACTATAGGCCATTTTGGACAGCCACTCCGACACTTTGGAGTGTCGTTGAGCACAACGGATCTCGTAATCTGGGAGTTCTGAGAAGACTGGGAGTTCTGGTATATATCGCTCACCCATTTTTCCCAGTCCTCTCAGTCTTCCTAGACCAGCATAGCCGGAACCAAATAATAAAAGAATTAAAAAAATCTTGAAAGAAAGTTATGCTTATATACATTGTAGCATAAACTTAAACATCATAGGCGGTATACATGGAACTCATTACAGAACGTTATGCTACTCAAATCTCAGGCTTGTTAACTTGCTTTGACCGTATTGTATTGACCGGAACATTGTTGAGACGAAGTTATCCGGCAGGCATGGAAAAGAATTTGCAGATTCATAAAATCCGCTGTTTTGATTTTCAGGAGAAATTCGCCAAGCCTCTGGCTGATCGTATTAAATCGCATGCGGTCGAGGTCGCGAAAGCTGCAAATCTTGAAATCGAATATCTTGGCGGCTCGACAATCCGCAAGGAAGCAGCAGTCCAGGAGAAACTTCTCAAGCGCGGCACTGCGCCTGGACTGGTCTGCATCCTGTCAAATGTTGAAGGCTGCCGCCGGTATATGGCGCATTATTTCAAGGATAGAAACCATACCGGGCTTAAAATGAAATCCGGCCAATGCCTGACCTATTACTTTTATTTTATCGATGAGTTACTCGGATTATGTTTTCTGCGCGTTCCGACCTGGATACCCTGTCAGATGCTCTTTTATTTCAACGGGCACAATTATCTGGCGAATCAGCTCAGAAGAGAAAACATTCAGTTCAAAATGGCCGACAACTGCTTCACTCAAATTGGCGATTTCGCCAGAACCAATGAACTTGCGTCACAGATTGACCCGCGTGCATTGAGAGAGCGTATCCGGCATTATGTGTCAGAATATGTTCCGATGATCGAGGATGAACTTGAAGACTCCTATTGCTGGAGTATCAGGCAGCTTGAACTGTCCAGCGATATCACTTTTAAAAGCCCGGATACACTGCCGGCGGTGTATGAGCATCTGGTAAGCACCTCAATGCATACCGTAAAAGCGCCGAATGTCGCCTTATTCCTCGGGATGAATCTGCCGAACAAGGATTTTGAAAACATCGGCAGCAGCTTGAAGAAAACAGTTGAAGGAGTGCGCCTGCGTCACAATTTCGGGGCGCATTCCATCAAAATGTACGATAAATATAATTTAATTCTACGTATAGAAACCACTACCGACAAAGTGAATAAATTTCAATCGGCAAAAGCAATACAGGAAGTTGCACAAGCATCCAAAGAGGCAATTAGTGCTACTCAAAAATTAGGTACTTATATTGCTGGATTAGTAAAAGAGCCAATGGAGTCTAAGCATAGACGCATAATTATTTATAAAATAAACTGCCATATTCCTAAACCAACCTTAAGCGGCTTGGCGAGCCGGTTATTAATTTTCGCCGAATGTATTCTGCGGAATCTGCTCAATAGTTCTTTGATTCCGCCGCCAATGGTTTTGGCGGCATGAACTAATGGTTTTATCCACTTCCAGACCTGCTCGATGGGGTTGTATTCAGGAGAATAGGTTGGCAGAAAGAAGATTTTAACGGTTGGATATTTCTCCTTGAACGTCTTTATTATTCTGGCGCAATGCACCGAAGCATTGTCGAGAATCAATGCTAATGTTTTATTTCCTGCATGAGCTCGTAATTGATGTAGAAATGCCTTGAGAACCGACGCATTACTTTTGCTCGAACTCTTCCAGTAAAAAGCATCTTTTGCCGGAGCGTATGCCCCAAAGATGGTGCAACTCTCTCGCTTTGGCGGTGTCGCCAGGGAAAAAAGGCTTGCCGCGCTTATGCCAGCCGCGAGTTACATAAGGCTCGGTGGAAAAATGTGATTCATCAAGGAACATTACTTCCACATCGCGATCAGCCTTCAGCAACGTGATTTCCTTGGCGATCTCTTTGATCCGGGCAAGTTTTTCCTCTTTGCTCGGAGCACTGACAGGAACTCCCTTTTTAGCGCGCTTGAAGGAATAGCCCGCATCATGCAAGGCACGTTCGACACTGTCGGCGCTAACTGTAGCACCGGTTTCCTTATGGAACTGAGCAATCATTACTTTCATGCTCCACACATCTTCGCCCCAACCGTAATCCCGCGGAGAACAGCGCAGATATTTTTCCAGCCTGGGTAACAGGCGGGTATGACGGAGATTTGGACGTCCGGGAGAAAAATCACGAGATAAGCCAGCGATGCCGTCTTTCTGATATGCGTGCAGCCAACTGCACACGGTTTGGACAGTACGCTGTAATAATTCGGCAATTTTAGTCGCAGTCATGCCTGCGGAACAATGCAAAACCGCCAGAGCTCGTTCGCTTCGATAATCATTATATTTCCGCCGCAAAGATTCCATGGCCGCACGATCCGCCTTAGTCAATTCTATCTTTATTATCTTCACTTGACACCTCGTAAGTAATTTAGCGGATAAGATAGCTTCGAAAAGAATAAGATGCAAGATTTATATTATAAATATTTATGCGGATATGCTTACATACGCATCGAGATTCTGCCATCGTGATTTATCACGCGGTTTCGGCGGCGAAAGGAAACCCAGCTCGGTATGGACTAGGAGCCTGTCGGACTGAGATTTTTATGATTCATAAAAGTAAAATTTTTTATTATTCAGCCCATAATTGCAATACATGAGCTTCAATTTGTATCATAGATATGAATACATAGACTT
>JBAYIO010000081.1:0-27992 GCA_041665605.1 Victivallaceae bacterium | reverse complement strand
TGCGGCTGTATTTTTCCGTTCCTCTTTCAGGCGATATTCATATCGCCAATCAGTCGGATCGAAAAAATCCAATCCACAATCCTACTCGTCTATTTTTAAAATTTCAGCCGTGCAGAGTATAATGAATGACGACGATGTAACAATTCCGCATAAAGTGATTATATTCAGTCCGGGCGGAGTCTGCTATGGAGCCGTTCAAAAATAATCTTTACATCTTCGCGATTTTTTTCGAATGAAAAATTTAACGCAAAGACGCGAAGCAGAGAATTTTTAAATGTCTTCTCCCTCCTTGGCGATTTTGCGCCTTTGCGTTAAAATTAAGATACCGGCTTCAATCTGTAACCCCCCGCCAATTATCTCGCACAAAGGCGCAAAGACACAAAGAAAAGTAAAACTTGCCATTCTCTTCGTGTCTCCGTGCCTTTGTGCGAGAATATGTATTGCACCCATTATTATTCCAAGGGCGGAACGGGAGTTTTGTAATCGTCCCTCCGCAAAGTCCATTGTAAAAATGCTGCAATCAGCATAAAGTCGTTTGAGAAAATGTATGGAAGTTCTACCGCAAAACCCAAGCGCCGCAATCCAATCCGCCTCTGGCGGCCAAGAGACTGCTTGTGCAATCATAAAGGGCGTTCGGATTTTTGCCTTAAAAAATATGACTTTTAAAAACCGCTTTTTTCGCGTTATCTGAACTCCATTTCACAGATTGCGTTGACAAATTTACTATATGTAGAAACACGACGCCTGGGCAAAACTTAAAAAATGGAGACCGAAAAATGGCGAAACTGAAGTATGATGAAAATTTTCCGGCAAGAGCCGGGGAATATGCGGCTAAAGGGTTGAACAACATTGAGATCGCGGCGCAACTGGGCATCTCCGAGGACACGTTTTATACTTATCAGCGGCAGTTTCCGGCGTTTGCCGAGGCCGTTGAGACAGGGCGGCTGGCGATTGAAGACAAAGCCGCCGGCTGCCTGATGGATTTGGCAACGGGCAACTGCTTTGTCACTGCCGTCAGACATGACGACAACGGGCGCGAAACCAAAACCGTGCGCCGGCTGGCTCCCGATCTGAACGCCGTCATCCGCTGGCTGGAGCGCAATAAACAGTACGCTGACGACGGGGAAGAGCCCGCCGCCGTCCCGAATGCGGAATCCGTAATCCCGGCAAATTTGAAATACGCCGCAGATTTTCCGGAAAAAGCCTGGACCCATGCCGGCAATGGCGATACGGACTCGCAGATTGCCGGACGGCTGGGGATTTCTCCCGCGTCATTCTATAATTACAGGAAACAGTTTCCGGAATTCGCCGCCGCGCTGGACAGCGGCAGAAGGGAGTGTTACGGCAGACTGCGGGGGCAGTTGCTGGCCATCGCCCTGGGCAAGTGTACCGTGACCACCGACACTTATCGCGACGGCGGCTTGCGCAGAACCACCGAACGCCAGTTGCCGCCCAGTCTGAAAGCGATCCGCTATTGGCTGACGGGAACCGCCAATAGAGAAGTCAGAAGTCAGGAGTCAGGAGTCAGAATGGGAACAGGGAAAAAAGACTTGAAGACAAGGATTCAGAATGGGAACAGGGAAAGAAGCCTTGAAGACAAAGAGTCAGAAGGTTGGAGTTCAAAGCACTCCGCTCAAGAGCACTCCAATGGCTCGGAGTCGGGCGCGGACGGCTGTCCGTCTGGTAAAACTGCCTCTGCTCAAGGACTCTCCAGCGGCTCGGAGTCGGCGGACGGCTGTCCGCCTGGTAATGCCGGCCGCATGGGTGTCGCCTCCGCTCAAGGACACTCCAACGGCTCGGAGTCGGGCGCGGCGTCCTCCCAGACCTCCCAGTCCGATAAAGCCTCGGCCCGGCGGTTCGCCAAAATGTCGAGAAAAGAGCGTCGGCGGTTATTGAAGAACAGGCGGGAAGCACAATGAAAAATGATACCCCCGATGTTCAGGCACTATCTAAAAGCTCGGAGTGGATTGTCCAAATTGCGGATGGTATATGGTTAGCGGATTTGCGTTTCCCGGTTTCACCGTCTATAATAGATAACAGAGGATTTTGTAAACATCAACACGGGCCGTGCAGGCAGCAAAAATCGCGTAATTGCCGTGGCGGCGTGACTGGAGCAGCTATGAAAATTCAAGCAGCGCTTCTTTTAATGGCGGCGTTAATGCTGTCAGGAGGGAAAATCATGGCCTATGAAGATATCTACAAGCAAACCCCGTCCGGCGAATTTGAAATAAAAACCATCCCCGCGGGGAAAATGCTCAGCGCTGAAAGCAAGGCATCCTACTTTGACGCCGACAATGACCTGTTCATGCGGCTGTTCAACTACATCAAAGCCGAAAATATTCCGATGACCGTTCCGGTGGAGGCGGAGATCAATCCGGGCGTGATGCGTTTTCATGTCGGCAGCGAAGCCGCCGCCAGGCCGCATGGCGACACCGGAGAAGTGAAAGTCATTGAGCGCCGGGAAAGAACCGTCGCGGCGCTGGGCATTCGCGGTTCGTACAGCAGGTCGAACTATGAGGAAGCCAGGGCGCAACTGGAGGACTGGCTGAGTAAAAATCCGGATTTTGAAGCGGACGGGCGGGCCTATATGACCTACTGGAACAGCCCGATGATGCCGTTCTTCTTTAAACATGCCGAAGTGCAGATACCGGTGAAAAAACGTACAACCAGGGTGAATAATATGACACTTAACGAACTTACGCCGGAAGAGAAACACGTCATTAAGGACAAAGGCACGGAAAGGCCGTTCACCGGCAAATATAACGACGAGTCAGGGCGCGGCATTTATCTCTGCCGCCAGTGTGATGCTCCATTATACCGTTCGGACGACAAATTCAGGACGGAATGCGGCTGGCCTGGGTTCGATGATGAATTTCCCGGAGCAGTCAAAAAGGTTGCGGACGCGGACGGCATGCGGACTGAAATCATGTGCGCGCAGTGCGGCGGACACCTGGGCCATGTGTTCAAAGGGGAAATGCTGACCCCGAAAAACACCCGGCATTGCGTAAATTCGGTTTCAATGAGCTTTGAACCTGTAAATTCCGGAAAATTCGGACGGGCGATCTTTGCCGGCGGCTGTTTCTGGGGCGTTGAATACTGGCTGAAAAAAGCGCCCGGCGTGCTGCTGGTCACGTCGGGCTATATCGGGGGCAGTAAGGAATATCCGACCTATCAGCAAGTCTGTTCCGGCAAGACCGGCCATTCCGAAGCCGTCGAAGTGATCTATGACAAAAGAAAAACCGATTATGAAACCCTGGCAAAGCTTTTCCTGGAAATCCATGATCCGACCCAGTTGAACCATCAGGGCCCGGATTACGGCAAACAATACCGTTCGGCGATTTTCTATCTGGACGACGCGCAGAAGCAGACCGCCGTAAAACTGATAAAAACGCTGCGGGAAAGCTGCATCGCCGCCGTCACCGAAATAGAACCGGCCGGCAGATTCTGGCCGGCGGAGGATTACCACCAGGATTATTACGGACGGAAGAATTCCGCCCCGCATTGTCATATCTATGTCAAACGTTTCCAGGACAATACCTTGCGGCAAAAATAGATTTGACGGCATTTTTTTTAGCCGGACGGTCAAAGTTGATCGAATCAAGTTGTCCGGCCATTTTTTTTCGGATTTTTTTCCGGAAATTTTGCCCTTAATTTTATTTAGACATTTGACGTATCCCCATTGATGATTTATTCATAAAGAGGAGGCTCTTTTATTTGTTGTCAGTGAATGATAAAAAAGGCCTCCAATTTTCTTTATGAAACAAAAATGAAAAATATTAAAATTAGGGGGGACACGAACAGTGTTAGTAGATTATCAAGATTATTACAGCGAAACAGACTGGGCTTTATTCAAGGATGAAGCAGATAAGCATGAAACTCCGTTTCTGATAATCAATCTGAATATATTCCAGCAGAAATACGAATACCTGAAAAAGCATTTCCCGTATGCGAAAATCTACTATGCGATAAAATCCAATCCGGCGGTTGAGGTGCTTGAACTGCTGAGGGACCTCGGCTCCTGTTTTGATATTGCGTCCACTTATGAACTCGACCGGATACTGGCGCTCGGCGTTTCTCCCGACCGCCTGAGCTACGGCAACACCATTAAAAAGCTTAATGATATAAAATATTTCTACGACAAGGGCGTCCGCCTGTTCGCGACCGACAGTACCGCGGACGTGATCAATCTGTCCAAGGCGGCTCCCGGTTCAAAAGTGTTTTTCCGGATATTGACCGAAGGTTCCGATACCGCGGACTGGCCGTTGTCCAGAAAGTTCGGCTGCCATCCGGATATGGCGATTGACCTGGTCATCCAGGCCAGAAAGCTGGGGCTGGAGCCGCACGGCATCTCTTTCCATGTCGGTTCGCAGCAGCGCGATATCGGCACCTGGGACTCGGCCATCGCTAAAGTCAAATACATCTTCGACTTCCTGCTCGAGGAAGGGATCGTCCTGAAGATGATCAACCTCGGCGGCGGTTTCCCCGCCAACTATGTGGTCAAGACCAACCCGATGGAGTCCTATTCCGAAGAAATCACGCGTTATCTGCAGGAGGACTTCGGCGAAGATCTGCCGGAAATAATACTGGAGCCCGGCAGATATCTGGCCGGCGAAGCCGGGGTGCTGGTCAGCGAAGTCGTGCTGGTTTCACGCAAATCCAGGCTGAACGTCGACCGCTGGCTCTATCTCGATGTCGGCAAGTTCAACGGCCTGATCGAAACCTGGGACGAAAGCATCAAATACCCGATCTACTGTGAAAAACGCAGCAGCAACATGGGCAATGTCATCATTGCCGGGCCGACCTGCGACAGCCAGGACATTATGTACGAGAGCTATCTTTACAAAATGCCGATGAACCTGGCCGCCGGCGACCGGCTGTACTGGCTGACTACCGGCGCCTACACCTCCAGTTACTGCTCGGTGGAATTCAACGGCTTTCCGCCGCTGAAGACATACTACGTTAAATAAATTCAGTTTCGAACGGCTTCTGCCGTCCGGACATATTTTTCCAGCCCCGCCGGATTGAACTCCGGCGGGGCTGTTGCTTTTTACAATTACTTGTTTCCTGGTTTTCCCCGGATATATTAATTGATAATTAGCTGAAGGAGGAGATGAAATGAAACAGAACACGGTCAAAACTAGTGCGTGCATCTGCTGGATTACCGGATTTGTTTTGCTGCTGGCGGCGGGTTTTCTGATCGGCGCAATATTTATCCGGCCGCTGCTGATTGGCGGCGTGCTTATCCTGTTGATTTCTCTTTTATGCTACCTGCTGGCTCCTGAGTCGTTCGGAATATCGGAGGATTTGCAGTTGACGGTTAATTTCCATTCAGGCCGGAAACAATTCGGCCCGGTGGTTAAATGCTACCGGCTTGCCGATAGCGTTTGCTGCGGCATCAGATTATGCGGCAACGGCGGGCTTTTTGCGGCGACCGGGTTGTTCTGGGACCGTAAATACGGCAAATTCCGGATGTATTCCACCAGCGCCAATTATAGAGATTGCGTCATGGTGGAGACCGCTGACAAGAAGATCATTATCAGTCCGGAGCATCCCGACGCCTGGGTTTCCGACTGCGCATTGCTGAACATCCCCGGCAAATCTACCTGAGCATAACTTGATTTTATAATCGGCAATTCAGGCCGTTATTCATTATAAATCATTTCCTCGACTTTGATGTCGGGATGATGGTAGCGTTTGCGGTCGGGGGAAATGTTGCCGATCTGGATGGCATGTCCCGGACACCATTGCAGACACGCCAGGCACAATTCGCAATTGCTGCCCCACCGCGGTTTGCCGTCAGCTAATTGGACATTGGCCGTCGGGCAGACCCTGGCGCAAAGCCCGCAACTGGTGCATTTGTCATCCGCATGAAATTTCCTGGTCTCCTTCGTGATGCCTTTGAGGAAATAACAGTTGGCCAGTTCAGTCATCCAGCAGGGGAAGTACCACGGATTTTCGATGCTTTTATTTTCTCCGGCCTGGACAATGCCGGCGATTGTCTCCAGCCGTTTTTCCGCACGGCTGACTTTCTTCTGAAACTTCTCTTCCGGTTCGGCCCCGCCGAACGGAAGATAGTTGCCGGGCATGACCAGGCCGAAACCGGCATTCAATTTAATATTTACCGCCGCCAGCGCCTTTCGGGTCTGCTTCATGGCGCTGCCGGACATGCCGGCATAGTTGCAGACGGCGAAAACATAGACGCCGGGCGGGACTTTGAGTTTGCTGATGAAGGCCTTCACGATCTTCGGCATGCCGAATGCGTACACCGGATAGATAATTCCGACTTTCTTCGCGGCGGAGACGATCTCCGCCTCGCCGGTATAGGCGATTCTGGTCAGCCGGGCGCTGCCCAGCTTGCCGGCCAGCGATTTGGCCAGCGCCAGTGAGTTGCCGGTGCCGGAGAAGTAAAAAATCTCATTCGGCATGATGACCTCCTGTCAGTAGTCAGCGTTTATCTTTGAAGTGAGTCACAATGTATTCGCAGCCTTCCTCCAGCGAAGGCAGTATCTTGGTGCAATACCGGACCATCCACGGGCTGCAGTCGACAAAGGAGAACGGCGAGAATGCCACCACGAATTTACCGAGATCATGGGCCGCGTAAAATACTTCCATGCTGGTGCCGATGCTGGGCTTGTTGTAATTCACCAGAATGATGTCGGCGTCCCGGACGTCCTGCAAGTCGAATTCCACGATCTCATTGGCGCTGTCAACCTGGCGGTCAACGAATTTACGGCGCATCGGGTCCAGCGTGTCAAAATTCTTGCCGAGCAGCACTTTGGCCGACTCGCGCCATTCGCGGGCGTGACCGGCATGTTCATCCATAATCGGCCCGCTCAGATAAATAGTCTTTTTTTTCCTGATCATAACAATATTCCCCATAGTCTCAGATAATTGTTTCAACACATTAATCTGAACCATGAACCGGCTTTTTGCAAATGCTTTTCATTTCCGCGTTAAAAGTAATCTTCGGCTACGGCGGCGCTACGTTAAAGGCGCCATAACTTTCTCCATGTCTTTGGCAAATACTCTTGATTCCAGCCATTTCCGCATTTATATTCTTTGCAACTTGAAGATTGCTTTATATTTAATGTTCATTTAACTGTCTTATTTATAGGGATATACAGTTAGGCATTTCGGGTTCAAAATGTGTTCCGTGGGAACGCCCGGTGTTGCAGCAACGGACCTTGGATTCAATATTTTAAGGAGGAAACAGATCATGGGAAAAGCAACTGAATCAACTGACGCCATTCACCCGGTCATCATGAAGGATTTTCCGCTCTCCAAAGTTTTCCATCTGTTCGAGCCGGGCCCGGTCGTGCTGGTGACGACCGCCATTAAAGGGCGCGCCAATGTCATGACGATGAGCTGGCACATGATGCTGGAATTCGAACCCCCGCTGATCGGCTGCTGCGTCAGCATTTGCAATTACAGCTTCGCGGCGCTGCGCAAAACCAGAGAATGCGTGATCGCCATCCCGACAGTCGAGATGGCCGCGAAGGTGGTCGATATCGGCAACTGTTCCGGTGAGGATGTCGATAAGTTTGAGACCTTCGGCCTGACCCCGATGCCCGCCCGTGAGGTCGCGCCGCCGCTCGTGGCCGAGTGTCTCGCCAACATCGAATGCCGGGTGGTGGATACCGGAATGGTGAACAAATACAATCTCTTCATCCTGGAAGGCGTCAAGGCCTGGACCGATCCGAAGCACAAGGAGCACCGGACGATCCATGCCAACGGTGACGGCACTTTCGCGGTGGACGGCAAAATCCTTAACCTGAAGAAAAGGATGGTGAAGTGGAAAGACCTCCTGTAGCCGCATCCGGTTTAAGACGATTGGCAATTCCCCCGGGAGCGCCGGTCATCTGACCGGCTTTAAAGTTCTTGGTGAATCTATTGATTTTTCTTCTGTTCGGTGCTTAATTCCGCAGCGGTCTTGGCTCCTTTGGAACGGAGCAGGGAAATAATTTCCTTGGGTTGTTCCTTCAAAACAGCCTCATCTAGCGCAGTACTCTTTTGATCGGAAAAAAAGCCATATGTTTCAACTGCATTTATCTCCACGCCTTTTTCCATAAGCAAGAATATTAGCTCAGTTTTTTCCATATTATTAATTTTTTCACAACAAAAAACGTGCATTAATACGGTCCGTCCGTCCCTGTTTTTCGCTTTAACATCCGCACCTTTGCTAATCAGATATTTAATTGTTTTAACATCACTTGCATACAACAATGCTGTAGCTTTACATTCATCAGCCAAATTGACATCCGCGCCATTCTCAACTAGATATTCGACCACCTCATAATTGGAATACAGACAAGCACCCATAAGCGGAGATTGTAATTTGCTGTTGCTATTGGGATCTGCGCCATGTTTAAGCAATAACTCAACCATCTTGGTTGAACCGCTATGACCTGATGAACAAGTTGCAAAATTCAGCGGGGTTTCGCCATTATCAATTTTTGCATTGACATCCGCGCCTTTAGAAATTAAGAGTTGTGCAAATTCAATATCTTCAGTGCCAGCGGCAATATGAAGAGGAGCAACCCCCCTTGTTGTCAATGCAGCATTGACATCTGCGCCTGAAGCTATAATCCTCTTGGTGGTACGTACAGCACCTTTAATATTATTACTATTGATACATGATTCCACGCTAACGCTCTCACATCCAACTATAAGCATTGCAAGAGAAATATACGATAAGATTATAACAGACTTCATTTAATTCATCCTCTATTTTAAGTACATAAGCGTAATGTACCCCATGAAAGCAAGGAATCAACAGATGTCTGAAAAACTGCCATATTACGGCGCCGGTCAGCTTCCATCCCGCATTTTCCGCGCCGGGAATGAGTTCATGTTTTTGATTTTTCAGTCGCAAACTGACGTATGTAAATGATTTAAGTCAGTATCAGGCGACAAAATCACTATATATAAAAGGACAGGAGTCGGGCGGCAGCGTTTGACTGCGGTATCCGCAGTTTTATCAAAAATAAACTGTCAGATTTGAAAATGGTTTCAAAGAAGATAAAAGAAAAAAGTTTTCTCTGGGTCTGTGGTTAAGTTTTAAATGAGAACCGGGAAAGCAGAAGATGAGAGCAAAAGACGTTATGTTCAACGGGACTCCAAAAGCTCGGAGTGGAAAAGCGAGAAAAGCGAGAAAAGCGAGAAAAGCGAGAAAAGCGAGAAAAGCGAGAAAAGTTGTGAAAACAGTATGCTCAGAGGTTGTCCAAAGTGTCGGAGTGCGGCGCTGGTGCAGAGGGAAAAACAAATGTGGCTTATGGGGGTTGGGCGCAGTGCCCCCCGTCTCGGACGGGGATGTCCCAGGCTTCCCAGGATTCCCAGAACTCCCGGGTTGTGGAAACGCGTTGTGCGGAACAGGAGTCCATAATGTCCATTACGACGGCGGCCGCTAACCCTGTGCTGCTTGCACAGGACTGTCCATAATGTCCATAATGTTTAAGCTTAATCATTCTTTTTGAGCATTGAAATGCGGTGAATGATGAAATATAATATAGCCGGCCTGAATGAGGTAATTGGGTGTCTGGTCAGGCTGATCTCGCAGCCGGGTTCAAACAATATTGGTTCTTGTTAAGAATAAGGAGAGTTATTCAAATGCCGGAAATTTTTTCCAGAGAATTCAAAGCGCTTCCCGCGGCGGAGATGATCGCCAGGTTAAAACACAGTTCCGCCAGTCTTGACGACCTGCTGGGCCGCGATATCTATGTGAATACCGATCCCGAGTATCTGGCGCGTCAGAAAGAGCGGATGATAAAAACGCTGGAATGCCATATCGAACGCGCGGGCAATGTTCCCACTATACTGTTGCGCGCGCCGGGACGGCTTAACGCGTTCCTGGAATATCTCGATATGTGCGGCGGCGACCATATGTCCACGACGATTGACGGCGATATTCCGCTGGCGATCTCCTTCCGCGAGGATGACGTTCTGAACCTCTACAATTCAAATCCGCTGTTTCCGGCAACTGAAGTTTCTCTCGGCAAGGAATTTGAGCGGTTCCGGCAGGCCCCGTGGTCCGGCCCGGCGGTTGCCGGCATGACCGACAACTGGGACAGCCGCTCCCTGCTTTTTCCCTATTACGGCCGCAAGCAGGGCGACTGGGTGAATTACATTCTCAGCCCGTTCATCAAGGCGCTTTGGGAGAATCCGGGGATTGCGCTGCGCGGCGCGGATATGACTTTCGGGCCGTCCACCACGCCCTTCCGGGCCGGGGTGAGTTCATCCTCCGCGATGGTCGTGCTCTCATTTCTGACGATGTTTTTTGCCAACCGCGGCAGGCTGCCGAAATGGACCAACAGCCAGGTATGCCGTTTCCTGGGCGAAGCCGAATGGTATGTCGGCACGCACGGCGGCGCCAACGATCAGATGACTATTTTGTTCAGTCTGGCCAACAGCGTCAGTTACAACCGGCATTCACGTCCCGAAGTGAGCGTCACCACCCTGCCGTTCCTGAAAGGCATCCATGTCGTTCTGGCCAACTCCCTGTGGGAAGTGAATAAAAGCGCGGGGGGGAATCAGAGCTTCAATATGCGCAAAGGCTGGATAAAGATGAGCGAAGACCTCGCTGAAATCCTGATCAGCGACATTGCTGAAGCCATCAAGAATTGCGAGAACACCAAACCCGGCTGGCTCAGCCGGCGGGTTGAAGAGCTTTTCGGCTTCGTGCCGGACAAGGCGATAAAGCATCTTGAACAGGAGCCGGAGTTATGGGAAAAGATCCGCCGCAATTTCAGGAAGCTAGGCAGTCTGTGCGAAGACATTCTTGGAATTCCGGATGAAGCCATCGAGGAATTCATTGCGCTGCTGCCGGTAAAAATCACGCCGGACGCCGCGGCTAAACTACTAAAAACCGACTACGCTTCCGTCGTCAGAAATTACACCAATCCCAAACGCAGCATCGGCGGCTATCATTTGCGGACCACCGCCAGATTCTTCTACCGGCAGAATGTGATCGGCAGGCGTCTGCAGCAGATTTTCGAGGCGGCGGCGGCACAGTTGAAGTCCGGCGACCTGTCAGAAACCTCGAAGGTCTATGACTGCTACCGCCATGAAGTCGGCGTGCTGGTGGATAAACTTCAGGATGCGCTGACATTTGACTTCAGAGTCTCCATTCCGCAGTTGGATTTTCTGCTCAGCATTGCCAAGCGCGGCCCCGGCTATCTCGGCGGGAAACTGACCGGCGCCGGCAAAGGCGGATGCGTCTCCATTCTGGTCAGGGCGGAGGACTCGCAGGCCATGTGCGAATATCTGGACCGGGAATACTACGGGCGTCCGGAGAGTTTCGAATATTACCGCATGGTGCTTACCGACGACATCAAGTTCACCGAGCCCGGCAGCATTGAGCATGAATCGGCGCTGGAACGGCTGGCGAATCTGGATAAAGCCCTGGCCCATATTCCGGACAACCGGCGCGTGGTTACTTTCAGCAAAGGCGCCTGCGCCATCAATTTAGACTGAAAGCAAGCATGAAAAAGGCGAACTTCACACATGAAGTTCGCCTTTCTGGCTTCCGGATTTACTATGGTTAAAGTTCGCGGCTGATGCGCATGGAGCAGAAATCAGGGCCGCACATCGTGCAGAAGTGATCTTTGTCATTGACAGACGCATGTTCGCCGGTCTGGGCATTTCTCTCGTCGAGCGCCTGCTGGCGGAACTCGCGGGCGCGGTCGGGATCGAGCGCCAGTTCGAACTGCTTCTGCCAGTCGAAGTCCGCCCGCGCCTTGCTGATTTCATCGTCCCGCCTTCTGGCGTCCGGGCGTTTGAGCGCGACATCGGCGGCATGAGCGGCGATCTTATAGGCGATGACGCCGTTTCTGACATCCTCCGCGTTCGGCAGGCCGAGGTGTTCCTTGGGGGTGACATAGCACAGCATGGCGGCGCCGTAATATGCGCCGAGCGTGGCGCCGATGGCGCTGGTGATATGGTCATAGCCGGGGGCGCAGTCGATAACGACCGGGCCGAGGATGTAGAACGGCGCGCCCTGGCAGATTTCGTCTTCCATTTTCATATTCATCTCGATCTGGTCCAGCGGAACGTGTCCCGGCCCCTCGACCATGGCCTGGACTCCGGCGGCGCGGCAGCGGCTGACAAGTCCGCCGAGGACTTTAAGTTCAGCGAACTGAGCTTCATCGCTGGCGTCGGCCAGGCAGCCGGGACGGAGGCCGTCGCCGAGCGACAGCGTCACATCGTACTGTTTGCAGATCTCAAGTATTTTATCAAAGTTTTCATAGAACAGGTTTTCGCGTTTGTTGACCTGCATCCACTTGGCCAGGATTGAGCCGCCGCGGCTGACGATGCGCAGCATGCGCTCTTTCGCCATCGGAATGTGTTCGCGGAGCAGTCCGGCATGGATGGTCATGTAGTCAACGCCCTGTTCCGCCTGTTCGCGGATGACTTGCAGAATCAGTTCATCGGTGAGCTGGTCGGCGGATTTAATGCGGCTGAGGGCCTCATAGACCGGCACGGTGCCGATCGGGGCCGGGCTGTTGTTGACAATCGTCTGGCGGATATTGGTGATATTGCTGCCGGTGCTGAGGTCCATGACCGTATCCGCGCCGTATTTCAGGGCGGTGCGCAGCTTTTCCAGTTCCATTTTAGGGCAACTGGACAAAGTGGAATTGCCGATATTGGCGTTGATCTTGGTGAAAAGCGTCTTGCCGATGCCGATCGGGTCCAGGCTTTTATGGTTGATGTTGGCCGGGATGACGATCGTGCCGGCGGCGACTTCGGCGCGGATGGATTCCGGCGTGCGTTTTTCCTTCTCCGCGACTTTGAGCATTTCCGGGGTGATTTCACCGGCGCGGGCGCGGGTGATCTGAGTAATATTGTTCACAGCATTTCCTCCAGGGATTTAATGGTTCTTTCAGTTGCTCCTTTGTGTTTGATCAAGGCTGCTTTCGCGTTTTCGCCAATGGTCTTACGCAGTTCCGGTTCATTGAAAAGTCTGCACAGAACGTCTTCCAGTTGATCATCGGAATCAATCGTAAGCAGGGCGTTGTTTTCTTTGAGCACGTTAAGGACGAATCTGAAGTTTTTTAGAATACTTCCGGTAATTATCGGCCTGGCCAGCAGCGCCGGTTCGATCAGATTATGGCCTTCGTTCTGTCCGGCCAGGCTTTTGCCCATGATGACCACATCCGCCCGCTTCATGAAGCTGAGCATTTCGCCGGTGGTGTCGGCCAGCAGGCAGTCAACATTGAGTGGATTGTCCGCCGCGGTGCGCTGGGCGAAATTGATGCCCAGTTTCTTCAGGGTTGAAGCAATTTCGCCGCCGCGTTCCGCATGACGCGGGACAATGACCAGTTTCATTCCCTGGAACTCAGGGAGCATCCTTTTGAACGCCGTGGCAATCAGCTCCTCTTCGCCGGGATGAGTGCTGGCGGCCAGCAGGATCATGGATGTTTCAGCTCCAAAGTACCTGGTCAGGTCAATCTCCGGCAGATTATCGGGAACGGTCTGGTCGAATTTCATGTTGCCGCAGACCTGGACCGGCGCGGCAGGCGCGACCGAACTGAAGCGCTTCAAGTCGGTTTCAGTCTGAACGCAGATGCTGTCAAACTTTTCCAGCAGCGGACGGAAGAACATCCGGAAACGGTAATAGCCTCTGGCGGATTTATCCGACATGCGGGCATTGATCAGGACGGTTTTTACGTTCCGCCGGTGAGCCTCGTTGATCATATTCGGCCAGATTTCGGTTTCCAGGATTATCATCATGCATGGTTTGAGCAGCGCAAAAACGCGCCGGACGAAGAAAATAAAGTCAATGGGGCAGAAGAAAACCACGACTCCGGCGGGAGCTTTTTCCATCGCCAGCGCCTGTCCGGTGGTGGTGGTGGTGGACAGCACAAATTTTCTTTCCGGGTGCTGCTCCTGCCACTTTTTCAGCAGGGAAAGGGCGATCATGGTTTCCCCGACGCTGACGGAGTGGATCCATACAGCGCCCTGCATTGCCTGCAACTGCTGCTTTTTCTCCGGAGAGAATATGGCAAAGCGTTCAAGAAAGGTCTTCTTCTGTCCCGGGCGGCGGATCAGTTTGATGACCAGGCCAGGTATAAAGAAAACGAATGCCAGCGGGAACAGCAGATTATATATAAACATCATTTTGAAGCGATTACTCTTTTTATTATTCGACCGTTACACTTTTGGCAAGGTTCCGCGGCTGGTCGATTTCGCAGCCTCTTTCCCGGGCGATATAGTAAGCCAGCAACTGAAGCGCAACAACAGTCGGAACCACCGACGCGAACTTTGAACATGCAGGAATCCAGATGACGTCTTCAACGATGCCTCTGATTTCCTCGTCGCCGTCCGTAGCCGTGGCAATGACCGGAGATTTTCTGGCGTGACATTCCTGGATATTGCCGATCATCTTGTCCTTGCCGGGGATATTGTTGGCCAGAGCGACCACCGGCACGCCGGCTTCCAGCAGTGCGATCGGGCCGTGTTTCAATTCGGCGGCATGGTAGCCTTCCGCATGGATATAACTGATTTCCTTGAGCTTCAACGCGCCTTCCAGCGCCACCGGATAAAGACAGCCGCGTCCGATATAGAAAAAGTCCCTGGCCGCGGCATATTTTCTGGCAATCTTCTCGATCTCCTCCTTGCGCTCAAGCACCTTGCTGATCAAGCCTGGAATAGAGTCCACCTCATTAATGATCTTAAGCCCTTCCTCGCGCGACAAGCGCCGGTTTCTGCCGAAAAGCAGAGCCATCATCAGCAACACTGTGACCTGGCAGGTGAATGCCTTGGTTGAAGCCACGCCGATTTCCGGTCCGGCATGCAGATATATGCCGCGCCCGGATTCGCGGGCGATGGTGGAACCGACAACATTGCACAGCGCCGCGACAATCGCGCCTTTATTGGCGGCTTCGCGCACCGCCGCCAGCGTGTCGGCGGTTTCGCCCGACTGGCTGATCGGGATGACGAGCGAGTTGGGCTCGATAATCGGATTGCGGTAGCGGAATTCAGCCGCCTGCTCGACATCAACAGGAATGCTCGCCAGTTCCTCAAAGAAATACTGGCCGACCATTCCGGCGTGCAGACTGGTGCCGCAGGCCGCGATGACAATGCGGTTAATTTGCGCCAGTTCGCGGGAAGTCATATTCAAACCGGCAAGTATTGCCGTGGCGGAACCCTTGTCCAGTCGGCCGCGAATGGCATTGGCGACGGATTCCGGCTGCTCGCAGATCTCTTTAAGCATGAAATGGGCATAACCGCTTTTTTCGGCGGCTTCCGGATTCCAGTCAATATGGGCGATTTCCCTGGATACCGGGATGTTCTCAATGTTCCGGATGTCGATATTTGCCGCCGTGATCTTTGCCAGGTCGCCGTCATTCAGATAAATCACCCTCTGAGTATATGAGGCAATTGCGGAGATGTCGCTGGCAATCAGCGTTTCGCCGTTTCCGACGCCGATGACAATCGGACTGCCATGCCTGGCGACGACGATGACGCCGGGTTCTGTCACGGATATCACTGCAATCCCGTAAGTGCCGTTGACTTTTTTCAAGGCGGCGGCGGTAGCGCTGAGCAAATCTCCTTCGTAACATTCGGCGATCAGATGGGCCAGCACTTCGCTGTCAGTTTCGGATAGAAAGACACGGCCTTTACTCTGCAGATGGCTTTTCAGCTCCAGGTAATTTTCGATAATGCCGTTATGGACAATCGCGAAACGTCCCGATGAATCCTGATGCGGATGTGCATTGCGTTCGGACGGCGCGCCATGCGTCGCCCATCGGGTATGCGCAATTCCGGCGGTGGGCCCCGCAAGTTCAATATCGCCCAATTCATTCAATATTCTATTTTCCAGATTTCTGACTTTCCCGATAGTCTTGACGACCTGGATATTATCCTTTTCCAGAAGCGCCAGCCCGGCAGAGTCATATCCGCGGTATTCAAGCCGCTTCAAGCCGTCCAGCAATGTCTTGACGATGCTCCGATTACCGACATACCCGACAATTCCACACATATTCTACCCGTATTTTAAAAATTATCATGAATTAAAAATATCTTCAGACGATGAAAAAAATCTATGGAAAGATAGTATGAAATGACGCTAGTTTCAATCTGCAACTCCTTTAAATAGCAGAAAAATTCAACCGTATTACCCGGTTCCTCCGTCATGGAATTTGGATGCAATGTGAAAATCAGGCCGATCATCCGGCCGCGAGTAATTTAAAACATCTGAATTTATGCCTTTCTTTATAGTTTTACACCCTTGCAAATGACAAATTTCAGGCTATATTCCTTGATTGATTATTTTAGGATACCCGGTTACCACGGGGGTTAAGATTATTAATAAACTTTGGATTTGCAATTATTTATAGAATCTGTTGCAGCCGGACATGAAAAAACGGAGTTAAGCATGACAAGAGACCAGATAAGAGATGCTATTATTGAGATCATTAACGATATTCTTCCGGACGGGGATTGTTCTCAAGTCAATCCGGATGAAAAGTTAAGAGATCAACTGGACCTGGATTCAATGGATTTCCTCGACATCGTCATGGAATTACGCAAGCAATACAAGGTGCAGATCCCCGAAGAGGATTACCCGAAACTTGCTTCACTCAGCAGTTGTATTGAGTATCTTGAACCGAGAATGAAATCCCTGTAATCAGCCTGATATATTGAATTTTCAGCGGAAAGGTTTTCCTTTCCGCTTTTTTCTTGTCCATTCCGCTGAATAAAAAAGGCCGGAGTGATTAATCTCCAGCCTTGTAAATCAAATCTCTGCCGACGCTTCTATTCGTGGCCTTCAGCTTCAACCGGCGCTGCCGCTTTTTTCTTCTTGCCCGCGAGAGCAGTTCTGGCGGCGCCTTTTTCCTTGCCGGCGACATTGGTCACGGTCTTGTCGAATTTGGCCAGTGCTTCCTGGTCGTCAATGACAGCATCGCGCCTGTAACCCCAGTCCAGCAGCTTTTTGACGAAATTCGTGCGGTGGTTCTTATCCTGGAACCCGGTAACTACCGCAACCATTCTCTTGCCGCCGCGGGTGCAGGTTACGGTTATGCAAAAACCGGAGACTCTGATGAATCCGGTTTTCATGCCGTTGACTCCGGCACAATTACCGATCAGCTTGTTGGTATTGGTCAATACCTGATATCCCTTGGTGCCTTTTTCACGGAAAGTATCAGTCGGGGAGGACGTCCACTTTAAAATCTGCGGATACTCCAGCAATTGTTCGGCAAGCAAAGCCATGCCTTCGGGACTGCTGGTGGAGTTTTCGCCTGTATCCACCGGCAAACCGTTGGGATTGACGAAATTCGTGCTGGGCATTTTCAACTGTTTGGCCCGGCGGTTCATTCTGGCAATAAAACCGCTCACATCGCCGTTACTGAGGAAGTCGGCGACGAGAAACGCAGAGTCATTAGCGCTCTTGATCGCAATGGTTTTCAGCAGTTCGCCGAGAGGGAATGTTTCCTTCGGGTCAAGATAAACCTGGCTGCCGCCGATTTTCGAGGAGGCAGGAGTGACTTTTACCGGAGTTTCCAGCGAAAGGTCCTGGCGCTGGGCAATATCCTCCATGGCCAGCAGCAGCGTCATCATCTTGGTCATCGACGCAATCGGAGTGGCTTCCCGCTGATTCTTAGCCCACAGCACTTTCCGGCTGTCAATATCAACTAAAATCCCGGTCGTGGCTTCAGAACTGAGCGGTATGCACGGAATATTGCCTTCAATCGTATGTTTATATTGAAAAAACTTGCCGAGTGACGGACTCTTTCCCGCTGCAATTTCAGTTTTTGCGGCAACGCCGGCCGGCTTTACCGCGACAGGTTTTCCGGAGGCGTCTTTCTGCTCAACCCCCTCTGCGGGTTTTGCTTCAGCCGCATTTTCTACCGGCGGCGGAGTCTCTTTGTGTCCTTTCCAGAACATGCGGATGACGATAACATGCGCAACGACAATGAGAGCGATGATCAAACCGATAGTCAAATACTTTTTCATGTTTCAATAAGGCCCTTTTTATTATTATAATGCCGCAGCACGGTTCAGCGCACTGAATAGTGCCGCTATTGCCGCGCGGTCAATATTTGAATGTTCTCCGGCGCCGTAAACCATTTCCGGCCCGGCTGCCAGCCTGATTCCGACAAATGCGATTGCCACCGCGTCGGCGGTATGGCCCAGGGACTTCTCTGAAAAATCATCCAGCGTAAAGTCAGGCACATCCGGACATGCCTGAAGCGCGTGAGTAACTGCCGAAACCGGACCGTTTCCTTTGCCTTCCAGAACATGTTCCCTGCCATTGATGCAGACATACAAGGTCACGGAAATCATGTCCTCGTCTTCAGTATCCAATATTTCCCTGGAGAAGGATTTGAATTGATACGGCCCTTTCACATTGACAAATATGTCCTGGAACGCCTTGTACAATTCCTTTGAATCAATCTCCTCGCCTTTGGCGTCGGCAAGTTGCTGAATAGCCTTGCCGATTTCAGGCAGCATTTTTTTCGGAGGGAAAATGCCGAATTCCTTTTCCAGAATAAAAGCAATTCCGCCCTTGCCGGACTGGCTGTTAATGCGGATCAGTTTTTCATAGCTGCGCCCGATATCAGCCGGGTCAATATGCAGATAAGGTACTTTCCAGCCCTGTTTGAAGAATTCCGCGGTTTCCTCCAGTTGATCCATGCCTTTGCGGATGGCATCCTGATGCGAACCGGAAAATGCGGTAAATACCAACTGTCCGGCGTATGGATGACGGGGATGAACTTCTATTCCGGAAGCATCCTCCACAATCCTGACGATATCCGGCATATTTGAGAAATCCAGTCCGATACCCACGCCGCGGGAATACAGGTTCAGCGCCAGGATGGAAATATCCAGATTCCCGGTGCGTTCGCCATGCCCGAAGATAGTGCCTTCAACCCGTTCAGCCCCGGCCAGCAGCGCCATTTCGGTGGCGGCCACCGCGCAGCCCTGGTCATTATGCGCATGAATGCTGATGGTGGTTTCGTTCATATAACGGTATTTATTACAGAAGTATTCGATCATGTCCGCGTACTGGTATGGCGGTCTGCGTTCAACCGTCGCCGGCAGATTCAGGATGAAGTCCTCTTTCCGGCACGGGCCCCAGGCTTCCTTGACGGCCTGGCAGACATCAATGACAAAGTCGATATCGCTGTCCGTAAATTCTTCGGGTGAATATTCATAGCCGATTCTGGCTTTCAGGCCCTGCTCCCGGATCGAGTCAATAATCATTTTAGTGCCGTCCACCGCCATTTTCTTGACTTCCTGGCGGTTGCGGCCGAAAACGAATTGACCGTGCAGATCCGATGTCGCCACATAACAGTGAACGATCACGTCTTTAGCGCCGATCAGAGACTCAACCGTACGGTCAATCAGGTGTTTTCTGGCCTGGGTCAGCACTGAAATCCTGACGCCGTCCGGAATCATATTCTCTTCAATCAAACTTCTTACGAAGTCGAAATCGTCCTGGGATGCGGACGGAAACCCGACTTCAATTTCTTTGAAGCCGATTTCGACCAGCATTTTGAAATATTCACGTTTCTTTTCCGGGTTCATCGGGATCGGCAGCGCCTGGTTGCCGTCACGCAAATCAACAGATGCCCAGACGGGGGCTTTTACGATTTTACGGTCCGGCCACTGCCGGCTGGTTATTGCAATTGCTTCCGGATAGCGGTATTTGGGATAATCTTTCATTTTTAATTTTCCTGTTATCTACAGCCGCTAAACTTTTTTACATTCAGCGGACTTTAAAAATCACCTTTATAATTTCAGTTTCTGAATTTGGAACTGCATCATGTTAAACTTTAAAAGTGGGAATATATACCCGAAATGATTAAATCTCTAATCACTTTACAGAAATTAACAGAGAATAACAGTTCCGCCGGTTTCAGCTTTTACTGTTCACTATTCTGACTGCTGCACAGGCGGCGCCGAAACCATTATCAATGTTTACGACGGTTATGCCGCTGGCGCAACTGCTGAGCATACAGAACAGAGCTGTAAAACCATTCAGCGAAGCTCCGTAGCCGATGCTGGTCGGAACTGCGATCACCGGACAGTTTACCAGGCCGCCTACCGCACTGGGCAGGGCGCCTTCCATTCCGGCGACCACGATGACCGCATCGGCGCGTCTAAGTCGATCGGCTTCCGCAAATAAGCGGTGAATGCCGGCGACGCCGACATCTGAAATCAATTCGACGCCGCAACCGCACAGCTCGGCGGTATATTTCGCCTCCAGCGCCACGCCCAGATCGGAAGTTCCGGCAGTGACCACCAAGACATTGCCGACAGGTTTGACCCCGGATTTTTTCTGCCGTATAATCAGGGTGCGGGCCAGCGCATCGTATTCGGCTTTGGGAAACTTTTTGCAGATTCTCGCCCCGGTGTCCGCATCGATGCGGGTGACCAGTATCGGGTTTTTTCGTTTCAGGATTGCGGGAATGATGCCGCATATCTGGTCCAGGGTTTTCCCGGCGCCGTAAATGAATTCAGGGAAACCGCAGCGGGATTTCCTGTCGTTGTCGATTTTGGCAAATCCCAGATCGGTAATGCTATGGCTTCTGGCGGCGGCAGACAGCGCTGAAAAAATGTCGATTTCGCCATTTTTCAGTTGTTTAATAATACTTTCAACATCACTGTCCATTTTAATACCTTTAAGCTTATCAGTTTGTAATTTATTTGAAAATTCCGTAATATCAAGCTATACTTATTACTTCTTTAAATATTTGTGAGGTTTGGTGACTCTATGAATAAAGCCTGTTTTCTTGATCGCGACGGTGTTGTCAATGAAGAAGTGGACTACCTCTGGCAACCCGAGAAAGTCGCGCTTATTCCCGGTGTGATTGATGCTTTGCGCACACTCCATAAACACGGTTTCCTGGCGATTGTCGTGTCCAACCAGGCCGGCGTCGCACGCGGATATTATAAAGAGTCCGATGTGGACGAAGTCAATGCCCGGATTCAGGAACTGCTGGTTGCCGCCGGCACCCGGATTGACGCGTTTTACTACTGCCCGCATCATCCGGAATTTTCCGGGGAATGTTCGTGCCGCAAACCGGAACCGGGCATGATCCTCAACGCCGCATCTGAATTCAAAGTGGACCTGAAACAGTCTTTCATGGTCGGCGACCGGCTTTCCGACCTTGAATCCGCCGAGCGGGCAGGGTGTCAATGCGGTTATCTGGTCCGCACCGGTTACGGCAGCGAAGTAATCCGCAACCAGCAACCCAAAAATGTCAAGATCGCGGACGACCTGAAAGCCGCAGTTGCCGACTATATCGCGAACAATCCAAAAACCTGAACGAAAGCCCATGACAAGGGTTACATCAGGCTGATTTATACTGATCCTAGTGGTGCAGGCCAGTGGCTAAGCTCATTGTATCGTAGTCAAATCTCTCTCTTTTGCGCTTTCTTTCGCTGATGCCGATATTTTACGGTTCGGCTAAGTCGTGATGGTTTGTTTTAGCAGTCTGATGTACTCGCTGCGGGGAATTTCGACGGTGCCGAAACGCTGCATGAAGGGGTTGGTCACTTGCGAATCCAGCCAGCAGGAGCCGCGTTCTTTTTGCAGCCAGTCAACCGTGTTGATCAGCGCAAATTTGGACGCGCCGCTTGCCGTGTAGAACATGCTTTCGCCGGCGAAAAAGCGGCCGATCAGCACTCCGTAGAGCCCGCCGCACAACTTGCCGGCGGCGTCAAGGACTTCAAAACTCCAGGCATAGCCTTGGTGGTGAAATCTGGTATAAGCCTCGATCATTTTCGGGGTTATCCAGGTGCCGGCGTCTTTGCGTCTGGAGTCGGAACAGCTTTTTATCACTTCCTCAAAATGCCGGTTGACGCTGAACGTGAATTCTTTCTTTTTAAGTTCGCGGACTGTGGTTTCCGGGATGCGGAACTTGTCAAAAAAAAGCACGGCGCGCCGCGGCGGGGAAAACCATAGAACATGCTTCTCATCCACCGGCCACGGGAAAATAGCGCTGGTGTATGCTTCCAGCAGCATTTCCGTTTTGATCTCCGGCGAATATCCCAGAAATCCCTCGTCGTCAGCGGTTTCCACATCCGGGAAATAATTGGTGCTGCGTTTAAAATTCATAGCCGTAAACTTGATTTTTGAGTTGAAATATGCCATAACAACTATATACTATAGAGGTTATTACTTTATTTTAAAAGAGAGGTCTTTGATGAAAAAAGCATTAATTACAGGGATTACCGGACAGGACGGATCATATTTAACCGATTTCCTTCTGGAAAAGGGTTATGAAGTTCATGGCATAATCAGACGCTCCAGCAGTTTTAATACCGGCAGAATTGACCATAATTTCAAGGACTTCCATGAAAAGGGCGCGAAAATGTTTCTGCATTACGGCGACCTTTGCGACTCCAGCAGTCTGCGCCATATTATGGAAAAAGTAGACCCCGATGAAGTTTACAACCTCGGCGCGCAATCGCACGTTAAGGTGTCTTTTGAAGAGCCGGAATATACTGTGGATGTGGTTGCGCTCGGCACACTCAGGCTGCTGGAAGCCATTCGCGATTATATGCCCAGGGCTGGCAAAGTCATCAAATTCTATCAGGCCGGGTCTTCTGAAATGTATGGCAAAGTGGTTGAGACTCCGCAGAAGGAAACGACGCCGTTTTATCCGCGCAGCCCCTATTCCTGCGCCAAAGTCTATGGTTTCTGGCAGACGGTCAATCACCGTGAATCGTACAATATGTTTGCCGCTAACGGCATTCTGTTCAATCATGAGAGCCCGCGCCGCGGCGAAACTTTCGTCACCCGTAAAATCACCCGCGCCGCCACCAGGATCAAACTCGGTTTGCAGGAGAAGCTGTTCCTCGGCAATCTGGATGCCAAGCGCGACTGGGGATTTGCCGGCGACTATGTCAAGGCCATGTGGATGATGCTGCAGCAGGATGAACCGGATGATTATGTTATCGCCACCGGCGAAACTTATTCGGTAAAATGTTTCCTGGAAAAAGTTTTCGGCTGCCTGAATATGGATTGGAATGAATTCGTCAAGATTGACCCCGTTTATTTCCGTCCGGCCGAAGTTGAACTGCTGCTGGGCGACAGCACCAAGGCCAGGACAAAACTCGGCTGGGAGCCTTCCGTATCTTTCGATGAACTCGTAAAGATGATGGTTGACGCCGATATGAAAATCGCCGAGCATGAAAAAATTATCGCGGATAATTATAAAAAACAATAACTGAGGATTCCCGGATATGCTGGACAAGTCTTATCGCATTTTCATTGCCGGTCATCACGGAATGGTGGGGTCGGCAGTCGTAAGACGCTTTCGAAAAGAAGGTTATGAGAATCTTATTCTGCGCGGCAGGCAGGATGTCGATCTTTGCAGCAAGCCTTCGGTGGAAGAATTTTTCAAGCGGGAAAAGCCGGATGTTGTAATCCTGGCGGCGGCGAAAGTCGGCGGCATTATGGACAATTTGCAGCATAAAGCGGAATTTCTGCTGGAAAATCTGGAAATTCAGAACAATGTCATTTACGAATCGTTCAAAACGAATGTGAAGAAATTCTGCTTTCTCGGCAGTTCCTGCATTTATCCGTGTGAATGTCCGCAGCCGATCAAGGAAGAGTATCTGCTGCACGGTCCGTTTGAACCCACGAATGAAGGGTATGCCATCGCCAAGGTGGCCGGCTATAAGCTTTGCCAGTACCTTGCCGAGCAGTATGATTTTAACGCCATATCCATCATGCCGTGCAACATGTACGGCACTAACGACCATTATGACTTGAATAATTCACATGTGATGGCGGCGTTCATCCGCAAATTCGCCGATGCTGCGGATGAGGGGCGCGATGAAGTTGATGTCTGGGGAACCGGCATTGCACGGCGCGAGTTCCTGCACGTGGATGATCTGGCCGGGGCGATTTATTTTCTGATGCAGAACTGGGATTCCCCGGAATTTGTCAATGTCGGCGCCGGATCTGATATTACCATCCGCGAACTGGCGGAGAAAATTGCCGCCGCCGCCGGATTCAAAGGCCGCATTGTCTGGGATTCTTCCAAACCGGACGGCATGCTGAAGAAATGTATGGACATTTCCAAATTGAAGAAAATCGGATTTACGCCTGAAATATCCCTGGATGAAGGCATTGCCAGAACCTTGCGGGAGTATCGTGAACTGAGAAAAGCCGGTGATGTCCGCATGTAATTTAAGGAACCGGAAGTCAGAATTCAGGATTCAGGAGTCAGAATAAATCAAGACAGAAGACCGAATACATTTGAATCCGGAATAAATTAAAACAACGTTTTCATTCTGAATTCTGTATTATGAGATTTATGTTTTCCATTCTGAATTATGACTCCTGACTCCCCCCAATTAATGAGACTAATATGAGTGGTTTGTTCAAACTCGTTTCTGAATTCGGCCCGGCCGGCGATCAGCCGGCGGCGATTGCCGGATTATTGAAAGGCTTTGAGCAGCACAAACAATTTCAGACGCTGCTCGGAGTCACCGGCTCCGGCAAAACTTTTACGCTGGCCAACGCTATTGCGCGGCTCGACCGCCCGGTGCTGGTGCTGTCCCACAACAAAACCCTGGCCGCGCAGCTTTACAGCGAATTCAAATCTTTTTTCCCTGAAAACGCGGTTGAATACTTTATCAGCTATTATGATTATTATCTGCCGGAGTCATACATCCCGCAGACCGACACCTACATTGCCAAAGACGCCGGCATCAATGAAAATATCGAGCGGCTGCGGCTCTCCGCCACCGCATCGCTGCTGGAACGCCGGGATGTCATCATTGTGGCCAGCGTGTCCTGTATTTACGGATTGGGCGCTCCGTCCGATTACCAGAGCATGTGCGTGAATGTTCATGCCGGGCAGAATATCAGCCGTAATGAACTGCTCCGGCTGCTGGTCGGAATTCAATACGAGCGCAATGACATCGGCCCGGAAAAGGGGCAGTTCCGCGTCAAGGGGGACACCGTGGATGTGTTTGAGCCGCAGCGCCAGGAATTTGTCCGGATTACGTTCTGGGGCGATGAGATCGAAAATGTTTCCAGACACGAATGCATTACCGGAAAATTGAAGAGCCGCGTTGAAAAAGCATTGCTGTTCCCGTGCAAGCACTTTGTGATGCCTCCCGACCGGGTGGAAACCTCCATCCAGCAGATTCGCAAGGAAATGAAAGAGCGGGTCGCCTGGTTTGAAAGCGAGGGGCGTCTGATCGAGGCGCAGCGGATTTATCAGCGGGTTACTTATGATCTGGAAATGATCCGGGAAATCGGCTACTGCAGCGGGATTGAAAATTATTCGATGTATTTCTCCGAACGTCTGCCGGGCAGCCGCCCGTACTGCCTGTTCGATTTTTTCCCGAAGGATTTCATTACGGTGATCGACGAATCCCATGTGACAATTCCGCAACTGGGCGCAATGTACAAAGCGGACCGCAGCCGCAAGCAGACGCTGGTTGACTATGGTTTCAGACTGCCTTCCGCGCTGGATAACCGCCCGTTGACATTTGCCGAGTTTGAAAATCTGCACGGCGATCTTGTCTTTGTATCCGCGACGCCGGGCAATTATGAAATGGAACACTGTACCGAACCGGTGGAGCAGATCATCCGTCCGACCGGGCTGCTTGATCCGATGGTTGAGATTCGTCCGCTGGAAGGGCAGATTGACGATGTCATGGCGGAGATACGCTCTTCGGCGGAACGCGGTGAACGCGTGCTGGTGACGACGATGACAAAGAAAAACGCGGAAAGGCTGGCGGATTATCTGAACAACCTTGGTTTGAAAACCAGTTATCTGCATTCGGAGCTGGATGCGCTTGAGCGCGTCCGGGTGCTTGCAAAATTGCGCAACGGCGACTTCGACTGTCTGATCGGGATCAATCTGCTGCGGGAAGGCATCGACCTCCCGGAAGTGGCGCTGGTGGCCATACTGGATGCCGACAAGGAAGGCTTTCTGCGGTCGGAAAGATCACTGATTCAGGTGGCCGGCCGTGCCGCGAGAAATTCACGGGGCAGGGTTATCCTGTATGCCGATAGAATCACGAACAGCATTCAGGCATTGATAAGGACCAGCGACTCGCGCAGAAAGAAACAGCAGCAATACAATATCGAACATAATGTGACCCCGACGACGATTGTCAATACCAACCGCATTACAATTATGGATGCCGTCAGCGCCGGTGACGGCAAAGACAAAACGCATTCTTACGAGGATGCCGCGGAAAAGGTTTTCGGAGTCCGCGAAACGCCTGCCGGATATGCCGGCGGCAAAGATCTGACTGCCGATGAATTCCAGGAACTGGTCCGTGAACTGGAGCAGGAAATGCTGGATGCCGCCGGTGCGCTGGAATTTGAGCGCGCCGCCGACTTGCGCGACAGGATCAAGAGCATTTCCAAAGACCGCTTCGTCAAATAGTTTAACCACAGAGACATCCCGCAGTCGCGGGACTAACCAGAGAGTTAGCAAGACACAGAAAGCAGATCGGACAGGTTTAACAGCCGGAATACGACTCTCATAAAGTTGAAATAAATTAATGAACTGCATGTCTTGTTGCAGATTTGAAAAAATGAGAGAACTTTCAGTGTTCCTCCACTGATTTCGCGGGTGAATGGATTTGGTTTCTAACAGAAAAAAGGTTTTCTCTGTGTCTTTGTGTCTCTGTGGTTAATTCAGGATTTGGCGAACGGATGAATGTCGCTTTCAGTCAGCCCGACCGTGCGGATGAAATATTCCAGTTCATGAATGCGTCCCAGCCGCTCAATCGTATGGGAATCGCTGCCGAATACGAATTTGCAGCCGGCCTGTTTCGCCAGCGAAAGCACTCTGACCGGGGTCTCCAGGCTGAAGAACCGGTTTTTGACCGGATCGCGCAGAAAGCTGACCGTTATTTCCAGCGCAACGCCGCTTTCCGCCGCAACATGGAAACTGTCCAGAAACTCGTTGTCCGGAATTGTCGCGATGATTGCGTCATAACGTTCAATATAACCGAGCGGGAAGCAGGGATGCGCCAGAATCGTCGCCAGCCTGCATTGCGCTCCGGCGCGGAAGAATTTCAGCATGTGCGCGGCGACGTCGCGATTGGAGTCAGTCGGCGGCTGTTCAACAAAGCCTTTGAAATGGAAATGGTCGGTGGCCAGAACAACAAAGTCCAGCGATTCCGCCAATGCGGGCAGAATCCCGAATTTACCGGGCGCAATCATTTCAGCCTCGCAGCCGACATATATTTTTACTCCGTCAGGGTTGACGCCATGTAGTTTTTCGCGGAGCATTTCGATCTGCTTCTCCGTCTGCGGAAGATAGAACTCGTGCGGCGTATATTCCGGGTTGGCCCACAGATGATCGGTGAAACCGAGCCTTGTGATGCCCAGTTTTTTCACGACTGGAATGATATTTGCCGGCAGTTGGCGTTCATCCGAGCAGCAGCGTGAAAGCGCGGTGTGGACATGAAAATCATGATCTATTTTTAACATTTTGCCTTTGTTTAAATTTATCGTATAGGAATTTGTATTTAATTAATGTAGGTCAGACATTCCTGTCTGACATTTCGCCGGCAGGAATGCCCGCGCTACATTACAAAAAAAGTTCCGGCGGTATGCACATGGAAATCATGATCAATTTTTAACATTTTGCCTCTATTTAAATTTATCGTATAGGAATTTGTATTTAATTAATGTAGGTCAGACATTCCTGTCTGACATTTCGCCGGCAGGAATGCCCGCGCTACATTACAAAAAAAGTTCCGGTTCTCTGCCGCAGTCAAACGCTGACTCCTGACTTCCCTGTCTTTTGGGTTGTGGGCAAAGCCAGCCTTAGCTTATAATATGAATATAACGGCTATTTTATACAAGCAGCGAAAATACCAAAGCTAAAGTTTGATACTGATTTTCATAAAATCATTATTTTAAAATATTGCGGTTAAAAATCACAACTGTCCTAACAATTTAAAAATTTCATAGCTTGGAGTATTTTCTTCCCTGAAAGTTGACTTAAAAATCGTTAATCTTAAAAAGTACCCCCTAAAATTGAAAAGATGCTGTCCTA
>JBAYIO010000080.1:0-28469 GCA_041665605.1 Victivallaceae bacterium | reverse complement strand
GACGGATTGGCGGAAAAATACCGTTATGGAACGATAGAAAGTAAGAAAAAGAAGTTAAGCAGCCATCGGAATGCCGATAGGTTTTTTAAAATGGAAAATCTCAGGCCGACAGGCTGCTAGCCTTTTAACTCTTCAATTTCCCATCCAGTTTTTTTCGTCGCGGAAAATGCATTGGCAGCTAAAAGCAATAATAAAACACCAACCAGTGATTTTTTCATTTTATCAAGCGCATTCATGATTTTTCCCCGCACTATATGATTTGAGTTTTTCACATGGCAATAATATTGCCCGGCAATATCCGGGAATCAAGAGCAATTTTCCCGAAATGCAGGACAAGGACAGTCACGGGATCATCACCATTTAGCCGGGGCGGAGCGGTGCAGCGCTTCGGAGTATTTATCGCGGTCAGTTATTGCCTGCATCCCTGGAGAGATATAATGTTCCATCCTGAACTGTTCATAGGAAATCTCCTTGGACTTTATGTTCTTTTCGTAGATCATCTGATCGGAATAACCGTTGAGCAGGAATCTGATGTCTCTGAAGACATCCGGGTTATGGGCGACTTTCCGCATACTGGGGACAAGCGAAGTCATGCAGTTGCCGGTAATGGTGTTGTAGAATTGCGGATGCAGTCTGAGCCGGTTGCAGCGTTCGACCAGATCCAGCAGAAGGGTTCTGCATTCATCCGGAGTAATCCGCAACTGATACATGTAGACCTGCTCTTTGCGGTAATTGGTGCGCAGCATCAGCAAATCAGATTCCGTGCCGATGACATAAAGACTGCCGTACTGCTTGAACAAGCCGCCCATGGCGGTCTGCCGCTGTCCGTTCTTCAATCTGGTTTCGGAGGATATTACCAGCCATCTGCCGTCATTGAAACCGAAATCCAGAATGGTGTGCGCGACGGCGGTATTGCCGTCCCAGTATGACAATATCAGCATTACCTTCTCCAGTTTATTCAGATCATAATCGCCGGAGATATAGTTGGCGTCATAAACATTTTCACTGCGATAGTCAAAATCCCGGATATTCTGAATCGAAAGCATATTGCTTTTCACTTCGATTGCCGGCATTTTCGCCCACGGCGTCTGCCAGTCGGCATCGTTGGACGGGGTAATTGTAAACCACCATACAAGGACCGGCAGCGGCAAAATTGCGGCAATGACCGCGGCAATAAGACGCCTGCGTTTCATAAACACGACCGCCACGGATAATACGGCAGCAATCAGCCAGTATCCCCAGGCGCAGAATTGCGGAAAGAAAGGAAGATGGAAGTACACCGCCATGCCGCACCAGGCGCATATAAGCCAGTACGCCATGACGGCGGCAATCCAGCCTGTTTTCCCGAGGATATGATGACGTCCCGCCATGCTACTTGATTCTTCCTGTTGTGTGCAGATGCTGCAAAAGAATTTTGCGCACTTCCTCAATCGCCGCGGCATTGTCCTGCACGCTGTGGTCAGATTCGACAATAAGTTCGCTTTGTGCGGAATTCAAATGCGAACTCCAGTACGGAACAATGCCGTCCGTGCCGCCAGGAACCCCGGCGGCGTCTCTGTTGCCGCAGACGGTGAAGTAAGGCACATTGGCGGCAAAAGGAACTTCGGACAATGCCCGCAGCATCTTATTTTCCGGCGCCAGATTATCCAGGCCGGTATCAATATGGATACTGTCGGCATCTTCCAGCTCCTCTGCCGGATTTATCCGCTTGCGCAGTCCGTAGATATGTTCTTTCAGGTAATTCGGCAATGATATCCACGATGACGCCCAGCGGGCAATAACCCATGTCGCCATATCCGCGCCGCGATGCGGGGTTGCCATAAAAATCACCGCCTTCACAAATCCGAGCTGCTCGAATACCAGCATATCCATCACGAACTGCTGCTCCGCTGGGGTGAGTTTCTTCTTTGCCAGCACTTCCGGCGGCACAAGTTTATCCTTCAGTTGACTGCCGGTGTTCTGGATCGTGGTTTTGGACAGCAGACCGCCCATGCTGTGACTGACAATTATCATCTGATTGAAATTAGCCGCCGCTTCCGGTGTTTTGAAGTTGACCTGGGCCTCCAGCAGTGATTTGCGCAGCAGATAAGCGGAGTAGAGCACCGGATTGCCTGTACTGTAGGTAAACAGCCACATCTGATAATTATGGCGTATGTCCGGATCGTCCAGCAGGATATTCACCATCTGCACCCATGTTCTCGGATTTGACATTAATCCGTGCACAAAAACCAGCGGGATCTTATTCTGCTGCATTTCCAGCGCGAACAAGCCGTAATTATCCGGCGAGTCGGCTTTAAACATAAAGGAAAACCCGTCAATAATCGGCGGCTTGCGCAAGTCGTAAGCCAGCGGAGTAGTAAAATCCACGCTTAACGGAGCGGTCTTGCTATCAACCTTGACCGTGTCGATATTAAGAGTATTATACAGCTCAATGCGTGCCCGGACATTGCCATTTTCAGCTTCTCCCATTCTCAGAAAAAAAGTTGCCGGGTGTGAAAGATAGGCCGTCGGCTTAAACGGCTTAGGCATCGGCACGGGGTTGTCTGATCTGGTAATCAGGGGAACTCCGAGGCCGGGTTTATAGGAATAAACATAAAAACCTTCAGCCATAAAACGATAACAGGACAGAACTTGAACAGATTTGTCAATAACAAACGGCAGTTCATTTAATGGTTCTTCAAATGTGAGAGTCAATCCGGCAACTGCCGGCAGATTATAGGATTTGTTAAAGACAATCCGCTTATTATTCAAATAATCGATGAGCGTATCCAGGGCGCTGTCATAGTATCTGGCTATGATAAAAACATCCATGTCGTAAGGCATGGGTATATCCGGATGAACACTCTTGCAGAATAGATACTGGTAGGCGAAATAAGCGGCGGCACAGTGAAACGCGACTCTTTTATCATTGCTGCCGGCATTCATGCCGGCAGCATAGCATAAATCAGTCAGCACAGTCAGATAAAGCCGTTCATGGGTGACACGGTAATCCTGATATATGCAATAGATTGCAGACTCCGGGTCTTCATCATAAAGTTTACTCATCTGGCGGGCCAGCAGAAAATTGCGGCAATTGCTGCTGATCTCATTGCTTCTGAAGGTCATACTGCCGTTTTTCTGGAACCATTCCGCGGTGGTGGTGTTAGCGACGCCGAGATTGTTGCATCCCGGGAACAGGGCCATAACCGCAAGGAAGATCATCAATAATTTAATTATACGCATAGTCCGGTCCTTTGAGTTATATTCATTACATTAATTTTGCACTGTACAGGAAAAAATCAACCGGCGGATATATTTTCATGTCCATATTCGCTTGCAAATTGCGGAACAAGATGTGCGGTAACAAATTGGCAAATCCGTTTTACGGTGCTAAATTAATTCCGGGCTGCTTTCCAGTGGGCTGTTTCATCCTTTTTTTATTGCACAAAAAAGGTGGTTCAGTTTCAGCCCTTTTACTTTAGAATACATTATATGCCATGCAGGCGGTGTTTTTCTCTCGTATAAAAAATCCCCCGCTTTAAAATTTAGAATTTTTATGTATTGGATAAAGACAGTATAACAATATGAAACATAGTTCAAAAATGAGGAACATAGTCATCTATGAGTAAAAGAAAGGGCTTATTGCTGGCGGCCTGCCTGATTCTGGCGGTCGCTCAATTCAGCACGGTCTATGCCGAAAAAGTGAAGAAACTGGAATTGCTGCAGGACGACGTCCAGGAAAGGTTCGTGTCCAGGGTGTATTCGCTGCAGTATGTCAGGGCCGTGGATATAACTCCGTTTATCCAGGGCGCGGTCAAGCGCTACAACACCAATTCGGACGTTCAGCGGCTGAACTTCGTTGACGCGAAGAAGCAGTTTCTGCTGGTCAGCACCCCGCCGGCAATGCTGGCGTATGTGGACGAGATGATCAAGAACCTGGACCGTCCCGGCGGCAAGCTGGATACGGCGGGATCGGTTATTGACAGCACCGGCATTTTCCGCTATGCGTATCTGCCGAAGTACCGGTCCACCGAGTCCATGGTGGTGTCGCTGAATGCCGGAGTAAGAGACAACGTCGGCCAGATTTACCGCGATCCCACCTCCAATCTGATCTACTGGAAGGATACTCCTGCTGCCGGCCAGGTGATTCTGGCGTGGGCCAAGGCCTTTGACCGGCCGTCGCCGCAAGTTGAACTTGAATTCAAGGTTTATGAAGTAAGAGCCAGTGTGCTGGACGATCTCGGTCTGGATTATCTGGCCTGGAAAAACGGGCCGGGACTGAATATTTTTCAGGCCGGGCTTGAATCCGCCAGTTTTCAGACTGTCGAGAAATTTCTGTCCAATATGGATCAGTTCTCCTCGTTTTCCTATGGCGGTTTTTTTACCGCGCCGCAGTTCGACCTGAGCTTCGTCAGAGTACTGTCCCAGAGCGGGCTGGCCAAAGTGTCCTCGGCCGGAACTCTGACGGTGGTCAACAGCTACACCAAAACTTATAATGTAAAGATATCTCCGCAGTTCCAGAACATCGAAAAGGATGTTAATGACAAAACCAGCGTAACCGCCAGCGAGAATGCGGAGTTTTCATTAAACGTAATCAGGCCTGTCATCTGCTTTAAAGCACATGGCGAAGTGAATCAGATTTATAAAGGTGATGCATTCGATCAGACCACTTATGATAAAACGTGCGGAACAATCCAATTCGGCTATGTATTGAATATCAACAATGTAGTTGAACGCAACAACCGCGGAACCGAGCTGGTGGAGGGCAGTGCGATTTCTTCGAACCTGACGTTCGAGCTTTGCACCGAGCAACTGCTGGGAACGTTCGATCAGATGCAGAAAGTGGAGCAGACCATCGGCATGCCCTTCCTGTCGGATATTCCGATACTTAAATATCTGTTCAGCACGACGACGACCATTGATTCGGACACCAAAGTGTTCGTGACGGTTAAAGGCCGCCTGGTGCATCCCGACGACTTTTACGCCAGATGGACCGGCAAACTGCTTACTGAAGCCGATTTCCCGGCGATTCAGACTCTTAAAGAAAACGGGAACTGACATATGAACATCAAATATGCAATTTTCATGGCGGCGGGTATTTTAGTTGCGGTCTCCGTAAATGTGTGCGGACAGTCAGCCGTGCCTTCAGAGGCGGTCAAGTCGAACAACAACAACGCGACGCAGCCTTACGGGCAGACGGCGATTCAGCCGCAAATCCGTTTGAATCTGGAAAACGATACCGACAAGGTGCATTTTATCCGCAACAATACTGACCCGTATGTCGTAACCAAAGTATATGAAGTAAAGAATACAGACATTTACGAACTGCGCCCGTTTGTCATTGCCGCGGTGCGTTCGAAGAAGATTACCCAGGACAACACCTTCGTTGAAACCATCAGGTACAACAACGGAGCAAGCTTTCTGATCGTGTCGGCGGAAGCCGACCGTTTCGGTCCGCAGGAAAACGGGCAGGGCATCGACGAAATCGTGAAAACGCTGGACCAGCCGAAGCTCTTTAATTCGTCCGGCACTACGCGTTATTTGTATTTTCCCAAATACCGCAATGCCAATGAACTCAAGGCGCTGATCACCAACGTCGGGGCCACCACCACCTACAACCCCGCGACCACCGGCGTTCCGTTCTATAATATGGATTCATCCTGGGAATTGCAGCAGGGCAGAGACGTTATCACCGTGGAGGAAAGTCTGAACGCGCTGTTCCTGGCGACTCCGGCATGGAGCAAGAAGGTTATCGACAGCATGCTGCAACATTATGACCAGCCGGTGCTTCAGGCGGAAATCAAGTTTTCCATATATGAGATATATGCCGAAAACGACGGCAAGATCGGCGCTGACTTCCAGGACTGGAAAAACAATGACGGAGTGGATCTGCTTTCAGTGGGCGGGCGTTACCGCAGCAACTGGGCATCCACCTGGGCTGGCGGCATCGATCCGAACGGTTCGAACAAAACACAGTTCTTCAACTTCAATCCGAAATGGAATTCCAAGTACCTGGATTTCCTGGTTTCCAAAGGCAAGGCCAAAGTTAAAAATTCCGGCAGCGTGCTGGTAAGAAACAATGAGACGGCGGCAATATACGCCACCACCCGTGTATTTTTTGACCAGTATGTGCCCAACAGCGATAAAACTCTGGCGCAGTATGTCACCGCACCGGTCGGCAGCAAAGTCTACGGGACAAAACCTGCCGGTACGCCGGTTCTTAACGACTATTATTTCAAAGCCGATAACAATGGAACCGCCATTACGTTTGCAGCGCCAGCGACAACCGCGACCAGCGTCAGCGCCGTTAAAATCACGGCGGGCGGAGTTACCAGATACCAGCTCGCGTCAATCGGCGCGGACTTTTTTTCCCCCTCCGATCTGGGGCTTCAAACCACTGCCGACAACTTTACGCTGTATAAGGTTGTCGGCATATGGAATCCGGTTACAGGCGCGAATGACCCGACCTGGGTTGCCCAGCCGTGGATAGATGATATTCTGGTGGGTAAAGGTCCGACGATCAACACATTGCCCAGCAATACGTTCGGTTTCGTCATGACTATACAGCCGCAAATCTGCCAGGACGCGACCAACCTCACGGTAAACATTGTCAACAGCAGTCTGATCGGCTGGAAATCCAACGGAGATCCCCGCATTGCCAATACTGATACACTCTCCACTGAAATTATGATTGGCAACAAGGGCAATCGTTTTGTCATCGGCGGCATCAACAAGCAGACCGTCGTCCGCAGTGTTACCGGGATTCCCGTCCTGCGGGAACTGCCGGGACTGGGCTGGCTGTTTTCCACAGAATCCGAATCCACCAAGAAATCGCAACTGGTGGTTGCGGCCGTATGCAACATCAAGGCAATTGATGCCATTTTAACCGAAGCCGTCAGCGATTCCATCAAGAAAATCGAGAAAGGAACTGAAAATTCCGGCGAGAAAATCAAATGGGGCTATGACCAGTATCTGCTCGATAAAAAAATGTAAATTTAAGATTGACAAGTAACATCATCCGGCGGAACCGGTTGTGATTCCGCCGGATTTTTTCTGCCGCAAATCAATCTCATACTGGCAAAAGCGGGGTTGAAGCGGTATCTTGTACGGCTTGACATTGATTTTACAAAAAACAAGTTACAATTTTAACATAGAAAAGGCATTATGAAAAAAGTTATTCTGGAAAAAGGTCGCGAGAAATCATTACAACGGCGTCATCCCTGGGTATTTTCCGGCGCAATCAATCTCGTCGAAGGCAAACCTGCGCGCGGCGAAACCCTTGATATTGTCAGCGCCGGCAATGACTGGCTGGCGCGCGGTTCCTATTCCCCCGATTCACAGATTACGGTACGTGTCTGGACTTTTGAAAAAGATGAAAATGTCGACAGAGATTTTTTCCGGCGTAAAATCGTCAAAGCGCTGGAATTCCGGCAAAAACTTTCCGGCATCGGCACTGATTTCACTGCCTGCCGCCTCATTGCCGCCGAGGCCGACGGACTGCCGGGACTGATCGTTGACCGTTACGGCGATTATCTGGTCGTACAATTTCTCGCATCCGGCGTGGAAGGCTATAAAGCACTTATTGTTGAACTGCTGGCCGAACTGACCGCCTGTAAAGGCATTTATGAGCGCTCCGATGTTGCCGTGCGCCTGAAAGAAGGACTTGCGGAAACCGCAGGACTGCTTTATGGCGAAGAACCGCCGGAAAAAATCGAAATCCGCGAACATGCCCTGAAATTTTATGTTGATGTCAGAAAAGGTCACAAGACCGGTTTCTATCTGGATCAGCGCGACAACCGCGATTATCTGTATAAACATGCTGCCGGCAAAACCATGCTTAACTGTTTCTCCTATACCGGCGGCTTCGGCGTTGCCGCCGCCCTCGGCGGCGCGGCCATGGTGACCAATGTGGACACTTCCGCTCCGATGCTGGAACTGGGCTCCGAAAATATGCAGTTGAACGGCATTGATGAAAAATGTTATGAAAACATCGAAGCCGACGTATTCTGCCTGTTGCGCAAGTTCCGTGCGGAAGGCCGCAAATTCGATATTATCGTACTCGATCCCCCGAAGTTTGCGGATGCGAAGAACCACATGGACAAAGCCTGCCGCGGCTATAAAGACATCGCCATTCTGGGCTTTCAACTGCTGAATCCGGGCGGACAGCTCTATACGTTCTCATGCTCCGGTTTGATGGTGCCTGAGCTTTTCCTGAAGATCACGGCCGACGCCGCGCTGGACGCCGGAACCGATGCACATATTACCAGACGTTTCTCGCAGGCCCCTGACCATGCGGTATCGCTCCATTTTCCTGAAAGCCAATACTTGAAAGGCCTGCTGTTGAATATTTGAGCCCAGGTACTGGAGCTTCCAATGAAATATAAATGTCCGGGCAAAAAATCACGCAAGAAGCAGGACGCGATTATCACGGCGATCATTCGCCATATCGGCGACAGCGGTTTGAACCCCGGGCAGAAACTCATTTCCGAAAGACAGTTGGCCGTAATTTTTGAAGTGCAGCGTCTAACGGTGCGCAGGGCTGTCAAGAAACTCTGTGAGCAGGGTATACTTATACAGTTTCCGCAACGCGGAACGTTTGTGGCTGGAGAAAGGACGGATCAATCCATTTCCATTGTGCAGCACGGGAAAAATAGTCAGGATGAACTGGTTTTCTGTGTTGACGATCTGCTGCCGGAGCAGGTGGCGGGCTGGCGTGTGTTTTTCGCGGCGCTTGAACGTGCCAATCCCGGCATTAAAATCGCCTGCAAATTCAATGTTCCCGCCATCACCATGCGTTCCGGTCAATGGGACCTGGCGCTGGTGTCTGTATTCAACTTGAACTCCATGCCGGAGCTGCGCAACAACGGGCTGCCGGTCGCGTGGTTCGAGTCTGCCATTCCTGCCGGCAGTCTGAATCCCGCACTTGTGCGCGGGGTGCGTCAATTTTGCGCTTCAGCATCCGGCTGTTACGATGTTCTGCCGGTCGGCTTGATTGGCTGTTTGCGCGGCGTCAATATGGACATAGTCAAAACGCATCATCTGCCGGACCCGCCGCGCCGCTCTGATTGGCGGTCTTTGGCGGCATGGATCCGGCAATGCCGGAAGATTGCGCCGGGACTGATAATCAATCCCGTACTGCACTCCCTGCATAACCATCTGTTCCGGATAGATCGCCGGATTATAGGGCCGGAATGCGTAAATCTGGATTTTGAAGAAGTGAAAGCTTTTCTGGAATTTCTGCGTTCCGATGTCACCCGGCGTTTCGGGCTGGATTCGATTCAGGATTTTAAAAATTTTCTGAATGGCAGATCGCTTATCTGCGAATTCTTTTCCCAATTCATGCCGGCCGCTTCCGCACGTCTCGGCGGGAATATTTTTTTAACCACAAACAGCATTTCTCCTGCCGGAGGAGTGCAGCTTTTGCCGCGGCTGCTGGCTTTCGGAAAACGCCGTAAGGATCAGGCCCCGCTGCTGGCTGCCGCCGGTTTCTTCATTTCAGAGCAGGGACAGCGAATATTGGCTGAACAGTGCTTGATGCTGCCGTTTTACGGCTCGACAGACGGGTTGTCAGTAATCCGCGAAAAATATCAACTTGATTATCCGGGAATGCGGGCGGAAGTGGACACTGCTGAATATTTTTATGAAAGCCGCTTTTTCAGCGGGGAAGTACAGGGCAGGGCGCTTAATCCGGTTTTCGGCCGCTTTTTTGACGGAGAAATGAGTATTGACGAGACCGTGTCCTTGATTAAAAGTCGTACTGCAAAATTCAAATAATCTGCTCGCAAGTATACCAGTTTAGATATTTGTTGACTTAGCTCACCTTTGGCCTTATTATATTCTTTTAATATCGTCACAATGATTGATCTGAACAATAGGAATATTTAGATGAATGACTTTAATGAATTGATGCAGTCGTGCCTGGGGAATTCAACGGCGGTTACCTTCAAGCCTTATGCGGTCGTGGCTGGGAAAAGGATAAATCCTGACAGACATACCGAAAAAGTTAATTTGAAAAAACGTCTGGTGCATCTGACGTTCGAATATGAAAATCTGTTTAAAGAAGATTTCTTCATTTCGCTGGATGACGGGGAAATGACTGCGGATCGCTCGATCCGCAATCTCAGCGGCAGGGCGCTGGAATTGACTGAGATCGGTCTTGAACTCGACGGAATAACTTTTGACGCTAACGCGGCGGAAGATTATTTCTATCATGTCGAAAATCCCCGGATTTACAGCCGGATGGGGATTAAAGTTGATTTGAAGCGGACACAGGAGATGGCGCAATCATCGGAGTTTGATACGCTTGCCGGCAATCGCTGGGCGGACCCCGGCGTGGTGTCAGACCGGATCGGGGCTTCGCCCTACCAGCCGTTCCCGGCAATTCTGCTCTCGAATTATTGCAGCCGCAGAGGCATGGTTCATGGCACGCTCAGCCAGCGGGTGTTTTTTCACAATTATCTGGTCGGGCATGACGCCGGGCGGATTCGGCTTAATATACTGTCTTCGTTTAAAGCCGTGTCCCATTTGAATTTTAAGGCAGGTGCGGTACTGAAAGATGCATGGTATCTGGGAACGGTTGACCAGGCAGGCGATTTGCAGGCAATCTTTGCACGTTACTTAAACGTTCTGCGAGAAAAGCTTCCGCCGATGTACGGCTCAACCAGCATCAATCGGCATTCACTGGTATGGGGATCGTGGAATGATGGCATTTTCCGCGACATCACGCAGGAAAAAATGCTTAAAACTGCTGAATTTCTGGCGGATAATTTTCCAACGGTGCAGTGGATACAGGTGGACGATGGTTATGCGGCCCTTGCCACGAACGAAACCAGCGCTCACGGGTTGGGGATGCCTTACGAAGGGGAGGCCGGAGTGGCAAAGGACAAATTTCCTGCCGGATTAAAAGACTTCACCGACAAGGTCAGGCAGACCGGCCTTAAACCGGCGGTTTGGATCGGCGGCGCGCTGCCGGATGTTGTTCCGCTGGTTAAGGACCATCCGGAATGGTTCGTGGATTATTCCTACCGCACCCCCAATCGACGGGTGCTGGATGTGAGCAAGCCGGAAGTCAGGGAATATATGTGCCGGGCTTTAGACTACTTTCTGAATGAGTCCGGCTTCTGCGGCGTCAAACAGGATTTCTGGTCGTATGCGTTTGAAGACAGCCATCCGCTGCTGGCGTATCACGAGTGTTCCGGATATCAGTGGCGCGACTGGTGGCTGAAGGAAATCAGGAAACGGATACCGGCGGAAGGCTACCTCCAGACCGGTTGCGATATTGTCATGGCCAATCCGTTCCTGGGTGAATTCTTCACTAATTACCGTTACGGGATTGATATTGGCTCCGGCAACTGGGAGCATGTGAAAACCAATTTTCTGTGGGGTACTGCGTGTTTTGCCTTGCAGGTCGGTGATCTGATCGTGCCGAACAGCGATTCAGTCGGATTGTTTCCCGGCCTGACGGATACGGAGGCGATGCTGTGCATTAACTACTGCCTGATCTCCAGGTCAATGGTGGAGATTGCAGGCTGGCTGTACAATGAACCTCAGGACAACCCGCGATTCAAAATCCTTAAAAAGGCAGTCTGCTGTCCGAACAACGGCCAGAATGTTTATTTTTCCGGACATCATTACCGGGAGACAGATGATGCGCCGGCTGTGTGGTACCTGAAAAGCCCGCACTTCTCATTGCTGGACGACAATCAGCATTTACCGGTGCGGACTGTGGCGCTGTTCAACACACAGGACTGTCCGCAGACAATCAGGTTCAATTTTAGCGGGCTTGGTCTGGCGGCAGGCTCATACTTCCTGAGCGATGTATGGGACAATGACGCTGTTACTGTTGAACAGGACGGTTTCGCGGTGGAAATGCCGCCGCATTCCAGCCGTCTGTTCGCACTGAACCTGCATGCTGCCGGATGTCCGCAACTGCTGGACAGCAATATTCAAATCGTCCAGGCCGCCGGCGGCAAAGATGATTTAATACTGCAACTGGCCCATCGCGGAGATTTTGAATTCAGGCTGGACCGCAAACCGGTGTCGGCTGGATTTAATGATAATTCCATTGCGATAACCGCAACTGCCGCAGGTGACGGCTATATTGTTTCAGGCACACTGACGGAATCAGGAGTCATGAAGTTTAAATTCTGAAAAGCCTTTCAAAGTTTTCGACTATATTAAGGAGCTGTAAATAAATAAACTTGTAAAGGTTATTTTTGTACGGCTCCTAAGACCTGAAGGAAAATAAAACTTCAGGTTTTTTATATATGTCAGATAAAATCAAACAAAAACAATCTTCTGCTATTGACAAGTTGTAAATCTTCATATATAATCTATACGTAGATATACAACAGGGGTTTGGATTATGTTCGATGATGTAAATATAAAGACCGTGTCCTTAAATCCAATCTATCAGCAGATTGCCGATATATTGAAGAAGAATATTATTTCCGGCAAGCTGCCGGTCGGAACAAAGTTGCCTGCGGAAGAATTACTGGCGGTGAAATTCAATACCAGCAGAATGACATTGCGCAAAAGCCTGCGGATACTGGAACAGCAGAATCTTCTGGTGCAGCGTCATGGCCGTGGAACGTTTGTAACGTACAAAACGACTCCGAAGAAAAACCGTATAGCAGTAATCATCGGAAGAGACATACATAAAATATACGATCCATATGTATTCAGGATATTGTCCGGCCTGAATGTAGCGCTGCAGGCTAATACCGGCAGTGAATTGTTGTTGCTGGACGAGGATAAAAACGAAACTATTCTTCAGAAATTTCATTCGAGCAATAGTGACGGCATGATTTGTCTCGATGATTCAGCACGTGTGAAGGAAGAATTATTCCAGCCGGAATTCGCCAATATTCCAATGGTTTTCATGAACTGGCGTAGCTTCCCGAAAGGCAAAAACTTTGAATATGCTGCTCGCGTCGTCAGCAGACCAGGAGCGGTCGAAACCGCGGCGGCGCATCTGTCCGGGCTCGGTCACCGGCGGGTGGCGTATATTGCCGCGTGCTCACTTTTTTCCGACTTGAATTTGAGAAATGAAGAATTCCGCAAAGTTCGTTCGAAATATGGCTTTGATACCGACGAGGAGCTGTACCGTGAATACGTTTCCGATCCCGGCATCCGCTGGTATGATCAGGCCAGGGAGATTGCGTGTGATCTGTGCCGGGGCGGCAAGCGTCCGAGCGCGATTATCTGTCCCAATGCCTGCAACGCCTACGGAGCCTGGCAGGGGATCATGGACTGCGGGTTGCGGATTCCCGATGATATTTCGATTATCGGGTTTGACTGTGAAAGTTATTTCAATCCCAATTTGTCCACCATGAGCCAGCCGGTGATAGAAATGGCCGAAGCCGCCGCCGGATTGATCGTTAAAATGCTTGATGACGGTAAATTGATGGAAAAAGAACTTACTTTTGACTTCCAATTGGAGGAAAGAGGCAGTTGCGCATCTTTAAAAAAGGTATAAATAATTGTTGGATAGATTTAAATAAGCAACCTGAAACTAAAGGAGAAGATGTGAAAAGGAAAACGGTAAATGAATTTAATCAATTAAACTCAAACAAGGAAAAGGGGAAGGGGAAAATGAAACAGAAGAAGGTTTTTACACTCATAGAACTCTTGGTAGTGATAGCGATCATAGCTATTCTTGCCAGCATGCTGCTGCCGGCGCTGAACAAAGCCAGAGGCAAAGCCCAGGCAATCAAGTGCGCTTCCAATCTTAAACAGCTCGGTTCGGCAATAATTGCCTATACGATGGATAACCTGGACTATTTCCCTTATAACGATCCGGGCGACAAACAATATTATATGAAATGCGCTCCATATTTTAAACTGGGGGCGAAAAGCTCTAATTTTGCTGGCGGCGCGGGTTTTGTGTCAAATAAAAATAGTATTTTGTATTGTCAAACTAACGTCAATGTGGATTGGGCTAACAACTATTACGGCAGCAACTACGCATTCAACGGCACATTGCTGGGCTACTCTGCCTGGGGCGGCGCTCCCAGTTATTGCCAGCGGATCAATATTCTGAAGAAGTCAACGCGGGATTGTATGCTGTTTGATGTTATCGGCACAACGGTTTATGGTTATAATCTTAACCAGCGTACCGGATTATTGGGAGGAGCAAATCTGATGCCGGCGTTTATCCACAGTCTGCAGGCCAACATGCTGTTTGCCGATGGCCATGTCAGTATAGTGAAAATTCCGATTACCGGACAATATCCGGAAAATGTTATCGTTCATGACGGCAATTGGGGCAACAGTCCGCAAAAAATCTGGCAGTAAAAAACAATGTCACGGTATATTGATTGCCTAAAGCATAATTTTTTTAAATATAAAAGAGGATAGTTTCGATGAATAAAGTTTTTACATGGTTGATGGCAATGCTGTTTGCGTCCGGTTACTGTCTCGCGGAAAATCTGCTGCCGGACAACCTCGGGAGTTTTGAATCGGAGGATAGCCTGGCGCAGGTGGAGTTCACGTGGAAACCGGCGGATAAGGAATTAAATGAATTGTGCTGGATCGCGAAGAATGAAAGTTATTGCGGCAGTTCGGCGCTTGAACTGCACACGAAATGTCCGGAATATTACGGTATTTTTGCACAGGCGAAGGGCGATGCGTTCAAGGCTGGAGAAACCTATACGGCATCGGCTTACGTCAAGGCGCCGGAACCGATGAATGTGCTAATTTATCTGATCACTTATGATGAGTTGTGGAAAACGAACAAAGGCGACAAGTTTTATTATATGAAAGCCGGTCCGGAATGGAAACAGATCAAAGTAACTTTCACCTTGCCGAAAGACGCTAAAATTCTGGGGGCGATAGTCCGTGCCGGCAGCGAAGAGACCTCGCCTAAGGTTTTCTATGTGGATGAATTGAAAATTGAGCCGGGCGCGAATGCTGAATCCGTTGTATCGAATAGAATTGAGTCGGGGGCGCAGGCCCCGCAAGGGAAATAGAAATACTGTGTATGGTCGATGACAGCAGCAAGCTGCCATGCGGCATACTGCTGCATGGCGGAAATATCGATTTCGTGTTCAGGAACAAATGGTGAAACGGTTTCGATTTGCTCTTAGAACATATTGAATAACTAATCCATTTATTTAAAAGGTAGTATTGATGAACAAAATCACTTCACTGATTGTATTTTTGGTGTTTGCGGCCGGTTTCTGTTTCGCGGAAAATCTGCTGCCGGACAACCTCGGCAGTTTTGAGTCGGAGGACAGTCTGGCGAAAACTGTATTCATGTGGAAACCGGCTGGTATGGAATTGGGTGAATTGTGCCGGATCACGAAGAATGAAAGCTATTGCGGGCGTTCCGCGCTGGAACTGCACGCCAAATACCCGGAGTATTACGGTGTTTTTGCACAGGCCAGGGGAGATGTATTCAAGGCCGGGGAGACTTATACGGCATCGGCTTATGTCAGAGCTCCGGAACCGGCGAATATCTTTATTTATTTGATTACTTATGACGAGTTATGGAAAACCAGCAAAGGCGACAAGTTTTATTATACAAAAATCGGTCCGGAATGGAAGCAGATCAAAGTAACTTTCAAACTGCCGAAAGACGCTAAAATCCTGGGGACAATTGTCCGGATCGGCGGCGACGAAACCTCGCCGAGAACTTTCTATGTGGATGAATTGAAAATCGAACCTGGCGCGGATGCCACGGCTATTGAACCGGGCAGGGTTGAGGCGGAAGAACAGTTGCAGGCGAAAGGAATAATCCCGTCTGTTCAGACTCCGGCGCTTGACGGCAGATTAAGCGATCCCGCCTGGAAAAATGCGCTGACCACAGACAAATTCTATCTGACCGACGGCAGCGGCAAGGCCGCGCCGCAGCGCACTGAAGTTAAAATGATGTATGATGACAAAAACATCTACTTCGGGTTCAAATGCGAAGAGAAGAATGTCGGCGCGATGAAGTGCGATTCCACTCCGGAAAAAACCTATTGGAGCGATGACCGGGTGGAGATTCATGCCAATCCGCTGGGTTATGCCGGTCAGTCAGCTTATTTTTCAATTAATGCCGATGGTGTTTATACGACAAAGATGCCGCTGGGAGACCAGAATCTGAAGCCGGAGATAAAGACTGCCAAAGGCAATGGCTTCTGGACTGCGGAGATCGCCATTCCGGCTGCGGCTTACGGTAAAGCAGGCCTGACCGGACAGACCTGGTATTTCAGCATCGGCCGTTTTCACCGCACTTCTTTTAAGGGGGCAAGCTGTATCGCTCCGATTAAAGGCGGATTCAATACATTGCCGGAGGCGTTTCAGCCGTTTGTCTTTTCTGATGACAACAGTCTGAATCTGCCTCCGGTCATGACCTTGACGCAAGGCGACATGGCCGGCTATTCCAATAACACCGGCGGCAATGCGCTTGTCTTTCAATTGAATGACAAGAAACTGTTAGCGCACGATTTGGAGCTTGCGGTGACTTCCGCTGTCAACGGCAAAACCGTTGCCGTGCAGGAGCTGACGGCCAAACCGCCATTTAAAAATAACCGTGCGGTATTTTATTACAATACTGCCGATAAGGAAAATGAAATACTGAATTTCACGCTGAAGTCGGAAGGGAAAGCAATCTTCTCCTCCGGCAATGATCTGAACATACTATGCCCGCCCTGCCGGGTGTTCAGGACTGCCAGTCCGCTGTTTCAGGAATTGGTGAAGAACGGCCCGGTGGAAAAGCGCATATTTTTTAGCTGGCAGCATCCGGTAAGCGAGGATAACTATTCGCTGGCGCTGAAATACGCCAAACCGTACTCGCAGGAACAACGGCTGCGCGAACTGAAAGATGCCGGCATCAGTATTATGTCCAGAGATGCAACTGACCTGTATAAATCATTGCCGTCGGTATTGCCGGGAAATTATTATTGGGACCGGGAAAAATTGAATATGGCTGTTCTGTCGAAAAAAGTTGAAACCGGTGAAGTTCTGCCGTTTACGGTTTACGCATATTACAATATTTCCGGAATTTCCCCTGCTGGCGAAAAGGGCGTAACTCTGGATAAAAACGGTTATTTTGGCTGGCCGCCGGACCCGGTTAACCGGCAGGCGCATAAAGACGGGGTCAAAGCCGTATTGGACAAATATGGGCCGAGTATCGGCATAATGTGGGCAGGCGACGAGCAATTCTGGGTTAATCATGATCAAGGATTAAAGATGAATTCGCCGCATAATCAGGCGAATAAAACCGGATTTCTGGAAAAAGCGGAGAAGGAAGTCAAGGACAAATACGGCTTCGGCAAATTCGGCATTCCGTGGGGAATGGATTCAAAATCTCCGGACTATCCGTATTGCAAACGCGCCTATATTTCCTGGCTGCATGACAAGTTGCTGGCGGTGAACAAGGATACTCGTGCCCTTGTCAAAGCAAAATATCCGGACATGCTGATTATGTCGGACGATGCTTATGGTGTTCCTTCGGTTGCCGGAGTCCAGTACTGGTATCAGTATGCTGACATCGGCACGTTTCAACTGGGTGAAGGCGGTGTCTCGGCGGAACGGCAGATCGAGCAGTATGCGTTCTCCACCAAAATGGTTAAAGACCTTTCCGGCGTTAAGAAACTATCCGTTTGTCCGCATGAAGCGCTGGACGGTTATCCGTCCACGACTACTCTGGAGGAAGCCAGGGAGCTTTACAGTCAGGCGCTGCGCGGCGGCACGGACGGATTTCAATACTGGCCCGCATCATTTGGCGGACAGGACAAACCACCGGTATATGCCGCCGCTGTCAGCGAAGGCTATCCGCTGTCCTGGCAGTACATGCTGGAAGTCACCAGACTGCTTAACAACATGCCGCCGCTGAAATTCCCGGAAAGCGCCGATACCGCGATTTTTGTTTCCGACGAAGCGCTGAAATGTGACAGCAGTTGTTTTGATCGTTTTTCAGTGGCATTTGCGCTGCTGGGCACTTCAGCACATGCCTGGTTTAAATTTATCAGCGATACCATGCTGGAACAGGACCGCGCGAAACTGAGCGATTATAAAATAATCTATATGCCTTATATTCAATATGTGAAAGAGGATACGATAAAGCGGCTGATTGAATATGTGGAAAACGGCGGCACGCTGATTTGCGGCGATCCGAAGGCCTTTGAGAACGATATTTCCTCCGCACCGCTGGCGCAGTACCGCGAAAAGCTTTTCGGAGTCAAAGCCATCGTTCCGGATAACTCTCCGGCCATAAGCTGCCGCATCGGCAGCCGCAAACTGCCGGTTGACGGCGACCGCTTCCGCCTGCAGCTTGACGGCAAAGCCAGAGTAATTGGCTCCTATGCCGACGGTGTCCCGGCAGTCGTCGAAAAATGGACAGGCAAAGGCAAAGCGCTCTATTTCGGCTTTGTGCCGTTCAGCCGCGTTGCTGTCGGCAGCAGCGACTGGAAGGACTTTATGAAAGAATTGCATGTGGCGCAAGGCGGAACCGTCGGTTATGATATCTGGCGTTTCAAATTGCCGGAACCCACGGTAAAACCGGCGGTCAACCCGTCAGGCAAATGCCTGACCGGCAATTATGCCTATTGGAACCGGCACCGCCTGAATGACGGCACTATCTTCAATCTGAAACTGGACGGTGTTTGTGAGATCAACCGCAACGGCAAGACCCAGTCTTCCAGTTTCAAAGATTCCAAACTGACTGACCGCCGCAGTATCTTCACCCGCGTCAAAGAATACGGCAGCGGAACGCCTGATAAGTTTGTTGAGACTTTCGATCAGTCCGGAGCTGATTCGATAATCATTGATCTGAAAGACAAATTCCAGCTCGATCGCCTGGTGTTGTATTATGCCGGAGAACTTCCGGAAATGACCGTCTCGGTCAGCGGCGACAAGGAGGCGTGGACCCCTGCCGGACAAATTCCGTCGGCAAAGACCACCCCGCAGGAAGTCGGCGAAGCCATATTCAAGTTTTCCGACGCAAACAGCCGGTTCGTCAAACTGGACTTCAGCACCCGCGAAAAACTGATTTTGGCGGAACTGGAATTGTGGCGGAAATAAAATAATATTTGAATTAAGGAATTATTTATGAGCAGAACTTTATCAATTATGCGGCGGCACCCGGCCAACCCGATTATTACTCCGTCCGACTATCCGGGGGTGCGGGAAGTTTTCAACCCCAGTCCGGTTGAACATAACGGCAAGACCATCTTATTGCTGTCAATGATTTTCAAGCAGAACTCCTGTGGCGGGGAAACCAGGGTGGCGGAAAGCGACGACGGCAAACAGGTTGGTACTGTAAACTATGACGATGTGCCGAAAGGCGGCTCGGTTGCCAAACAACTGGCGCTGCCGGGTGGAATCGTGACCGCCGGAGTTCACAAAATCAAGGTCTATGCCGATACGAATAAAGTGGTTGACGAAATTAATGAGAATAATAATTATTTGGAAAAAAGTTTTTCCATCGCAAAATAAAACATTAAAAAATATGGAGATTAACGCCATGTCAAGTTTTTTAAATGGAAAAAGTAATTTTATGAAATTAAACTTTTACAAACCCAAGCTTTAATTCAGGAGAAAAATAAATGCTTGAATATCATCCGCGCTATCATTATATAAATGACTTCACTATTATTGAAAAAGATGGGGAATATCATCTTTTTCATATTACCGGAGAGCGGCTTAAAATGAGTCTTTTTCTGACGGACTTGCCCAAGCAGGGGCATGCCGTTTCGCGCGATCTGATGCACTGGCAGGAACAGCCTTTCGTTACCTCTTTCGGAGGCCCATGTTCCGCCGTTAAGCATAACGGACGTTTCGCATTGTTGGGAAATCTTAATTGCATATATTGGTCCGATGACTTGACGACATGGTCGGAACCGGAGCCTGTCCAGTTTGATTTCAACCGGCCTGATTCCCCCTATGAAACAGAGATGATCCTAGAAACAGCCAGTTACAACAGCCATCGAGACCCGAATATTCACTGGGACCCGGAGAGGAATATCTATGTGATGTTTTTCTGCAGCCGGGTTAAGGCTTCGCTGGAGCCGGATATCTTTCGGCGGGGTTGTATCGGCCTGGCGGAGTCTGAAGACTTGATTCATTGGCATCTTGGTCCGCCTGCGTTGCCGCCTGGGAACCACCTCTTTCCAGAATCGCCGCATGTGATCGATCTCAATGGAAAGTATCATCTGTTTTTCTGCTTAAGCCCGGAAACAGGGTTGCGTCATGCGGTGGCGGATTCTTTGCGTGGTCCTTATCAAGAAGTCGAAGGCCGTGATTTGCTCCCCACTTATTTAGGGGCGTCGGAAACTGTGAAGACCGGCGATGGATGGATTTTTCTGGGACGATTGAAGGATCGCAACGAGCGATGCAATCAGTCCCGGCTCGCCCCGCGGGCCTTGTGCCTGCCGTTGACAGTTCATGCCAACGCCGACCAATCCATTGCTTTCCATGCTTTGCCTGCATTGGAAAAATTGCGTGATGATTGCTTGTTTGATTCCCGCCAGCAAATGCTGTTCGAACACTGGCGAGTCATTGCCGGAGACTGGCGGATCAACACAACAGGCGCTTTGGCGGCGAATCGTCACGAGCTTATTCCGCCTAATTCTCTCTATGGTTCATGCAACGTCAATCCGGCCCAAGTGCGCTATAATACGCCGATTGCCGATTTCGATCTGGAATTCGACATGCAACTGCCGACATTCAACGGCAACGATACGCAGTTTAGCGCCGGTTTCGCGGCAGATGGGGTGAAGTTCCAGTTATGCAGTGAGTTGAAATCTTTTATTTGTCAGGATGTGCAGGGTGATGTCCTGGCTCAGGCTCCTCTGCCTGACTTTAAGGCGGATCGCTATTATCACATCCGCTTGTTCCGGTGCGACAGCATCACGCAACTCTATCTTGACGGGAACCTGATCATGTATCTGCCGGCATACGGCGATGCAAGCGGGATGATTGAATTCTTCGTAAAGCACGCCGATCTCATCGTGAGCAATATCCGGCTATGGACGCTTGATGTCCAGATTTCCAACGGATTCAGTTTCGACACAACACAAGGCGGGATTATGAATGGAGTAGTATTCTAAAACCATAATGTGCGAGACTGGATTTGGCATCGCCAAATGGTTGGAGATTGCACAAGTTTTTAAAAGGAAACGAGCCAGACGAGTAGGAGTATAGTTAATAAAAGATGAAAGATTCAATTAAGATAGAACTCGCATACGGCGTTAGATTTAGTAACACATAATCTGAAACGGAGCATTGATGAAAAAAGTAATTATGCTGATTGCGTTGGTAATGGTTGCGGCCGGTTGCTGCTTCGCGGAAAATTTGCTGCCGGATAATGCCGGGAGCTTTGAATCGGAGGACAGCCTGGCGAAAGTGGCATTCATGTGGAAACCCAAAGACATGGAATTAGGCGAATTGTGCCGTATCACAAAGAACGAAAGCTATTGCGGACGTTCCGCACTGGAATTGCATACGAAACGCCCGGAGTCATTCGGTTTTTTTGCACGGGCCAGAGGTGATGTATTCAAAGCCGGAGATACTTATACGGTATCTGTTTATGTCAAAGCCCAGGAACCGACAAATATTTTTATCATCTTAATGACTTATGACGAGTTATGGAAAAACAGCAAGGGGAACAATTCTTATTATACAAAAATCGGACCGGAATGGAAACAGTTGAAAGTGACCTTAAAATTGCCGAAAGACGCCAAAATTCTGGGAGCGATTGTTAGTACCGGCGGCGATGCAACATCCTCGAAAACATGGTATGCAGATGAGCTGAAAATTGAATCTGGTGCGGATGCTTCCGCCACCGAACCGGCCAGAATCGAGTCGGATGAACAGGTACAGATTAAAGGCGTGATTCCTGCCGCACAAGCTCCGGTTCTTGACGGCAGACTGGGCGATCCCGCCTGGAAGAACGCCATGACCATAAACAAATTCTATCTGACCGACGGCAGCGGCAAGGCCGCTCCGCAACGCACCGAAGTCAAAATGCTGCATGACGATAAAAACATCTACTTCGGGTTCAAATGCGAAGAGAAAAATGCGGATGCGATGAAGTGCCAGTCGACTCCGGAAAAAGCTGTTTGGAGCGATGACCGCGTGGAAATACACGCCAATCCTCTCGGATACGCCGTCCAGTCAGCTTATTTTTCCGTAAATGCGGATGGAGTTTATACCACGAAAATGCCATTTGAAGAACTCAACTTAAAACCGGAGGTAAAAACTGCCAGGGGCAACGGCTTCTGGACGGCGGAAATCGCGATTCCGGCGGCGGCTTACGGCAAAGCCGGGCTGGCGGGACAAACCTGGTATTTCAGCCTGGGCCGGTTTCACCGCACTTCTTTTGACGGCGCAAGCTGCATTGTTCCGATTAAAGGCGGATTCAACAAACTGCCGGAGGCGTTTCAGCCGTTCGTTTTCGGCGGCGGCAGCGCTATGCCGCCGGTCATGGTTTTGACGCAAGGCGACATGGCCGCCTATTCCAATAATTCCGGCGGCAATGCGCTGACTTTTCAATTGAATGATAAAAATCTGCTGTCAAGCGAATTGCAGCTTACGGTCAGTTCCATGGTCAACGGCAAATCCGTTTCGGAACAAGTATTGACCGCCAAACCTCCATTCAAAAATAACCGCGCGGTGTTTTATTACAATACTGCTGAAAAAGAGAATGAAATGCTGAATTTCACCTTGAAATCAGACGGCAAAACAATTTTCTCTTCCGGCAACAATCTGGACATATTATGTCCGCCCTGCCGGGTGTTCAAAACCGCCAATCCGCTGTTCCGGGAATTGCTGAAGAACGGCCCGGCGGAAAAGCGCACATTCTTTAGCTGGCAGCATCCGGTAAATGAGGAAAACTATTCGCTGGCGCTGAAATACGCCAAACCTTACTCTCAGGCGCAACGGCTGCGCGAACTGAAAGACGCCGGTATCAGCATTCTTTCCAGAGATGCGACTGACCTGTATAAATCACTGCCATCGGTATTGCCGGGAAATTATTATTGGGATCGGGAAAAATTGAATATGGAGGCGCTGTCGAAAAAAGTTGGCGTTGGTGAAGTTCTGCCGTTTACGGTTTACAGCTATTACTGCATTTCCGGAATTGCTCCGAATGGAGAAAAAGGCGTTACCATGTATAAAGACGGTCATTTCGGCTGGCAGACGGACCCGATCAATCAACAGGCATACAAAGACAGCGTTAAGGCTGCGTTGGACAAATACGGTCCAAACATCGGCATCATGTGGGCGGGAGACGAGCAGTTCTGGATTAATCATGATCTTGGGTTAAAAATGAATTCCCCGCACAACCAGGCGAATCCTACCGGATTCCTCGAAAAGGCGAATCAGGAAGTCAAGGAAAAATACGGTTTCGGCAAATTCGGCATTCCGTGGGGAATGGATTCAAAATCACCGGATTATCCGTATTGCAAACGGGCTTATATCTCCTGGCTGCATGACAAGTTGCTGGCGGTGAATAAAGATATTCGCGCCATTGTCAAAGCTAAGTATCCGGACATGCCGGTAATGTCGGACGACGCCTACGGAATTCCCTCGGTTGCCGGAGTTCAGTATTGGAGCCAATATGCCGATGTCGGAACATTCCAGCTTGGCGAGGGCGGCGGCACTGCGGAACGGCAGATTGAGCAATACGCGTTTGCCACTAAAATGGTTAAAGACCTTTCCGGAGTTAAGAAACTCTCTGTCTGTCCGCATGAAGCGCTGGACGGATACCCCTCCACGACTACTCAGGAAGAAGCGAGGGAGCTTTACAGCCAGGCGCTGCGCGGCGGCACAGATGGATTCCAGTACTGGCCCGCGTCATTCGGCGGACATGACAAGCCGCCGGTATATGCGGCAGCCGTCAGCGAAGGTTATCCATTGTCCTGGCAGTATATGCTGGAAGTCACCAACTTGCTCAATAACACGCCTCCGTTAAAGTTCCCGACAAATACCGATACTGCAATCTTTGTTTCCGATGAAGCGTTGAAATGTGACAGCGGCAGCTATGATCGCTTTGCCTCGGTATTCACCCTGCTGGGTTCCTCCGCGCATGCCTGGTTCAAATTCATCAGCGACACGATGCTGGAACAGGGCCGCACCAAGTTGAACGATTATAAAATAATCTATGTGCCGTATATTCAGTATGTGAAAGAGGATACCGCGAAAAAGTTGATCGAATATGTTGAAAACGGCGGCACGCTGATCTGCGGCGACCCGAAGGCTTTTGAAAACGATATTTCCTCCGCACCGCTGACGCAATACCGGGAGAAACTTTTCGGAGTGAAATCCATTGCTCCGGATAAATCTCCGTCCGGCGCAGTCTGCAACATCGGCAGCCGTAAACTTCCGGTTGACGGCGAGCGTTTCCGCCTGCAAATTGACGGCAAAGCCAAAATAATTGGCTCCTATGCCGACGGCTCTCCGGCGGTCGTTGAAAACCGGATTGGCAAAGGCAAAGCGTTTTATTTCGGCTTTGTGCCGTTCAACCGGACTGCCGTTGGCAGCAGCGACTGGAAAGACTTTATTAAAGAACTGCATGTGGCGCAAGGCGGAACCGTCGGTTATGATATCTGGCGTTTCAAACTGCCGGAACCTAAGGTCAAACCGGCCGCCGTGCCGTCCGGCAAATGCCTGACCGGCAATTATGCCTATTGGAACCGGCACCGCCTGAATGACGGCACTATCTTCAATCTGAAACTGGACGGTGTTTGTGAGATCAACCGCAACGGCAAGATGCAGTCTTCCGGGTTCAAAGATTCTAAGCTGACCGACCGACGCAGTATTTTTACCCGCGTCAAAGAATACGGCAACGGAATACCCGATAAGTTTATTGAAACCTTTGATCAGCCCGGAGCTAATTCGATAATCATTGATCTGAAAGACAAATTCCAGCTTGATCGCCTGGTGTTGTATTACGCCGGAGAACTTCCGGAAGTGACCGTCTCCGTCAGTGGCGACAAGCAGGCGTGGACTACTGCCGGACAAATTCCGGCGGCAAAGACTGCCCCGCTGGAAGTCGGCGAAGCCATATTCAAGTTTTCCGACGCGAACAGCCGGTTCGTCAAACTGGATTTCCGCAACCGCGAAAAACTGATTCTGGCGGAACTGGAACTGTGGAGCAAGTGATTAATAATGGTTGATATAGCGTTGTTGAAGTTCCAATTATATAATGAATGGAGGACAGTATGAAAAGAGCAGTTTGCAACGTGATTATGTCAGCGCTGGCATTTGGGCTTGCCGCAACGCCGGCGCTGGCGCTGCCGTCTTACAACGACGTCCTGCTGGTAATCAATGACAAAGCGCCTTCGTCGGTGGAAATCGGAGCGTATTTTAAAAATGCCCGTCAGATTCCTGATATCAATGTTGTGCATGTCTCCATGACCGACCCGCAGGGAGCCGGCAACGAAGCCGGGCAGGCGACCAAAGATGAGAAAAAGACCCTGGCCGACGCCATAAAAAGCCATATGGCAGCCAATAAACTGGCAGATAAAATAAACTACATTGTCTTAACGCGCGGCATTCCGATGTATGCCGCGAGCCCGGAATTTGCAAGCGCAAACGCCACGTACCATCTTACTGACGTCTATGTGCTGTTCGGTTTGTCCGAGTCCGCTGCCGACTACAGCATCCCGGACATTTTCAGCAGGAATAAATACTTTTACTATTACAATCCCGATATTCTTAACAAGGAATTTTCTTCGAAGAAATTCGGTTATTATATCGTGTCGCGCCTGGACGGAGCAGGAATGAATAATATCAAAAAAATGATTGATGACACCGGCGTCCCGGCATATGTATCGTACAAGCAGAACGGCGGGAAAGCCAAATTTCTTACGCTGCATCAACACGTTTCGGCTATGGTGAAAAACGAATTGAAAAGGCGCAATATAGAATTGGTGCAAGTGCCGGCGAATCCGACTACCAGGCAGTTGACCGCGACCATGGATACTGTCGCCAAGGACCTGATGTTCGCTTTTTTTAATAACGTTGTTAATGCTGGTTATGGCTATGAAGATTTGCCTGTAGACAACCATTTCTATGCTGACAACTATATGGTCGATCAATATCCGTTCATTTACCGCGGCGCGACATTCAGCCCGGGTTCGTTTGCCACCTGTTTCCGGTCGCATCCGTCACGGATGATGAACCGGGCCAACGGCGGCCTGCTGGCAATAAATACCGACACCGCTCAAATCACTGACTACCAGAAAGCCTATGACGGCAGCGACATTAAATTCCGGCATCAGACCTGCGTGGCCTATGATCCGGTCAATAATCAGATCTGGTGCGGCACCGGTGAACCGGCATTGAATGTGACTATGGGCTTCTGGAGCATTTTCGGCACGGCTGAGGTTTTCCGCGAACACATGCGCAATGAAGGCGGCGGCATCGCCGTCTACGATGCCGCGGGCAATATCCTCAACTGGATGAATAGCGCCAACAGCCCGCTGAAAAATAACCGAGTGGTCAAGATGGTTTATGATAAAGCATCAAAACTGATGTGGGTGATGCATTGCAAAGGCGTTCAATATTACGATCTGGCCGGTAAGACCTGGCATGATGTTCCCGCGCTGCAAAATGACTTTGCGGCCGGCTGCTCTATCTGTCTTGATCCATATGACAGTGACAAAGTATATTTTTCCTTTTATTACAACGATGACTACGATTATGGTGATATTAGAATTTCTTCTCAGTTCGCCGGCGCCCCGACCAGTATTTTTGAATACAGCAAAAGCGCTCAAACGATGAAAGCTTATGCTGTTGACACAGACAGCGCGGTTATGGGCGGTGCGCCGCAGATGGTAAAAGCCTCCGCGGACACGCTGTGGGTTACCAAAGGTTTTACGACTGAAGGTCGCGATACCAGCGCCAGAAAAATCGCGCTGATCAGATATGACCTGTCGAAAAAAGAGATAGTGGAGAAGATCATTCTCGGCGATCTGGTTCCGGAAGTAAAAACGCCCCCGGCTGATCTGAAATCCATCGTTATTCAGCCGCCGTATGCTCTGGCCGCCGGGCCGAATAATACTATTCTGGCTCCTGTCGGCTGCCAAATAACTTATACTGCACCAAGAACCAGTCAGGACGGCAAAACAACCTATACCAAGGAATTCAAAAATTATCTTATCCGGGTTACCGAAAAATCAGGAACCGCCAGTCCCGTCGAAGTTATCAATGATCCGGTGATGAACGGTATCGTTGCCGACGCGGCTTTTTATGCCCGCTCACTGATTGCCGATCCGCAGGACAGCAGTAAAATATACATGGCGTTATCATTGACGACAGGCTCTTCTCCAGTAATGCTGGCAAAATCAACTGACGGCGGAACAACCTGGGCTAAACTTTCAAATTCATCAAAGTTTCTAAATGTTTATGACCTGACAATCAACAACAAAACCATTTATGCTGTGCGCGGTGATCAGGAATATCAGAATCTGCTATGCGACTTCATGGCCTTCGGGCTTAACGCTTTCGGCGGCGGCGTAGTGCATGATAACATGATTTATAATCCGTCACGTACTACGCCGCGGGATCCCGGCTTCCCGGAGTATGCCAGAGGTTCCGGCGATATATATGCGGCCACGAAGGATTCCATTTCCTGGATTACCGCCTATTTGGATACTCAGGGAAATGTCTATGGAACATGGAGCAGCCTTAAAACTTATAAGTTTGGCGACTCGGTGACGGACGGGGCATGGGTATATGTCAGCGCTAAAGACAATAATACAGGAAATCCGCTTAACCCGCCCTGGCAGGTGGTGGATATCAGCAATATCAGCGACTATTCATCGGCCGTCGCATATGGAGCATATGCTTTTGTCAGGTATAACGGAAACGTGTATTTCAGCACCATGAATAACAATACCTATACGCCGGGAAGCGGGATAGGTATATATGTATGGCATCAGGTGGATATCAGCAATATCGGCGATTATTCAAGCTCTGCGCAATACAACTATAACGACCTGGTGCAGTACAACGGCGTTTATTACATGGCGCGGCAGGTCACAACGGGCTCCACCCCCGGCGTTGAATACTGGCAGAAAACGACGACGACGGTGACTACCGATAAAGCTCCGATCTCCCAGGCCGAACCGATGATGTTTCTGTATACTGACGGATTCAATATGGGTGAAACGCGTTTTGCCACCCAGTCGCAGTATCCGCAGGAGGGCGGCGGCGGCTGGACCGGTCATTTCCTGATGTTTGATCCGAAATGTGCACCGTTCGCCCCGCGGGTGGATGAGGAGAACCTGAAGTCCCAGGTTATTGGCAAAACTACCATTGAAATCCCGCTGTTCAGTCCCGGTCTGCCTCCGGAAGTAGACGGTTTCATTCCGGAGACGATCAATGCCAATACGGTGAAAATCACGGATGAAACGGGCAAGCCGGTTGCGCTGTCGAAGATGGAGTACAACGCGGTCAGCCGCAAAATCGTGCTTACCGGAGATCTGTCCGGGATGGTTTATCAGGTGACGCTGAAATGCGGGATCGACGGCATTAAGAATATCCGGGGGGCGAGCCTG
>JBAYIO010000079.1:0-28942 GCA_041665605.1 Victivallaceae bacterium | reverse complement strand
CTATAGTAATATATGTGCTGCGGAGATGATTCATTTTTACCTCTTAGTTGTGTTTGAGCATAAAATGAACTTATTTCCGCATTTTTCAAAGTCCTAATTCAAACTTTTGAAATTACCTCTATATATTATTCTTAATGCAGGCGGGAATGTTGCTGGCATCAGGCAAAATAGCCTGAGTCGTTTTTTTTGTTGACAATACATTATAGAGGAGGTGATTTTTTCTGGTTATTGTGCCAGCTCTATGCATATAAATACCGTCAACAATGCCGCAGGCCTGGTCCGGATTATAATTTAATATATTGTATTCAGAAAGAGTAAGCCATCCTCTGTTAGTTATTGTTGTATATGAGTAATTGGCGTTTATGTAATCCAATCTAGCCTGCGCCTCTGTTTTCAGCGTCAGTTCAAACGCGGAAAGATTACCAGGCAAATTATTGATATTGTTTTGGGCATTTGTATGAGTGCTTGTAATTTCATTCATTTTGGCATTGAATTTAGCCGTATACAACGCCCATCTGCTTGAAATTTCTGTTCCAAAACTTGCCACGGTAGGAATTGTCCCCTCTAATTTAATATCGTCGAGATAAACTCTAATTCTATCTCCCGCACTGCCATTGATAAAAATCCCTATCATATTGATTTTATTACCCAAATTATTTCCAGTTAGACCCCAAATAGCCTGTATCTGGGAAAATGTCGATTTCTCTGCCTGCGATACGGCATCTAAGCTGACCGGACACCACTGATTATATATTAATGGGCTAGAGCCATCGCATCCGCCTATGCCGCAGTGCGAGGAGAACATATTTATACCTAATTTCACACTGCTTGCTGTTCCGGCAATCCGCTCCGCCCAAATACGGCCGGAAAGATTGAGAATATTTTCACAGGGAACATTTTGCATGGGGATTTTCCAATAAAAGTAACTGCCCGAATTAATGGTGATATCAATCACATAGGAATGGGTGCCTGAAAATGCTTTATCGGTAGTGATCCCTATTTGATTTACGGTATAAGTGCCATTTGTAGTCCAGAACTGGACAGGATTAGTACCTTCAAACCCTTCTTGATAGAGATAGGGTTCGAGAACTATGTTCGCAAATCCGGTATGAGAAAAAATTATAATAGAGCAAAAAACTAGTAGTTGTGCGCGCAAACGTTGATTTATTGGAAAAAAAATCATTTTGGGGGTTCTCCTTCTACATTTTTCATATTTTTATGATTCTACCACTGCTTGAACTCAATCCGATATCTGACCAGAGTTTACCGTTTTGCCGCCACCAGAACAAATCTACAAAGAAATGCTATTTCGGGCAGCCAAAATGATCCAATAGCATTCATTCAATAAAATAAACTTATATCGTTGTTATTTCCCTCCTTCATATTTGATGCTGTTTTGCCTTTTTGACGAAATGCCAATATAATGAAAAGTCCGCCTAGCGAATATCAAGTAATTCAGTTATAAATATTCTATGTACAATCATTTATTGCTATGCATCAGCATGAATTTGAGTATCTAGCCATGGATCCATTAAAGCGTACTATCACAAAAATCATTTAACTAGTAATTTTAATCATTGTCATTATTTGATATAGTCATGATTTGTCACTGTTAAAATTACGCATGCGTTTTGCTATATTCATGTCCAACATCCCAAGCATTTGATTACATACGCGTGACTGGACTTTTTATCCACTACTTCCAAATATCTCCCTCTCTCCATTTGTATATATATTATATCCCTAATTATTCGATAAAGCAATGGTATTTATACTTATTTTATTATTATTTAATTTGTATATACAAATAAATATACTGAAAATATTCAAATGATTTGAAATAACTTAATTCGTCCGCGCACATTCCCGGAAAAGAGATTGGCGGGCAGAATTACTTCAGTTGAAATAATTGAGGAACATACAAGTAAGACTCGCATGTGTAAGCAGTAAAATAAATATTTTTTGATTATATGAAATCACGGCACCGTTATAGAAGGCTTTATCTGTTATTATGGTAAAAATCACCAGAGACTCAATAATATGATAAAACATGCATACAGACCATCCGGCGAAATCAAAGTTAATGAGTGGCAATGTATCCAAATATTTAATATTATACTGATTCGCAATCTGAAAGTAAGTAAAGCTCGGATTCGGTATCAGGTTAAACTGGATTATTACTATCCCTGAGAAAGCAAAACAGTATTAGTATTGTAGATGACGGAAGATGCCTTATTACGCATTGAAGCTAAATATTTATACCGAATCGCAATCTTTGCTGGCTTATAAGATTGCGATTCGGTATTAGTCACAGACTGGGCTTACTCGATCAATTATTTCCATTGTCCAGCATCAGCATCAGCATCTTGAAATAATCTACTGAGCATCTTCTTTTCTACAATACCGCCGGTTTCATCGGATTCCGGCGGCGGCAATTCCCATTTAGGGCCGGGAAATACCGGAGTTTCGAAGGTGTGCTGTTCTATATTTTTAGTTTTTTCCTGAAACTCCATACATGAACGAATGCATCCTCTTGCACCACATACTGCGAAATAGCCGCTGTGGCATAGTATTTGCCGATAATAGGAATTCACATCATGGCCGGGGAATTCCGGATTTTGTCTGTCCCATTTACCCAATGCTAAAGTATAGGCCGTTTTATATGCCGTTTCTTCGGATATGTTAGTATCGGTAATATTGAGATTTAATCCGGGGAAATAGCGTTTCATGAATGGTGATGCTTTGTAATTAATACCGTGATGAGTCGCAGTACAGCGTCCCATATGAACGTCCCCCCACTCATATTCTTGCCCATCGATATGGATCTTGATACTCGGCTTGTCTTTTTTATCAGGAATAGCATTTCCGGGACAATCCTTGACGCATTTCATGCAGCGCTTGCATAATGTTTGGGGTTTTATCAACGGGTCTGGCTCCAGAACAGCATCTGTTAATATGGTGCCCAGTCTGACTCGTGGCCCGAAAACAGGATGGATGAAAACTTTTGACCATCCGATTTCACCGAGTCCGCAGGCTACTCCGGCTATTCGAACATTGATATTAATATCCGGTACGGGGCGATCCGGCGCAACCGGATTGGGATTGTCCGGATATGTTTCAGGTACGCCTGGATAGACCGGCACGGCCTCATAGCCATGATCTTCGATGAAGCCTGCAAGCTCATGTGTTACCATTGGACGAAACAAGGTATTCAATCGGTTATATGAATAATAGGTATAATTGTTCCAGTACGTTCCTTCCGTAATTCCCCGGTAAGTGCTGCGCGGTATCGGCTGAACAATAGAAATCACCGATTTGCAGTCAGGAAAAATATTTTTAGGATGCATGCGCTCAGGGGCTTCAGCAAAGCGTTCTATATTTGCGATGCCGACGATTTCAACCCCGCCTCCGCCGGCACCGAGTTCTTTTGCCAAATCTTTAATCATCCTTGCTGTCAGTTTTTTACTCATGATATACACCTCTTTTTATTGAATGGTTTCAGCGCCGGGAGCATTGCAGGAAATTGCGGAGGATAATTTAAGCGGATGCTTGAATTTTGTTTTCAAGAGATCCTTGTTTTCCAAAGCTGCCAGACAGGCGCGACCGCAAGCAGCTCCGATGCGTTCGGTCTTGTAAAAACGTCCTTCATTACATTGATGAGCGCCATCCTTACATTTTGCACATAATGATTTATTGATAGCTGATACAATACAAACAGCTCCAGAAATACCCTTAGGCAAAGATTTTGACGCATTAATTGCACTTAATGGACAGGCATTTGCACATGCCCCGCAGTTTTGGCAAAGCGATGGTGTCAAAACCGGATCAGGGTCCAGTTGGGCATCGGTCAGGAGCATTGCAAAACGTTGCAATGTGCCGAATTCTGCTGTGAGGAAAAGTCCGTTGCGTCCTATTTCACCCAGGCCTGCCGCCTGAGCAGCAAGCTGATAATCAACATAAACATTAGGAGCCGGCTTATCAGGAGCCACGGGGACGGCCTGCGGTTGTCCACTGTAATCATAGGCAAACATAGGGACAGCTTCGAAACCATTTGACTCAAACCATACCGTAATGTCATAGGTTGTTTTGGCAAGATATTGATCTTCAAGATAGTAAAGTCCGAAGTGGTTGAAGGAATTATCCATTTCTGTGCCTTCAAATATACCACGCAATGCACCGTGCGGGATTCTACGCCCTATGACAAGCATCGTTTGGGCCTGCGGGAAAATTGATAACGGGTTTTCCGCTTTAGGCAGATGTGCCAAGCGGGAAATTGGAGCAATCCCGATTAAATCAGCGCCAAAATCCGCAGAAATTGTTTTTACTTCTAACGCATTCATTTTATTTTCTCCTGTCAGACTGGAATGATCCTGTCTGATTTATTTTATTTTATCTATTTGTTAACCGGAGCCTGGCCTCCGACAAACGACAATTCGGTGGATGTCCCGGAGATATCTCTTGACCAGACACTGCGTTTACGGAATTTATTTTCAAATTTATTGGAGACTTTGTTCTCCAGCGCCACCAGGCAGGCACGGCCGCAAGCTGCTGCATAACGGTCTACATCATCTGATGCTCCGGCTTTGATGCCGGCTCCATTTTTACAGAGGCGGCAAATTGTATTATCGATGACAAAAGTTTTTGTTTCATGTCCCTGTAGACCGGCAAGGACTTTTTCATCTGCATTTACGGCATTGAGCGGACATCCATCTGAACACGCCTTGCAATTTGCACAAAGTGAAAGTGTTTTTAGTTCATCCCATTCAAACGCTTCATCAACCAGTATCATTGCCAGACGCTGCCGGTGTCCATATTCAGACGTCAGAAAAAATCCGCCTTTGCCAGTTTCCCCCAACCCTGCGGCCTGAGCTATGACTTTATAATCAAGAATTACATTGGAGTTCTTTTCGCCTTTTATTTTATAACCGAGCATTGGCACTGACTCAATATTATGTTTTTCGAGATAGCAGGTTAGCTCATAAACAGTCTTTGAGAGAAACTGGCTTTCCAGATAATGATCTCCAAAGCAACTATATGTCGAACCGAAATTGGTTCCTTCCTCAACTCCGCGCAAAGCTCCGCGTAAAATACGCCGTCCAATCACTATGACGGATTTTACATAAGGGAAAATTGATCTGGGATTGGTTTCCGGAGGCAAGTATTCCAGCCGTTCCATAGGAGCAATACCAACAAGGTTTGCACCAAAACTTCTGGCGGCATTTTTGACTTGTGCAGCATTCATGTATAATTTCCTTTTTTAATGTTTACTTCTTATAACTTTTGATAAGCATAAAAACGATGATATTTAATCTTATTTCTAAGAAAAATTATTCCAGCAACGGATAACCGATGGCAAACGAGATTGATTCCGCCGTTCGCCGCGTTTCATTTTTAAATTTTTCCCACAAATCGTTCGTCCAGTAAAGTTCGACAGGCATCACAACGCCGACCGCGCCTGCCAGTTCGCAGACGGCATTGAAGATCGGAGCGGCAACTGCGCCAACGCCCAAATGGTTCTCTGAAATGATAGTAGCGATTTTCTCCTGCCGTATTTTGGCCAATTCCTGCTTAAAGCATTCCGGCGATGTGATAGTATGAACAGTGCGGGCGGTCCAATCCATCCCGGCGAGAAAACCGTCAAGTTCGGCTTCAGGTAGATACGCGGCACAGACCTTGCCGCAAGCGTGACAGTTAGGCAGATGTACTGCGCCGACCGCCAGTCCGGCATCACCGGCAATAGTTTCAGGAAAGAACGTATCAATGGTGATGGACAACCCGTTAAATGATGCAGTGAGATAGACTGAACTGTTCAATTCTGCCGCCAGTTTTTGCATATAGACACGGGCTTTCTGCCGCAAAGTTAATTTTAACAGCCGGGCGTTGGAAAGACATAATATTTTCAGGCTGATACGGTATTTCCGGGAACCTGGAATCTGCTGCACATAACCAGTTTCAACTAATGTTTTAAGCAAACGGCAGACATGGCTATTCGGTAATTTGAAATGTTCCGCCAATTCCTTGACGGAACATTCATTGGCACTTGCTGCCATAAACTCCAGAATCATAAAACCATTATGCAAAGTATTATTCATCTTAACGTATTCCATATATTAGAATTAAACATCATAGCAATAATATATACTAGAACTTATTGTTAATATTATAATGCATTTTAGAATTTTGTCAAGATGTATTAATGTCATATTGTAATTTTTGGGGCATTATACGAAGTATACTGATAACTGGAAAAAGTAACAGGACGCATGGTCAAAAAATATATGCCGAAAATGACGGATTATTTAATCCTTGGGTCACTTTATAAGTCAAATTGACCAGACCCGGAAGCTAATCGGGAAATAGCATGGGTAAAAGTCCGTTAAGCCGCTGGTCGATAGTAATATTTCAGTCGTCAGCGTTTGACTGCGGTGTCCGCAATTTTATCAAATAAGAAATTGTCAGATTTGAAAAGAGCGTCTGACTGCGGTATCCGCAGTTTTATCAAATAAGAAACTTTTAAAAAAGCCTCCTTACGCTATGTTTTGTTTCCAAAATATAGCACAAGGAGGCACACAAATGAATAAGAATAATGTAAAATGCGGAAGCGTTAAATCAAGTGACAAAATGAGAGTTCCATCGGAAATAACGAAAATCAATCCTGATGTTGCAGGAATGGATCTTGGCTCGGCAGAGCACTGGGTATGCGTACCATCCGACCGCGCACAAGAGAATGTGCGTCGTTTCGGAGTCTACACTGAAGACTTCCGCAAGCTGTCAGATTTCCTCCGTGCCAGCCGTATATCAAGCGTGGCGATGGAATCGACCGGCGTGTATTGGATTCCGCTGTACGAGTTTCTAGACAAGGCAGGATTCGAGGTTGTGCTTGTAAATGCGCGCCATCTGAAGAGCGTAGCCGGACGTCCCAAGACAGACATCTATGACTGCCAGTGGATACAGCGGCTGCATTCATACGGTCTTCTTCAGGGTTCATTCCGTCCGTCTGACGAGATTTGTGAACTTCGCGGGCTAACCCGGCATCGCGCCGAACTTGTTGCGGAAGCAGGTACAAAGATTCAGCACATGCAGAAGGCGCTCCAGCAGATGAATATCCGGCTCGACAAGGCCGTCTCCGACATTACAGGAAAAACCGGAACTATGATAATTGAGCGGATAATAGCAGGAGACCGGAACCCCGTGGAACTGGCCAGGTTGCGGGATTCGCGAGTGCATGCCAGCGAAAAGGAGATTTCGGAGGCGCTGGATGGCAATTATCGCAGCGAACATCTTTTTACGCTCAAGCAGTCTTTTGAGGCCATGATTTTCATTCAAAAACAGATGAATGAATGCGACGGCGAAATAAAAAGAGTGCTGGACGGGCTGGACAGGAAGCTTGACTCGAACATGATACCGCCGCTTCAACCACGCAAGGGTTCGATGCGCTCAAACAAGAACCAGCCGCAGTTCGAACTGCGTCCGGCACTCTATGAGATATACGGAGTTGATCTTACCAAAGTTGATGGTTTTCAGACGAGTACCGTACTGAACATATTAGCGGAATTGGGTCCGGATCTCTGCAAGTTTCGCTCTGATAAATATTTCACTTCATTTCTTGGTCTTTGTGTGAACAAAGAAATAAGCGGAGGCAGAGTTCTGAAGAACAGGACTAAGAAAGTACAAAGCCGGGCGGCAATGGCATTCAGGATGGCTGCGCAGTCATTAAAAAACAGCGATTGTTATCTCGGCAAATTCTATCGAAGAATAAAGGCTAAGGCCGGTGGCCCGAAGGCGATAACCGCCACCGCTCGAAAACTGGCCGTCATATTTTATAATATGGTCACCAGGAAAGAAGAGTATAAACCGCTTGATCCATTGAGCTTTGAGAAAAAACATCATGACCGGGCGCTGAAAAGCCTGAAAAAGAGAGCACAAACCATGGGATTTGATCTTGTTCCGGCAAAAGTATAAAAATAAAAAAAACGGGCTATAAAACGAAAAATAAAACAGCATAAGGAAAAATATTGTGATTTCATGTCTCAAGGCCGGTATTTCTGTGGTGGTATAATACCCCGTAAAAGAGCGTTGTCTCCCGCGTTTTATGATTATATCAGTGGTGACTTTGATCCCGAAAATGAGATTATATCTTGAAAGAACGCGGGGATGTGAATTACAGTACTTTTGTAGAAAAAGAATGAAATCTTAAAGAAAACAAGAGGCCTGTTGGCCTCTCAAAACCAATGGAGTTTCAAATGAGCCAAATCGTTCTGACAATCCCGCAGTGAATTTTATTCTCACGCAATCTCCATGCTGTCTGGCAATCTCTGTTTCTGCGCCCGGCTTTATCCTCAAATACCTTTCCGTGTTGGCTGATGTCGCATGACCGTAAAAGTTCTGCACCTGCTGCACCGCCCGGAAACCGTCGCCGGATGCCTGCCGGTTGATTTCGTATTGAACCTCGCCTGCCGTCTTGCGAATCAATCAATGCCCAGGAACTTGTACGTCCGCTGATAGGCTTTCCAGACGTTATCCCGCCGGACCGGCTTCTCCCGGAAACCGCAGGCGAACGCCCACTCGTCCATGGACAGCCGCGCATACCGCCGCCGCGATTCCTCCATCCAGCGCTGCACCACCTGCGCAACCTCACAATCAGGATCGATACACACTGTATGTTCTGATCGGATTTTGCCGGTCTTGAGCTTTGTGCGCTTGAAATAAGGATGCAGCGTTCCGTTTTCAGCGCAAATCTACCTGCGTTTCAGCGCCATGACTTCGCTGATGCGCGCTCCGCTAAGATACTGATAGGACATGATTGCGGCCCACATCACACCGTAACTTTTTCCCTCGTGTTCCAGAAAATATCGCAGACAATCCCTCAGCTTCCCCGGCGTCAATGCAATGGTCAATCCCATAATCTCTCCTGTCTCGGGCCGTAACGCTTTTACCTGTATTGTTTCTTAATATACGAGATCACCGATGAGCCGTCCACTTTCCAGCCATGCCCGAATTTAACCGCCGCTAATTTCTTAATACGAATCAGGCGGTAAACCGATTTGCGGTCGGTTTCTAAAATCTGACATAGTTTCGGTATCGAGTACAATGATTCACTTTTGATTTCGCGTTCATTGTCGTTGTCAATGATAATTCGTTTGATGCTGTTCCGCCGCGCTGCCATAATTACAAAGGTAAACCCCCAGCTCCGCTGGGGGACTAGCAAAGTTTGACTTTTGCGGTAATAGGAGTAGGAATATCGTCCTCGTGAACCGTTCGGAGAGTTCGAAAGGAGATATTCCATGAGAAAGAGTGGAACATTAACACATACAATGTGGGAATGCAAATATCATGTTGTATTTATCCCGAAGTGCCGTAAAAAAGTATTATACGGAACGCTCTGTAAGTATCTTGGTACAGTATTTAAGGACTTGGCGCAACAGCGTGAAAGTGAGATAGAGGAGGGGCACTTGCGGCCCGATCATGTACACATGCTACTCTCTGTTCCGCCCAAGTATTCGGTATCGGAAGTAGTTGGATTTATAAAAGGTAAGAATGCTATTTATGTGGCACGAAATTTTATGAGTCATCGCAAAAACTACGGAGGGCAGAATTTTTGGGCGAGAGGCTATTATGTTTCGACTGTTGGTCGTGATGAGAAGACCATCAGGCAATATATACAAGACCAGGAAAAAGAAGATATAAAATTTGAACAAGGCGACTTGTTCCGGTAAAAGGATTAAACATTAAGACAAGGTAACCGCTTCGAGCGGTTTACGAATTCAAGCCTCCGGCTCTGCCGGAGGTATCTGACTTAGTGATTTTATTTTTAGTTACAAGGTAGTATCATAAGAAAACAGTAAAAATCCTGTGTTTTGTTGCTTAATCTGGATAATTTTAGCTTAATTAAGTGGCGGAGGGGGTGGGATTTGAACCCACGGTAGATTACTCTACGGCGGTTTTCAAGACCGCTGCCTTAAACCACTCGACCACCCCTCCGGGAAAATCTCGGGCTCTAAAAGATTGCCCGAGAAAAGTTTTTTTCAAGCTTAAAATCGAATTAATTTAACTTTTTTCGACGTTTGATACCATCAGCGCGGTGATTCTTCTGGAGAAATTCATCGGATCAGGTATCGGGCTGCCTTCAGTTAAAAGCGCCTGATCGTAAATCATGCCGGCATAATCTTTGAGTTTAGGATCGTTGTTATCCTTATCATACAACTTCTGCAGGGCGTTGATCAGCGGATGAGAGGCATTGAGTTCCAGTATCCGCTTGGTTTTCGGCATCTGCTGGTTCATTGCCTTGAACAGGCGCTCCATGTGCGGACTCATGGCAGTTTCATCACCGACCAGGCAGCAGGCGCTTTCTGTCAGCCTCGGAGAGAAACGGACTTGCTGGATGTTCTCGCCGAGTTCCTTTTGGAGAAATTCGATGAGGGTTTTATGCTTTTCCGCAGCATCTTTAATGATCGCATCGGATTTTTTACGGCTGTCTTCGTCGAGGTCGATTTCACCTTTAGCCGCCGGCTTGAAATGTTTCTTGTCATACTGGAACATGGACTGCATGACCCATTCGTCAATGGGGTCGGTCATGAACAGTACGTCGAAGCCCTGACTGCGGAAATATTCCAGGGCAGGGGAGTTTTCAAAGACCGAACGGCTTTCGCCGGTGATGTAATAAATATCCTTCTGCGATGCCGGCATCTGGGCGACATACTGTTTCAGCGAAATCAGTTTTCCGGCTTCATTGTTCATGGTTTCATACATGGCCAGCTCTTTGATCTTTTCCTGGTTGGAAATATCTGTATGAATGCCTTCCTTAAGTATCTTGCCGAATTCTTTAAAGAACATGGCGTATTTTTCCGGATCGTTTTCCTGCATTTTCTGAAGTTCGCCGAGAACCTTGCGGATCACGTTTTTCTGGATCTTCATAATGAGCGGATTTTCCTGGAGAATCTCGCGGGAAACATTGAGCGGCAGATCATTGGAGTCAACCACGCCTTTGATGAAACGGAGATAATCGGGGATCAGATCTTTGCATTCATCGGTGATGAATACACGGCGGACATATAGTTGCAGTCCTTTTTTCTGGATGTCCGGCATGAACATATTGAACGGTGATTTTTCCGGGATATAAAGCAATGCCTTGAATTCAGAGGTACCTTCGGCGGCGAACTGGATTGCTTTCAGTGGCGATCCGTTGAAATGTGACAGATGCGAATAGAAAGTCTTGTGATCCTCGTCCGTGATCTCTTCAGGAGTACGCAGCCAGATTGCCTTCTGTGAATTCAGGGTGCGTTCTTCGGTTGTCTCGGTTTTGTCTTCATTGGTTTTGGTAAACGGCAGAATGATCGGGTATTCGATAAAATCGGAATACTTCTTGACAATTTCGGAGATTTTCCAGGTTTCCAGATAAGCCTTGGCCTCTTCTTTCAGGTAAACGGTCACCTCGGTTCCCTGATCGTCTTTGGCGGCTTCTTCAATCTGATAGCTGGATTTGCCGTCGGAAGTCCAGCGGACGGCGGGAGCATCGGAACCGGCTTTTTTAGTCAGGACTTCAACTTTTTCGGCGACCATGAATGATGAGTAGAAACCTACGCCGAACTGCCCGATCAACTGCGGGATGTCGGTGGATTTGGGATTGCTTTCCTCGATGGCTTTGATGAATTCCTTGGTGCCGGACTTGGCGATGGTGCCGATATTGACTACGACTTCATCTTCTGTCATGCCGATACCGTTATCGCGGATTTTTATCAGATTATTGGTTTTGTCGATTTCCAGTCGCACCGCCCACTCACGACTGATGTCCTTATTGGTCAGCGCTTCAAATCTGGCCTTGTCTATGGCATCTGCCGCGTTGGCGATCAATTCCCGCAGGAAGATATCCTTATTGGAATAAAGCGAGTGAATCATCAAGTCCAGCAGATGCTGAACCTCGGCTTTGAATTTTTTAGTTTGTCCTGACATTATACTGTCTCCTGTTAAAATTTTAAATAAATTGTTTTTATATTCTGAACCTATAATATATAGTTCAAATCTGCTTAATTTCAACTCTTAAACTGTATTCTGTGATTTTCAACTGGAATTATTACCATATTCCTGTTATAGTGTAGAACATTAAAGTAAAGAACAATGGGGAGACCGGTTCAATGTTCGGAGTTAATTTCTTTCAAAAGAGTAATTTAAAACATAAAGACGCCGAGGTCAGGCTTGCCACGCTTGAGCAAATTTCTCCAATCGAGAAAGAATTGATATTTGAAATGGCATCTGAAGACCCTGATCCCAGTTTAAGAATCGCGGCCATTGCGAAACTCGAAGATGTGGAGTTGCTGGAAAAGCTTCTGGCCGTTGAAACGGACACGACAGCGGTCAATTCCCTGAGAGACAAACTTAACCGGCGTTATTCCGGCCTGGTAATGTCCGGAGCTTCGGATTCCGATCTCTGCGGATATGTTGAAAAGATAGATGACGAACATCTGCTGGCGACAATTGCCTGCAGCAATATCTCCACCGAAGTATCCTCGTGTGCCGCCGCCAGAATTAAATCCAAAGATCAGATCATTAAAGTGCTCCGGAATTTGCATGATGATATTCTGGGAAACGAGCTTCTCTCCCGCCTTGATGATGAAGAATCGCTGGAAGCGGCATCGGTGTCGTCTTGTTCCGAGCCGGTCAGGAAAGCCGCTGATGAAAAACTCAAAGAATTACAGCATCATGAAGCGTCGCAGATTCAAGAAGCTGCCGCTGAAGAGACCAGGAAAAACTCCGGCATGTCAGATGACCTGAAAAGCCTTATTCATGAGCGCGAAAAAATTTGCGAAAACATAGAAAACGCAGTTGGCCGCCAGGATTCTGAAACTGTCCGGAGCGTCGGTCAGTGGAAACAGGAATGGGAAATCATTGAACTGCTGCCGCCGCGATATATGGAAATCCTGGATAAGCGGTTCAAAAACGCCTGTCTGAAATTTGAGGAAGGCATTAAAGACGCCATCCACAAGGTTGCCGTAAGAAAAGAGAAGCTGGGCCTGCTGGATGATATCTGCATAAAGGCGGAAGCGCTTGCATTGCGGGAGATGCTCGGCAAGGATGTCAAACTGTTGCACGGACTGGAGGAATCCTGGAAAAAGACGGCGGCAGGACTTCAGGATATCGAATTGATGGAATCAAAATTCAGATCAGCCTGCGAAAGAATACATAACAAAAGCAATGATGAACAGAAAATTATTGAGGATGCAGTTAAAACGTTGAAAGATTCCTGTGATGAAATCCAGAATTTTATTAGTGACAAGCTGCCGGAAAAATTTAAGGAACGGCGGATTGAACTGGAACGGATAGTAAAACAGGCCGCTGCGGTTCTGCCTGATGATTCCGCGGACAAGGCGCTGGTGGCTGAATTTATCCACCGCAACAAGAAATATTCAACATTGCTGCATAACCGCTATGAGGCCAGGGATTTTGAACGCTGGGAACATTATACATTGAAACTGGATTTGTGCAAACTGGCTGAAGCGTTACTGAACGTACAGGACATGCAGGAGGTTTCGGACAAGCTTAAGGAGCTTCGCGACCGCTGGCAGAAACTCGGCCATGTACCGCCGGAGAAAACAGAAGAAATATGGCAGCGTTTCAAAGCCGCCAGCGATGTCCTGCAGCAGCGTTGCAATGAATTTTTTGAAAAGCGGAATAAAGAACGAGAAGAGACCGCACAGAAGAAGAACTTGATTTGTGAGGAAGCCGAACTGCTGTGCAACTCGACCGAATGGGGCGAAACCGCCGATAAAATCAAGAATTTGCAGTTGCAATGGAAAGAGGCCGGATTCTGTCATTCGCACACGGAGAAAGAACTTTATCAGCGCTTCCGAAACGCATGTGATATTTTCTTCAATGCCCGTAAAGTTCACTATGATTCGATTCGGGATATTCGCGATCAGAATGCGCAATTCAAGAAGAATCTGTGCGAAGAGGCGGAACGTTTGATTCAGATGCCTCATGAAGATGCACACCGCAAAATAAAGGTGCTCTGGGACCAATGGAAAAAGGCGGGCCATGCAGGCAAAGATGAAAGCCGTTTATATGAACGCTTCCGCAGTGTCTTTGATAAGTATTACGGAGAAATGCGTGAAGAACGTGCAGTAAACATGGAGAAAAAGCAAAATTTATGCAATGAACTGGAAGCATTGTTGAATTCTCCGCCGGATATAACTGTACTTAAAGATAAAGTAAAACAGATCAATGACAGTTGGAGCCGCATCGGCGAAGTTCCCCGCGATAAAGAGGATGAGATTTACAGGCGGTTCGATTCGCTCAGCGAAAATCTGAAGAAAGTCATTAATCAGAGCCGCCGCGAAAAATTCAGATGCCTGATTACAGGGCAGGGGGCGCGCGAAAAACTTCTTGCATCGCTGATTGAATCATTTTCCGCCGGCTGTAGCGAGTTTCCGGATAATGTAAAAAATGAATGGAACAGTCTCGGTCAGGGTGGAGCTGAATTTAACTGGATTGAAAATCTGTTTAATAAAACCTGTGACGCATTTGCGGCCGGCGACAAGGCGTTTTTTGACGCTCTTGCCGCTAAGCAGCCATCTGCGTTTAAGAGTAAAAAAATGCTCTGTGCGGAGCTGGAACAGATTGCCGGTTGCGCCGCTGCGGCTGAAGAGGCCGAACCTTTAAGCAATGAATCTCTTGCCGATGAACTGCGGATGGCCTTTCAAAACAATTTTGGTTCTGTTGTCAAAGAGGCCAGGCCGCAGGATAATAATTCCAGGGTGAAAGATATCCGATCAAAATGGTTCTCCGCCGGGATTGCTCATACCGCGGAAATAGATGTGCTTACCGCACGTTTCCTCCATGCAGATGAAATCTTTTCCGGAAAAAATGAGTGCTGATTATTTAAGATTGATTAGTTATTTTACCTTCAGCAGACGTTTGATCCGGCTTTTTCGGCTTGAATATCCGAAGCACGACTACGAAAAATAGCGGAATATAAAAAACTGCCAGCACCGTCGCGGTAATCATCCCGCCCATAACACCGGTTCCGATGGAGTTCTGGGCTCCAGAGCCTGCTCCGGTGCTGATTGCCAGCGGCAGCACCCCGAGAATGAAAGCCAAGGATGTCATCAAAATGGGACGCAGCCGCAACCGCGAGGCTTCAAGTGTCGCATTAATCAGTCCGATCCCATGTTCCAGGCGGGCCTTGGCAAATTCCACAATAAGAATGGCATTTTTGGCGGATAACCCTATAATTGTCAGTAAGCCGATCTGAAAATAGACATCGTTGGATAACCCCCGGAATGTGGTTGCCAGCAATGCCCCGATTATGCCGAGCGGCAATACCAGCATTACGGAAAATGGAATTGACCAGCTTTCGTAAAGCGCTGCGAGACATAAGAATACCACCAGAATCGAGATTGCATACAACAGCGGAGCCTGCGAACCGGACATCAGTTCCTGATAGGACAGACCTGTCCACTCGAAACCGATACCGAGAGGCAGTTGCGCGGCTATCTGCTCCATGGCCGCCATTGCGTCGCCTGAACTTTTGCCCGGTGCTGCCATGCCCATGATTTCAATCGATGGAAAGCCGTTGTATCGTTCCAGCCGCGGGGAGCCATAGATCCATCTGCCCTGGGCGAACGAAGAAAATGGCACCATGGTGCCGACATTATTGCGGACATACCATTTATCCAGATCTTCCGGCTGCATCCTGTAGGCGGCGCCCGACTGAAGGAAAACTTTTTTGATTCGCCCCCTGTCGATGAAGTCGTTGGTGTAGATGCCGCCCCAGGCGGATGAGAAGACATTGTGGACGTCGTTTACGGAAAGCCCCAGCGCGCCGACACGGCCCCAGTCAATATCTACTTTAAATTCCGGCGTGTCATCCATTCCGTTGGGACGTACCATCATAAGATTGGGGTTCTGAGCTGCCATGCCCAGAAGCTGATTTCGCGCCTCCAGCAATTTATCATGGCCAAGTCCGCCGCGGTCCTGCATTTTAAAATCAAAACCATTGGCATTGCCTAATTCAATTGCCGCCGGAGGCGGAAAGGCGAAAACCATTGCATTGCGGATGCGCGAGAATGCAGCCATCGCTTTTCCTGCTACTGCTCCGACCCGGAGATCCGGCCTGTTGCGCAAATTCCAGTCTTTGAGTTTGGCAAAGGCGATGGCTGAATTCTGGCCTCTGCCGGCAAAACTGAATCCGGCTACGGCGAAGACGGAATCCACCGCATCCTTCTGATCTATGAGTAAATGATTCCTGACCCGGTCAATTACTTTAAGTGTCTGTTCCTGGGTTGATCCTGCCGGAAGCATGATTTGCACGAACATAATACCCTGGTCTTCATCCGGCAGGTAAGCGGTCGGCAGGCGCATGAAGAGGAATCCTATTACCCCTATGACAATCAGATACAGCAGTATATAACGTATACTGCTGTTCAGCATAAGCCCGACGATTGACTGATACCGGTCGCGGCTGCTGTTGAAAATGTTATTGAACCATCTAAAAAAGGGACGGAAGAGGAATAGTCCGCTTTCGGTAGCCTGATGTCCCTTTTCCACAGGTTTGAGCATTGTGGCGCAAAGCGACGGCGTAATTATCAGCGCTACCACTACAGACAGGATCATACAGGAAATGATGGTGATGGAAAACTGGCGGTAGATAACCCCGGTGGAACCGCCGAAAAAGGCCATTGGCACAAATACGGCTGACAGCACCAGCGCAATTCCCACCAGCGCCCCGGATATTTGGCCCATTGACTTTCTGGTGGCCTCTTTGGGCGAAAGCCCTTCTTCGCTCATTACCCGCTCCACATTCTCAACGACTACGATCGCATCATCAACCAGCAGACCGATCGCCAGCACCATGGCGAACATCGTCAGTGTATTGATGGAAAAACCGAACAGTTTGAGCACCGCGAAAGTTCCCAGAAGCACGACAGGTATTGCAATAGTCGGAATGAGGGTTGCCCTGAAATTTTGCAGAAACAGGAACATTACTAAAAAAACCAGCAGGATTGCTTCCGCCAGCGCTTTGATTACTTCTTCAATGGATATTTTTACAAACGGGGTGGTGTCGTATGGATACACCATTTTCATGCCTTTGGGATAAAACTTGGCCAGTTCATTCAGTTTAGCCCTGACTGCAGTGGCTGTGGAAAGCGCATTGGCTCCGGTGGCCAGTTTAATTGCCATCCCGCCAGCCGGTTTGCCGTTATAGGTTCCAACCATGTCATAATTCTCGCTTCCAAGCTCAATCTTTGCCACTTCCTTTAATAGCACCTTGGAGCCGTCACTATTGGCCCGTAAAACGATTTGTCCGAAATCTTCCGGGGTCTGCAGAAGACTCTGAATGTTGATTGTGGCATTCAATTGCTGTCCTATGGAGGAAGGGGTTCCGCCGATTTGCCCGGCGGAAACTTGTACATTGTGGGTCTGAATCGCCTGTACTACGTCATCAGGCGTCAGTTGGAAATTGTAGAGTTTGTCCGGATTCAGCCATATCCGCATTGCGTACTGCGAGCCGAATGTTGTTACTTCGCCGACTCCCTGGACACGGCTTAACGGGTCCTGAATGTTTGCCACAATATAATTGGTCAGGTCTTCGCGGTCCATGCTTGAATCTTCAGAGACGAATCCTATCACCATGAGAAAGTTCTTGGTTGACTTTGTAACTCTGATCCCCTGGCGCTGAACGACCTGCGGCAGTAGCGGCATGGCCAGTTGCAGCTTGTTCTGGGTCTGTACCTGGGCGATGTCCGGATCGGTGCCGGCGTCAAACGTCAGCGTGATGGTCGCATAACCTGCTGAATCGCTGGTGGATGAAATATAGCACAGGTGGTCGATTCCGTTCATTTTCTGCTCGATGACCTGGCTGACGGTATCTTCGATTGTTTTGGCCGATGCCCCCGGGTAGAATGCGTCTATGGATATTTCCGGCAGGGCGATAGCAGGATACTGTGATACCGGCAGCGTAAAAATTGACAATATCCCGGCCATCATGATGATGATGGCGATGACCCAGGAGAAGATAGGGCGATTGATAAAAAAATTAATCATTTTGACGCGACTCCCGGTTTGGCCGCCTGGTCTTTCTGCTGCTGTTCCGAGTCGAAGTTAATCACTTTAACTGGAGCTCCTGGACGTATTCTCTGGAATCCCTCCACAATCATGCGGTCTCCGGGTTTTAAACCGCTTTTGACCAGCCATTTATTGCCGATGCTGCGGTCAAGTTCCAACTGCTTTTGAACCACCTTGTCGGAACTGTCCACCAGCAGAGCATATGGATTCCCCCGCATGTCCCGCATGACTCCCTGCTGCGGCACCAGTATTGCCTGTTCAATCACTCCGTCTTTAGTGGCGGCGCGCACAAACATTCCAGGCAGCAGCACATTTTCAGGATTCGGAAAAACCATGCGGAGAATGAATGAGCCGGTGCTGGGGTCTACGGTGACATCGCGGAACTTAATTTCGCCTTCCTGCGGGTATGGAGTTCCATCCTCCAGAGACAGTTTAGCTTTAGCTTTTTCGTTATTATCTATTTTTATCAGGCCGTTTGAAATTTCATCCCGCAACCGCAAATAATTAGCGCTTGACTGAGTAACATCAACATAAATCGGATTGATCTGTTGAATTGTGGTGAGCGGCAGGAGATGATTGGCTGTCACCAGAGCGCCTACCGTGACATGGGATTTTCCGGTACGTCCTGAAATCGGAGCGGTGACACTGGTGTAGGTTAGATTGATGCGGGCTGTATCCAGTGCGGCTTTGGCTACTGCTATATCAGCTTCTGCCGTGTTCAATTCGCCTAACATATCGTCGAAATTCTGCTGGCTGACCGCGTTGGCTTTTACTAATTTCCTGTTGCGTTCAACTTTCGTCCGGAGTGGAACGGCATGCGCTTCAGTTCTGGCCAGATCCGCCTGGGCTCTGCCGTATGCCGCCTGATATAGCGCCGGATCAAGCTGATACAGCAAATCGCCGGCTTTGACATCTGTGCCTTCTTCAAATAAACGTTTCTGGATTATCCCGCCAACTTGCGGGCGGACTTCCGCTACCAGGAAAGCGCGTGTTCGTCCGGACAGTTCGGAGGAGACTGTCGCCCGTTCCGTCTTTATAGTTATTACTGCGACTTCGGAAGGAGGCGGCTGGAGTTGACCTCCGGGCTGCTGCCTGCCGCAACCGGCCGGCAGTAGTGCAATGAGTGACGTTAATGATATTAAAATGCCTGTATATTTTTTCATAATGTTATGCTCTGTATAAAGATGCTTTTTCGTTATTGTATTAATTTCAAGCCCATCAGGCTTTGTTCTGTAATATGATCAACTACCATTTCTATATTATCTTCCAGAAAGTCGCCATCTGCCCATATTTTCTCTACTAACCGTTCGTGGAAAAGGTAGAAAACACAATTTCCGAGAATAGAGAAAACGCGCATCTTGATTTCTTTTTCAGAGATATCAGGCGGCAGGCCTTTTCTTAATATACTTTCCAGCGAATAAACATCAGGCTTAAGATGAGTCTCAATAAGCTCATCAAAAATTTCCGAAGGATTAAGCATCTCGTGGTGGACTATCTTTTTCAGCAGAAGATTCTCTTGAATTATCTTATTGTTACTGCGGTACAGAAATGTTTTGATCCAGTCCTGCAGTACTGATTTTAGATCTGAGTCAGATTGGATTTTTTCCCCGCAGGGCAATGGCGGCTTGAGTTTGAAAACCATTTCCAGTGATTGCCGGTAAAGTTCCGCCTTGCCGGAAAAATGATAATTAATCGCCGCAATATTGACGCCTGCGCGTCTGCAGATATTGCGTATAGTTGCGGCATGGTAACCATGCTCCGCAAATTCTTCAAGCGCCGCAACTATAATTTTGTTCTTTGTCATAATATTCACCTTATTCAAACAGTTGTTTCATTCATTAGTTTAAATCACATGTTTGAATTTTGCAAATCCAATTAATCATTTTCTTGAAATTATCATTCCGCGCGGCATCCGGTTTCCGGCATATTGGAATGCAGACAAGGGAAATAACGGTCAGAAGGAATTAGTTGTTGCCGGAATCTTTTATGCAACTGATTATTTTTTCGGCGACGGAGGCGACATATGGCTCTCTCAATATATCATCGTGTCCTGCATCGAAAATATACAGTTCCATCTCTTTACTCATGCGTTTCCAGCCATAATAAGGAAGCGGGATTTTACCTTCCAGCGGTTCTTTTGCCATGAATAGAAATATTTTTCCTTCATAATGGCTTATGCAATAGTTGCCTTGTGCATTCATATTATGTCGATAGACTTTTCTCATATTGCTGATAGTCTGCTCGCCCCAGGCATTTGCAAAACGCTGAGAGATAAAATCCAGTTGACCGAAACTCTGATTCTTATTGAATTTGCGCCTGATCTTAAAGATTAAATAATTAATGCAGTTTAGCGGGCCCCATTTGACCGCGCCGCTAATAAGCAGCAGATATTTATAAATGGACGGCTGGAGATAGCAATACGTTTCTATCAATCCAAGAAACGCGACCTGCCTGCCCATACTTTTTAATTGCTGTGCCATTTCGTAGGCGATGATTCCGCCCAGACACCATCCGCAGATAAGATACGGACCTTCAGGGTAAATTTCCAGCATCTCAGAAATGTAATAGCCGGCCATTGATTCAATGGATGTATGCGCTTTCTCCGGGGAGTAAAGACCAAGCGACTGGATGCCGTATACAGCCCTGTCATCAAGATAATGGACCAGGTTTATGTAGCCGAGAATGTCGCCGGGAGTCGTGTGAATCAGGAATAGCGGCGGTTTGCTGCCGGATGTTCCCGCAAGTTTGACAACCGGCGACCAGACGTATTCCTTGCCTGATGATTGCCGGATAAAATTGCATATCGAGTTAATGGAGGTGTTGCGATATAGTTCTTCAAAAGGAATCTTTATGCCGGTATGAGATTCAATTTCTATCAGCATTTTTATGGCGGACAACGAGTCCACGCCTAATGCAACGAAATCGGCACTGGCATTAATATTTTTTCTGTGCAGAAGCTTTGATAAAATCAAACGGATCTGCATTTCCAGCGGACTCTGCGGTTCCGGCTGATCTGTTGTCTGTGTCTGATTTTCTAATTTCGGTTCCGGCAGCGCCTTGCGGTCTATTTTGCCGTTGGGGGTCATCGGAATCGAGTCTATCGCAATAAAATGGGATGGAACCATATATTCCGGCAATTGCGCTTTGGCAAATTCGCGGATGTTGTTAATATCGTAACTCTTCGTGAATGGAACGAAACAGGCGACTACTGATTTGGAACCGTCTTTTTCATTGATACACAATTTGATAGCGGCGGCGCGTATGTCCGGATGCCTGGACAGAACAGTTTCTATGTCATCAGGTTCTATCCTGAATCCGCGGATCTTGAACTGATCATCTATTCTGCCGGCAAAAATCAGTTCCCCGTCCGGCGTGAAAATTACTTTGTCGCCGGTTCTGTACATCCGTTCATTTTTGATGAATGGGTTATCCATGAAAGCCGCGGCAGTCTCTGCAGGTTTATTGAGATATCCTTTAGCGACGCTTGCTCCTGCGATATAGAGTTCGCCTTTGATGCCGGCAGGAACCGGATGTTTCAATTTATCCAGTACATATGCATGAGTATTTGCCACCGGCCGGCCGATGGTTTCAGGATCATCGCCCAGCGTGGCGATGACCGTCGTTTCCGTGGGGCCGTAGGTATTGATAACCTTAGTTCCTGGAACATATTTCCGCCAGCGGGCAAAACGTTCAGGCGATGCTTTTTCGCCGCCGATGGCAATAAGTCTGACGCAAGCCGGAAATTCAGAATCTTTCACCATGTCGGCGAGCTCATGCCAGTAGGAAGTAGGCAGATCGAGAAATGAGATATTTTTCTGTATGATAAACTCGAACAGACTCTTCGGAGATTCAAGCATGCCGTCAGGCATGAATACCAGGGTGCCGCCGGCCAGCCAGCAGGGGAATATTTCCTCTATCGAGATGTCGAAGCCAAGCGTACTGAATTGCAGAACGTTATCGCCGGCGGTAAGCGCGTAATCTCGGATGACAGAATAGTTATGATTCAGCAGATTGCGCTGCGATACCATGACCCCCTTGGGGATTCCGGTCGAACCGGACGTGTACATAATATAAGCGGTATCGTCCATGGAAATATCAGTTTCCGGCGGCCTTAATGCAACATCCCCCTCATAGATTTCAAGCTCCGACAGATCAATTATTTTGATGTGTCCGGGGATATTCTTCGGAATTATCGCATTGTCTCTTAATGCGGAAAGAATGATTTCAGTGTCTGAATCGTAAATCATTGCTTCAATTCTCTCCTGAGTCTGTCTCTGAATATCCAGCGGCATATAAGTACATCCGGCTTTGAAGATGCCAAGTATGGCAATCGCCATTTCCGTTGACTTATCCGTCAGTACGCCGACAATCCGGTTATTGCCGATGCCGTGCTGCCGCAAGTGGCAGGCCAGGCGGGCCGCCCGATGATTAAGTTCGCGATAATTCAATGAGCATTTGCCGCTTGTAACCGCGATCTTTTCCGGATATTTTTCCGCCTTTTTTTCAAAATGCCGGATATACGGAGTTGTCAGATCAAAATTGCATTCGGTATTATTCCATTCGTAGAGAATTTGGGATTCTTCAGCGTCGCTAAGGATGGATATATCGCGGAGTGGCGCTTCAGGTGACTTTTTCAAGTTTGTGCAGAAATTTTGAAAACATTCGAAAAATTTTCCGGTTTTTTGCTGGTATAATTCCAGTTCACAGTTGCCGGCCTGGCTTATTTTTAATATGAACGCAGTTTGCTCAATCTTTTTCTGGTTTTTGTAACGGATGAAAACATCCTGGAAAAAGGTTTTTTTCTTTAGAACCGTTTTTATACCGGACTCGACGGATTCAAGATTCATCTCCGCATTTTTTGATAAATCAATTTTAATCCGCATCGGCACGATCCGAGCAAAGATAGAGGGGAAATCATTTCCAGCCGGGTAAGGCGTATTGAATGGAATATCAAATTCTTCTTCACAGGAAATTCTTGCCAGGAACATCGCGAAGACTGATGCCGGGCTGGTTTCAGGAGTAATCGAGAAATGGAGCGGCACAGTATTAACGCAGCTTGAACTGATCTTGTCCTCCATTTCCAGAATTGCGATTTCCGGCAGTTGCAGCGTCTGCAAAGTTTCACCCCAGAACTCTTCCGTGACAGCGCATTCTTTATAATATTTGTCCAGCAGTTCACGACTGAAATTTTCGGTCAGGAATTTTCCAGGTTGGAGTCCGGCAGCGGAGAGACTGACAGCATTGCCTTCGGTATCGGTTATTTCAGACAACTTGACAATCCCGTTGGCGGCGGTAATGGAGATACTATCATTACCGACCTCGACTATTTTGCCAGGGGCGTCAGTTATTTTTTCATTTGAAAAACTGATTTTTTTAACCGTATAGAACATGTTGCCGGATGCGAATTTCAACGTTCCCAGCGGATTGTCGTAATTGCCGAAATCCAGCGCTTTTGCCAGGGGCGAAATATCCTCGATGTTTTTGCTGAAATCAATGGTACAGGCGTCAGCAGGCCGCAGGGATCGAGGATTATAAGTACGTCTGGTCAAGTCTTGAGCAATCGGAACGGCAGATCCGTTTTTAAGATCAAGCACCAGAGATTTGAATGCGGCAAGAGCTTCTCCGGTACATTTCACATTAAGCGAACCGGATGTATCATCGGGCGAGATTGATACTGCCTGCTGTTTTAGAATATCGCCGGCGTCAATTTCCGCGGTCATCTGATGCCAGGTGATGCCGTGTGCGTGTTCTTTGTTGATTATAGCCCAGGTGGTTGAATTTAGCCCGGCATAGCGGGGCAGCGGGGAGTCGTGATAATTGACGGCATATTTCAGCGGCTGGTTAAGTATATGCTGATCCAGTATGCAACCGTTGACGATACTGAACAAATAATCCGGGCGCACTGATGAAACAATGTCCGCAATCAATTGTCTTTGCGGTGCGTGGCACGGAATTTCGTGTTCATCCGCCCATGCCAGTGTTTGGGGATTATCCGTGAATATGCCTTTGATATAAAATCCATTATCAACCAGAATCTCGCCCGCGGCCTTGGCGAGTGCGGTTTCACCGATAATATAACAGTCGGGGCACCGGCAAATGTCTTTTCGCGGAATAAGGATATCCGATATTGACACATCTGGATTTTCTGTCAGAGTTTCCGCCAGATAAATGTACTGCCGGAAAAATGCCTCAATGTCTTTTTCTTCGAAATGGGCGGTATCGTATTCATACCAGCCGCAAAGCATATTATCTCTTTCTTCCAGCACAATGATCAAACTCATTTTGGCGGTGTCGCTGCCGAGTTCATCGTAACACACATCTATGGGGGAAGAATCTATCTTCGGCCACGGCAGATTCTGCATCACCATTAATATCTTGAATAACGCTTTTTTACCGTTTGCTCTGCCGCTGCAATTTTTAAATACCATATCATATGGAATATCCTGATTTTCATAAGCTTCCAGCAGGGTATTCCTGACTTGCGCGAGGAATTCGGTAAACGGCAGATTGCCGCTGATTTCGTTCCTTAAAGCCAGCGTGTTTATAAACAAGCCCATGATCTCTTCGGTTTCAGGCAGATTCCGGTTTGCGATCGTGGTACCGGTGATGATATCTGTCGCACCGGTATATTTATGTATCTGGAGCTGCAGCAGAGCGGTTAATACCATAAATAAACTGGCATTGTTTTCTGCAGCCAGTTTTTTCAGTCCGCAAGTGATATCCGGACTTATTTTAACTTGGTGGCGCTTGGATTTGCCTTTGCTCTGATCTTTTTTCTGGATTGGCAGCAACGGAACGGCCGCATGGTTTTCAAGTTTTTTCTGCCAGTACTTTAATTGAGCGTGCGGTGCATAAGTCTTTAGGTAATTAGTTTGCCAGTGACAGAAGTCCACGTATCGCCACCGGGGAGCGGATACTGACGGTTCTTTGCCAAGAGAAAATTGATGATAGTAATCAGCAAGTTGTTTAAAGAACAGAAAGTTGCTCCAGCCGTCAAAAATCAGGTGGTGCACTGTAAACATAAACCGGAAATCGTTGTCTTTTAACTTCAGCAGGATGCAATTAAATAGCGGAGCGCGGGTCAGGTCAAAAACCTGGAACCGCTGTTTGCTGATTTCAGCACAATACTGCTGCTGTTTTTCGTTTTCCGGCAGTACGGAAAGGTCTTGAAAAGGTATTTCAGTTTTCGGGAGCTGGTTGATTCTTAAATATAATTGTTCATTGACAAATTCAAAACTTGTCCTGAGCGATTCATTCTGTTTAATAATTAAATTGAAAGATTTTTCCAGAATATCATGCTTGATGTCGCCTTGTAAATATATTTCGCAAGGAATGTTGTAGGTATTGTTCTCATGCGATGATTTCTCCGTGAACCACATTGTCGTTTGTGCGATTGAGGCGGGATAGAGGTTATTTTCAGCAACTTCGACTTTTTCAAATCTGACGGAGGCGCGGCCGGAGCCGGAACCGTGTTTTACTGCCTGAGTCAACTGTTTCAAGGTGGGATTGGAAAATACCAGCGTGATCGGCAACTGTACCAGCAGTCGTTTTTCGATTTCCAGGCTTAAAGCGGTTGCCAGCAGAGAATGACCGCCAAGCATAAAAAAATTATCGTCAGGGTTGATATAGTCCAGATTCAATATCTGGCGCCAGATCGAGGCAAGCGTCCTGAGCAGCGGGTCATCGGCGTCAGTCGCGGAATCTGCAATTGCCTTGTGGGTAAATTCTGGTTCCGGTAACGCTTTACGGTCAACTTTTCCGTTAAGCGTGAGCGGGAGTTCCTGAAGTACCGTATAGGTGGCTGGAATCATGTATTCCGGCAGTGATTTGCCCGATAAATCGCGAAGTTCCGCTGTAAGTTGTTTGGGGGCCTGCGGTTTTTTCAGGATAAAATAGGCTGCCAGATATTTAATTCCATTTTCTTTTTCTCTTACGATAACGACGCACTTGGATACGTTTTCGTGCTGTGATAAAACTGCCTCAATTTCACCAGGTTCTATTCTGAATCCGCGGATTTTCACTTGCAAATCTTTTCTGCCGTAATATTCAATATTCCCGTCAGCATTGATACTCCCCAGGTCACCGCTGCGGTATATCCGCTTTCCGGGGCGGAATGGATCTGGAACAAACGCTTTACTGGTGAGCTCGGGCAGATGGCGATAACCTCTTGCCAGACCGGCGCCGCCAATGCAAATTTCACCCTGAGTTCCGCGCGGCACCGGATTAAGCTCTTCGTCAAGAATGTAGATTCTGAAATTACTGATTGGAATTCCAATATGCGGCGGTCTGCCGTCATCGTCGCCGGCTTTAAACATTGTCCAGGTGGAGTCTACCGTACATTCTGTAGGGCCGTAACGGTTTGAAAAAATGGCAGGAAATGTACTGCCGGGTTTCTTGTTTAACTTTTCGCCGCCGCACTGCAAATATCTCAGCGAAGTATTATTTTTCCAGTTGGCGCTGAGCAGCAGTTCGGCGACCGGAGTGGAAAGGAAACATTCATTGATTTTATTCGCGGTCAGCCAGTCGACCAGCTTTTGCGGTTGCAGCCGCAGCATTTCCGGGATTATATAAATAGTCGCGCCGTTGGTTAGATGCGCCCATATTTCACATACTGCGGAGTCAAAACCCGGCCCCGCGCTCTGACTGGCCCGGTATGGGCCATTCTCCACAAAAGTCTTATGATACCAATATACCAGGTTCAACAGACTGGCGTGCTCTATTTCCACGCCCTTCGGGGTGCCGGTGGAACCTGATGTGTACATGATGTATGCCAGCGAGGAGGGGGAGATGACCGGCGGGGTGGACAGCGGTGTCAGTGCGGATAAATCCAGCTTGTCGAGCAGAATCACTCTGCCCGCGAAGCCGGATAATTTACCGGCATACTGAGATTCGCTGAGAATCTGTCTGCAGCCGGTGTCATTGATAATGAAGCTCAGCCGTTCCGCCGGAATGTCCGGGTCTATCGGTACATAGCATCCGCCGCTTTTGACTGCTGCCAGAAGTGCGATTATATAGTTGATCGAGCGGTCAATATAGACGCCTGCAACTTCATCAGACTTGATGCCGCCGGCAATCATCCCGGCTGCAATGGAGTCGGTAATCCCGTCAAGTTCGCCATAAGTGAGTTCTTTGTCGCCTTCAACCAGTGCGATGCGGTCGGGATATTGTCTGGCCTGATCAGAAATAAGCTGATGCACCAGCCTGTTGACTGGAAAAGCATCATTTACTTCAAGAAAAAACGGTTCACTATCCATCATTATTCCTTAGGTTCCGCGGGCAACTGTTACCGGGTTCGCACAAGCACGGAACTTAAATATTTCATACACGCAAATCGCACTGAAAAGATTATGAAACCAAAGATACTTAAGAAAATATCAAACTTAAATTTAAATCTTAAATGCATTTTTACAAAAGGGAAAAATGGTTTATGGAGAAAATTAGACTAAAAAAATACAGCGCGAAGGCTGAAGCATCGCTCTGATACTCCGTATTGTGGATATCAGCTTGCGAGCATCCCTGTAATATTCTTTTTGCTGAAGTCCAGCTTGTAATCAATATTGCCGGTTACGGCAGTGACTCTGGCGTAATAGGTTCCAGCAGCAAGACTGCCTGCAATAATATCTTCAAGCACTGCTGCATTAGTTGATTTCTGCAGCAATTTGCCATTTGCATCGTACAGAGACAAGTCTGCATTGCCGCCAGTCATATCATACAAGCGCAAAGTTCCCCGGGCCGGAGCCGCCAAATCAAATCTGTAGTAATCATCACTGTCGCCCAAACCTACCCAGCCGGTCTGGAGTGATTCATCGATGGGTTTTGCCGCGGCAATATTATTCCCCGCATTATCTTTGGTATCGCCAGCAAAATAACTGATTTGATCAGTCATGGTGTAATTTGCATCGCTCACACCGGTACCCGGCGTTACTTTAACGTAATAAGTACCTTGTGCCAATGCGGCGCTAATCGTTTCGGGATTGATTCCGGTGTTTGCGGAACTCTTCAACGCTTTGCCTTTGGCGTCCAGCAGTGTCATATCCGCATTGCCGGTTAAGCCGCTCAAGCCCATCGTCAAGATTCCGGTGTCTGCCATGACAACCTTGTAGAAGTCGGCGGTATCGCCGAACCCGACCCAGTTGTCCACGCCTGCGCCAATATCAGTTGCCGCGAGTAAAGTATTGCCGGCCTTGTCTGCCGGACAGAGCTTCTCGTCGTAAGTCAGTGTATACGCGGCATCGTTTACGCCGGTCCCCGGAGTAATTTTAACGTAATAAGTACCTTGTGCCAATCCGGCGCTAATCGTTTCGGGATTGATTCCGGTGTTCGCTGAACTCTTCAGCGCTTTGCCTTTGGCGTCCAGCAGTGTCATATCCGCATTGCCGGTTAAGCCGCTCAAGCCCGTCGTCAAGATTCCGGTGTCCGCCATGACAACTCTGTAGAAGTCGGCGGCGTCGCCGAAGCCCACCCAGTTGTCCACGCCTGCGCCAATATCAGTTGCCGCGAGTAAAGTATTGCCTGCCTTGTCTGCCGGACAGAGCTTCTCGTCGTAAATTAGTGTATACGCGGCATCGTTTACGCCGGTACCCGGAGTTATTTTAACGTAATAAGTCCCTTGTGCCAATCCGGCGCTAATCGTTTCGGGATTGATTCCGGTGTTTGCGGAACTCTTCAACGCTTTGCCTTTGGCATCCAGCAGTGTCATATCCGCATTGCCGTTCAAGCCGCTCAAGCCCAGCGTCAGGATTCCGGTGTCTGTCATGACAATCTTGTAGAAGTCGGCGGCGTCGCCGAAGCCGACCCAGTTGTCCACGCCTGCGCCAATATCAGTTGCCGCGAGTAAAGTATTGCCTGCCTTGTCAGCCGGACAGAGCTTCTCGTCGTAAATTAG
>JBAYIO010000078.1:0-29554 GCA_041665605.1 Victivallaceae bacterium | reverse complement strand
GGAGAGGAAAGTCCGGACTACACAGAGCAGGGAGTCCTTTTGAAAAGAAGGATACCGCGGACTATAAGCCGCGGGAAGGACAGCGCCACAGAAAGAATACCGCCAGGCTGAAAAGCCGGGTAAGGTTGAAATGGCGGGGTAAGAGCCCACCGGGCGCAGGCGTAAGCCGCGTCGCAATGCAAACCCCTCCCGTAGCAAGACCAAATAGAGGATGATGCTGCTGCTCGCAGCGTTATGAATCCCGGGTACTGGTCGCTTAGATAGATGATTGCCGTCCTTCAGCAATGAAGGTACAGAATCCGGCTTATTCTGCAGTCACGCTTCAATTTTTTAAAAAGGCAGGAAGCGAAAGGAACGCTCGAACATGAACGTAGAGAAAATCAGAGCAGCGGTCAGGGATGTCCCTGATTTCCCCAAACCGGGCATCATTTATAAAGATATTACCCCCTTACTGCAGGATGGCGCAATTTTCTCCGCACTCATCGATTATCTCGCACAACCTTACAGAAACAACGTTCCCAGGTATGTTGCCGGGATTGAGTCGCGCGGCTTCATATTCGGGGCGGCGCTGGCGGCTGAACTTGGCTGCGGGTTCATTCCTGTCCGTAAAGCCGGCAAGCTGCCGTACAAGACAATCCGCCAGTCATATTCGCTCGAATACGGCGAAGCCACTGTCGAGGTTCATGAAGACGCAGCCGCGCCCGGCGATAAGATTGTGCTGATTGACGACCTGCTGGCTACCGGCGGAACCGCCCAGGCCGCAGTATCGCTTCTGGAAAAACTCAATGCCGAAATAATCGGCATCGAATTTATCATAGAACTTGCCTTCCTAAACGGCAGAAAAGTGTTGAATAAATATCCGCTGAGATCGCTGATCATTGACAAATAGAAACTGGAAATCATATAATGGCTAAATATGCAATTTTGAGTGATATTCACGCTAACACCGAGGCGCTGACGGTAGTTCTGGCAAAATGCCAGGAACTTCAAATTGATAAATATATCTGCCTGGGCGACGTTGTCGGATACAATGCCGAACCAAGGGAATGCCTGGAAATAATCAGAGCCCTTCCGCTGGTGGCAATCGTCAAAGGCAATCATGATGATTATGCATCCAACAGCGACGATGAAATGGAGGGGTTCAATCCCCATGCGAAAAAAGCGGTGATCTGGACGAAAGAACAGTTAACCGCTGAAGAACAGCACTGGCTGGCCAGCATGCCGTACCGGGCCACTGTTCAGGGCACAAATATCACAATAGTTCATGCCACGCTTGATTCCCCGGAAAACTGGGGATATATCTTTGACGCCCATCACGCCGCGGACAATTTCACTTATCAGTTCACCCAGCTCTGCTTTTGCGGACATTCACACGTGCCAATCGCGTTCTGCAAGAAGCCGATTTCTTCAATGTCGGAAAAGCCGATTGAAGAAATACAGGGCTGGGCATATAAATTTGAAGAAGGACTTTTCCCGAAAGATGTCACGGAATCAGACTGCCTGCCGGTGGAACTGAAAACCGGATTTAAATATCTGTTCAACGTCGGCAGCGTAGGCCAGCCGAGAAACCGTGACCCCAGAGCTTCATTCGCGATTTACGATACCGAGGCGAAGACCGTCACCAGGTATCGGGTGCCTTATGACATTGCATCAGCGCAAACAAAAATTATCGCTGCCGGCCTGCCGGAACGTCTTGCGTTAAGACTGGAAACCGGAAACTGATTTTAAATAGTTTACGGACGAATTCGATTTTTTGCTGACATCGCCCCGACAAAGGGATTTTTCAATGGAATCCGATAAGAAATTTAAAGTTTTAATCGTCAAACCAAGCAGTCTTGGCGACATTTTCCATGTATTCCCGGCGATTGCAATTCTGACCGCCGCACATCCGGACGCGGAAATAGACTGGCTCGTGCATCCCGCCTTTGCCGATGTGCTTAAATACTGCCCGAACATCCGCCGGATCATTTTCTTCAGGCGCAAAGAACTCGGTTCCGTTAAAACTTTTCTTCCGCACTTTTTAAAATTATTTACTGAAATAAGACAGAAGCGTTATGATCTGGTAATAGATTTTCAAGGTTTGTTCCGCAGCGCACTTTTCGCATGGCTGGCCAGGTGCCGCCGGATCGCCGGATTCGCTTCGCCTAAAGAACCGGCGGCAAAATTCTTTTACACCGAAAGAATTATTGTACCGGATTCAGAGCTCCATGCCGTAGACAAAAACCTCAGCATGATGCGGCAACTGCTGAATTCTGAAAACACTATTGCCAATCCTTTTCTGCAGCCCGTCAAGGAGTTTTCTGAAAAAGCGGAAAAACTGCTGCGCGAATCCGGCATAGCGCCGTCTGACCGGGTTGTCGGGATCATCCCGGGGGCTCGCTGGCAAAGCAAATGCTGGCCCCCCGCTTTCTTCGCGGAAATCATTGCCGCCGTCAGCAGACTGCACCCTGAGTTAAAGTTTCTTATTCTCGGGTCCGAAGCCGACAGCCAGTCCTCAAACGAAATCATTAAGTCGGCAGCCGCTGCCGGGATTATATCCCTGACCGGCAAAACCGGCATCGGCGAACTGGTTGAAACAATCCGCCGGTGTGAATTCATTATCAGCAATGACAGCGGCCCGATTCACATTGCCGCCGCCATGAATAAGACCGTGTTCGCATTTTTCGGCCCCACAGATCCCGCCAAAACCGGGCCGTACGGCGACAGGCACTACATTTTCCAGGCTGATCTGCCTTGCATAAAATGCCTCAAACGAAAATGTCCGCGGGGAACTTTTGAATGTCATAAACTGGAATTTGACAAAATCATGGATAAATTAAAACATTTCATCAACAATGGAGCCGTAAATGAAAATGTCCGTTAAAATGCTGTTATGCCTGCTGGCGGGAATATGCAGTCTTCTGCCTTGCGCCGTGAACGCCCAGATCGCCATTGATCTTTCAATGAGCCGTCCGAATTACATTCAGTTTGAAAAGATTTTTGCCAAAGTTGTGATGCGCAACGACAGCGGTCACGCGATCGCGTTCGGACACGATGAAAAACTTCAGGGGGATCTGCTTTTTGAAATCCGTGACTCCCAGAATATTCCACTGGTAAAAATGACCCAGGCAACGCCGCCAATGGTCGGCACCATTCTAAAGGCCGGGGAAACCAAGGAATTTGTCGTTCCGGTAACACGGTACTACAATTTAAAGACTCCGGGCAAATATAAAATAATGGCATATGTAACCCATGCCCTGTTTAAAGAGGAATACCGTTCAAACGATTGCTATTTCAACGTTTCAGAAGGGCATCTGCTGTGGTCGCGGAGCGTTGGTGTGCCTGAATTCATGAATACCGATGCGAAAACTAAAGCCGACTCCGAAGACAAGTCAAAGAAAATCGGCACCCGTCTTTTCAATATCAGAACTATTTATGAAGGCTCCAGAAGAATTTACTATCTGGTAGTGGAGGACGATAATACCGCCTATTCAATTAAACGTTTCGGAGTTGAAATAGGCGACGAACAACCTCAATTCGACACGGATAATTTCAGCCGGCTGCATGTGCTGCTGCCGCTGTCCCCCAAGATTTTCAGTTACTTCGTATTCGACATCAAAGGCACTCTTGAGAAACGGGAAGTGTACAAGAAAACCACTACCATCCCTTCGCTCGTCAGCGATCCTAAAAACGGCAGCATCATTCTAGCTGGCGGCGAACTGGCCAAGCTGGGCATTGATTATAAGGACACTAGTGAGGAAAAACCGGACAAGCCGGAGAAAATAGAAAATCCCGAAAAAGCAGACAAGCCCGAAAAAGCAGACAAGCCGGAGAAATCAAACAAGCCGGAGAAAATAGAAAATCCGGAAAAAACGAAATAACAGAATTCAACTATTAAGGATTGCCGCTATGCTTGACCCGGTAAGCTGGATATGCCAAAATGGCAGATGTGTCAGAGAATTTTCCACAGACCTTTGCGGGATCCCGGGAAAGCTGCGGCTGATAGATCAAACCCTGCTCCCGATGGAACTCGCCTACGTCGAGTCTGACGATCTGGAAGAAATCTATTCCTGCATCAAACGCCTGGTGGTCAGAGGCGCCCCGGCTATCGGCTGCGCCGCGGCGCTCGGACTGGCGGCAGTCATCAGAAAACAGATTTTCACCACTCCCGAAGAGTTTACTCCGGCAGTCAGCAGGGCCGCCATGCGCCTCGCCGAATCTAGGCCGACGGCAGTCAACCTCTTCTGGGCTCTCGACCGTTGCGTAAACCGCGTGACTACTGAATCCTTTTCTTCAAAAAATATCTGTAAATTAAAAGACGCACTGCTGGAAGAAGCTTTAAATATACTGGCGGAGGATATACAGATGTGCCGTTCAATCGGCAGACACGGCATGCCGCTGATGAAAGAAGGCATGGGCGTACTGACCCACTGCAACGCCGGCGCGCTGGCTACCGGCGATTACGGAACCGCCCTCGCGCCGATTTACTCGGCGCTGGAAAACGGCATCCGGGTCAAGGTGTTCTCCGATGAAACCCGTCCGCTGCTGCAAGGTTCCCGCCTGACCGCCTGGGAACTCGCCAAAGCCGGCGCGGACATCACCACGATTTGCGACAATATGGCCGCGCAGGTCATGAAGGAAGGAAAGATCAATCTGGCCATTGTCGGAGCTGACCGCATTGCCGCCAACGGCGATACCGCCAATAAAATCGGCACTTACGGGGTGGCCATTCTGGCTAAATTCCACAATATCCCGTTTTACGTCGCCGCACCATATTCAACGATTGACATCACCCTGCGCGACGGCAGCGGCATTCCCATTGAACAGCGCTCCCCGGAGGAAGTGCGCAACGGCTTCGGCCGCCAGACTGCGCCTTCCGAAGTAAAAATTTATAATCCGGCATTCGATGTCACACCCAATAATTTGATCACCGGCATTATCACTGAAAAAGGTATTTTGACCCCGCCGTTCAAAGATAAAATAGCAAGCCTGATAACAACCGGAGAGCCAATATGAGCAGTATCAAATATTCAATCGTCATCCCGACTTTGAACGAACGAGAAAACATCGTCCCGCTGATCAAACGCCTCGAAGGCTGCGGCCTGCAGGATTTCGAAATCCTGGTCGTTGACGAAAACTCTCCGGACGGCACCTGCCAGGCGGTCAACGATTACGGCAAAGATAAAAGCAATATCCGCGGCATTCTCAACAACGGCATCCCCGGGTTAAGCCCCAGCATCGTCAAGGGGTTTGAAACCGCGGCAGGCGAATTCCTCTGCTGCATGGACGGCGATATGCAGCACGACGTCAAGGATCTGCCCGCGATTTTCAAAAGCCTGGAAAACAGCGATTTCGTGATCGGCTCCAGATATGTCGAGGGCGGCGGTTTCGCCGAAAAATGGAGTCTTTCACGCGTCATCATCAGCCGCTCGGCCGCCCTGATGACCAAACTCTTTCTCCAAGTCACCGTCAAAGATCCCATGTCCGGATTTTTTGCCGTCAGAAAAACCGCTTTTAACGAAATTAAATCAAAACTCAGTCCGCGCGGCTTCAAAATCATGCTGGAAATGCTTTATCTGCTAACCCATGCCGGCAAGCCGTGCCGCGTAGCCGAATGCGGCATCACTTTCAATAAACGGATTCACGGACAGAGCAAACTGAGCATGAAAGTGATCCTCGATTTTCTCCGCATGTTGTGGAAACTCCCGCGTCAAACCGGAAAATAAACGGTACAGTTAAGCCTGCCGGTTGCCGAGACTGCAAACAGCTCAGCCAGACGCCTTGTGTTTTACCCTTCCAATATTTGCAAACGGCCTGAAATCATGGAATTACAGCTTGCAATATGCATTTACATGTATTAATTTATTATTCCTTTGCAGGTTTTAGAGTAATTAATAATATTGATGAAGAGATTTGTCCATGAAATGGTTTTTTGCTTATTTTGAAAAGTCTTTAATACTGGAAAGAACTTTTTTTGCAGCAGTAATCATCCTTTTGCTGGGAGCCGGTGCAATAGAGTTCAAATTGATAGCTGAATCAAAGCATGAAGCAATTAAGACCGCAACCGACGCGAACCAGGAGGATGACTCCGGAACTTTTGAACAATTCCGGCAAAATGCGGAAAAAGGTATTCCAGCCGCGCAATATGAATTAAGCATCATGTATGCATCCGGCAGCGGCACCGGGAAAGATGAAGCTAAAGCGGATAAGTGGTGTCAGAAAGCCGCCAGGGCCGGATATACCGATGCTCAAGCTGAATTGGGGTATAAATATTATACGGGAAGCGGCGGCACGGCAGCACCTGATTATGCCAAAGCGGCGGAATGGTACCTGAAAGCCGCCGAGGCCGGACATACTGAAGCCCGGCACAAAATCGGAATTATGTATCTGCATGGCGAAGGCGTGACACAAGACGATGTCAAAGCCTTTGAATTTATCCAGAAAGCCGCCGAGGCCGGCTACCGGATTTCAAAATCCAAACTGGGCTGGATGTATGAACATGGCCGAGGCGTAGCGCAGGATAAAGCCAAAGCGGCGGAGTGGTATCATAGCGTCAGTCATCAAAACGGACTATACCGATAAGCAACGGCGATAAATTCAATTTACGACCGGGCTTGTTTTAGGTTTATTTAAAGAGATTTCAATCAGTGCGCCACGGCATGTTGAAGCTGATTTTGAATAAAATCATTCAGACTTTGATGGTGCAGTATTGCTTCAGTGTGCAGTTTGCTGTGCAATTCAGGGTCAACCCGCAGGACAAAACGTCCGGAGTATGGTTTTGCCGGCGCTTTGCCAAGTTTTTTGCAAAACTCCAGATAATCATTAACCGACAATTCAAATTCTTTCTTTAGCTCTGAAAAGTAATGGTGTCCCTGATGTTGATTACCGTGCCGAAAAATATTTCCGCTTCTTCGTCAAACTCTACCTTTGCCGTATATCCTTTTATAATTCATCATGGTTTCACTTATTTGCTTTTATTATAATCGTGTGATTATTCATCACCATTGAATTTGTAATAACACGGTATTATTCTGACTGTGTAAATTTATTAGCACTTTTCACGATTGACAGATTCACTAACTGCGACTCGGTGCAATGCTAATCATAGAGCCGGTTAACCGAAATATCAATCTACAAGGTATTAGAAATAAAGCGATTAGGCAAAAACTATCCCGTTGAGGGATGAAGGGGGGAAATGGTCGGAGCGAGAGGATTTGAACCTCCGACTTCTGCGTCCCGAACGCAGCGCTCTAGCCAGGCTGAGCCACGCTCCGACATAATAAAGGTCATCGTAGAAGTACGAGACCTTTATAATAGTATCAAAAAACTAAAAAGCAACCTCAAATATAAATTAAAAGTTACTTTTTTATCGAGATTACGACTTTTTTCAGAGAACCTTCGCCTTCACTGACGGTGACAATCTCAGGATCTTCCTCCAAAGTGATGTGAATAATTCTGCGGTCATGTGAATTCATCGGGGGCAGGACGACGGGTTCGCCCCAGCGTTTAACTTCCTTGGAGGCATCCAGCGCCTGAATGCGCAGGGTCTCTTCATGAGCGGCTTCGTCTTCTTCATTGCGTTCACGTCCGCCTCTGCTGTCGCGTCTGTCACCGCCTCTGTCATCACGGCGGTCACCACCTCTGTCGCGACGGTCACGGCCGCCACGGTCTCCACGGTCTCCACGGTCTCCACGGTCTCCGCGGTCACGGCGGTCGTCGCGTTCATCGCCTTCGCCTTCGCCGCCGGGGCGGGTATTATTTCTGGAATATCCGTCAATATCAAGAACGATTCTGGGACAGTCCGGTTCGGCGTTGAACATCATGCGGTTGAGCAGCAGTTGAAGGCTTTCAAGGGTCTGACCTTTGCGTCCGATAATGCGTCCGGCATCCTCGGAGGCGATAATGACGGCCAGTTTGGAACCTTTGTCTTCGATTTTGAGTTTTGCGTCCAGCGCGAGGTAGTCAAGCATCGTGGCAAGCGTCTTGGACACTTTGACTTTGATCTCTTCCATTTTTTCGGTGTTTTCCATTGTGTGTTACACTCCTTTTTTGCGGTTTAGGCAGTTTAAGCTTTCTTTAAGCTGTTTTTTTGACTCTTATCGGCTGCCGGTTGATCCTTGCCCATTTTCTGGGTCATGTAGAGTTGCAGAATGCTGAATACCTGGCTGACCGTCCAGTACAATGTAAGCCCTGAAGGCAGGGAATACAGGACGAAAAGCATAACTACGGGCATGAACATCATCATTTTCTGCTGCATCGGATCGGCTGGAGCAGGAGTCATTTTCTGCTGCAGCACCATCAGCGCCGTCATAACCAGTACAAGCGGGTTGAGCGGAATGCCGAAGATCACCGCGATGGTATCCGGTCTGGACAAGTCAGCGGCCCAGAGGAAGGAGACCTGGCGGAGTTCAACGGCGCCGTCAAGCGTCGCGTATAATGCAAAGAATACAGGGATCTGGAGCAGGATCGGCAGGCATCCGCCGAGCGGATTGACTTTCTCGATTTTATACAATTCCATGACTTTGGCATTCATCTGCTGCGGATTGTCTTTGAATTGCGCCTTGATTTCCGCAACTTTCGGCTGAAGTTTCTGCATTTTCTTCATGGAGTTGTTTGCCTTCTGGGTTATCGGCCAGAAAACAATGCGGACAATAATGGTCAGGACAATGATGCTCCAGCCGTAAGAGTTGCAGAAGCCATTCAGCATAATCAGCGCCACCAGCATGAATTTGGCCACCCAGTCCAGCGGCCCCCAGGCCAGATGCATGATTCTGGAGGAGGAGTCATCGAACTTCTTCAGATCTTTCAGGATTTTAGGCCCGGCATAGTATTTAAACTTGAAAGTCAGTTCCTTGCCGGAGGCTACTGTGACATTTTTATAAGCGCCGCCAATCCCGGCGGTGAAATACTTATCTTTTTCGGCGGGAACAATCTCTTCTCTGGACTGGACCACGCCGGCGTCAAACGGTTTTTCCGGCAGCAGCAGACAGGCAAAATATTTATTACCGACGCCAGTCCACGTTACCGGCTCGCCAGGCTGCACCACGAAGTCCTTCTCCTTGGCATTGGCGTATAAATCAAACAGAGTGCCGCTGACAGTCATAAAATCAATGCAATGGGTTTCAGTGGTAATCTTGTCGCCGGCCAGATGCAGCAGTGGCTGCAGGCCGCCGCTGTTGATTGAGATCTTTTCAAACTTGAGTTCATTGCGACCGGTATTCTTAAAAGAAACGGTGTAATCGGTAGTGTAATCGTCAACGATATTCCAGTTCTGGGTGAGCAGAAAAACATTGCCGGATTCGTCCGCGAGTTTTCTGGCAACGGAAAAAGCTTTATCCGAGCTGCGGTTGTTGTCAATAACCTCCAGGACTTTCCACGGTTTGGAATTAAATACCGCCAGCGCGCCCGGCTCGATATTTTTATCCAGGGTGATTTTGCCGGTATGCGCGTAGTTCATGTATTTGTCCAGCACCACGGATTTAACGGTTCCGGAAGCCGGGTCAATCGCCATCGTAAAATATTTATTGAGGATGGTCTGCGGCGGAATGGCTTCAAGGACATCCGGCACGCGTACAATCGCTTTCGCGGCATCAGCCGGTTTGACCGGCGCAGTATCTTTAGCGGGGGCTGGGGTGTTTTTTTCAGCAGGGACGGCGGCATTTTCCTGAACACTGACGGCGGGGCGCGGTTCTTCCGGCATCCATCCGAACATTTTGCATATCGGGGTCCAGGCGAAAAGCAGGACAACGCATATCACAAAAGCAACGATAGTCTCTTTATCAAACTTCACAATTATCGAATTCCTTCGTTCATTATTTTTTTCCGGCTGTCCGCCCGGGGGGCACGGGATCGAAACCGCCCTTACCGAAAGGCTGACAGCGCAACAGCCGCCACACGGTCAGCGCCGAACCTTTAAGCATACCGTGAAGCTTAAAAGCGTCAATCGCATATTGTGAGCATGAGGGAGTGAAACGGCAACAGCGCGGAAGCAGCGGCGAAATCGTCCATTGATAAATTTTAATCGCGCCGACCGCGATCCAAGTTAATCTGAAAGATTTGACAACACCGGTGAAAGACCGGACTTTTTGAACAGATTCTGCATCTGTTCCTGAACTTCCTGCTGTTTCGACTCCATCATTCTCTGCCGGGGAATCATCACCAGATGAGCGTGCGCGAGGTTCGTCTTCAGCATCCGGAAAGACTCCCACAGAAGTCTCCGTGCACGATTTCTGGTCACGGCTTTCTTGTTGTACTTCTTTCCGCATATTACTCCGCAACGCAATTTGTCATCCGGAGACGGAGCCACAACCAGAATAAACAACCCTCCAACAAACTTTCTGCCGTGTTCGCGAACATAATCAAATTCCGATTTCAAGCGTAATTTGTCAGATGATTTTAGCGTCTGTTTCAAAGCTTAAAACGGTATCCATTGAGTTATGCGCACGAACTTCAGGATCAAAATCCTGTTCCGGCTGCTCAGCTTATTAAAAAATTACAAAGCCAGTCTGGCACGGCCCTTCTGGCGGCGGCGCGCGATAACCTGTCTGCCACCGCGGGTGGACATTCTGGCCATAAAACCGATTCTGCGGTTCCTTCTCTTATTCGACGGCTGATACGTTCTTTTCATTTTAATTTAACCCTTTTCTTACAATTTGTTTAAAAACTATATATCAGTTCCAGGATTGATTACGGTTGTTACGCTCAATAATCCTGTGACAATATTATTTCATAAAACAGAGATAACGAATTTACTCTTTTTTTTCCCAGATTCAAGCCTGTCTGTAAGAAAAATTACCAAAACTTTATAATTCAGGAAGCCGGAAGCCGGAAGCCAGGAGCCGGAAGTCAGAATAAATCCGGAAAAGTAAAATACTGGAAGCGGAAGGCAGAATAAATCAAGACAATGGTATTGTGGCTCCTTCCTGATTTATACCGTTCCCCATATTGATTTCGCCAGGATAAACCATATATTTATGGGGTAACGCAAAAAGGATTGACATGATCTTTGAAAAATTCGGTATTGAGATAGATAAAATTTCTTATGAAATTGAGATGACGACGGCAAATGAACGGCGACTGGCGGTCATCACGCCGGTGCTGGACATCAGTTCGCCGACCAAACGGATGCTTGTCGCCAGTTTGAAAGTAGACGGGCACGAACTGCTGCCTTCAGACAAGGTAGAAGTCCGGGCGGGCCGCAGCCAGGTCCGTTTAAGGCAGGTCAGAATATTCAACCCGCTGCTCAGCAAAGCAGAGGATGCCGGAAACAGCATCCAATACAAGATGACGCTGGAAGTATCCGCGGAAAACGGCATCTTCCAGAACGACGACAGTTACATCAAAATAATTTCGGAATAAGCGGCAGTTTGAAACCGGCGGATTCCTGCTTGAAATTCTCGCTTCTGTCGGCCGGAATCCGGTAACGCGCCAAAATCTCAGTGGTGGCTTTCCGGCTGGCGGCTATATCCAGAACGACTTTATCTCTAGACTGCAACTCCAGTTCCAGAAATCCGCGGTCCATGCCTTCAATGATTTCAATCAGATGCTTCAGGTTTTTCAACTTAATGCCGTTGGCTTTAATCACTGCGGCGGCATTGATATCCTGATAACCAATATTAATGCCGTCCGCCAGCACCATGGACAGCACTACAACCTCATCCCGCTTCAAGGTGATTTCACCGTCAAACATGAAATTGACCAGTTCGCGCGGGGCTTTCGCCCAGTAACCGCCCCAGCAGTCGAGATAGTTGGTGGTAAGCGGCACAAAGACCAGGCCGCCGACAATATAATAAACCGGCAGTTTGTCGAAAGTACGCGGCGGGACCAGACGTTCAGGTTTTTCCAGCTTGTAATTTATCTCAATTTTCTTTTTGTCGCGCAGAATGGAGAAGCGGCAGTTGTCGCCGATATATTTTTCCCAGATCATATTGGCGAAGAAGATTACTTCGGTCTGGCGGAACGGGACAGTGGCATCATTGGCGATTTTCACTCCGTCAATCTCCAGCACCACATCATTGACTTTAAAAATGCCCTTCTTCTTCAGCAGCGGCGGCAAGTCTTTAATCATGACGCCGGACTGGTCCGGCGTCATGCCGATCCAGCGCCTCAAGTCCGGATTCTCCATTTTCATGGCGTCAAACGGACAATCCGGGAACCCCTGAAAAGCTCCATCCTCAATGTCCTTGAGAAAATGACGAATCACCGGCATCGGAATAATGAATCCGATATTCTGAGCCTGAGTCAGCCCCTGGAACGCCACTCCCACCACTTTCCCGTTATCCATGACCGGTCCCCCGCTGTTGCCGGGATTGATCGCCGCATCAATTTGGACGGCCAGCAGATTGACGCCGCTGTGGGAATAGGTGATCGGCTCAATTCTTGAAACCACGCCTTCCGTAACCGAGATATTATCGCCGCCGACCGGGTAGCCGAGAACGGAAACCTTATCCTGCAGCCGGGGCATTTCCCCGAGCGTCATCGGCGGAAGGTCTTTGAAAAAATTCGGATCGTCCACTTTCAGAATCGCCAGGTCGCAGTCATGACCGGCAAACTCCAGCTTGGCAATAAAACGGGTGGGGTCGCTTTGTTTGCGCACCATGACAAATGTCTGATTGGCAATGTTATGCGCATTGGTCAGTATCCTGCCGCCGGCGATGACAAAGCCGGACCCGGTTGACTGACGCTGTCCCTGATTCTGCCAGGGCTGGTAATAATCCGGCTGGCTGCTTACCGTGAAAATTTTCACCACTGACGCCATTTCAATGCGTTTAGCGGCAGAATCAGCATCGCGTTTAGCCATTATTTCCGCGTCCTGCGGAGTCTGCACCTCCGGGCCGACTGCGAAAAGATTGACTGCGGCAAAAAATGTCGCACAAAAAACTAAGCATCTTTTCATCAGAAATCTCCTTGAGTATTTATAATTCATTTTTTTCAGTTTGAAGATTAGCTGTACTATTCTAAAGCGGCAGGAGTTTCGACAGGAGATTCACGTTTGACTGCTGTCGAACTGCCGGATTTTTTCACATCTTTGGCTTTGACACCGGACTCTTCGCCCTGTTTATCTTCCGCTTCAATGCGTTCAACCAGCAGATAATATCCTACAAAGCGCGTGGAACTGAATTTTTGCACCCTGCAATACAGCGTAAACTCAGCACCCCGCTTCATCTCCAAATCCGCGCCTTTCTTCAACATAAAAACCGGTAAAGGCTCCGGATGGACATTCAGCCATAAGTACGTGTCGCTTTTCATCCCTGAGACTAATGCATATTTCGGCAAATTATTCTTAAACGCATTAAATCTGACTTTCAGCGAAACATGCTTTAACAGATATTTCTCGGGAGATAAACGCAACTCCTGAATAACGGCCTCGTCAGTTTTTGTAACCGGTTCCGCGGAAAAAGCCGTATTGCAGGCTGCTCCGGAAAGAATCAATACCAAAAGCAGATTACGCATAATTAATTTCCTTGAAGTTGCGCGGTCACTTTCTCCACTTCAACTACCGGAGTCTTCCATTTTCTCACCATGCGCTGTTTGCCCTTGATCTGGACCGACTTTTCATTCCATGGTGCCAAGCTCAGTTTCGAGGCATGAAGATAACATACGAGAACTGGATCGCCGGTTTTCTGCGGTTTGAACAAGGCGTGTGTCACATAAACGGCGGTTTTCTTGTCCAGGGGATAAATATCCCCTTCGAGCGTTACGTTTTTATCACTGTCCGCAATAAACGGCAGTGTTTTTTCCTTGCTTGAAGCTTTATCGGCAGTTGTCGCTTTCTTATCATCCGGTTTGGCGGCGGCGGCAACGGCATCTTTTTTGTCCGTATCTTTAACGGCCTTTACATCTTTGGCGTCGCCGGGTTTAGCAGCGGCGGCATCCGGCTCAAGTTTCTTTGCGTCCTCGGCGCTGACGTTTATATATTCCCTGCTGACCCAGCCGGTCAGGGTCGAAGGCGCTGTGATCTTTGTCCAGTCAGGTTTGCTCTTGTCCAGCACATTTACTTCGATGCCGGCTGGCACTGTATTGGTATAAGCTTCGTAAGCCACGCCCGGACCGGCGCGGAGTTTAGTTTCGGAAAGTGTTTTGCCGTCTTTCAACTGCGAGGCCGCGACCCAGACCGATGCATCGGCCGGAAGCACGATCTCGTACCAGTCCTTCATCTGCCGCAGCACCGCGACATCGTCGCCGCGTTTAAGTTTGGATACGGCGGAGAAGCGCGGCCCCGGCTTGACCCGGACATTCAGCACCGCCGATTTGACCGTGCCTTTCATCGCTTGAGTTACAAAATATTCCGTAATCCCACCATGTCCTTGTTGCGCCTGAGGTGCTTGAGTCTTTTGTGTTTCCGCCCCGAACGCGCTCAGCGAAATCATCGCCGCACCTAAAATAATGTTCCACATTTTAATCATAAAATATAAAATCCTCTTTATATGTAATTATAATTTTACTGTTCAATTTGAATATGCTGTGATATTAACGTAATATTAAACAAGGAAAAAACAATTGAAATAACAGAGAAACTGACATGAATCCGGTTGAATCATTTCTGCAATATCTTACGCATGAACGCCAGGCGAGCAATCATACGATTGAAAGTTACCGCCAGGACATAGCGCAATTCATCCAGTTGATGTATCCGAAAGAGACGGATTTTCAGGATTGGAAAAAAGTGGATGTGTTCACCGCCAGAAGTCTGGTCGTGGAACTCCAGAAAATCGGGCTGGCGAAAACTTCCGTGCTCCGTAAAATTTCCGCCGTCAGATCTTTTTTCAGGTTCATGGTGCGGGAGGATATTGTCGAAAAGAACCCTTTTTCCGGTTTGAATTCGCCTAGAAAAGAACGCAATCTGCCGCGTTTCATGTCGGTGGATCAAGTTTCAGGACTGGCGGACGCCCCTGCCCTGTACTGGAAGAGCGCCGCTGAATCAGGAACCGCCAGAGACGATGATTCCGCCGCGTTCGCCGGGGCCCGCGATGCCGCGCTGATTGAAGTCATCTACAGCGGCGGACTGCGAATCAATGAAGCGGTAAGCCTCAATCTAAGCGATGTCGACCTGATCAGCGACATTGCCAAAGTCAAAGGCAAAGGCAAGAAGGAACGGCTTTGCGCGCTCGGCGGTCCGGCGGTAAAGGCGATCCGGGCATATATGAAACTGCGAAAACTGCGCACGTCGAACGAGCGGAACAACGCGCCGCTGTTTGTCAATAAACACGGGACCCGGCTCACCGCCAGATCATTTCAGCGCAACCTGAAACTTTATCTGAAGGCGACCGGACTGCCGCCGGACCTTACCCCGCACAAGCTGCGCCATTCGTTCGCCACTCACATGCTGGATGCCGGAGCCGATCTGCGCAGCGTACAGGAGCTGCTCGGCCACGAAAATCTCAGCACCACCCAGATTTACACCCATGTCAGCGCCGAAAGACTGAAAAAAGCCTACAACAAAGCCCATCCCAGAGCCAAGTAAGAGCAATAACAATTGGATTATTTTTCCGCTTTACTCAGTTCCGCGCTGCGGTCTTTGGATAAATCGGTGGAACTGAATAATTTTTCATTGCCGGGCAGCAGCATGAAGAACTTGTCGCAGATATTGATTTCAGCGTTTCCGCCGGAAAGTTCGAAATCCAGAATATGTCCGCCGCTCTTCAGGTCCTCACTCAGAAAATGCAGATGATAACCGGGCACGTTAATGCCTTTTACAAACGGCGGCAGCCTGAATCCGATAATCGTGCCGGAAACGTTATTTAAATTGAACACCGGCTGATTCTTCGTTACTTCCGCTAACGGCTTGAACGGCTCCTGCTGGGCTGGAACCGACCGGGTTTTCATTTTCGAGAATGAGCCATGGATGACGATTGCACAGAACAGGTTGCCGTTAGCGGCTTCTTTATCAATGATTGCCGTCAGGCCTTTGGAATCGGTGCCGGCCGGCAGGGTGAATGTTTTATCCGCCTTGAAGTTTACCACCGCGGCAAACGGAGTGGTGATGTTTAAATCGGGCAGATACACTTTACCGTCCGCTTTAACCTGATAAACCGTGCCGTTCATGATAATCATTTCGCCGTCAAGATTGTCGAAAGTCCCGATCCCGGTGTCGCCCATAGCGAGCAGATGGCGCAGCGGAACATGACCGCGGTAAACTCCGGCCAGCAGCGCGTCAATCGTGGAAACCTGGGATACCGTGTGCCGCGGCGCGGCGGCACAGCAGCCGGACAGGATAACTGCCGCAACCGCCGCAGATAAAAAACGTAACAAGTTCATTTTAGCGCCTTGGTTATAAATCTGAGTCCAGAAAAAAAGTCAGAATAAATCCTGAAAATAAATCAACTTGTTTCACTTTCAACTTTTCTCGCTTTTCTCGCTTTCAACTTTCCGGATTATTTCCAGCAATTATAGATTTGCGGGATGAGATATTTTAATACTGCCGCAGTCGGAACCGCGAATATCATCCCGGTCAGTCCGAAGAAAAGTCCGCCCAGCAGCACGACAATGATTGTTTCAAGCGTGGTAAGCCCCAGCGCCCCGCCGATGACCGTGGGATAAATGAACAACTGGTCCAGAATTCCGGTGATCGCGACATAGGTCAGGACCACCGCCACCAGCAGCAGCATGCTGGTATGGGTTCCCGCCGCCAGGCAGACAATGAGCGTCAGCAGGGCGCTGGCACACGGCCCGATGTAGGGCAGAAGCACCGTGCACCCGGCAATGATGCCCAGTATCAGCGCATAGGGGACGCCGAGAATGAAGAACATGATGGTGTAAAGCGTGCTTTCGATAAGAATGATGGTCAGGTAGCCGCGCACCCATATTTTCAGTTTGAGTATGATATTATGCAGAATCTCTCTGGCGCGCGACAGCGTTTCCTCGCTGGCGCCGGGCAGCCATTTGCTGTTGTATATGCCCCGGATCAAATATTCGCTTTTCTTATCGCCGTCGCATTGCTGCACGGAACAGTAATCCGCCATTGTCTTCAGAATCAGCGAGAAGAAAAATAGCGTAAGCAGCACGTCAAGCAGCAGCGAAAACACTCTTTTTATAAAACTGGCGGTAAAGGAAAACACGCCGCCGGATTTCTGCAGCACCATTGCGACAATCTCTTTCTGGTTGCCGGCATCGGCGAGAAATTTTGTGACTTCTGATACCGCAACTTTGACGAAAGGCAGCTTCTCCAGCTCCGGCTTCAGGGATTCCAGCTTTTCAATATATTTCTTGACTACCGGCATAAGCTGGCTGTGCCCGTCGGAAGTAAACTCGGAACCGGGCGCGGCCTGGGCCTGACCTGCGACTCCGCCGACTGCCGGTTTGGCCGGCTGCTGCTCGACCCACTCCTGGAGCGAAGAGCTCAAGCCGGCGACATAGGAGACCGACAGCGAGACAAATGCGATCCCGAGGATAAAACATATCAGTACAAAAGTTGTGATTGTGGCTGTCGTCGCTTTTCCGACCAGTGCCTGGCGCTGCCTCTTTTCTATTTCCGCGGGACTTAATTCAACAGGTTCCATGTTGCTGCGAAATTTGGCGGCAATGGTCTTTAACGGAGAAACCATACTGGCGCAAAGACTGAACAGTTTAATGAAAAAGGTGTTTGAAGTGAACTGCTTTTCGTACCATTTCTCCAGCGGCAGGAAAACATAAGCCAGGATCAGCCCGAAAATCACTGATTTAAGGAATGTCGCGGTAAGAATAAAAATCGTGATTACAATCAGGGCGACGATTATTCCGGCGCCGGATTTCAAGATTCTTCTGCGGCTTTCATGATCCTTGGCCACATCGTCTTCCAGTTGTTTAAGCGCTTCTTCATTGACATCCAGATTGGCGGCGATCCCGGCAATCATCGTTCGCTGTGACTCGTGATAATCATTGTCCACCCAGCTCAATTTGAGCAGCGCGGTAATGATCTTCAGTTTTTCAGCGTCCGGCAGATGCCTGATCAGGGCGCATTGTCCGGTAATGTCGGCCCCTTTGAAATTCTTGAGCGAATGAACAAAATAATCCACCATCTCCGGGGAATGCGTCCTGGAGAGAATGTTTCTGAACTCGTCTATTTCCTTTTCCTGCAATGTCCCGTCCGCCCACAGCACGGCTCCCATGAGGGCGGCTACCGCCATGGACGGTTCGGACGGTTCTCCGCCGGAACGGGGCAGGAAACTGGAAAGCATGGAATATGCTTTCCCGGCCGGTTTCTCGACAATGCTTTTCAGCCATTGCGCTTTGGATATCCAGTCATTCCCGTTCATTTTCCGGTCCATGTTAAATTTTTAGAATCAGTTGACGGTTACGCGGCGGGTGCCTTTTACGACTTCGCCGCAAATTGCGGCATTGAATCCGGACGCCTTGCATATCTTCAACGCCTTGGCGGCTTCACGCGAAGGCACAAACCAGATCATGCCGAAACCCATGTTGAATACGCGGTATGCCTCTTCATGGCTGACCTTGCCTTTTTCGACAAGCAGCTTGAAAATCGGCGGCATCGGCAGTGCGCTGCTGTCGAAAACAACATCGACTTTAGCGGGGAGAACGCGCGGCACATTGTCATACAGGCCGCCGCCGGTAATATGGGCGATGCCGTCCAGGTTCAAACCTTTATCCATGGCCTGCTTGATGGCGGCCCAGTAACAGGTATGCGGTTTCAGCAGCGCTTCGCCGATGGACTCATCCATACCTTTCGGCTTGCTCTTCACCGTATATTTATTCTGTTCGAAAAGTATTTTTCTCGCCAGGCTGTAACCGTTGGTGTGCAGGCCGTTCGAAGCCAGTCCGATTGCCAGATGTCCGGGTTTGATGTTTTCGCCGGTGATCAGCTTGTCTTTTTCCACAACGCCGGTGATCACGCCGACCAGGTCGAATTCGTTGCCGTACATGCCGGGCATTTCCGCGGTTTCGCCGCCGAGCACGGCGCAGCCGGCGGCTTTGCAGGCGTCGGCAATCCCGAACAGCACGTTTTCATAAAGCGGGCTGCGCAGTTTGCCGATGCCGATGTAATCCATAAAGTAAATTGGTTCCGCGCCCTGCACCGAAATGTCATTGATGCAGTGATTGACGATATCGAAGCCGATGGTGTCATATTTATTCATCATTGCGGCAACCATCAGTTTGGTGCCTACGCCGTCAATGCTGGACACCAGTATCGGCTGCTTGTATTTGCTCAGGTCCAGTTGGAACAGGCCGCCGAAGCCGCCGATCGGCGCCAGCATTTCCGGACGCCGTGTGGCGCCAAGCCGGGCTTTAACTTTTCCCAGAAGATTCGTCGCCAGGTCGATATCCACGCCCGCCGCCTTGTAAAGGTCGCTTTTTACCCCTTTAGTACTCACTGCTTTTTACCTTTATATTATATTTAATAATGAAATGAACATATATTCTCAGCATGTTAATTTAAATCGCCGTTGCGCGAATGCAAAATTTATTCCGTAAAACTTGCCTTTTGTTGCACGGGAACGCGGAACATCCGTGCCAGTTATTTGACGGCGACGCACTCGTATAAGAAACGGTCTTTGGCGAAAGTTGCTTCCGAAACCACGGAGATGTGATGCCCGGCATACTCAAAATCGCGCCCGGTATTGAACATGGCGGCAAAATCGCTTGCCCCTTCCAGTTTTTCCATCAGATCGGCATCTTTCGCCAGCACCATACACTTGGGGGAATCCGTGATCAGCACCGAAAACGGCACCACCGTGAGTTTCGTCGTTTTAACCAGTTCCGCCTCGTTGGCGGCCACCATCTGTTTATCCTCCAGCTTGATCATCCGGGCTTTAAAATCCGGAAGCGCCTTGTCGGTGGCTAATTCCATCCAGTCCAGCAGCTTGCCGCGCAAACTCTGCAAGTCTGGAATACTGGAGAGAAATTGAAAGGCATCGGTATTTTTGATCGCCTTGGCCAGGCCGGATACTTCTTTCAAATAGGAGTTGCGCTGCGAATTCGGAATATAATACATGATTACCAGATGGACTTTCCTGCCGTCCGGCGAACCGTAATCAATCCCCGTGGGCGACCAGCCCACCGCGCAGAACAGCTCGCCGTCGTCGCGGATGGCGCGGACATGCGGACAGGCCACGCCCATGCCGATCCCGGTGTTGGAAGCGCTTTCCCGCTTATTGACGGCGGCAACGATATCCTGCTTGTTGCCGATATCAGGAATGGCCTCAATCAGAATCGCCAGATATTCCAGTACTTTCTCTTTTTCATGGACCGGAAGTTCGACCAGGCGGCCTTCCTGCAATGCATTTAACAGACTTTTCATTTAGCAACCTCGAATTTACGGTTAAACCAGACTTTGACAAAGTGAGTGATAATACTGTACATTAACATGAACAGCGCCATCCACGGCCAGAAGGTCCACGGCAGCGGCACCAGTTCCAGATAAGACGCAAACGGCGAATAAGGCAGAATGCAGGCGGTGGCCATCACCAGCAGCGTCATCAGCACCATGAACGGGCTGGGCCGGCTCTGGAAGAACGGAATCTTATTGGTCCGGATGATATAGACGATCAAAGTCTGCGAGAGCAGCGACTCGACGAACCAGCCGGTGTGGAACAACTGTTCGTAATAAGTCTTCATTTCCGGCGTCGTGCCGGCGCTGGAGAACAGAACGCAGTTGAAGAAATACAGCATCAGGAAAAACGTGGCATAGTCGAATATCGAACTGATCGGCCCGATGCGCATCATGAATTTACGGATGAACGTGATATCCCATTTCTGCGGCTTCTTGATGAATTCATCGTCCACATGGTCGGTCGGAATCCCGATCTGGGAAACGTCATAAAGCAGATTGTTGAACAATACCTGGATCGGCGCCATCGGCAGGAACGGCAGGAAGTAAGCGCCGCCGACCACGCTGAACATATTCCCGAAATTGGAACTCGCGCTCATCTTAATGTATTTGATGATGTTGGCGAAAACCTTCCGCCCCTCGATAATGCCGTCTTCCAGCACCAGCAGACTGCGTTCCAGCAGAATGATATCCGCCGATTCCTTGGCGATGTCCACGGCGGTATCCACCGAAATGCCCACATCCGCCGCCTTCATGGCCGGCGCGTCGTTGATGCCGTCCCCCAGGAACCCGACCACATTGCCCATTTCGCGCAGCCCTTTGATAATCTGCTCCTTCTGAGAAGGGGTCAGGCGGGCAAACACATTGGCGTCTTTAATGGTGCGGCTGAACTCTTCGTCGCCCATCTCCGCCAGTTCTTTGCCGGTGACGACTCTATTAACCACCAGACCGACGTCCACGCAGACTTTCTGGGTCACCAGCTCATTGTCGCCGGTGAGAATTTTCACCTCGACCCCGGAATTGTGCAGCGCCTTGATGGCCTTGGCGGCGGAGTCCTTGGGCGGGTCGAAGAACGCGAGATAACCCAGCAGAATCAGTTCCTTTTCATCCTTGACGCTGAATACTTCCTTCGTCCGCGGAAATTCGTTGTAGGCAATGGCCAGCACCCGGTAGCCGTCGGCGCTGAGCCGCTGGTATTCCTCAATCAGGTCGCTCTTGATCATGTCGATCAGCGGATAAATCTCCTCGTCAACCTGATATTTGTCGCATGAGTTGAAGACCTCTTCGACCGCGCCCTTGCAGATCAGCACGTGAGTTTCTTCATAGTCGATGATGACCGACATCCGTTTGCGCTCGAAATCAAACGGAATTTCATCGACTTTGCGGCAGTTTTTCTCGACGTCGAGGTCTTTATTGGCAAGAATGGCTTTATCCAGCAGATTGCGCAGTCCGGTCTGGTAGAAACTGTTCATGTAGGCGTAGCGGAGCACGTCGTCGCTTTCCCGGTTGATCACGTCGATATGCCGTTCAAGAATGATTTTATCCTGGGTCAGCGTACCGGTCTTGTCCGTGCAGAGAATGTTCATGGAGCCGAAGTTCTGGATGGCCTTGAGCTTCTTGACAATCACCTTCTTGCGCGACATCACGATAGCCCCCTTGGACAGGCAGACCGTCATAATCATCGGCAGCATTTCCGGGGTAAGCCCGACCGCCACCGACAGCCCGAAGAGCAGCGCCTGAATCCAGTCATGCTTGGTGATCCCCACAATCATGAACGTGGCGAAAACCATGACCAGCATGAACCGGATCATCAGCCAGACAAACGACGCCACGCCTTTGTCGAAACTGGTATCCTCCTTGGTTCTGGTCAGCGAAGCTGACACCGAACCCAGAAAAGTCTTGTCCCCGGTATTGATCACCAGAGCCTTGGCGGAACCGCTGATCACATTGCTGCCCTGAAAACAGGCATTCGGCAGTTCCATCAGGCTGCCCTCGGCGGCGGAAGCCGTGCAGGCATATTTTTCCAGCGGCATCGACTCTCCGGTCAGCGCCGACTGGCTGACGAAGAAGTCCTTGGCCTGAATAACTCGCGCGTCGGCGGGGATTATCGAACCGGCGGTCAGGACGACCACGTCGCCGGGAACCACATCTTTAAGCGGAATCAACACTTCCGCGCCGTCACGCAGCGCAAGCGTCGAGGAGTGGATCATGGTTTGCAGCTTCTCGACGGCCTTGCTGGACATCTTTTCCTGAAAATAGGCGAGGAATACGCTGATGAAGATCATCGCCCCGACCACAATCAGGGACCGCAGATCGCCCATGTAGAAAGAAATAAGGCAGATGACCAGCAACTGAATCACCAGCGGATCTTTGAAGCGCATCAGAATTTCGACAACCGGATTCAGCGTGTGCCCTTTGAAGAACACATTCTCGCCGAACTCGCCCAGCCGGTCTTCGGCCTCTTCGCCTTTCAACCCGGACGGAGTGCTGCCGATTTCCTGAAATGCGGCGCCCACTGGCTGGGAGCATAGACTCAACAACTTCCTGGCGTTGACGTCATCATTTTTCAATGAGCCGGTCTTAGCTACTGGCGACGTTCTGTTTGTCTTTTCCAGAAATCCCATGAGATAGCCTTAATCTTGTTTAAGCATAATTGCCAAAGTTAAAAATCAATCAATACGGAGCATACTTTATATTACAAAATATACTGTCAACTGCGTGAATTTTTAGATTTTCGGCGCTGCCTGAAACAATTCTGCAAACAGCTTATGGCGGCTATTTTTTGATAAGAACAGTCAGGAGCGACAAGAATCCCGCCCGGCTACTAGGGCCAGGTTTATCTGGTTCTTGCATTTCTATTTCTAAATGCATATCGTTCCTTTATGTTAATTGATGAACATGAAAACGTCTAAAATAGACGACACCCGGCTTTTTGCAAGAAACTAAACGTAAATTTACAGATAAAAAATTGACGTCCCGCAGGGTGAAAAAAAGCCACCAGCGTTGGCGGCGCAATTCCATGAATTTTAATAGCCCAGGGGGGACACAGAATATAATTTATTCCATATCATTATTGCGCGATTAATATGTCGCTCCGCTGGAGCTTGTTTGTTTTTGATATGTGGCTGCTATTAATATGCCGCTCCGCTGGAGCTCAGAACATTGGAGCACATCACATTAATCGCTTCCGATTGCTATCCTGATTTCACGGCTGTTACAGCCCCGGCGGGGCGGCATATTAATAGTTTTCAATTCCATAAAGATTTTAGCCCCGGCGGGGCGGCATATTAATAGTTTTTGAGTTCCATAAAAATTTTAGCCCCAGCGGGGCGACATATTAATAGCCATGAACCCAATCCAAAGGTTTTTAGCCCCAGCGGGGCGACATATTAATAGTCCCGGTATCGCGACATTTAATTTCTTTGATATGCTTATGCTATAGTAATAAATGCGATTCCAATAATAACTTATCCCGCCATTATTGCGCGATTAATATGTCGCTCCGCTGGAGCTTGTTTGTTTTTGATATGTGGCTGCTATTAATATGCCGCTGCTCTGCAGCTCAGAACACTGACGCACATCGCATTAAAATTGCCTGTAATTTCATTTCTGTTCCATCGGTTTTAACAGCCCCGGCGGGGCGGCATATTAATAGCTTTAAATTCCATAAAGACTCTTAAAAGCTCCGCGGAAACGACATCATGCATTTTCAAAAAATGTATTCTGCTTTAAAATCAATCTTGTATGCTTTCAAAAAATCGATGTATTCATCCCTGAATGTTCTTTCCCGGTGATGCGCTTCCTGATTTGAAATGTATTTCACCGTCCGGTCAATTTGTGACTGCCCGATTGTAAATGCGCCAAAACCGATTTGCCATTCAAATTTGCCCGCAATCCAATTTCTTTTCATTAATGAATTTTGCTGAATTCGCTTTGATGTCTCTCACCAGGTCGGAAAGATTGCAGTCAGGCTTTAATCCGATCAGCATATGAACATGATCGCCCATGCCGTTTACCGCCATTAATTTTTGATTTTTATTGGCAATTACGCCTGTGATGTATTTGTAGAGTTCGTCCTTCCATTTTGGGGAGATGAGATTGTCTCTGCCTTCCACGGCATAAACTACATGAACGTATAATTGCGTATAGGTGTTTGCCATTTCCCCCCCCGCTATTCTGTACGGTTATTATTAATATGCCGCTCCGCTGGAGCTTGTCTGTTTTTGGTATACGGGTGCTATTAATATGCCGCTGCTCTGCAGCTCAAAATACCGGCATCGCCTCACATTAATTTATTCCGGTCTATCGCTATTTCAAGGTCATTAACCGCATCTGCGGCGAAGCCAAACCCAAAACCGCTTGACGCCGGCTACAGCGCCGAACCTGGCAGACCGGAAAACCGACAGCAGACCGGCAGAAGCGCCGGACCGCCTCCCGTCGGCGTCCGTCAGCCGCTGGCCATGATGCGCACCCCGCGATAATCCTTACTGCTGCTTTTTTCCGGCGAGAACAGTAATCGGATAGCAATAGTAGATTTTGCCGTCACGCGTTTCGGCACGGACTCCCATCCGGTTCCGGCCGATATCCGACTTGAACATCGCCCGGAGCTTATCTTTGCCGCCCGGCGGTGGAAATGATGCCGCCAGTTGCGCTTCCAGTTCCATTTCCACGGAATAACTTTCCTGCCGCAATCCGGTCAAACCGGAATGCTGGAACATGGCCATAAACTCCATCACGGTCAGCGCCCTGACATGCGAAGGATCGCGGAGTTTTTCCATACCATCATAATATCCGGCACATTCCGGAGCAATGGCGACGTCCGCCGCCATTACGGTTCCGCCGGGTTTGCAAACCCTTATCATCTCCCTGAGTACAGTTTCCGGATTTAAGAAATGGTGAAAGCTGTAGCGGGTGATTACGATTGAAAAAGCGCCGCCGTCATAAGGCAGCGGACAGGCATCGCCGACGTTCCAGCTCATATTGGTCAATCCATGCTCCTGCTGCCGCTTTTCCGCCGCAGCGATCATTGCCTCCGTGATATCAATACCGGTGACATGTCCGGCATGTTCCGCGAAAAAGCAGGCGACCAGCCCCGGTCCGCAGGCAACATCAAGCACTTTATCATGGCGGTTGACGGCGGCAATAGCAGCCAGCAGATTCATGGAATCCGCATGCCCGGCCAATTTTGCGAATGGTTCCGCCTGTTTGGTGAATTGATCAATAATTTCCCGGTCATGCCCGGATGAAACATTCTTTTTCATTGCGTTAATTTCCTTAATTTAATGGGTTATGATGAATATACATTGGAATATCCTGTCCTTCTTGCTATATTTTGACAATGAATATCGCAAAAATGACAAATTTGCCGCCGGTGGAGATCGGGTTCAGACTTGACCCGAAGCATCCGGTCATTCCACTGGCAATGGAAGTTAAAAATGCCGGTTGCGCCGCACCGCATGCCCATCCGCGCGGCCAGTTGATTTACGCCAGCAAAGGGGTGATGCGGGTCAATTGCGCAACCGGCATCTGGTTCGTGCCGCCGTCACAGGCAGTATGGATGCCGCCGTTAATCGAGCATCAGGTTTATTTCCCGGCAGCAGTTTCTGTACGCAACTTGTTTATTGATCCTTCTGCAATTAACGGATTTCCTGAATCGTGCTGTGTGGTCGATGTCCCGCCGCTGCTGCGCGAATTAATTCTGCGGGCGATGACTGTTGATGAGAATTATTCTGCCGGCAGCGCTGAATGGCGCCTCATGATGGTGATTCTGGATGAATTGCGGCATCTGAAACCGGTTCCGCTGGGTTTGCCCTTGCCGCATGATGACCGGGTGCGTCAGGTGACTGACGCACTGCTGGCAATGCCGGGAAATCCCCGCACGCTGGCGCAGTGGGCACGTCAGGTTTTTACCACGCCCAGAACACTGGCCAGATTATTCGTGAAGGAAACCGGCATGACTTTCGGCGACTGGCGGCAGCAATTGCGGTTGCTGGAAGCGGTCAACCGCCTGGAACAGGGCGAACCGGTATCGTCAATATATCTCGACCTGGGCTATCAAAGCCTCAGCGCCTTCATTGAAATGTTCAGAAAATCCCTGGGCAGAACACCCGGGAAATATTTTCAGCCAAATAACCCGTAACGAAAGAATTTATGCAACCGCAAGCGCCGCTCATTCCGCGACGGAAAAGCCGTTGCGGGCGCGCTCCCAGCGGCGGTTGCGTAGCTTCAGGGTGACTTCGATGACCGGATACATCCACAACACATAGCCGGCGTCTTCCTTGCAGTGCCAGGAGAAATTCCCGACTTTCTCATGCGGTGATTTTCACCTGTAAGTGACCGCCGCAGGCAATTGCGTATTCGTTGAGTTTGGCAACGGAAATATTAGCGCGTCCGCTTTCCAGACGGGAAATAACGGACTGCGTCGTTTTAAGACGTTTTGCCAGTTCCGCCTGTGAAATTCCGGCGTGCTGCCTGGCGCGGTGCAATTCCTGAGCAATATTGTATTCGATGCTGAATTCCATAGTTTGCCGCGCATAGTCCGGCAATTTGCGGATAGAGTCGGACTGCCGCAAATGTTCAGCCCTGAGCTTTTTAATTGTTTTTTCATTCATGGTATTCATCCCTCCTGATTAGAGAAATTGCTTTTTCCGCTTTTTTAATTTCCTGCTGCGGCGTGTGTTGAGACTTTTTAACGAAAGCATGAACTCCGAAAATCATCTCGCTTTCAAAATAGAAATAGAAAACTCTGACATTGCCGCCGCGCCTTATTCTGATCTCAAACAGATCCTCTTTCAATTTTTTGCCGTATGGCTCTACCAGCCGTCCATCCTTTTCAAGCCGGTCAACAATGTTCAGATATTCGATTCTGACCATTTCCGGCTGTTCGTCAATAAACTCCCTGACCTGTTTTACCGGGATATATATTTTTTTACTCACATCGCTTACCTTGTTTACTCAATAAATATATTATCGCATATATGCTATATTGTCAATACAGCAATGCGATATTACCAGATTTTTTGTGTGCCGGCATCATTTGCCGTTCCGACCTGCTCGCCTGTTAACCGCCTCATTCCGCGACGGAAAAGCCGTTGCGGGCGCGCTCCCAGCGGCGGTTGCGGAGCTTCAGGGTGACTTCGATGACCGGATACATCCACAACACATAGCCGGCGTCTTCCTTGCAGTGCCAGGAAAAATTCATGCCGTTCGGATTTTCCGATTCCAGTTTGATGATATTGTCTTTCCGGCTGTAGCGCTTGACCACCACCTGACCGGTACTCAGTTTGGCCACGACAATGTCGCCGCGCTGCGGGTATTCGCCGCCGGCCACCAGCAGGATGGTGCCGTTGGGATATTCCGGCGACATGCTGTCGCCTTCCACCCGCAGTGCAAAAAAGCCGGGACGCGCTTCGGTGAACATGGCCGTCTCATCGGAACAGTCGCGGGCGAAGTCGTCAAAGGGTTCGATGGCCGGTTCATAGCCGGCGGCCTGCGCGAAACTTAGCACCGGCACATCCCGCAGATCACCGCGCTTGACCGCCACCGCCTCATCATCAGCCGGAACCGGAGACACCTGATAGCGTGCGGCCGGCTCACGCGCCTGAACGGCGCTCCTGCTGCCGACCTGCCCCGGATGCGAGACCTGAACCGTAAATTTATTGCTGTTTTTCAGCCGGAGCAGTTCTTCCTTGCTCCCCATTCTGGCATTGAAGACTTCGGTATAGAACAAACTGACATCCTCTTCGCTGACTCTAAGATATTCCAGCACGGCAGCCATCTGGCCGGCGTTCAACAGTATATCGCCTTTTTTTAATTGAGAAATGGCGGATGGAGAAATATTGAGCTGTCTGGCCAGGTCGGCCTGTCTTTTTTCCCTGATTCCGAGCCATTTCGAGATGATCGGCCATCCATTTGCGTTGTTTCCCATTTTCAACTCCGGGGTTACGTTTAACTAAAACTTAACTTCTCTATTAATATAGTACAGCATAACCTTAACTTCAATAAAAATCCAAAAAAAAATTTTAAAAACATATTGCTTTTAATTAGCATATGGTTTATAATATTAAGCATTAACTGAATTAAATAACAGATAAAAAAGGAGTTCTTATGAGTGCTTTTGAAGAAAGAAACATCGTTACAGCACGGAGACACGCCGAAAAATCGGTTACTGCCTATCGACAAGATTTAGTTAATACTTAACAAAATAAGGAGATATGTATCATGGCTGAATCAAAGTACGACGAAAATTTTCCGGAACGCGCAATGAATTTTGCATCCGACGGACTGACCGACTGCCAGATTGCGTACCAAATGGGCATCTCGCGTTCATCATTCTACAACTATAAACAGCAGCATCCGGAATTTGCCGAGGCGATTGAGGTCGGCCGGGATGTCGTTGACGGCAGAGTAGAGAACCGTCTGCTGGAACTGGCGATGGGCAATTACACCATCACCACCCATGTGACCGATCATGAAGGCAGAACCCGCACCACCGTCAAAGACGCCATTCCCAATCTCAAAGCGATTCAATACTGGCTGAAACGCAGCGATCGGCGGAAAGGAATTCCGGCTGAAGAGAAAGAACCCGTGGTCGAAGTTGAGCTCAAGCCGAAGCGCCAGCCGGAACCGGCGGTTGCCGCCGAACTGGACCCGTCGGAAATCGCCGGTCTGCAAGCCCTGGCCGAATACATGTCGATGTGCCCCAATGACGCCGGGGACGGATTCAGCAAAAAAGAGACCGAGGAATTCGAAGACATGATGCTGGTCACGTTCACCGAAATGGAAAGAAGAAAATACAATGAAAAAGCGGAAGCCGAAGGCCTGCCGCTGATCCCCTGCACCGCCGAAGCTCCCAGGACGATAAAAGGCAAATACGCTCCGGGTCTGATCAAAGCCTGGAAAGATCGGGCCGAAATATTCGAAATGGATCTGTAAACTGGAAACCGAACAATGAGAACAATGAGAACAATGAGAACAATGAGAACAATGAGAACAATGAGAATAATAGGAATAATAGGAATAATGGGACGGATGGTTGCCCGGTTTATGCTGCTGCTGGCGCAGAGCAGGAAAAACATGGGGCCACTGGGACGGATGGGGCTAATGGGCAACCATGAGGTCAATAACCCAGTCCATAATGGCTGCTCCCGGAACTCCCGGCAGTCTCATGAAAAACATCGTGCAAGCCTGATGTCCAAAATGTCCAAAATGTCCAAAATGTCCAAAATGTCCAAAATGTCCAAAATGTCCAAAATGTCCAAAATGTCCAAAATGTCCAAAATGTCCAAAATGTCCAAAATGTCCAAAATGTCC
>JBAYIO010000077.1:0-29718 GCA_041665605.1 Victivallaceae bacterium | reverse complement strand
TCAGAATGGGAACCGGAAAATCAGAAGACAGCTCCAGAGGAGCGGAATATTAATAGCTTAAAACGTCCATATAATAGTTTTCAGCTCCAGCGGAGCGACATATTAATAGCAGGAGTCAGAATGAAAACCGAATGCAGAAAGCGGGATATTCGAAAACCGCTCCGGATAAGGCTGTCCAGGCTGCGGGCGGTTGCCCGGTCTGTTCTGCTGGCGGGCGGTTGTCCGGCGCAGAGCCGGAAAACATGGGGCCTATTGGGCCTATTGGGTCTTATGGGTCTTATGGGGCCAATGGGGGGTTGTCTCCCGCGAATGCGGGAAGGGAGATGATTGTCCAAAATGGTTTTGGTGTAGTCCCGTCCGTCACGGACGGGGTTGTCCAAAATCGGACGGGTGTCCGGTTTGTTATGCTGGCCGCATGGGCAAAACTGCGCTGCACATGATTGTCCAAAATGAGGGAGATGATTGTCCAAAATGAGGTTCTATTGTAGCGCCGTCCGTCTCGGACGGCAATATCCCAGAACTCCCAGAATTCCCAGAACTCCCAGAATTCCCAGAACTCCCAGATTACGAAAAACGTGTTGTGCAGGATAGATGTCCAAAGTGTCGGAGTCGGACGGTTGTCCGTCTGGTTATGCTGGCCGCATGGGCGAAGCAGTCTCTGCTCAACGACACTCCAAAGTATCGGAGTCGGACGGTTGTCCGTCTGGTTATGCTGGCCGCATGGGCGAAGCAGTCTCTGCTCAACGATACTCCAAAGTGTCGGAGTGGCTGTCCAAAATGGCCCATAAGACCCATAAGACCCATAAGACCCATAAGACCCATAAGACCCATAAGACCCATAAGACCCATAAGACCCATAGTACCCAGATTACGAAATCGTTGTGCGGAGCCAGTATCCAAAATGAGCTTATGGAGTGTCCAAAATGTTGTTTGAAAATCTTATCAAAACTTGAAAGCATTGTGCTCAACGACACTCCAAAGTATCGGAGTGGGCTGTCCAAAATGGTTTTGTTGCAGTGCCGTCCGTGCCGGACGGGGGATCGGAACCTCTCCCGCAGCGCTACACCGGAAGCATTATGTTCAACGGGTCTTCAATATCTTGGAGCGGTTATGAAAACTGAAAAGTGCGCTTATGCAACTAAAAATCCATCTATCGGCATTCAAAAACCATAATACGCCAAATGTATCAATTTTTATTGATACACTTGCTATGGCTATAAAATTGTGCATTTACCTGTTTTTTTTAAGCTCAAGTAAAAAAAAGTTGATTTTTTTCTAAATAAAGCTTTACAATAATCAAATGCTGGTGTAATATAATAATCAGAAGTTCTGAGGTTTAGGATCTTTCAAGTTCCTATACGCAATTTTCTCCTCTTCATAATTACTCCTCTAAAACACTTGGAAACCTAAACCTCAAACTTCTCTTCCAAGTTTTCCACTCTCCATGTTCAATCTTAGTTTGGCATTGTTCCATTCAGATGTTACAGTATTTTAAACTCAAACCCGTGACCCTGGAGATATAGATGCCGGAAAAAAGCATAATTCTGATAGATGCATACGCTCAGATATACCGCGGATACTACGCCATCCGCGCACTGACAAACTCAAAACAGCAGCCGACAAACGCAGTATTTGCCATGGCCAAGTTCTTCCTGAAAATGTATTCTGAAGAACATGCGATGTACGGCGCAGTGGCTTTCGATGTGGGCAAGCCGGCTTTCCGCCTGGCGCTGGCGCCGGAATACAAAGCCGGACGTCCACCAATGCCGGACGACCTTCGAGTCCAGGTTCCGTACATCAAATCCCTGGCAGAAGCCTTTGGCTGGCCGCTGCTGAGTAAAGAAGGTTATGAGGCCGATGATCTGATCGCCGCCATCGCCAAAGATTTCGACCCGTACCCGGTGAGGTTCGTCAGCGCTGACAAAGATCTTGCCCAGATCGTATCCGATCGTGTCAAAATGCTGATTCCCGACCGCAAAAACTCAGGGCTGGAAGTACGCGGCCCCGAAGAAGTCATCGCCAGATTTGAAGTTTCACCCGGTCAAATGGTAGATTTCCTGTCATTGGTCGGAGACAATTCCGACAACATCCCCGGGGTTGCCGGCATCGGTCCCAAAACCGCCGCCGCGCTTATCAAAAAATTCGGCTCCATCAATACCATGCTGTCCGGGCTGGAATCAATAGAAAATGAGAAGATGCGGGAGAAGATCAGAAATTCAGCAGAGCTTCTCCACAAAAACATTGAACTCATTACATTGAAAACAGAAATTCAGGATAAACCGTGGAATGCCATCGAGACACTTTCCATGAAGACTCCGGACTGGAACAAGATTGCCTCAATCTGCCAGGAACTGGAACTGAGAAGCATATTGAAGGAACTGCCCGGCGCCAGGCCGGAAAGCACATTGCCGGCGCAGGAGGATGACCTGTTTTCCGCCATTCCGGCGGCGGTGCCGGCAAAGCCGGACAATCCGTCCACGGCAAAATCAGAAAAATACGCACCTGATCTTTTTGATGATCTCTGACATAAGTTACTGTTTCTAAAGAAGATCAATGCTCCTGACCGTATTGAGTTGATTGAAGACTTTATTCAGAAGAACTGCCTGGAAAAATTGTGATGACGAAGTTCCAGATCAGAGCTTTTGCATTTTTACGCTCCTTAATTCACCGTGATTTGATTTCTTTCACATCGGGGGCAATATTAATACCAAGAGGTAGATAAATATGTCTTAACGGCCTGAACGAAAGGAGCTCCGAAATGGAAAAACTGCTTTCTGATTTTGACCTGACGAAAATCTACATGTATAAAGGGTTCCTGGAAGACGAAGGCATCGAAACATGCATCTTGAACGAATATGGCGTACTGCCCATGTCCCAGGCCTGGCCCGAACTGTGGGTGCTGCACAACGAAGACTTTGACAGGGCAGTCAGGATAATCGAAGAACTGCATAAGAAAGAAGGTAATTAATTGCGGATATATGTGGATGCGGATGCGTTTCCTAAAGATTTGAAGGAAATATTGTATAAGGCGGTGGAGCGGGTGAAGATACCGCTGGTGCTGGTTGCCGGAAAGGTCATGCGCGGGCCGCATTCGGCGTATATTTCCAGCCTGACCGTGCCCGGCGGGATTGATGCGGCCGATGATAAAATCGCCGAACTGACTGAATCCGGCGACATCGTCATCACGGCGGATATTCCGCTTGCCGACCGGGTCGTCAGCAAGGGCGCGTTTGCCATCAACCCGCGCGGCGAACTTTATACTGAACGCAATATCAAAGAACGCCTTGCCACCCGCGATCTGCTCAACGACCTTCGCAACGACGGCCTCATTTCCGGCGGCCCCGCCTCATTCAATCCCAAAAACCGTCAGGCCTTCGCCAATCAACTGGACCGGCTGCTCACCAAACATTGCAAGCCGCAAGCATTAAAAACAGAGAAGTCAGGAGTCGGGAGTCGGGAGTCAGAATAGAGGCAGAAGCCAGAAAGCAGAATGTCTCACCTGGGAAAAAATTGCAGTTCAAAGATCTCGGCGTAAGCGCGGTTTTGAATCCCGTAAAGCTTGGCGTTGTCACGATTTCCCGCCAATATCCGTTCATCAAAGCCGTATCCCCGGGTGTTCAGGTTGCGCTGATGCTGAGATTGATGGAAGCGCAGCAGTTCCGCTTTCCACGCGGCATCCGCTTCGCCGAATGCCGTATATACATCCATCCGCAGCGCAATGGTCTTGGGGTCGCGGTTCAGGAACGCGGTAAAACAATGGTCCGCATTACCGCCCAGCCTGGACAGCATCGCGTAAATCAGCCGGTGATCGGCGTTGGTGTCATTGCCGTGCGGCAGGAAAACCAGCGACGGCGAAAGCTCTTTGAAAACCGCAGCGACCGCAGCAAAATTAGACTCTTTATCCATAACTGTGCCGGTTTCATCTTCCTCCAGACGGAGAAATCGCACGTGATCGTCGGGCAGCCCGAAAAATCCGCAGCTTCGCCGCTGTTCAGTTTCCCTGGTGAGAGCCTTTTCCCGGTTTGTCGGCAAGGTGCAGAATGCATCCTCCACGCCGCTGGCGCCGGAAGAAGCCACCGCGACGAAGACCTCCGTGCCGGCGGCGAAGAAACGTTTCATGGTCACGGCAATCGCGTCGAAATCATCAGGATGCGGCGCCAGCGCCAGCAACCTGAGTCCGGACGGAACAGCCAGCGCATCAAGGCTGACCGGGAAAGTCACATTGTCGGGCCAGAAAAAACTCATTGAACTGTTTCTCCCGATTAAAACAGCAAATCGCTGGACGGCTTGTGCTCATCCGTGCCGTCATTGCTTTCGGACAAGGCAGCATCTTTCCGGGGAGACCCGGCATCAAATTCCGCCCATTTGCCGCCTTCGGCATCATCACGCACCAGCAGTTCGATTTTCTTTTCCAGGCTGTCGAGTTTCTGGCGGCATAATGCAGCCAGGGCAGTCCCCTGTTCAAAACAATCAATCATCTTGTCCAGCGGCAGATTGCCTTCTTCCATTTTTTCGACCATTTTTTCGAGCTTTTCAAGCGCCTGCTCGAACGGCATATCGGCCAGCTTATTTTTTACAGAATTCTCCGCCATATTCCCTCCGTTGGCAATCGTGTATAGTTATAAATAATATAAAGGTAATAAAATCTTCATGCAGGATTTTTCAAGCAGGACTAGCGAAAAAGAGCAATATTGCTCAATGATTCAGTTTGCGGAAGGCGGCGGGGCTGATATTGCGCAGACTGGTGAAAACGCGGGTAAAGTAATAACGGTCGCAGAATCCGCTCATTTCGGCGACATCCTCGATGCTGTGCTTAGAGTAACGCAGCAGCATACAGGCTTTGGTGACCCGCTTGTGCGCCAGGAAATTCTGCGGCGACATGCCGGTCTGTTCTTTGAACAGACGCGCAAAAGCATTCTGGCTCATGCCGGAGATCTCCGCCAGAGTTTCATTGGAAATCTTCTGCTGCATATTCTTCTCAATAAAATTAACCACCTCAATCACCCGGCGGTCACTCCAAGCTTCCACCAGGTCGGACTGCGGCACACGGGCAAGCAGCGCATAACAAAGAGCCAGCAGCGGCATCGAGATCGTGCGAATGGATTCCGGCGGATCCTTGATGTACCCGGTGATTATATCGAGCAGCTTATGCTCTTCGCCGGCAATATCAAATGAATAGATTTTGCCGGGGCAGAAATCGTAAGGCTCGCCGGCCTGAAAATGGATGTAAAAATGTTCAAACGGATTGTCATTGCCGGAACTGTATTCAGTATCCGGTGAAATCAAAAGAAATTTTCCCGGCTCAAGCGGATATTTATTTTTGCCGTAAGTTATGGAGGCGCCTTTATTGAAGTTGGTATATATCCGCCAGAACGGAGCGGACAGATTTAAATATTTCCAGTGCTCGATCACCTCCAGCCGGCAAAGCAGAATCCTGATATTCGGATTGTAATAATCTTTTCCTTCAAATTGCTTCTTTTTCATAATATCCTTCCACAGTTCAGCGCGTCAGCCGCAGAGCGAACAGACTGCCAGCCCGCCTTTCGAGGTTTCTTTATAATCCCTGGACATGCCTTTGCCGGTTTCCAGCATGGCTTCAATCACTTCATCAAAATTTACCTTCTGTTTTCCGGGGTCGCCCACGGACGCCAGCAAATATGCGTTGTAAGCGGTCACCGCGCCGACGGCATTGCGCTCAATACAGGGTATCTGGACAAAACCGCCGACGGGGTCACAGGTCATGCCGAGATGATGTTCCAGCGCGATTTCAGCAGCGGCTTCAATAACATCCAGGGATTTGCCATTGACATGACTGATCATAGCCGCCGCCATGGAGGCGGCAACGCCGATCTCGCCCTGACAGCCGACTTCCGCGCCGGAAATACTGGCATTGTGCCGGGCGATAAAAGCCACGGCGGCGGCAACCATCAGGCCTTCGCGCAGAAGTTTCCGCGATACTTCATGATAATTTTTCAAGAAATAAATAATCCCCGGAATAACGCCGGCGGAACCGGACGTGGGCGCGGTAATAATCTTGTGACCGGCGGCATTTTCCTCCGACACCGCCATCGAGAAAGCGTTCAACAACGCCAGAAAGCGGTCCACATCCTGATGCATGTGCGAGGCGCGCTTATAAAACGCCGCCGCTTTCCGCTGTAAACCGATAGGCCCCGGCAGAACGCCTTCAGCATGAATGCCGCGCTTGACGGAATCTTCCATGACTGCGATCAAATGGTCAAGCTTCGCATTTATCTCATCCGCGGACAAACCGCTGACCGCAGACTCGTTTTTCATCAACAGTTCGACCAGCGGAATATTATATTTTCGCACCAGCCGGATCAGTCCGGACATATTTTTATAGCGGAATACGGGAATGCCGGTTTCCGGCAGCGCTTCCCCTTCACAGCGGATAAATCCGCCGCCGATGGAATAATATATCTTTCCAAGCATGACCTTACGGCCGGCTTTAAGTTTGATAATAAGCGTATTCTGGTAAGGGAATCCATGCTCCTTCCCGTCAAAAATTATATTTTCCCTGCGGAAAATTATTTTATGTCTGCCTAAGGCGATCTTGTAATTTTTTCTGGAATCAGCCAGCAGTCCAAGCAGTAAATCCGTATCACATGTTTCCGGTTTCTGCCCCAGCAGGCCGGCCAGCACGGCTTTATCGGTGCCGTGTCCTTTGCCGGTGGACGCCAGGGAGCCGTAGAGCGTAACCTCAATTTTGTCGGCTTTGCTCAATTCGGCAGCCGGGAGTTGCAAAGCGCCGGCGATAAAATGATTGGCGGCTTTCATCGGGCCGATGGTATGGGAGCTGGAAGGGCCGGGGCCGATCTTGAAGATATCAAAAAAAGATGTATTTATTCCATTATCCATGTATGCGCCTACCCTTTCCACAGATGGTCAATCAGAATCTTTACGCCGATGAGAATAATAACCAGTCCGCCGGCAAATTCAAATTTTCTTTCAAAGAGATGTCCGAACAAGCCGCCAATATAAACACCGGCGACGGAGGCGATGAATGTCACTATCCCCATCATCGACACCGAAAGCAGGAGCGGAACATTGACGAACGAGAATGTCACTCCCACCGCCAGCGCGTCAATACTGGTAGCCACCGCCATGATGAACAGTATTTTCAAGTTGAACGGGTCCGCCGGCTCTTCATCCTCTTCTTTTTTCCCGCAAGCCTCATAAATCATCTTGCCGCCGACTAAAGCAAGCAGCGTAAAAGCCGCCCAGTGGTCGAACGATTCGATGAATTGCTTGCAGGCGTTGCCGCCGCACCAGCCGATCAGCGGCATCAGCACCTGAAAACCGCCGAAAAACGCGCCGGCCAGCAATGCCTGGCGCAATTTGACCTTTTTCACCACTACGCCGGCTGAAACCGATACGGCAAAAGCATCCATGGCAACGCCGAACGAGACCAGCAGGATTTCCAGAAATGACATACTTGCAGTCTTATGTTATTGGTTATCGAACAAAAGCGCCAGAATGGCTTTCTGGACATGAAGCCGGTTTTCCGCCTGGTCAAAAACGATTGAGCGATGAGAATCCATCACTTCATCAGTGATTTCCATGCCGCGGTGAGCAGGCAGGCAGTGCAGAATCCTCACGTCAGCGGAAGCCGCCTCCACCAGTTCGGTGTTGACCTGATAAGGCTGCAGCAGTTTGATTCTGCTTTCAGCTTCTTTTTCAAAACCCATGCTGACCCAGACATCAGTATAAATGTAATCAGCGTTTTCGACCGCCTTCAACGGGTCTTTCTCCCAGACCGCGGTGCCGGTACCGATATTGGCATCCAGCAAAGCCTGCGCGGGATTAAAGCCTTCCGGGGCGGCAATCACCAGATTAACCCCGGTCATCTTGCAGGCGGTGATCAGTGAATTAGCGACATTGCTTCTGCCGTCGCCGCAAAATACCAGTTTAACGCCTTCCAGTTTTTCACTGTATTCATAAACAGTAAACAGGTCGGCGAGTATCTGGCACGGATGATATTCGTTGGTCAAGGCGTTGATAACCGGAATCGTCGCGTATTTGGCCAGCTCCACGATCTCGGCTTGATGATAGGTCCGGATTACGATGGCATGCAGATAACGGCTCAATACCCGGGCGGTATCGGCAATAGATTCTCCGCGCTCCATCTGCAGTTTGCCCTGATCGAGATAAAGCGGCGATCCGCCAAGTTCCCGGATTCCCACCTCGAAAGACACCCTGGTACGGGTCGATGACTTGGCGAAAATCATGCCGACGCTTTTTCCTTGCAGCGGAAAATAAGCGGAACATTCCCTTTCGCGCTTGAGTCTGGCGGAAAGTTCAAATATCCTGTAAAGTTCTTCACATGAAACGTCTTCTACTGTTAAAAGATTCCGAAACATTTTTCACTCCACTGAATTTAAATGATTACCTCAGTTTCAGCTTCCAACCGCGGCAAAACTCTTGTCCATAATCGCTATTGCCTGGTCAATCTCTGCTTTGGATACGGTCAAAGGCGGCAGCAGCCGCAACACATTTTCGCCGCAGGAAAGGGTAATAAGGCCGTTGCTCATCATTTCCGTCATCAATCCGGCAACTTCACAATCCATAACAACGCCGATCATCAGCCCCTTGCCCCTTACTTCCTTCATAAACTTGTATTTCTTAGCAAGCTCAAGCAGTTTTTCCTGTAAATATGCGCCTTGTTTGACGCAATTCTCAAGCACTTTTTCTTTGCTGATCGTATCCAGCACGGCACATCCGGCGGCACAGGCCAGCGGAGTTCCGCCGAAAGTGCTGGCATGGGTTCCGGGAGTAAGCACTTGCGCAAATTCCTGTTTCGCCATAAACGCCGCCAGCGGGAACCCGTTGCCCAGCGCTTTCGCCATGGACAGCGCATCCGGCTCGATGCCGTATCCCTGAAACGCGTAAAACGTGCCGGTCCGGCCAACACCGCACTGCACTTCGTCAAACATCAGCATAATGCCTTTTGCGGTGCAGAGTTCCCGGACGGCTTTAAGATAAACCGGATCAGCGGGCATTATGCCGCCTTCGCCTTGAACCGGCTCCAGCAGAACTGCCGCGGTTTTGTCGGTGATTGCGGCTTCCAGCGCCTTGATGTCATTGAACGGCACCTGAACAAATCCGGGGGTATCCGGGGCAAAACCTTTCCGGTACTTGCTCCGTCCGGTGGCCGCCAGCGTTGCCAGCGTCCGTCCATGGAATGAATCTATCATTGAAATCACTTCATACCTGCCCTTTTCCGAACCCCATTTCCTGGCCAGTTTGATCAGTCCTTCATTGGCTTCGGCCCCGCTGTTGGCAAAAAACACCACCCCGTCAAAACCGGCTTTGACCAGTTTTTCTCCAAGCAGCGGTTGTATTTCATTCATATAAAGGTTGGAAACATGCACCAGCCGGTCTACCTGGCACTTAATTGCTTCGGAGACGGCAGGATGGCAATGCCCCAGATTGCAGACGCTGATGCCTGCGGCAAAATCCAGATACCGTTTGCCTTCACTGTCCCAGACATACGTCCCCTGCCCTTTTACCAATACCAGTTTCGGGGAATAGGTCTGCATTACATATTTCTGATACCGTTCGGCAGTCTTATTATAATTACTATCGCTCATCTTCAATAATCTCCATATATAAAATTTAATTAAAACTCTCAAAAGAAAAGACTTACTGTACACCGTTCGAACAAAAAATCAAAAAGAATACTGTTTCCAGTTCCAACTTCTTCTGTGTTAATGATTTTACAGAGAACTCAGCGGTTCATGGGAACAGATAAAGGCAGGATCATCGTCGCGGGGCGAGATTATGAGCAAACGACACCATCTCTTTCTTAAACGCAGGCGCTAAAGAAAAAGTCAGCGTTTCATAAACATTATAATCTATGCTGCTCATGTGAAATCCATTAATTAAACTTACAAACATCTAAGATACACCAATCATGTGAAAAAATCAAAATATATTTACTGATGTTGCTGAAAAGATTATTTACGGGAAACATCCCGGCTGTAATTCACAACGCCGTCAGCAATTGCCTGGGCAACCAAGTTCTGATACCAGTCGCTTCCCATCTGCATTTCCTCGGTCTTGTTGGAAAGGAAACCAGTCTCGATCAGCACCGCCGGACATGGCGCGTTTTTAAGCACCATGAAACGCGCCCTTTTGATCCCGCGGTCGATTGTTTTAGTGCGCGCAATGAGAGATTTATGCACTTCATAAGCCAAACCCATATTGTTCGGGTCATAGCGATTGCCGTCTTCACGATGCTCCGCGACAAAGCCGCTGGTGGAATTAGTGGAGGAAGTGCCGAACGGCGCCAGGCAGAAAGTCTCAATGCCGCTGACTTCCGGATTTGAAGCCGAGTTGCAATGGATGGAAATAAACATGTCAGCGCCTACATCGCGACAAAGTTTAGAACGCTGAGGAAGTTCAATGAACTGGTCGGAAGTCCTGGTCATCGCGACGGTAAAGCCTTTTTTTCTCAACGCATTGGACAACTGATTGGCAATTCTCAAGGCAATGTCCTTTTCCCGATATCTGAATTTCCCGCCATTGTCTTTACCGCCATGGCCCGGGTCAATCATGATCAACCTCAAGCGGTGCTGAGGCATGGCATTAGCCCGGATCAACGGATCCACCGTCAGCAGAAAGTCTTTATCACTGATAAAAGAGTTGGGACCGGAAGAATACGAGGCAAACAGCAGTCCAATCTTGATGTTGTTAACCAGTGCATATTTCTTTTGCGGGAAAAATGTCAGCTTAAAATCGTTATTGTAAAGAACTACGCGATCATTCCAGACATAATAACGCATATTGTAATATCTTGCGACATCCCGCAAATAGACATATTTCCGCCCCATAGCCGAGGTATACCGGATCTTTTCAGAATCAGCGGCGGAACATTCCGCCGGAGATAAAAATCCCATACATCCGAGTATTGCCAAAACCAGAAAAAAATGCCTGAACATGAATAAAAAACCTTCCGGAATTATAAAATGCGTTTGAACCGCAACAGTTTTAGTTTAAATTTCCTCAATTTTCGAAAGCATCGCCTTGCCCTGCCATGATGATTCAAATGGCGGATACATGGCTTCAATGCCGTCACCGATCTCCACAGACTCCGCCAGTGAACTGTAAACAAACCCCTTGGCCATAGTCAAAGCCTTCTCCCACGGGGTCTCCAGCGCCAGAGCGGCAGCCAGCGCCGCACTCAAAGTGCAGCCGGTGCCGTGAGACGCTTTACAGTCCTCTACCAGCGGCGAACATAATTCATACAGATTTCCTTCATAACATACAATGTCTGCGGCGACACCGGATTTAGAGCGCAGATGTCCACCTTTTAGAATACATCCGCAATTCCATTTCTCCGCGCACTCCAGGGCGGCGGTAATCATTGCTTTCCTGCCGTTTATGCGAACTCCGGTAATAAGTTCAGCTTCAGGAATATTAGGGGTAATCCAGGACGCCATTGAGAAAAGACGTTCAAGCATGACTTTGATCGCTGTTTTTTCCAGCAGACAGGTCCCGCTGGTGGAGATCATTACCGGATCGACAATCAGCGGAAGATCTTTACCGTCGAGAGTATCGCAGACCGCATTGATGATATCCGCATTGAAAAGCATTCCGGTTTTTATCGTCCGGATTGCAATTTTTTCAAGTACAGTGGTAATCTGGCAAATCACGGATTCCGCCGGGAGCGGGTCAATCCGGTTTACGATACACGGATTCTGTGAAGTCACCGCGGTAATCGCGGAACAGCCGAAAACACCGAATGCGGCAAATGTACGCAGATCGGCCTGTATGCCGGCTCCGCCGCCGCTGTCGCTGCCTGCAATTGTCATTGCCGACGGATAAAATTTATTTTCAGTGCTTTTCATCAATCATATTTCTTGTGTTTTGTTCCAATCCAAATTATATTTCAAGATATCCTGAATATATTACTTCCGGATTGGCAAAAAACAACTGCCGGAGCGAAACTAAGAAATGTGTTTTGTGAAAAAATTAAAAGGACTGTCATGACAAGAAAGAAATCAGTCAACCTGATGCTGGTGCTGTCCGCATTTTGTATTCTGTTCTGCAGCGGCGCACTCATGGCGGAAAGCAGCTTTACCGTTTCTCCCGGCCTCTCCGTCGAATTTAAAAAATTTGACAGTCAGTATTTCATCTTCATGGACCATTTTAAACAGATGGATGCGGTTGTCAGCCGGCTGATAAAAAGCAACCGTGGCCGCGGAATAATCAATTGTAGAATTTTAATTACGCCCGACGCAAAAGAAAAAACAACGCTGCTGCAGACAAATGAACTGGTCACGATATCCCTAAGCAATGACTATGAAAAATGGAAGAATGATTTCCATATTAACAAATATCTGCTTTCAACGATAATACTTTGCCGTCTGGGGATTAAGCCGGAAGAGAATTTCAATGCGCTGCCGCAATGGATGCTGGCCGGGATGCTTGGAATGTTCCACCAGAGATACACAACTGCAATAATTTTTGATACATATTACATGCCCGGATTAAAAGCATGTGCGCTTGAAGGTAAAATACCTGAACTCAGGAAAGTGATATCGCAGCCGCTCTACCAGGAAAGTGATGGCACTGCTTATGAATTTTATGAAGAGGTTTGCAGTTTTCTGGTGAAAAAGATCGAGAGCATTTCATCCGGTTCCGAGCATATTCTGAATGATATTATCTTTTTATCCGTACAAAAGAAGTATTCTCCGCAGGAAATATTCTCCACAACCGTGGAACGGGTGGTTCTGGAAAAATATTTCAAGAACTCTTCACCCAATGATTCAGATGAAAAGAAAATCCAGTTCTGGTTTGAGTCAGTAGCCAGGGAAAAATCACTTTCAGCACTTACACCTTTTAGCGCTAAGCAGATAAGAGAGAAAATAGCGGCGATCAGAAAAGTAACATGTATGATGAAAAACGGGAAAAAGGAATCTAAAGAGGAGACAATTGATATCACTGAATTACCGGAAAAGCTGTCGTTGATTGAAAACAAGAATGCCGTGCTGCTTGAAAAAATCAATATTATAGAATCCGTCAGAAATGCCTGTCCGCTGGCGCTGGCGGAGACAGCCTTTGACTTTAATCAAGCATTAAGCGACATCGGCACCAAATCCGAAAGCAAATCCAGAGAGCAGCTTATAACCGCCCTTGACAACCTGAATAAAGAACTGGACAAACAGGAAGCTATTGAAGATTATTTATTTAAACTGGAAAACACAAAGCTGTCGCCTGCCCTCCTCTACAGCCGTGAAATCAATGAGGCAGGCAGAAAAGACTATACGATGTGGCCGTCCCTGAATAAATATTTAGATTCCGTGGAAAAGAAATTTCTTGAGGATTGACGGACTGTCTTTCCGGCAAAGTATATTGCAAAAAGCCGTTTATAGGCGTATTGTATCCGGTTGGAGATAAACCACAGATGCCGTTCCCGGCAAGATTTATTAAAGGTTTATCATCATTGTTGTGATTAAACAGAAAATAAGGATTAATGATGGCTTGTAGTAAAAATCTCGAAAGCATGATGAAACGCGGAAGTGACTTCCTGAACTGTAAGTATCCTGTCATTTGCGGAGCAATGACCTGGGTGTCGGAGCCCGGACTGGTTGCCGCAGTATGTAATAATGGCTGTTTTGCTTCACTGGCCGGAGGCAATGCGCCGGTTGAAATTCTGCGGCAGCAAATTCAACAGACCCAAGCACTTACTGACAAACCTTTTGCCGTAAACCTGATTACAATCGCTCCGGCCTATCGCGACCATCTTGCCATGCTCAAGGAAATGAAAATGCCGTATATCGTTTTCGCGGGAAGCTTTCCTAAAGAAAAGGAAATTGAGATCGCCAAAGAAAGCGGCGCCAAAGTTATGTGCTTCGCATCAACCCTGTCAATCGCGGAACGCATGATCCGTTTCGGCGCGGATGCCATTATTCTTGAAGGCAGCGAAGCCGGCGGACATATCGGACACGTTTCCGCGATGGTGCTTCTGCAGCAGGTGCTGTTTCAGGTCAGTGAAAAGATTCCGGTTTTCATCGCCGGCGGCATTGCCACCGGAAAAATGATCGCGCACATGTTCATGATGGGTGCCAGCGGCGTACAGCTTGGAACCCGTTTTGTGATGACCGATGAATGCATTGCCCATCCGAAATTCAAAGATGCGTTTATGCGGGCCGAGGCCAGAGACGCCGTTTCCACCCCGCAGTATGATTCAAAACTGCCGGTTGTCGCCGTGCGTTCACTGCGCAATAAGGGGCTGGCCAACTTTGGAGCTCTCCAGTTGCGCCTGCTCAAAGAAATGCAGGAAGGCATAATTCACCGTGAACAGGCTCAGTCTGAAGTTGAAAAATACTGGGTCGGAGCTTTGCGCAAAGCTGTTGTTGACGGCGATGTTGAATACGGGTCGCTGATGGCGGGACAGTCTGTCGGGCTGGCCAAGGATATCCTCCCTGTAAAGGCGCTCATAGAAAGACTGTTGTCAGAAGCTTCCGATGAATTGAATAACGTAAAGAACAAACTGAATAACATTTAAAATGCCGTGGTCAAAAAGTAAAAGATTCGTTAAGGTGATTTATTTCCTGGTAGCATCAGCGTTGCTGATTCTTCTGGGAACGTCTGCTTTCCAGACGTTGAGAATTGCTTTTTCCAGATCAGTCAGCGATTTCTTTTACCCTTACCTGTCGATTCCATCGGACTTCAAATACTATCTGTCGGACAAGACTTTGCTGATCCATGACAAGCATACGCTGGCGCACAAACTGGAGCAGCAGCTTGAAGAAAACCGCAAACTGGCGGCGAAAATCGCCGCCACGGCGGAACTCGCCATGGATAATGAAGAACTGCGCCGTCTGCTGAAACTGGAGCCTGGCAGAGGCTATAATTTCATTTTTGCGGAAGTAATCATGCGCAACCCGCAGGCATGGCAGGAAGTTTTCACCGTCAACAAGGGCGGCAATGACGGCATCACTAAAGGCGCTGTCGTGCTCGCCCGTGGCGAACGTGAACGCAAAGACGAAGCCGTCGTAATCGGAGTTGTCAGAAGCATTTCGCGTCATTCCGCCGAGATTTCCACTACGGTCAGCCCGGAAACTCACATCGCGGCGATTCTTCCCCGGTCAGGCTCGTTCGGATTTGTCAACGGCGGCGAAAGCACCATGAGTGAAGGACTGGCCAATCTTACATATATGTCATGCAACAAAATATACACGCCCGGCGAAGCCGTGGTTACCGCCGGGGCCAGGGAAGAGATACCGCCGGGGCTTTATATCGGACAGCTTGTTGATATCGAGCGGACGCCATCGGTTTTCAGCAGCAAACTGTATATGTCGGCCAAAGTCAAACCGGCAGTGGATATGGATAATATCAGATATGTCATTATCGCGGTAAAAAAAGATTGATCCAAATATGAGATACAGCCCATGATCATGTTTTACATATTCCTTCTCATGTTTTTTTCCATCATTGGCCAGATTCTGATTGGCAATCTGGGAGTCTTCCTGCCCATAACAGCCACCATGATTTTTTATGTAACAGTCTGCTTCGGCTGGCAGCGCGGCATGTTCTGCGCGGTTGTTTCCGGCCTGGTGCTGGATGTGCTTTACGGAACATCGAACCAGACGCCGCTGCTGTTCCTGGCCGTTTGCGGCCTGGCGGCATTCTGGCTGCTGTATCAGCAGGTACGGCCGGCATCGATCAATTTCATTCCGGGAATTCTCACGGCGTTGGTTACGGTTCTTCCTCAAATGCTGATTAAAATCTACGACAACGGCTGGGGTATTTACATTTTCAATGAATGGTTGCCGTCAATGTTCTTTGTCATGAGCTTCAGCGCTCTGTTCCTGCCGTTTATAATTGTTGTATGCGATCACTTCGGCAAATCACTGGGGCTGCCGGTTTACGTTGACGCCAAAAACCAGCTCACCATCAGGAAATAGCATGAAGATCAACTTGACCAATTACACTTCCAGAATCGTGATTATCGGTTTTATCCTGTTTGCCGGATACGGCATTCTCATACTGAAACTCTGGATTGAGCAGATACAGCAGGGGCCGCAGCACCGGGAAAAAATATCCAAGCAGTCTATTCGCCGAATTCGCGAACCATCGCTTCGCGGCAGAATCCTGACCTCCGATTTGCGGATTCTTGCCGATAACGCTCCGGCCTACGATGCCTTTTTCTACCTTGAGGAAATGCGCCAGCCAAATCGCAACAAAACGCTTAATCACATCCTGGACACCGCCGCCTGGCTGGCGAAAGAGATCAAGCGCCCGGCGATTACTCAAGAAGAACTTGTCCGCCATCTGAATGTACGTCCCGGGCTGCCGTTCCCGGTATTTAAAGACCTGAATCGTGAAGAGATGTCCATTTTGCATGAAATATCCCCCGGCGTCAAAGGACTGGGAATCGTTCCCCGGACAACCAGGATTTATCCGGAAGGCAGCATTGCCGCCCATATCATCGGCTTCACCCGGCCCGAAGACCCGGTAAGCGCCGAAGACAGAGACGAATACTCATACTACATCCCGGACATGGTCGGCAAACGCGGCGTGGAAAAAACTTTCGACATTTTCGACGTCGTCGGCAACCCCGGCGTCAGAGGCATGCGCGGCATCCCCGGTTACAGCCTGGTACAGGTGGATCATCGCGGCTATGTTTATAAAACTATGGATGAAGGCATCAAACCGATGGATGGCAACAATATCGTCCTGACCATTAACTGGAAAGCGCAGAAAACCGCCGATTCCGTTATGCGCGGCTATAAGGGCGCATTGGTGCTGCTGGATGCCGGTACCGGCGCCGTCATCGCCATGGCATCGGCTCCTACTTTTGATCTCAGGAACTTCTCGCCGAAGATTTCCCAGGAATACTACAGCAACATCAATAAAGACCCGGCCAAACCGATGCTGAACCGCGCCACCAGCGGAGTTTATACTCCGGGCTCGATTTTGAAACCGCTGGTTGCAATGGCAATCCTGGGCAGCGGCGTCTCTCCGAATAAGCAGGTCGTGTGCGATGGTGAAACCCGCATCGGCAATTCAAAAATCAAATGCGCCAGTTGGCAGTCCGGCGGTCACGGACCGCTGACCATGACAGGGGCCATTGAGAATTCCTGCAATGATTACTTCATTGAAAACGGCTGCATCGCCGGACTTGATGCAATTTATGAAGTCCTCCGATCCGCCGGACTCGGCAACAGTACCGGCTTCTGTCTGCCGGATAAAAAAGGACAGTTGCCGACATCAGAATTCAAGGAGAAAGCCACCGGTTATAAATGGAATAAATACGACACCGCACTGCTTTCCATCGGTCAGGGCATCATCCTGATCACCCCGCTACAGGCTGCCGTATATTGCGCCGCCATCGCCAATGGCGGAACCGTTTACCGCCCGTATATACTCAAGGAAATCCGCGACCCGTTCGGCAATCTGCTGCAATTGACGCAACCGGAAGTCAAAGGACATCTGAAAACTACTCCGGAAGATCTCAACATCATCAAACAAGGGATGCATCTTTCGGTCAATTCGCCTCACGGCAGCGGAAAGAATGCCAGGAATGAAATAATTGACCTCTATGGTAAAACCGGAACTGCGGAAGTCGGCCCCACTTACAACCGCCATAAAAACACCTGGTTTATCGGTTTCGGCACTCATGATGATAAAACCTATGCCATCGCCGTGCTGGTCGAAAACGGCGAATCCGGCGGTCGCTCCTGTGCTCCGCTGGCCGCCCGTTTTTTTACCGAGTGGCTTAGCGGCAAACAGCTTGAACCTCAGATTGACACTTCAGAAGATACATCAGACGAAACCATCCCCGATTTTGAAGAAACCTCTCCGCCCGGCAACACTCAGGGCAATACCGATGATGGCGAAGTGGAGTAATTGATTCGGCAGCCAGAAACCAGGCAGGAAAAACTTCATTTATTCAGGATGGCGTGTTCCGGGAGCAAAAAAAAAGCCATTCATTTAGTTCATGAATGGCTTACAAATTATTTTGGGAAACAATCAGCCGCCAGAAGAAGTGTCAACCCCGGTTTCCTTGAGATCCTTAAGTGTCTGCACCGATGAACCAGAGGAGATAGTCTGCTCTGTTCCGCCGAGAGACGTTGTAACGCCGGCAATCATGGTTCTCAAGCGGTCACTGAATGCTCCAAGGACAACGAGCGCAGCAATAGCAACAATCACAATAATAATGATATATTCTACAACTGCCTGACCTTTAGCATTTGTTTTTTTGACTCTCATTACCAACCTCCTGTTTGTTAATTATAATATAACCCTAAATTATGGATAATCAATACTTACCAGATTAATTACTCGCCACCCGTACTCTGAAAAATAAAACATCAGCACTAAGAGCGAAATTGCAATAATGGCGCACATTGCCAGCATAATTACATATTCCGCTATAATCTGACCTTGCCGGCTGCGATCGTCTGTTTGCAGCATAACCCTGATTTTTTTCAGCAGACTGAGCATCAGGCAGTTCCTTTCCGGCGTTTAAGCACCGCCTTTCCGCTGAATAATAACATTATCTTGATTAAGGACAATTATTTTCGGTTTGATCTTTTCGGCTTCTTCCTGGGAGCAAACCGAAAAGGCCATGATCGTAACAACATCACCAACCTTGCCTTTGTACGCAGCCGGTCCATTAAGACAGAACCGTTTACTGCCGGCCTGGCCTGGTATCGCATAAGTTTCAAGCCGCTCACCATTTGAGCGATTTACCACCAGAATTTTCTCAAACTGCAATATGCCCGCGGCATTCAATAAATCCGGGTCTATTTCCAGGCTGCCTTCATAATCAAGCTCACATCCAGTAAGCCTGGCGGTATGAATTTTACCACTCAACATAATCTTTTGCATCGTATATAATCTCAATTGTTAATGAATTCACATTAACTGTTAATATAACGCAAAATTCGTATTTTTATTGCATAAATCAATAAATTACTAAAAAAAACCAAAAATCCCGGCTGTAAACGGTTATTTCAGTGGACAAACCGTTAAAATACAACAGTTCAAGTCGCCAAACCAGTTTCTGCGGATGCCACTCGAAAGTTCAGCGGCGGAAACAGTTGAAGATTCGCTGCCGGCAAGAACGTCTTTAACCGTGAATTTATCAATTCCATCCGGCAAATCATCAATATGAATTTCAAAATCACTGATTGACGAGTGATTTTTGAACAGGCAGATAATTCCGCTCCCGCTTTCATTGAATTTGGCAAAACCATCCCACTCATCCGACTGCACATACTTATCACGACGCAATTTGATGAATCTGGTCATCGGCCCCTGACTTATGATTCCTTGAATAGCCGCCGTAACCCGGCGGATAAGTATCAGATTCTCAGGAGTTATCTTGCGCAAATCACCGGCTACCAGCGGAGTTCCCACTAAAGCGGTCAGCAGATGTTCAATATCATTCTGATTCTGAAGACAGATCAGGCTGCCGAGCAGACGTTCAGGCGGCATTACCGTAACGTAACGATAAAGTGTGTTCCTGATTTTCAAGGCATTGAGGATATGCGGACGCAGCGTGTTCATGTTCGACATATGATGCAGTTCGGAATATTCCAGCGCGGCAATGCTCGGGTAATCTAAACCGAATGCCTCAAAACTGAAGTCTACAATCAGGCCGGGGAAAACTTTTTTGACTTCGTCACGGACATATTTCAAACCGGCATACTGCTCTATTATCGAATCTCCGGATTCGCGATGATATTCATGCCCGGTTGAACAGCAGCCTGCCTGCATCATGCGGTACGGACTGACAATATTGCTGAAGTCAAGCTTGAAATAGCCGACGTTATATTCCCGGGCCAGAGCTGTGAGCTTTTGCGCCACAAGTTCGCGATGCCCGGAGGCAAAACACATTTGGCGAATCTCCCCGGAAAGGCCGAATATTTTGGGGGAACCGTCTGTATTAATCCCGGAGTAGTGAGCATTCCTGCCAAGATTGCCATAATCGGTACCGATATTAAACCACAAACCGAAACACATGCCGCGTGACCGCACTTTGTCGGAAATTATTTTCAGCCCGTTCGGAAATTTTTCTTTATCAACCGTCCATTCGCCGTTTACAAACCAGCCGTCATCCAGCACAAAACTGTTAAATCCCATATCCGCGGCGCGATCAATAAGATCAAGCAGCAGAGGTTCGTTGATATCCTTCAGGAAAGGCAGCCAGGTGCAGTACATGAAACCGCCGTTATCCGCGGTGACAGGCAGATAGGAGCGGATGTAATCGCGGAAACTGTTCCTGACCGCATCATCATCGGCTCTGCCTTTATACAGAAAAATCATCGCCCGGTCCGTGGTAAAGGTCTCGCCTTTATTTAAATATTTGTTTACCGGCGGACTTTCAAAATTGTAGCCGGTGGAAATTGCCGTTTCCTGCCAGTGAGGATAGCATAAGAAGAATTTCAGCGGACCGGGTGCGCTGTTGCCGAAAAACACCCCTTCCTCCAGTTTGGAATTATGGATCTGGATAATATCCTCTGCCCCGGCCAGGGCGAACATCGGCTCAAGCCTCGTCAAGCCGGCCTGTCTGTAAAAATCCACATCCGAAAATTCTCCGGGACAAGCGTTTATCACATCAAAAATGATACTGTTTATAGACAGGTCGTTCATGCCGCTGATCACTTCCAGCCACTTTGAAATCCCGCAGAATTTGCGTTTTATCTCATAATAAACATTCACCTTCACGTCTATTTCCGCAACCAGCAGCGACACCTTGAGCCTTTCAACGCCCGGCGATACTGCCATGGATTCAGCACCAATCAGCGAAAGATTGTAATCGCGGTCTGAAATATTGCCGTCCAGAATATGCCTCGTCCGCTGCTTGAAGCCGAAAAGCGTTTTGTTCTGAAGCCGCAGCATGAATTCAACCGGGGCCGCCGGTTTAGCATATTCCTTCCCTGCTGCTTTATTAAAAATTGAAGTTGTATGAAGTCCGCCTTCGTCAAATACGATACTTCTTGCGATAAAATCATTCTCCAGGGAAAAAGTATTGCCTTCGATTCTTATCATACTCATAATTGATGACCTTATTTTTCTCAATTTTAACCATGATTATCAAATGATTAATATAATGCAATGCTGAATATCTGCAACAGAAATATCTCGTAAAAAAGCTGGCATAAATTACCAAAATTTTAGCAAATATCACCATCAAACAATTCGGATAAAACAAAAAACGCTCCTGAATGTATAAAACAATCAGGAGCGAAAATATTATGGGAAAAAACTATTTAGCGTTACGACGCTCCGGTCTAAGCCGGTAATTGGTCAATATCCCGCATTCGCGGCGGGCTCTGGCCCAACTCCCGTCTCCCAGTTTCTTCATTGCGGCAGCCTGCAAATACATATAGTTCTCGCGCATATTGGTATACGACAATACCTCACCGCGACGGAACAATTCAAGAATTTCTTTCTTGATGTCGGCTTTCGTCATGCTCCGGCGCAACCGGACATTCTTATAATCCACGCCCGCAGCCTGGATTGCTTTGCCCCAGTTGCCAAAACGTTTAATCGCAGCCATATACAACGGCTTATGCTGCTTCTGGGCATTCTGCGAAAAAAGCGGTTCACCTTCTTTGGCAAGCCGTCTGATCTCATCAAGTACCGCCTGCTTTGTCCATGACTTATATTTCTTTATCAGACTATAATCAAGGCCGCATGATTCAATCGCTTCTCCCCATGATCCGAAAATCCGCTCAGCCGCAGCGTAAACGTCAGGATAGTTGGTCGCGTAATAATATGAATTCAAAGGCTCTTTGCCGTTGCGCTGCATAATATGGTGTTGAATCATTTCCGGATGCCATAACTGCTTAAACATAGATAACAAAACTCCAGGTTATATTTATAACAATAATTACTTTTTACACAACATAATGCGGTATGCCGCCATTCAAAACACTAAATATAGAATAACATACTAAAAAAATCCATGAAGCAAACGTATTTATTCATGAATTTAACACGCATTAAAACTCTATAATGGTAAAATACCGCAGACATTTATAAAATCAAGACAATAACACATAAATTTTCAGAAAACAAAGCAGTCTCTAACATAAAGCAGTAACTCTATTGCTTCACACCGTAAACTTCTGTGCAATCCTGACAGCATCCATCGCATCCGCGGCGTAGGCGTCCGCACCGATCTCATCGGCGTAATTCTGATCAACAACCGCACCGCCGACCATGAATTTTACCTTGTTCAATCCTTCCGCCTTGGCCAGTTTGATAACTTCAGCCATTCTGGTCATGGTTGTCGTCATCAGGGCTGAAAGGCCGATGACGGCGGCGTTGTGTTCCCGGGCTCCGGCGACAATGTGCCTGGCGGATACGTCTTTACCCAGGTCAACTACCTCAAACCCGTAATTTCTCAACATCAAAGCTACAATATTCTTGCCGATATCGTGGATATCTCCTTCCACCGTCGCCAGAACAATTACAGCTTTCGGCTTGTCGTTCTGCGATTTGTGCTCCTCCAGCAACGGTTCCAATACCTCAAATCCTTTGCGCATGGTATCGGCGCTCATGATAAGCTGCGGCAGAAAATATTCTTTCCGGTCATAAAGTTCCCCTACCCGGTTGATGGCGGGAATCAAACTTTTATCAACAATCTCTTTCGCCGTTATTCCGCCTGCCAGCGCCTTGCTGATCGCGCCGGCAATACTCTCTTCGTCACCGGTAACGACGCAATTGAACACATGCTGCGCCGGATCATTGCTTTTAACGGTGACCGGAGCCTTCCCCCCCTGCTCTGCCGCACCGTATTTTTCGACATAGCGTTTCATTTTAAAATCGCGCCCGTTCAGAACATTGCCGGCATCAACCACCGGCATCAGCATTTCCGCCGAAGGGTTGGCTATCGCCATATTCAAACCGCGACCAATCGCCATAGCGAGGAATGTGTTATTCACATAACCCCGCTGCGGCATGCCGAAACTGACGTTTGACAAGCCGCAAATCGTGTTGACGCAGAATTCGCGGCTGCACCATTCAATCAGGTCCAGCGTAATCGCGGCGGCATTCTGATTCGAGGAAACTGTCATCACCAGACCGTCAACGCAAATGTCCGCTTTCGAATATCCGTATTTCCCGGCTTCGCTGAATACCTTTTTAACGATTTCCATGCGGCCTTCAACCGTTTCCGGAATCCCCTCATCCGTCAGTGGCAGCAAAATGAACATGGCGCCATATTTGGCCGCCGCCGGCAGGGTCTTTTCAAGTCTGCTTTTCTCCGCGGAAATAGAGTTGACCAGTGCCCGTCCCGGATAAATCCGGAGCGCCGCCTCAATAACTTCGTTGCTGGTGGAATCTATGCACAGCGGCAGCCCGCCGCCCAGCATCTTGACCGCCTTCACCATCATTTCTTTTTCATCAATCCCGGAAAGTCCCATGTTGACGTCCAGGATCGCAGCCCCGGCGGCGGCCTGTTCGCGGGCAAAATTATTTACCATGGCAAGCCTGCCTTCGCGCAATTCAGCCTGAAGCGCTTTCTTGCCGGTGGGATTGATGCGTTCGCCAACTACCGCAAAAGGTTTGTCTTTGCCGAGCAGGCAATAGCTGCCGGATGCGGAAACCGCGCTTAATGCCGTTATGACCGGCAGCGCCGGTTTGCATTGAGCCGCTATCTTTGCCATCTCCCGGATATGTTCCGGCGTGGAACCGCAGCAACCGCCCATAATATTTGCCCCGGCGGCGGCCAGCTCCGTCACATACGCGGCAAACGCCGCCGGCCCCATATCAAATACCGTCTCCCCGGATACCAGTTTCGGCATTCCCGCATTGGGTTTGGCAATCAGCGGAATCGTGGCATAAGGTTTGATTTTCCTGATGATTTCCAGCATATCGCCGGGGCCGGTGGAACAATTACAGCCGAATGCGTCAGCACCCATAGCTTGAAGCGTAATCAGCACCGAAAGCGGATCACTGCCGGTGAGCGTCCGCATGTGCTCATCAAAAGTCATCGTCACCATGACCGGCAGTTCACAGGATTCTTTAACTGCCAGCAGCGCCGCCCTGGTTTCCTGAATGTCCATCATCGTTTCAATGACAAAACCGTCAACATTCTCTTCCAGCAGCGCCGCGACCTGTTCCTTATAAACATTTACCACGTCTTCAAAAGGAATATCGCCCAGCGGCTCGATGAATTTGCCGGTTGGCGCCAGATCGCCGAACACCAGGCCGTCTCCGGCCGCACAGCGGGACAGCCCCGCCAGTGAACGGTTGATTTCAGCCAGCCGGCCGGCCAGACCGAACTCTTCGAGTTTGAAACGGTTGGCGCCGAAGCTCGGAACAAACACGATATCCGAACCTGCCGCGCGGTACGCCTGCTGAATTTCAATCATCGCCGACGGATTCTCGAGTATCCACAATTCCGGACAGACACCCTGCGGCATACCCCGCTTGACCAGTTCAGTCCCGGTGGCGCCGTCCAGTATCACTATTTTTTCCGTCAACAGTTTTTGAAATTCGCTTTTTGTCATGTATTAAATCATTCCCAGTTTAAATGTGCTTTAATTATTGTGTTCAATCCCGGCAACAGCCGTCACCGACTTCTCCGGCGCCATTATCAGGCTTTCATTCAGCCTGATTCCTAATTTCTCAAGCTTTAAAATGTCATAAATAATTTTCTGGTTTTCCAGTTCCAGATCTCCGTAACCGGGGGAAAAGCGCCGTCTGGTCAATTTCTCGCTGCCGCGCTTAAGCTGCAGGGCGACATAACCGTGAATCCAGCCGATGGCTTCATCCGCCATTTCGCTCCCGACCGCATCATAAACCAGCGCCTTAACCCCTTCCCCGGCGCCGGACGCCGCCGCGGATGCGTCAACGATGCCGCAACCGACCGTAGAGGCCGTCAGCAATATCGCGTGACTGAACTTGAGCAGTTCCGCCAGGCTGGCGCTGTTAAACTTGTCGCCGTTTTCCAGCGTTACCGATCCCGCGCCTCTTTCAACAATATTCAGCCGCAGCCAGCACCCGGCGGGATGACACAATGCAATGCCTTCAGCAATGTACCTTCCGATCAGGTTCTTCTGCGCTTCCGGCAGCCGGTTCAGAAAGCGGTTCCGTCCAAGTCGCGAATAAACCGTATCTTCAGGCAGAACCACCGGTATGCTGCCAAAATAAAATACTTGATTTTTATTGTCCAATTTAATCGCCGTCCATCCTGATTTGCAATTGCCGGTATAAAACAAACCTCTTAATTTAATCTAGCGAACGCAAAAAACAAATGCCGCTATATCGCAACCTTACGTGTTTGCCACATCCTGAATAAACCGAGCGGCACGAAAGCCATTCCAATAATGACTAAAACTGTCGGCAAAATCCAAAGGGTCTCAAAGGAAACAATGTGTGCGATAGAAGGGGCATTGGGATTATACGCCACACAAACTTTTTGTCCAACCTTGAATCCGGAAGGATTGGAGCCCCGCTCTGAAAATGTATGGATTTGCCCCTGCTTGTCGTGGAAAGAGACCGTTGGACGACAAACCCGCGCGTGTAATTCCAATTCCTCTACAGTACCTTCTGAAAAATCAGCATTGTGCAGAAAACGCAGGGTGGAGATTCCCAATACTGCCGAGGCGACCAGCAGCGCAATACCGACTGCGATAAGGAAAAAAGTAAACTTCCATGCATTCCGCGAATGAAGAAAACATGCCGCTTCCGGCTCTTTAACGATGGATTCCATAATGTTTGACGCCGCTTTTATGCACCTATTTTCTATTTTCTCATACACAACATCAGGAGATTAAATCCAGTGAGCCAAAAACAGCTCAATGATGTTTTCTGTTTTCTTAATATTAGTGTTCCTAATAATAGCAGAACGCCCAGCGCAAATAATATTATTGCGCCATTTCTATACCATTCAGGATTTGCCATTCCATTGAGGATATTCGGATTATCCAATCTCGTATGACTAAGCACGTACCCTAAGTTAAACAGTAAGGCTGCGCATAGAATAATCGTCGTTGTTCTTTCAAGCCAAATCCATTTACAAGTTGTCAATTCCTGTTGATTTTCACATTCTTTATTCATATACTTATTGTCCGTACTCTCGAATGCGCCCGGGGCCTCGCGCATCAGAGGCAGCAATCTTGTTATTCAGAGTTGCTATCAAGCTCTAAGATTTTGACATATCTCCGGTAATACAGCCAGGTATTACAGCCAAAGAAAATCAACATCCATCCGGCTATGGTACAGGGATAACTACTGTAAAAGCTGCTGTACTTCCTGCCAAACGGCGGCCAGGCATCAAGCCATCATCAGGCTTGACATAAAATTTGTAATGACCTCTAAACCATCCATCTCTTGAACTAACCTAATCGAGCTTCGTTGAAATTCAAGCGTCGTGGCTAAAGCAGTAAAAGAAATTCTTAATTCAATTAATTCCTCTTGCTTTTGCAGTCAGATATCGTTAATATATTACTTTTGCATTTATAAATCCCAAATACATGAGGCTTGAAGATGAACTTGGGGAAAATCATGTTGCTGCCGGTGCTGACTGCCGGTATGACGCTGTCTGTTTATTGTCAGTCAGCCGAAACAAAAAGTATCAGGATTGAAGATATCGACAAGAACTTTCAGGCGGTAAAAGTCGGCAACAAGGACGTCTGCTATCATGATGCGCTGCAGAAACCTTTTGTCCTGAGCGGTTTCCCCTGGCGTGACCCGCAGAAAGTATTCAACCGTCTTCCCGCGTCATTTACTGAAAGAGATGTCAACCCCGGCGCATTGTCATTGTCGCGGCACTCAACCGGCGGCGCAATCCGTTTCCGCACCGATTCGCTGTACATTGCCATACGCGCGCAGTTGGCTTATTCTTCCGACATGAATCATATGCCCAGGGCCGGCAGCGCCGGTTTTGACCTGTATCGCGGCAGCGGCAGCAATATCCTTTACCGTAAAACAGTTCAGCCGGGCCGCGATCAAAAGCAGATCGAAATCATGATGGTTGACGGCGCCCCTAAGCAAATGACCGACTATACTCTTTTCCTGCCGCTTTACGGCAGCGCCTCCAAAATTGAGATAGGCCTGGCGCCCGGCGCAAAAATCGAAGCGCCAACTCCGCAAGCGATAACCCAACCGGTTCTTTTCTACGGCTCCTCGATTACCCAGGGCGGCTGTGCGTCGCGTCCCGGCAATGCTTATACCACGATGCTTTGCCGTGCCATAGACGCGCCGCAGATAAACCTGGGGTTTTCCGGTTCCGGCAAAGGTGAAATTGCGGTTGCCAAAGCGATCGCCGGGCTTGACCTGGCTGCATTTATCATGGATTATGACCACAATGCCCCATCGGTTGAACATCTAAAACTGACGCATGAACCGTTTTTCAAAGCCATTCGTGAAAAACAGCCGGATCTGCCGATTATTATTCTGTCTAAATGCGATTTCGGCGGTTCTGCGAATGAAATTGCCCGCCGCGAAGTGATTCGCCAGACCTATGAGAATGCGGTAAAAGCAGGCGATAAGCATGTGTGGTTTATCGACGGCGAAACATTGTTCGGCAAAGAAGACCGGGATGCCTGCACGGTGGATAACTGCCATCCCAACGATTTGGGATTTTATCGCATGTATAAAACAGTACTGCCGGTATTGAAAGAAGCCGTTAAAGCCAAATAGTTTCTCTATTTCCGGCAGGGATAGCCCGCCGGTTCACCTGATTTTAGCTAAAGCCGGCATTGATATCGTCAGCCAGTAATTCTGACTTTTCTCATAACGTAATTACGATATGCGGGCGACTGCAATCATGCTCTTACAGACGGTACACTATATAGAGATACCTGATGAAACGGCGGCAAGAAACCCCAAAACGCTGATGCATTGCGTCAATCAATAATACTCAACGGTTGAAACTCAGCAGTTCAAAGATTATATTTCTTGATACTTTAACTATAATAAAGCAGAGGTCATTTTAAAATTGGAATATTCAGCGGCAATCGATCTTTCAGGCAACGAAGCGGCGTTTGCTGTAGCCTGCAAAAAAGGATCTGAAAAGATATTGATCAGCAATACCCGGCCGATGACCGGCAGAAACTCTGCCGCGCTCACCCCGTGGGTACTTGAACTTATAAACGACCATAACATTCAACTCGAGCATATTGCTGAATGGACAGTCGGCTCCGGCCCTGGCAGTTTTACCGGGATGCGCCTGGCGGCGGCCCTGGTCGCCGGCATCACTTTCGGAAATACAAATGTAAAAACCCGCTGCGTACCGACCGCCGTCGCGCTGGCGTCAGTGCTGCAGACCGGGAATGGAGACAGCATTGCCGCAGTTTTTGACGGACGCAACAGCGAAATCCTGATTTTCGAGCTGGTGAATCAGGACGGCGCAGCTATCCCGTCCGGTAGAAATGACGTTCTTTCAGCGATGGATGCCAATGCCTTTTTCAACGAGCGGAAATTTGATCATATCGTCGCCCTGGAAAAAGACAGGGCCGCTATTGCGAAAGTTGTGGATTCGAATATCCTGAATCAGGTTAAATTGCTTGAACACATATCGCCGGAAAGATTAATTTTCGTGGAATATGCAGAATGGAACAATGACCTGACAGATTTAGTTTATATCCGGCCGGCAGTTTTCACCGGACCGGCAACAGTTTGAGAGGAAAAAATATCGTGGCCCAAAATAAAGGAAAATCAAAGAGTTCCAGTTTTACCGGTTTTATTGCCAGGATGCTGCTTGTCATTACAGGCGTGCTTCTGGTATTCATCATAGTCCTGGCGTTTGCCGTCCTCGGCTCGCACCCTGAATTCAAGCCGGGCAATATCAATTCAAATCAGGTAAGGCTGCAATCCCTTATACTCAACCGCATACTGGCGGATATAATGAAAAGCCAAAGCGGCGACACCAGCCGGATCGAGCTTTCCGAAGAGGAAGTAAATTCCATTTTAACGATGCTGGAAAACGGCAGCAAACTTGCTGACTTCTTCTCTTCAAACGACCGGCGGCGGGCGCAAATCCAACCGCAGCAGAACTATAAACTTATATTTAAAAATAAGAAATTAATCATTGATATCGCCGTTGACACCAAATTTAATAACCCGATAGGTTCATATATCTGGCTGAACATTCATGGAACCCCGGAAATAACTGAAAAAGACGCATGGCTTAATGTTCAATCAGCGTCTGCCGGAGCGGTGCCGCTTCCGAAAGACATTACAGCGACTGTAATCAGAATGCTGCTGGACAAAGTCAAGGATGAAGAATATTATAAAATTGCACGTGAAATAATAGTCAAAGCAAATGTCACTCCGGAAGGCAAGCTTCTGCTCGTATATCGCCCCAACACTCTGAGGCGTCTTGTTTTCAAAAACTTCTTCCAATAAATAACCATGCAGTTTGCAGACTGGCGCGCCCTCATTGTAAGATTTTTGGATTTTTAACCTTTAAGCAATGGAAAATAATCATTTTAAGATGTAGCTTAAAGTCCTGTTTTCTCCTTGCCCGGATGGCGGAATGGCAGACGCAACAGACTTAAAATCTGTCCCTCGATAGAGGATGCGGGTTCGACTCCCGCTCCGGGCACCAGTTTTCAAGCTGAAACTAACTCAAACAGGAAATTGTCCAGCTTGTCAGTCTTTTATCTAGCAGCCTGTCGGCCTGAGATTTTCCATTTTAAAAAACCTATCGGCATTCCGATGGCTGCTTAACTTCTTTTTCTTACTTTCTATCGTTCCATAACGGTATTTTTCCGCCAATCCGTC
>JBAYIO010000076.1:0-29855 GCA_041665605.1 Victivallaceae bacterium | reverse complement strand
CGAGAAAAGTGGAAAGCGAGAAAAGTGGAAAGCGAGAAAAGTGGAAAGCGAGAAAAGTGGAAAGCGAGAAAAGTGGAAAGCGAGAAAAGTGGAAAGCGAGAAAAGTGGAAAGCGAGAAAAGTGAGAAAAGCGAGAAAAGTGAAAACCAAAAAGCATTGTGCTCAACATGTCTCCAAAGTGTCGGAGTGAGGAAGCCCGCGAATGCGGGAGTGAAAAGTGGAAAGCGAGAAAAGTTGTGAACGCCGGAAATCCAGAACGAGGGGCCAGAATGTCCGGAATGATTGCAAAACTGAAAAGACATTATGCTCAACGACACTCCAAAGTGTCGGAGTGAGGAAGCCCGCGAATGCGGGAGTGAAAAGTGGAAAGCGAGAAAAGCGAGAAAAGTTGTGAACGCCGGAAATCCAGAACGAGGGGCCAGAATGTCCGGAATGATTGCAAAACTGAAAAGACATTATGCTCAACGACACTCCAAAGTGTCGGAGTGTTGGAAGCGATAAAAGCGAGAAAAGTGAAAACCCAAAAGACATTATGCTCAACGACACTCCAAAGTGTCGGAGTGTTGGAAGCGAGAAAAGCGAGAAAAGCGAGAAAAGCGAGAAAAGCGAGAAAAGTGAAAACCCAAAAGACATTATGCTCAACGACACTCCAAAGTGTCGGGGTGCGGTGTCCAAAATGGTTTGTTGCAGCGCCGTCCGTGCCGGACGGGACTGTCCAAAATTAGAGTAGAAGGTGTCCAAAATGGTTGTAAAGTTGAAAGACATTATGCTCAACGACACTCCAAAGTGTCGGAGTGCGGTGTCCAAAATGGCCCATAGGCTCCATGAGACCCATAAGACCCATAGGCCCCATTACGAAAACGCATTGTGCTCAACGACACTCCAAAGTATCGGAGTCGGGGGGGCAAAATTGAAAGAGGTTCTGTTCAAGATGTCTCCAAAGTCTCCGGAATGCTGGACACCCCTCGAAGACTTTGTGCTGAAGCTGTGTTTAAAATGTCCAAAATGCGGACGGCCCGGTTTGTTCCGCCGACGGCTGGCAATCCCGTAACTTCCGGATTATGAAGTGTCTCCGGAGACAAAATATTTATCATGGTCAATTAACGTTATGCACATCTTTTTGAATACTTGCTTTAAAGGGTTAAATTAGGAGTCTTTCACTTATGCGGCGCGGTCTGATAAATGCCCGCACCGGGCGGAACAGTTTTTTAAATGACTATTAATTTCAATATGACAGGAAATATTCGATATGAATGAGCAGGATTTTCTCTATCTCGCCCGGCTGTCCGGGGTTGATCCGGGCAGAGTCCGCAAAGTCCATGAACTCTTTGAATCCGGGGCGACTGTTCCGTTTATCGCCCGTTACCGCAAAGAGGCCACCGGCGGACTGGATGAAGTCGTCCTGATCAAACTGCGCGACGGCATTGATGCCTTGCAGAAACTGCACAAGCGCCGCGAAAACATCCTGGAATCGCTGCGCGAACGCGAACTGCTGACGCCGGAACTGGAAAACAAGTTCAATGCGGTCTATGCCATGGATGAACTTGAAGATCTCTATCTGCCGTATAAACAGAAGCGCAAAACCCGCGCCTCCATGGCCCGTGAAAAAGGCCTGGAACCGCTGGCGAAATTCATCCTGGCGCAGCAGAGCGGATATCTGGACATCAGGCAGTTTGTCAATCCCGGCAAAGGCGTGGCTGATACTGATGCTGCGTTGAGCGGTGCCATGGATATCATCGCCGAGGATGTCAGCGAGAACGCCGATATCCGCAAGGAACTGCGTGAGCTTTTCCAGCGGCAGGGGATGTTTGCCGCCAAAGTGGTTAAGTCCAAAGCGGCCGAGGCGGCGGTGTTCCGGGATTATTTTGACTACAGCGAACCGGCCGGCCGGGTGCCATCGCACCGGGCGCTGGCGGTAATGCGCGGGCAGGAACAAGGCTTTCTTACAATGCAGTTGCGCCCGGACAAGGATGACGCGAACCGCATCATTGCGCGGAAAATTATCAGGAACCGCAGTTTCATCTATGCCGCACAGCTCGAAGCCGCGCTAGAAGACGCTTACGGCCGCCTGCTGCTGCCGTCGCTGGAAAATGAAAGCGTCAATCTGCTCAAACAAAAAGCGGATGCGGAAGCCATCGCCGTGTTTGTTTCAAACCTGAAGCAACTGCTGCTGGAAGCGCCGCTCGGCCAGAAGCGGGTCATTGCGGTGGACCCCGGCTTCCGTACCGGCTGCAAGGTTGCCGTTCTCGACGCGCAGGGGCAACTGCTGGAGCACTTCGTGATCTATCCTGAAAACAGCGATGCGGCCGCCGCCATACTCAAGGCCTGCGGGAAGTTCCAGACCGAAGTAATCGCGGTCGGCAACGGCACCGCCGGGCGTGAAACTGAGGTTTTTCTCCGTCAGACGGTACCGGCGGAAATTCCGGTAATCAGCGTCAACGAAAGCGGGGCCTCCATCTATTCAGCCGGCGACGTGGCGCGCCGGGAGTTTCCCGATCTGGACCTGACTTTCCGCAGCGCGGTTTCAATCGGGCGGCGCCTGCAGGACCCGCTGGCGGAATTGATCAAGATCGATCCCAAGTCAATCGGGGTCGGACAATATCAGCATGATGTTGATCAGGCAGCCTTGAAGCAGTCGCTGGACGATGCCGTTGCCGGCTGCGTCAATGCGGTGGGCGTGGAACTGAACAGCGCCAGTATCGAGCTGCTGACTTATGTCTCCGGGCTCGGACCGAAACTGGCCGGAAATATCATTGACTGCCGCAATGTCAACGGCGCGTTCAAAAGCCGGGCGGAGCTGAAAAAGGTCAAAGGGCTCGGACCGAAAGCATTTGAGCAGTGTGCCGGATTTCTGCGCGTCCGCGGCGCGGCGAACCCGCTCGATTCCAGCGGGGTGCATCCCGAAAGTTACGATCTGGTAAAGCGCATGGCGGCGGACCATGCCTGCACCGTTCCCGAATTGATGAAAAAGGCGGCGGCTGGAGAAAAAATTGACCTCGCCCGTTATGTCAGCGATACCACCGGCCTGCCGACGCTGCAGGACATTCTGCGCGAACTTGCCCGGCCCGGGCGCGATCCGCGCCCTGAATTCAAGCCGTTCGCGTTTGACGAGAACGTCCATTCGATTACCGACCTGGCGTTAGGGATGAAACTGCCCGGCGTGGTGACCAATGTCACCAAATTCGGGGCATTCGTGGATATCGGAATTCATTGTGACGGCCTGCTGCATATCAGCAAAATGGCCGGCCATTTTATCCGCGATCCGCAGGAAGTGGTGGCGGTGCATGACCGGCTTACGGTGACGGTTATCGAAATTGACCGTGAACGCAAACGCATCTCGTTGTCGCTGGTGGATTGACAACGCTACGGCTTCCGGCATTTAATGCAGAGTGAACCGGCGATCGCCCGCAGCAGCGGGATTTTCTCGGCGCAATCGCACAGCGGCTTGAAGACCGGAATCAGCCGCGCCGGAATGCCGGGATGCAGAAAGTCGAACGGGGTCACGGCAATCTCTTTAAAGCCGTGTTCCCTCAGTTCTCTTCGCAACTCCCAGGCGAAAAAAGCGGTCTCATCGGGCGAATCGCCCAGCTTCCGCTTCAGCCAGGGGATGTTTTTCTGCAGCGCGATCTGGGGATTCAGCATGTTGGGCTCGGTAAAACAGGCAATCCCGCCGTCTTTCAGCACCCGGAAAATCTCTTTCAAGGCCAGGTCGAGCTCAAGATGGTGCAGCACGGAACTGCCGATAACCGAGTCAAAACTGGCGTCAGGAAAGGACATGTCATAGGCATTTTCACGCAGGAACGAGACGTTTCCGGCCCTGACCTTTTCCGCCGCCTCTTTCAGCAGGTCGGGAGAAATGTCTATCGCGGTGACCGCTGCGCCGGAAACGGCGATGCCGGCGGTAAAGAGGCCGGTGCCGCAACCCAGTTCCAGCACGTTCATTTCCGGCCGGATATGCGCCGTCAGCATTTCAACCCGGCGCCGCCAGCGTATTCTGCCCGCCGGGGAAGTCCAGTTCCAGACATCCGCGGCGCCGTGTTCCTTTAAGAACCTGCCGTGTTCGATTTCGTTTTCCAGCCGTTTGTCCATTGTGCTCCGGGCTTAGTGAAATTTGATTTTGAGCAGGGATACCATACACATGCGCAGCATAATCCAGCCGTTTTTCATGCGGTTGGTCATCTTCGTCTCGCCATAAGTCCGCTCCATATAATGCACCGGCAGATCAATGATTTTCAGGTGGTTCTTGGCCGCGCCGAAGATCAGTTCATAATCGCCCCAGCGGTCTTTGATGCCCCATGAGCCGCGCAGCTTTTTGATCTTCTCAAAATCCTCCCGCCAGACGACTTTGGTGCCGCACAGAGTATCCTTGACCGGATTATCCAGAATATAGGAGAACAGAATGGAGAAAAACTTGTTGCCGGCGATATTGAGAATCCGCATCGCCTCCTCGTGCATCGGATAGACCAGCCGCGAACCGTTGATAAATTCGCCGCGTCCCTTGGCAATCGCTTCGTAAAAATAGGGCAGTTCTTCCGGGATCACGGTGAGGTCGGCGTCCAGGATCAGCATGACATCGCCTGAGGCTTTGTCAAAGCCGGTCCAGACATTGTCGGCCTTGCATATGCCCGGCCCGTCCACCAGCTTAATATCCTTTTCCGGGTATTGCCGCATCATCTCCCGGACATTATCCGCAGTTCCGTCGGTGGACTTGTCATCGCAGAAAATAATCTCGGTATGGCGGCCGAGCTGCGGGATGCGTTCGACCGCATTCCGGATATTTCCCGCCTCATTGCGGCATGGAATTACAACCGTGACGCTTAAATCTTTGTGCTCCGGAACATTAATCCTGGCGATTGCCAGCCGGCTCATGCTGAAAATACGAAAGAACGGCAGCCTGGCCAGAAAGCGGTCCAGCAGCCATGAAATCAGCGGAATGTAATACGGGAAAAGAATCAGCATCTTGGTATTTATCAGATCATAGTCGGAGTGGACCAGCAGGTTTTTCATATCGCCGGGCGCAAACCAGTTGTGCACTTTCTGGCGGATACGCAAATGCATCTTTTCCGCCATCCCCACCAGCGGCTGCCAGAGGTAGTTGTAGTAACTGACCACGATCCGGGTGTGGCGTCCGCAGTTTTTCCGGATCGAATCCAGCAGAGATTTGACGTCAACAATATCCTCAATATCGCAAATCACGATATAATCAAAAATGCCCTCGACCTGGACGTTTTCAAGCTCCTGATCGAAAAACTGATACTCCGGATAATTTTCTCTGGCGATTTCGACATGGGCGGCGGACCCTTCCACGCCGATACCGAGACTTGGCTGCAGCCGGCTGAGAATGTAGCCGGTACCGCAGCCGATATTCAATACTTTCGCGCCCGGCGGCACGATATATTTCAATGAATTAAGCAGTCGTCCGTAGTAGTAGGGGTTGCGTTTTATCCGCTGGTCGCGTTTGGAGGCAATCGCGTCTTTTTTGTCGCGGATCGCTTTGCGCAATTCATCCAGTGAGGTATAATTTATCATTTACTTCCCTTCGGGTTTTATCGTCTTGATATTTTTATAGATGGAGATTACCGGAGATACCACTTCAAAATAATGGTTCAGCCGGTGATTCCGGTTGAGCGGCAGCAGTCCGAAAAACGTCCGCGGCACACTTTCAAAATCAATTACTTTCTCCGTGCCCGGGGTAAGCGGGTTTTTCTCCCCGTAAACCACTCGCCCAAGCCAGTTCTGTTCGGACCAGTCATACGAACTGTAAATCTGATAATCCGCCTCTTCAAACGCCTTGAACCCGTCAATTTTTAAATTTACCAGACGGTATTTTTCCGGGCTGACCATCGGCAGGCGATAACCAACCGGATAAAGCACGCTGCCGAGAACGCTTCCCGCGCGGATATTCTGGTTAATCCACTTTGCCGCGGTCAACCGGACATCTTCTCCGCAGGCGACATTGGCGTAAGCCAGCGAATAACTGAAAGTGCCGGTAACAATTAAAACCGCCGCCGCAGAACTAAGGATTGTTTTTTTCGAACAGAAGACGAACCGGCCCGCCATCAGGCATAAAGGAATGTACGCCGGCAGCATATATGCGTCCGAAGTATCCAGCCCTCTGCTGGCGACAAACAGAAAAAGCAATATTCCGGGAAACATCCCGGTCCAGATTTTCCCGGGTCTGCAAATGCACAGGATCAGTCCGCCGGCGATTGCGATGAAACCAGGAATTCCCACGGTATAAAACAACGCATCATATCCGTAGCACATCACTGATTCAATAATATTCCCGAAAATATTGCCCGGACGGGCAACGCTTTGAGTCCATTGCAAGTCCCCGCGGAATGCCGTCCAGTCCAGGATTACCGGCGGACAGCTCAGGAGGAAAGCTGCAATGGTGATTCCGCCCGCCGCAGCCAGCTTGAAATCATCGCGGACTAACCACTTTCCATCATTCCGTATTTCAGGATAACGGCGCAGCAGATGGAACATCACCAGATAGGAGGCGTTGACTGCCGCCGGATACTTGCATCCGGCGGACAGGCCGATACAAATTCCGCTCAGAATATAATAAATCCAATTACTGCGGACCAGCACCGGTATGGCAAATAGAATAACCAGCGAAGTCCAGAACACAGTAATGCTGTCCGGCTTTATAAATTTCGCCGCCAGCGAAAACAGCGGGATGAATGCCAGCAGCGAAGCGGCAAAAGCCGCCAGCGGCAGCTTTCCGATACGATAGCCGATCAGGAACGTAACCGCTACCGCCAATGTGGACATCAGCGCGCTGAACACTCTTCCGCAAAGGAAAAAACGCGCGAACTCTTCAGGATGAGTCAGATAATGCGACGGCGGCTTGACCGGGTCGAGAATGCCGGTGACCCGGCTGAACGCCAGCGAAGCCCCGATCTGATAGAAATAAAACGGTCCGTAGATATAATACCCGGGATTTATCGTTCTGTTGTCGGCCATATTCTTTAATACTTTAAAAGTGAAGAACTCATCAGGGTTGAATGTCCTGAGCTGGTCGAAGTAAGGTGAAAAATACGCCAGTTGCCGGAAATTGTCGGCATTGCTTTTTACCAGGAATTCCGAGCGGTTGCCAAGCCCGGCCGCAACCGCCGCCTGGATTTCCGGCAGTTTTCGCTCCATGACGGCAGCGCCGCCGAGCGACACGTCGAGGCGTTCGGCCGAGGGCAAACCGGTAGTAATGCCGCGCAGATTGATCCATAGCGACAATGCGCAGACCAGCAGAAGCATGGCAATATTCCGCCATGCGTAAAAACCTTTCAACGAAAAAGCGTCAATGCCTGTCGTCTTGTCTTCCGCCGCCATTCGCGCGTCCGGTGATTCCATAGAAAATCTCCTGATATTCAGGAAATAATATGACTTAATATAATTTTATTTCCAGTAGAGAACCGAAATAATTTGAAGCTGGACAATGCGGCAGGCCCCTGCCTGCCGGGAAGTTCAGTTATTTCCTGTCTGGCAGTGATTTAACGAATTTATCGAGTTCCCGCCAGTAATTGTCTCCGGCTTTTAACTCCAGGTCATTATGCCCGGCCTCCGGCACCTCAAAGAAATATTTGGGCTGATTGGCGGCTTTGAACAGCGTCTGTCCATGCAGAAAGGGGATGACTCCGTCGAGTCTGCCGTGCATGATTAGTATCGGCATTTTAATGTTCCCGATTCTTGCCAGATTGGGAAATTTGTCAAACGGCAGCGGAACCGGACAGACCACCTTGAAGGCGCTGGTGAACGGGCTTTGCAGCACCATGCCCGCGGCCGGGGATTTCTCCGCCAGATAGCAGGTCGGGCCGCTGCCTACGGAACGCCCGTATAAGATGATTTTATCCGGCGGTATTTTAAGTGTGCCGGTCATATAACGGTAAACCGCTTCAATGTCGCGGTAGGTGTGCTGTTCGTCCGGTTTACTCTGGCTGGCGCCGCAACCTTCATAATCGTAGCACAGCACGGAATATCCGTGACTGTTGTATTCCGCCAGAAACGACTTCAAATCAAACAGGTCTTCGCCGTTGCCGTGACTGTACAACAACGTATAAGCCGCCGCCGGCGACGGCAGATAGAGAAGCGCGATTTTAACCTCCGGCGCGACCTGGAGCATGGTCATTGCCTTATCCGGCTCAACACCGCTGCGCGGCGGCTGAAAAATGAGTTTGTCGGAAAAACATCCGGCAAAACCGAGGAATGCCAGGACTGTAATGACAATAATCAGCAACAGCCTTCTCAGAGAATGCTTACTACCGGAACGCTTGCAGGCCGCTTCCATTTTTTCCCTCCGCTTAAAACTTGTGGAAATGATCGTTTATTCAACAATATAGTCAGCCAAACAGCTTTAAATCAAATTAGAGAAGCAATATTTTTGACAGAAAGCTAAAAATTTAGGAAATACCATGTATATTAGATAGAATTTTATATCTAATTCAAGGATATTGACTATGGATCAAGGTGCTAAAGTAAAAGTCGGAGTGGTCGGCGTCGGGGCGCTCGGCAGACATCACGCCAGACTCTATAATCTGAGCGAAAACGCCGATGTCGTCGGGGTTTATGACGTCTCCGCCGAGACTGCCGAAAAGGTCGGCCTGGAATTCGGGCTGAAAGTCTTCACGGACGTGGAGGAACTCGCCGCACAATGTGACGCCCTCAGCGTCGCGGTTCCGGCCACCCTGCATCACGTCACATCCATGCCGCTGCTGAAGATGAACAAGCACCTGCTGATCGAGAAACCGATCGCGGTGACCGTGGAAGAGGCCGAGGAGATCGTGAAAGAGGCCAGGATGCGCAATCTGGTGCTCGCCATCGGCCATGTCGAACGCTTCAATCCGGCAATGGATTTTCTGGAAAAACATGCGGCGGACACTCGTTTCATCGAAGCTCACCGCCTGGCGCAGTATCCTCCGGCGCGTCCCGGACAGCACCGCCGCGGCACGGAAGTCAGCGTGGTGCTTGACCTGATGATCCATGACCTGGACCTGATTCTGACCATGGTGGATTCCGAAATTGAGCGTATTGACGCCATCGGCATTCCCGTGCTCAGCAAGACTGAGGACATTGTCAGCGTCCGCATAAAGTTTGTCAACGGCAGCGCCGCCAATATCACCGCCAGCCGCGTCAGCATGGAGCCGATGCGCCGCTTCCGGGTATTCCAGGAAGACTGCTACATCTCCATGGACTACGCCACCCATTCCGGTCTGATCATCAAGAAGAACCGCGTCGGCCTGGCTAAAAAGGAAATCAATCTGGATGAGAAAAACGCGCTGGCGGCGGAACTTGAAGATTTCCTGCTGGCAGTGAAAACAACTCAGCAGACTGGAAAAGTCACAGATCCGAAAGTCACCGGCGAAGACGGCATGCGGGCGTTAAAGCTGGCCGTGGATATTACTAAGCAGATAGCGGAATACAACGAGCATTACGGCTTTAAGTTTGCATGCCCTGTCTAATGGACTTGATTTAAAAGAATCTTTTAAGTAACGTGCGAATAAAGAGAACAATCAAAACCGATCATGGGACGGCCATTAATCAGCCGTTCCCGCCATCTGCTATTCCCGCAGGAGGACCAACGCGATGAAAATCAGATCAATTGCTTATTCAAAAATCAACCTGTTCCTGAAAGTTACCGGCAAAAGGCCCGACGGCTATCATGAAATATTGTCATTCTTCCTGCCGCTGACGGCCCCGGCTGACAATATCGTCCTTACCGTTGACGACCTTACCGTGCTTTACGGCATTGAAATCATCTGCCGCGACAAACGAGTTCCCGCGGACGAAACCAACATCTGCCATAAGGCCGCCACCAGATATGCCGCCATGACCGGGCTCCCGGCCAAATGGCGCATTGAGATCGATAAAAAGATCCCCGTCGCCGCAGGCATGGGCGGCGGCAGCAGCGATGCCGCCGCAGTGCTGCAAATGCTCCAGAAACATTACAAACAGCTTCCGCTGCCGGTACTGGCCAGGGCCGCGCTGCACGTCGGCGCGGATGTGCCGTTTTTCATGGAGTCGCGCCCGGCGATAGCTTCCGGCATCGGCGAAAGACTCGAATTCCTCCCCCCCGGCCTGCCGGAAATCCCCGTCGTGATTGTCAATCCCGGTTTTCCCGTAAGCGCCAAATGGGCATACGAAAACCTGGCCCCGGACTCAATCGGACCGGCGGACCGGGACCGGTTCAATGCCCTGGTCAGCGCCATCCGCACCGGCAATTTCAAAACCTGTGCCGGACTGCTGCACAACGACCTGGCCCCGGCGGTCATCCATAAATTCCCCGTACTGCAAATCCTGAAGGACCGCCTGGTGGCGCACGGCGCGCTGGGTGCGGAAATGACCGGCAGCGGCCCCACGGTTTTCGCCATTTGCGGCGATTTCGCCCATGCCGAAAAAGTTGCCGCCGCAATGCGCCATGAATTCCCTGAAATGGACGTTTTCGTTTCCGGCAAAAATGCCTGATTCATTTTCCTCATTTTAGACATCTAAATTAGGAAGCGCCGCACTTATGCAAACGGTTCAACATTCATGGATAAGCGCATGAAAAATAAAAGGGGAACTGGCATGTCATTGAAAAAAGTATGGATTGGATGCTGGCTGACGATGGCGGGTTGCTTACTTGCGGCCGGCGAGTTTCCGGCTGGAACAGAAATTCTGCCGGGCGGCCAGTTCACGTTTGCCGGACAGAGTTTCGGCATTATCCATTTCAACCTTGAGTGGACACCGGAAACGCAGAGCATTGCCGCCATCAAGTCCGCCCCCGGTTATCCCGTCAAAAAAGCCGGCGAATTTCAGCTCAGGGGAAAACTCACCCGCGGTTTTGATATCGAGGAACAGATCACTGCCACCGACAGCGGCGCCATCCGCTATTCCTGCCGTCTCGGCAGCGCCGCCGGGGTTCCGACAAACGAGCTTTCCTTGTTTACGCATTTGTCCGTCGATAACTTTGCCGGACAGAAAATCTTCTGTGACGGCAAGGAAATCCTGCTGCCGAAACAATTCGATGAAAAAGCAGCGAGCAATCTGATTTTCAACGCCGCCGGAGTCAAAAAGATTTCACTGCCGGTCGAAAATGGCCTGCTGAACATTGAAGGCAACTTCAAGGTTCTGCTGCAGGACGACCGCAAATACAGCGCTGAGCAATTTTCGCTGCGCATCCGCTTTGACGGCGACAACTGTCCGGGTTCCGTCAACGCCGCCAGCCTGCAACTTGCCATGTCGCTGTCCGGCTACAAGTCGCTGCCGCTGGACATCGCGGCCCAGGCGAACATGGGATTCGCTGATGAAGTCGCGGGCGACCGCAAGGGCGGCTGGACCGACCAGGGGCCGGAAAATGATCTGCGCATGTTCAAGCCGGGCCAATACAATTTCTGCGGCATTGCCTTCAATATCATCGATCCCGCCGGCAATGGCGGCAATGCCTGCATCGTCCTGAAAGGACCGTCCAATCCTGTTTTACCAAAAACCGCGACCATTCCCGGCAACGGGCTCCAGGGCAGTTGCCTTTATCTGCTGCATGCCACGGGCTGGACTCCCGCCGGCAAAGAGGAAATCGGACAGGCAGTCGTCAACTATGCCGACGGAACACAGACGATCCTGCCGGTCAGGACAATGGAGGAGGTCGGCAACTGGTGGGGGCCGGTCCCGCTGCCCAACGGGCTGGTAGCCTGGCAGTCGGAAAACCAGTCCGCCAATGTCGGGCTCTATCTCTCCAAATTCAAGATCGAACGCAAACCGGTCAGGACGATCACGCTGAAAAGCGCGGAGAAATGTCTCTGGCTGATTACCGCCGTCACCTTGACCCCGGAAGAGGTCATCCTTCCGAAAGAAATCGTCAGGCCGCTGACAATCGTTCAAAACGCCGAGTGGCAGCCGTTCACATACGATCGCGACATTATCACCGGCAGCATCATGGACTTCTCCCCGCTGCTGGACGCCCCGGCCGGCAAACACGGACCGCTCATTATAAAGGACGGGAAGTTCGTCTTTGCCGACACGCCGGATCAGCGAATCAAATTTTACGGAGCAAACCTCGCATTCACCGCCAATTTCCTGGACAAGGCAGTTTGCGAGCAGTTGGCCGAACGGCTGGCGAAAATGGGCTATAACTCGGTACGCTTCCATCATTTCGATGCTCTTCTGACAAAGCCGGACGGTAAAAACGGGGTTGTGCTGGCACAGGATAAAATCAATCAGCTTGACTATCTGTTCCACTGCCTGAAAAAGCGCGGAATTTATCTGACCATCGACCTGTATACGATACGGCAACTGGCGAAAGGGGAAATCAAGGACTTCCCGGAACTGGCCATCGGGATGGAACAGTTTAAAGGACTGGCTTTCGTCAATGATTCGGTCATGGCGAACTGGGAGGATTTCAGCCGCAAACTGCTGACCCATGTCAATCCGTATACCGGCCTGGCCTGGAAAGACGATCCCGCCCTGATCAGCATCAGCCTGATCAACGAAAACACTATTTTTTCCGTCACCGGGCAGAACCCTGTTGTAGTCCAGGTTTACGACCGTCTTTTCAACGCCTGGCTGCAGGATAAAAAGCTCAATTCCGCATCGGCTGAAGAAAAAGCGGCATTGAAGAAACGCTTTCTCTCAGAGGTATATAACCGCGCCTATGCCGGAATGTCACAATTCCTCCGCGGCCTGGGCGTCAAACAGCCGCTGACCGATCAGAATATGTGGTCAACCGTAAATATGAGCCTGATGCGGCAGCATTATGATTATGTTGACAATCACGGCTACTGGGACCACCCGAATTTTCCAGTCAACCGGTGGCGTATGCCTTTCGGCTTCTCAAATAAAAGCGATATCGGCAAATTTGCGGCAATGCCGCTGTTCGATGGTCCGTCGCGCCTGTTCGGCAAGCCGATGATGTTTACCGAATTCGACTTTGTCAGTTCCAACCAGTACCGCGCCGAAGGCGGTCTGGTGATGGGGGCTTATTCCGCATTGCAGGACTGGGACGGCATCTACCGTTTCGCCTACTCCCATGGCGAGGTTGCTAAACCTGAAGCCGCCTATCTGTTCGATGTGTTCAGCAGCCCGTCCAGCGCCATTTCCGAAAAAATGGGCGTGCTCTGCTTCCTGCGCGGCGACGTCAAACGGGCGGAAGCATGCTTTCCCACCCTGATTCCGGAAAACTATCAGAGCTCAACTGCCGTGCCGGACAACTACCCGTCTGCAATATGCAGGCTCGGACTGATCGGCCGTATCGGCACTATTGTCCTGCCCGCCGCAGGCGGGGATTTGCGTCTCCCGCAGGGAACTGTCGCGGTCAACGGAATGGGGAAAATGCTTAATTCCATCTCCCCGGGCGTTCCTTACTTTTCAGCCTGGCCTGCTAAAAATATGCTCGGGGATATGCTCCAGGCAGGGATTATCGAACAGCATGAAGCCGATTTGGCAAAAGGCATCTTCCGCAGTTCAACCGGCGAACTGGAACTCAATCAGCCGGAAGGGACATTTAATGTAATCACTGAACGCAGTGAAGGCGCAGTGCTGCCTGCCGGGAAAACGCTGACCGGCAAAGTGCTTAAAATCACTGGCAACACCGCCTATGCCGCATTCTTCGCCGCGGCATTGGACGGCAATACCCTTTCCGGCAGCAACCGCATTCTGCTGCTGCATCTGACCGATATTCAGAACAGCAAAGCTAAATTCAGCAGCGCGGCAATGACGCTCTGGATCGAGCGCGGCAGCCTGCCTCATCTGCTGCGCAAAGGCGAAGCTAAAATCTCGCTGAAAGGAAATTTTGCCGATCATAAACTCTATGCGGTCAACCTTGCCGGAAAAAGACTGGCGGAAGTACCGCTGGTTAAAACCGCTGACGGCGTTTGTTTCAAGGCTGACACCCACATGCTGAAAAATGGCGTAGTCGCCTACGAACTGACACACTGACCGGAGCACATCCCGCCGTTATTTCTGATTGCGGAAACGGGCCGGCGAGACGCCCTGGGAATTGCGGAACACTTTGCAGAAATAACTGACATCCATAAAACCGCATTTTTCCGCGATCTCCTTGATGCTCAGCCTCTCAGTCTGAAGCAGCCGGACCGCCAGGCGCATTTTCAGGTCGGAGATGAAGGCCATCGGGGTTATTCCCTGATATTTGTGGAACATCCGGCTGAAATGATATCTGCTGTACCCGGAGATTTCCGCAAGGTCGTCAATGGTAATGTCCTCGCCGATATGCTCCATGCAGTATTCAGTGACCCGTGCAATAAATTCCGGGCGGTTTTCGCCGCTTCCGCCTTTGCCCAGATCCTGTAAAGCGCACATGGTAAAGTCATAAGCCATCGAGGATGCATCATAGGGATTTTGCAGTTTGCCTTCACAACAATATTTGTAGATCTCCGCGGCTTTCAGAACGCATCTTGACCCGGTTGTAATCTGTGCTAACGGACCGGTCATTTTCCGCAGTTCGCGCCATAACCGGATAAGCTCCGAACCGTTGAGCGTGACAAAAACGAATTCCCAGTAATCGTCTTCCGGCGAAAAATAGTAGCAATGATTTTCAGGGATCATCAGCAACATCGCCTTGCCTTGATCAACCCGGTATTCTTCACCCTCGAACCGCAGCCGTCCGCACCCGGCCAGCGTATACTGCCAGATGAACATTTCTCTCCTGCCGCGTTTCATCCCGTCAAAACTGTAAGACGGGGAAGACACCGACTGGTGTCCGCAGTTAATCAGCATCGAATGCAGATGAAAAGCCCGCGCCGGAAAAATCGGTGCCTGTCCGCGATAAGGATATTCTTTAAATACGTCCAGCATGATTTTACCATTATTAGCAATTTTATCATATTTACATAAGCATAAATAACACATATAATAAAGCAATATAGTTTTATTATATTGTTTTTCAAATATTATAATCAATGGGACAGCGCTGAATAATCATTTTCAACAATGCAGAAAAAATGACACAGAGCAACGACTGGCTGAATCGTTCAGAAACCAGTTGTTTTCGGAAATGACGGTCGTTCCAGATGCCATCGGAAATATTCAGATCCGGTTGAATACGTCTTGATTCACCAGTTCCGCAGTTGATCAGCCGTATCTCCCGTTACAGGAAAGCGCATCGGCGGATGTGGTTCATCAAGCCGTTGACGACGCGATAGTTGTCGGATTTTGTGAGCTTAAAAAAAATATTTTCCTTCTTTTTTGCTGTCTTTTTGAGATTTAGTCTTGACAGGCACTGCAAAAAACGGTATAATAAGCGATATAATAAATGATTTAATCATTAAATGATTTATCGGGAATAGTGCAATGAATAACATTCAGTCAAAACACGACCAGATATACGAATATCTGATGAACTGTATAAAGGATGGGGAGATTGGCACTCTTCTGCCCAAAGAGAATGAAATCGCCGAAAAGCTCAATGTCAATAAAATGAGCGTCTCCAAGGTCATGACAGTTCTAAAAAGTCATGGATATATCGAAAGGAAACAAGGGCGCGGCTCGACGATTTCAAAGCACCAGGATGAAGGGTTTAAAGGTATAATAAGCGTTCTGCCCGGGCCGGCATGGGGACTTGACGGCTATTTCGCATTTCTCATGCAGGGGGTGGCGAACGAGTGCATTCGCCGGGGATATGTAAATGTATATACCGGCTGCGCCCTGGAGGGGCAAGGCTCAAGCTTCAACTACAAAACCATAAACTCCTTGATCTCAGGCGGACATTACATTGGGGCCGTTGTCATCGACACGAAGGCGCAGCATCCGCTGGAATGGAAGGATCACGTTCAACGCAGTGATTTCCCCGTTGTGTGGCTCTCCATGCCGCCCAGTTATTTTGGCGGGCTGAACAGCGTCGATGTAGACAATCGCAGTGCGGCGACAGCTTTGGTTGAGTACCTCCACTCAAAAGGATTTAAACGAATCGGCTACATATCGGGGCAGCCAGGCACTGCGCATAGAATTGAAAGATACGAAGGTTACAAGGAGGCGCTTCAGAAACTCGGCTTGCCCATGGACGAAAAACATGTCCTGATAGAAACGGACGAGCACCTGATGGAATGCGGCTATAAAATCGCGAAAAGGCTGGCGGAGCTCTCAACGCGCCCGGATGCGTTCCTTGTGGCGGATTGCAACCTCTGTGCCGGAATAAAAAGATTTTCTGCGGAGCACGGACTGAAGGATCTCTTCAATCTGCCCGTCGCCACATTCGACTACGAGTTTACGGGGGAGTACGACAACGTCATAGTATCGACGAAACAGCCGTTCGAGAGAATGGCGAAGGAGGCGCTTGATCTGCTTGCGGGAATAGTCGAAGGCAAAGAGAAAGTTCCGGCCGGCAGGATATTGAATGCCCAGTTAATCACGGAACAGCAGGGGGCGAACTGGCTTCATGGCAGGCATTACACGAAAGTCCAGGCGCATATCGATTCGCAATCTGAAAAGTAAGTAAAGATCGCAATTCTGCATCAGCGTTTAAAGGATTGTTACTATCGTTAAAGAAAACAAAATAATATTAACAGGAAGGTGAAACATGAACGTTATTAAAAGATCGATTTTCACACTTGTAGAGTTGCTGGTTGTGATAGCAATTATCGCTATCCTGGCGGCAATGTTGCTTCCTGCTCTGCAAAAGGCCAGGGAGACGGCGAAAAGCATCAGTTGCATAAACAACTTGAAACAGTGCGGGGTCGCTTCGCTTGGATATGCAGGGGATTACAACGACTTTATCCTTTGCAGATATGACACTACCTTGTGGGGCAACGCGTTGTATCCTGCGTATCTGGCAAATGCCGCGGCATTGCAGTGTCCATCCCTTTATGTGAACTGGCTCAAGGTCCCTGGCAAGGAATCCAATGCCTACTGGAGGTCGTATGGAGTTCAGTACAAGCCGAGGTATGGTTTGGTAACCGTCGCAGGAGGAACCGACCGCACGTTTTTGAAGTTGTCCTCTATTGTAAAAAAGAGCCCATCCGTGTACGTCCATCTTGGCGACACCCTGTGCTGTATAGGCACAGTCGGATATCCATATCAGCAATGGAATTTTGACATTAACGACCCAGCGGACACCGGCGGGCGCGGGAACATCCATTTTCGCCATGCGGGAAAAGGCAACTGCTTTTTTATGGACGGGCATGCCGCAGCGGCGGGCATTGAAAAGCTCAAGCAGTGCGACTTCATCTATGCGCTGAACCTCAATGGCGCCCAACTGAAATTCTAGCGTAAAATGCGCTTTCTTTGAAGACGGCATGCTTTAAACTTCATAAATAAAAGGAACGGATAGAATGGATGATCTGAGAATCGGAGTCATCGGAGCCGGCGGAAGAGGCCTGCTTGCTAAATACGCCCACAATCCGGGCAAGGGTTCGCGCCTGGTCGCGGCATCCGACATCAACCCCGAAGCGCTTGAACTTTTCAAGCAAACAGCAGGCGGAAATGCCTTTGTCTGCGATGACTACAGAAGGGTGCTCGACAGAAAAGACGTAGATGCGGTTTTCCTGACAACGCCGGATTTCCTCCATGAAGAGCAGGGCGCAGCCGCCCTTGAAGCCGGGAAGCACCTCTATCTGGAAAAGCCGATGGCCATAACCATTGAAGGTTGCGACAGGCTGCTTGAGACGGCGAAAAGGACCGGAACGAAACTTTTCGTGGGGCACAACATGCGCTATTTTCCCTCCGTCCTCAAAATGAAGGAAATCATAGCATCTGGCGCTATTGGCAATGTGCAGTCTGTCTGGTGCAGGCATTTCGTTTCCTATGGCTGCGAAGCGTATTTCAAGAATTGGCATTCCGAACAGAAGTACTGCAACGGCCTTCTGCTCCAGAAAGGCGCCCACGACATAGATGTCATTCATTGGCTGGCAGGAGCCTATGCGAAAAAGGTATGCGCAATGGGGCGGCTTTCAGTATACGACCGCTGTTCCAGGCAGGAGGGAGAGCAGCGGGTCACCACCTGGCCGCCGCTCTCGCAAAAGGGCGTTTCCAAGAACATTGACATCGAAGACCACAACATGCTCATGATGGAGCTTGAGAACGGCATACAGGCTTCATATCTTCAATGCCACTACACCCCGGACTCGGAAAGAAACTACACTTTCATTGGCGATGCCGGAAGGCTTGAAAATGAGGGCGATTTCGGGAACTGCCGGATATTGGTGTGGAATAAAAGAGGCGCTCGCAACGCGCCTGATGTCATTCACAATATCAGAACGCCGGAGGACAACCATGGCGGCGCGGATCCTGAAATTGTAGCCGGCTTCATTAAATTCGTCGCAGAAGGTCAAAAACCACACACCTCGCCTGTCGCCGCACGCTATGCCGTGGCGACAGGGGTCAAGGGGCATGAATCAATGCGAAGCGGATGCTCCGCCCTGGATGTCCCGGAACTTTCCCGGGAGCTGTCCGACTACTTCGATAATGGACAGACAGGCAAAAAATAAATTTCTCCAGACATTTTATTTAAACAGGCTTTTCTTTTTGCAGGAAGGCCATTTACCCAATAAGGATCACTTTATGAAAGACGCGCGTGAAATACTTGTCCGGCATCAATCCAATCCGGTGCTGGCAGCCGAAAAACTCCCTGGCGTTGCCCAGATATACAATCCAGGCGTAGCCGAATATAACGGGAAGACGATCCTTGCGGTCTCAATCGTTGCGTTCGATCAATACAAGACTAAAGAGACGAATCGCGGAGGAGTCACCAGGATCGCGGAAAGCGCGAACGGCATCGACTTCTCCATTCGAAAAGACTCTTTCATCGAACTGCGGAAGTATGGATTCCCCTATAGCGAAATATACAGGCATACCATAGACAACCGGATAACCAAAATCGAAGACACCTACTATCTGATCACTCCGACAGCGGCCAAAGACAAGTGGTTTGGACCAGTCGGAATTTTAGGCAGGACGGACGACTTCATACATTATACTCCCATGGAAGTGATCGCTTTGCCGGCAAACAGGGGAATATCGCTCTTCCCTGAGAAAATTGAAGGCAAATACTATCGCCTGGACCGCCCGATGAGCATAACGGGCAAAGGCCACATCTGGCTCTCCTCCTCGCCCGACATGATACACTGGGGCTGCCACCGCCCGGTGCTGGGGCCGTACAACTACTGGAACTCGAAAAAGATAGGTCCGACGCCACCCATAAAGACCGGGGACGGGTGGCTGGTCATCATCCATGGAGTCGACGAAAATTGCGGAGGAACCGTCTATCGCATTGGAGCCATCCTGCTGGATGCCAATGAGCCATGGCGCGTAATCGGAAAAACCGCCAGTTGGCTTATGGAGCCAACAATGCCGTATGAACTGTCCGGCGCAGTTCCCAATGTGGTATTCCCCTGCGGCGCGCTCGCCGACTTCGATAAAAACGAACTGCGTCTCTACTACGGAGCGGCAGACACAAGAATCTGCCTTGCAACCGGGAAAATCGATCAGATAATAAAGGCCTGCATTGATGAAATATAGATCACAAGAACTTGGAATGGAGACGCTAATGACAACTTTCGGCAGAGGGTTCCAGGCAACATTGGCATTGACACTGCTCGCGCTCTGTTCACCGTCCGCATGGGCGGGAGACTATGACAAAGAGCTGGCGGAAGTCAAGGCGGGTACGCGCACGGAGGCAAAAGCCTCCTGGTGGGGATTTAACAAGGAGGATTCGACCAAAGCGCTGCAAAACGCAATCGACTCCGGAGTCAAGCGGCTTGTGGTGGACAATACAGGCCATGACTGGTCGATTGAGCCGGTCAAACTGGCAAGCAACCAGGAGATCGTATTCGAGAAAGGCGTCGTAGTCATTGCCAGAAAAGGCGCGTTCAAAGCACTCGACGACAGTCTTTTCTCCGCCCGCGGCAGGAAAAACATAACCCTCAGGGGCGAGTCTGATGCCATCCTTAAAATGCGTAAGGCCGACTATCATGACGCCGCGACTTACAGCCCAAGCGAATGGCGGAACGCGATTTCGCTGTTAAGCTCCGAAAACATAACGATTAAAAACCTGACAATTGCATCCAGCGGAGGAGATGGCATTTACATTGGATGCCAGCGGGGCGCCCCCATGAACTACAGCAAAGACATTCTCATAGAGGATGTTGTTTGCGACGACCATAACCGGCAGGGAATCAGCGTCATCAGTGTCGAGAATCTGACCATAAAAGACAGCGTGTTCAAGAACACCAATGGGACAGCGCCGAAAGCTGGAATTGATTTTGAGCCGAACTTTCAAAATGAGAGGCTGGTCAACTGCGTCCTGGAAAACTGTATTTTCACCGGGAATGGCGGCGCTGGAGTCGATTTCTGCCTGCGTTCGGACATGCCTGTATCCATAGTGATGCGCAATTGCAGGATATACGGCAATCGCAGAGGCGTCTGCTATGCCGTGGGAAAAGGGAAAACGTCGCTATCGGACAACATCTCTCTGATAAACTGCGAGATCGGCGGCTCCGCCAAGGCAAATGTCAAAATTCAATGCGCAAACACAAATTTTCTGTTCAAGGACTGCGCAATAGACAATGCCGTTGGCAACCAGTCCGCCATAGTCATCTCTGAAATGCGCGAACATGCAGGCGAGGGCGTCGTTGAGTTCGACAATGTCAAGGTGACGGACAATACCACAGCACATACCCCCCTTTCCTTCTCGACGCGCCTGGTCAGCCCCAAGGTGAAAATCAAAGGAGCCATCAGTTTCACGCAACCTGGAACTGGGACAAGATTGATTGACTGCGCAGGAAGCCCGGAAGCTGCATATTTCAAAACTGCCGGCCAGGTCGATTTTAGAAACCTGACCGTCTCACAGACGCCTGTTTCTGTTCCGGCAAATGCGATAGACGCCATAATACCTGTTAGATATGAAGGCAAATTCATCCAGTTTGCGGAGAAGGGAAAGAAGATCGCATTTGAGATGATCGGAGTGCGGGTCGGAAAAAATAACAAGCTTATTTCAATGAGAGTGAAATCCCCCAAGGGCCTGGAAGTAATAAACTTCAAATTAGAGCCGGTCTGTTCATGGAAGGACTTGACCAATACCGGCTCCTGGAAGCGCATGGAGTTTGTTCCGGAGGAGACAGGCGCATACACTATCGAATGCGTTGAAAACCGCGGGAATGCTTTCCTGATCAGGTCGAATGCGCCAGGAAATGGCTACCTTGTCGAAAATGAGTTCCATATGGTGTGTCCCAAAGGCAAATTATTCTTTCAGGTACCGGCAGGGCTGAAGGATGTTAGAATTGAGGTCTTTGGTGAACAGGATGAATCATTGTCAGCAGCTTTGCTTAATGCAAACGGGACAACCGTCCATCGTCTGTCAAACATTGAAGACCCCGGCTTGCTTTCCTTCAAACGGATTGAAAGCTCAAAATCCGAGATATGGGCTGTTGAGTTCTCGAATGCCGTGGAAGATTCCTATATGCGCATTGGAGACGGCTTGATCCCAATAGTGTCGGAAACGCCGGCGAGTCTCCCCCTGCTCCAGTGATCTGTTGCCGGTATAATAAAACAATATAACGTCGCGCGTAAGTTTCTTTTAATGGGGAAAATGAATTATAGCTTGAAAATTTAGCATGATTTTACCATTATTAGCAATTTTATCATATTTACATAAGCATAAATGACACATATAATAAAGCAATATAGTTTTATTATGTTGTTTTTCAAATATTACAATCAACAGGAGACGGTAAAAAAGATGAAAGCAAAGAAAGTCGGACACGAAGCACACATGCAAAAAGCTGACAACCTCGGCATCCTTGCCGGAGTCAGCCGTCCGCTGAAAGTGGTTTTTCTCGGCGCCGGCAGCGCTTTTTTCAAGGGCTTATTCACCGACGTGATTAATATTCCCGGAGCGGACAAAGGCGAAATGGCACTGGTGGACATTGACGCGGAAAGATTGTCACTGGCCAAGAAACTCGGCGACAAGATCGTCAAACTCTCCGGAAAAAAAGGCTGGAAGGTCACCGCCGCCACGGAACGCCGGGAAGTTCTCGAAGGGGCGGATTACATTATCAACTGCATTGAAGTCAGCGGCACGGCCTGCGTCCGCTTCGATAACGATATTCCGCGTGAATACGGCGTTGACCAGTGTATCGGCGATACCATCGGCGCCGGCGGACTGTTCAAAGCCCTCCGCACGGTCCCGGTATTCATCGAAGTCCTCAGGGACGTCGAAAAAATGTGCCCGAATGCCTGGGTGCTGAACTATACCAATCCCATGAGCATCATGTGCCTTGCGGCGGCCAGGGCGAGTAAAGCCAAAGTGATCGGACTCTGTCACAGCGTACAGGGAACTTCTCATTTACTCGCTAAATATGCCGGAGTTCCATATCGCGAAATGAACTGGCGGTGCGGCGGCATCAATCACCTGGCGTGGTTTACCGAACTGACCCACAACGGCAAAGACCTGTATCCGGTTCTCAAAAAGAAAATCGCGAAAGACGCAAAACTGCTGGCGGAAGATCCTGTCAGATTTGACGTGATGAAGTATTTTGATTACTTTGTCACCGAGTCCAGCGGACATTTCAGCGAATACCTGCCCTACTACCGGAAACGCCAGGAACTGATTGACAAGCATTGCGGCCCCAGATATCTCGGACAAAGCAGTTTCTACGCCGATGAGTGGCCGGGGTGGCGCAAAGCCTGCGATGAAAACCGCAGGAAATTCATCAGCGGAGAAATGGACATAGAAATCGCCCGCACCTGGGAATATGCCAGTTTCATCATTGAAGCAATGGAAACACACAGCCCAGTCACCATTTACGGCTCGGTTCCGAACACCGGCCTGATCACCAACCTTCCCCAGGACGGCGTCGTTGAAGTAGCCTGCCTCGTGGACAGGCGCGGCATTACTCCGACGTATTTCGGCAAACTCCCTCCGCAGTGCGCCGCACTGTGTGATGCCAATATGCGGATGTTCGATCTGGCCGCCGATGCCTGCTTGCAGCACTCAAAAGATATTGCGGCCAAGGCGTTGATGCTTGACCCGCTGACCGCCGCAGTCTGCAGCCTGTCCGAAATCAAGGAAATGACAGAACGGCTGTTCAAAGCTGAAAAAGCCTTCCTGCCCGGTTACAAATAAGCAGCAGTCAGCATTGCAGTATTCGCCGCGGCAATATCGCGGCGAACACTTTTTTATAAACCCGCGTGGAAAAAGGGCATAACTTTGGAGGGAATTGGAGCGGGTGAAGGGAATCGAACCCTCGTTGCCAGCTTGGGAAGCTGGAGCATTGCCATTATGCTACACCCGCGAATTATTTGAGGCTGATCATTGAAAACCAGCCGTTTTCAGAACGGGTTATAAAATATTCCATAAAAACTTAAAATCAAGCTGATCATTCCAAAATAGATATATGGTTTACATTCTTCAATATCGGCGGCGGTTGAGAAGATGAATCATGTAAATGAACTTTTGAACAGATCGCGGGAACTGAAATGCCCCTGCCAGTGCCGGGCTTCATGAATGCGGAATGGAGAAATCACGATTTCAATCAGGTCAAAACGGTATATGACGTCGGGACTTTCAATTTCTTTCAGGTATTTCATTCCAGCGCGATAGATACGCTTTTTCTGTCTTTCCGAAAGTCCTTCCGCGGGTCTGGAACGCGTGGTGTGGCGGCGGGTTTTGACTTCGACAAACGCCAGAATGCCGCCATCGCGGGCAACAATGTCGATTTCACCGGATTTTACTTTGTAATTCCGGCACAGAATCTCGCAGTTTTTTGCCAGGAGTAACGAACAGGCCAGCTTTTCACCCCGCCGGCCGGTGCGCAGATGCTCTGCCCTGGCCTGATGAAAGGACAAACTCATTTCAGCTCATTTCTCGTCGGAGTCGCTGCCGAGGGTAAAATGCAGAAACAGCACCAGCAGCAGCGAAATTCCGGCAACCCACAGGCTCGCATTGGTCAGGTTGAAGAAGCTGCCTACCGAAGCCTCGGTTTTTATCGGTTCCGACCAGGTGTAAATGGTTTTAGACAGAAATCCCGACATGAAATTAACGCAGGGATATGCCAGCAGCATACCCATAATTACCCAGATCACATAGATGCGGCCGGCGGCAAGTGAAGCGATTGCCGTTACCGGGACGCGGCAGCACAGCGAAATACCGGTTCCGCATATGATCCCGCCAATCAGCGAAGCCCAGAAATAAGCCGGCCTGACATGCACGTGAACCAGCCCTGATTTCTCCGCGAAGAAAAACAGCGTTACGCCGATGGCGATGGAGACTAGAAAGGTTTTCAATACCCGGCTGTCTTTCAGCCGGAGTGCGCTGAGACAGGTGCTGCGCCATGCCAGATCTGATTTGATCAGGAGAAAGCCGAACGCGATGCCGACGAAGATCGCCGCAACCATACGGTAATTGCCGGTAAGTGCCAGTGGCTCCATTATTTGTCCCCTCCCTCTTTTGCGCCCTCTTTGCGGCGCTCCATCAGAATGGCAACCATCGTCGCAATCCCGAAACTGCTGATCAGGAAGATCCATCCGCCGGATGACATCTGAATGGCCGCCGCCCATTGACCGAAGAAAGTATCGCCTGCCAGTTGCAGCCCCAGCATGACCAGAAAGCCGCCGCCCAGCCCGAAAATGACTGATTTGCCGATAGTGACGGCAATGCCTTCGCCTTCGGAATCCTGCATAAAACGGATTTTCCATTTGCCGCTGATGATTGAGGCGGCCAGCGCCCCGATGAAGATGCCGCAGAGGAAGCCGGTCTGCCAGTCCAATGCCGGCGGCGGATTTATGGCTTTATCTTTTACCGCCGTGCTGCAGTACTGCGAAATTACCACCATCCCGTCACTCATGCCGAGCGAGTCGTCAAACAGATAAAGACAGAACACGATCAACAGTGCAATCAGGGCCCCGTTGATATAAAAGGACCATTTCCCGGTTACTATATTCATTAGCCTCAAGCTCCTTGTTCGCAGTATACTCAATCACATTCATATAAAAATAGCCGGATTTTTCTTAAATTCAACATTGCAGAATCAGGCATTCGGGTTAAATAGTAATGAGATACCCGTTTATATTATTGCACTGAACTGTAAATAAGGAGACTGTCAATGTCTTTCAGAAATTTAAGTCCGCAGCGGATGTTTATCGAAATGGCCGCCGAACATGTGCCGCAGTACGCGTTTAACGCCAGAACTGACTTTGCCAGGTGGAAAAAACATGCTTTGCCCAAAGTGCTTGCCACCATCGGCGACTCCCCGGAGCGGGTGCCGCTGAACCCGCAACTGCTGGCGGAATGGGAACATGACGGCCTGACCAAGCAGAAATGGCTGATCGATGTTTCAAAATATATCTCCGCGACGCTGCTGGCCGCATTTCCCGGAAAAATGAAGAAGGGGCTGAAATATCCGGCGATCCTCTGCTGTCACGGCCACGGGGCATACGGCAAAGAGCCGGTCATGGGCAACGATTCATCCCCGGAACTGAGAAGCGCCATCGGGCAGCATAACTACAACTACGGCCACCAGATGGCGAAAGCCGGGTTCATCACCTACGCCATTGACTGGATCGGATTCGGTGAACGCGGCGACAACAACAAGCCGAACCACCGCTTCCAGCAGGGCCGCGACTGGTGCAACCTCTATTATCTGCACGCCACCATGCTGGGCATGACCTCGCTGTCGATCAACGTCACCCACGGCAAAGCCGCCACCGACTTCATCTGCTCGCTCCCGCAGGTTGATGCCGGCAAACTCGGCACCATGGGGCTCAGCGGCGGCGGAACGATGACTTTATGGATGAGTCTTTGCGACGAACGCTTCAAGGCTACGGAAATCATCTGCTACAGCGACCTGTGGGCGCATTTCGGCATCCGCGACATCAACTACTGCGGCATGCAGGTTGCGCCAGGACTGTACAAGCTGGTCGATCTGCCGGAGCTCCAGGGACTGCTCGCGCCGCGGCCTTTGCTGGTGGATATCGGAGCCAACGATTCATGCTTCAAAGTGGATACAGCCCTGGCATGTTTCAAAAGACTTGAGGGAATTTACGCGGCGGCAAAGGCCTCGAAGAACCTCGAGCTTGACCTGTTCCCCGGCGAACACGGCTGGGGCGGCAACAAGGCGGTAAAATTCTTCAAACAGCACCTCGGCTGATTCAACCTGTAAAACCCGGCCTGCAAGCTTTCACCAACGAAGGTTTGCAGGCTGAAATATCAGACCGGCCGAACCGTCAGCCCAGAGACTGGCAGACGGTGATCGCGGCGACGCCGTAGATGTCTTCGGCAATGCAGCCGCGGGAAAGATCGTTGACCGGCCTGCCCAGTCCCTGCAGAATCGGACCGTAGGCGTCGGCGCCGGCCAGCCGCTGGGTCAGTTTGTAGGCAATATTCCCGGCGTTCAGGTCCGGATAGATCAAAACATTGGCATCGCCGACGATTGCGCTTCCCGGAGCTTTCTGCATGGCTACTTTCGGCACCAGCGCGGCGTCCACCTGGAGTTCGCCGTCCGCGATGATGTCCAGATTCTCATTTTTGATTTTGGCTTTGAATTTTGCGGTGGCCTCGACGATTTTATTCAGAATCTCATGCTCCGCGCTGCCGTGGGTTGAAAAGGACAGGAACGCTACTTTCGGCTGTCTGCCGAGCAGGGCGCGGTAAGTGTTGCAGGTTGCCATGGCAATATCCACCAGCTGGTCGGCATCCGGATTCGGGTTGACGCCGCAGTCGGAATACAGCAGCACATCATCGCCGGAAATGGTCGGCGTCTTCAGGTCCATCACGAAACAACTGCTGGCGATCTTGATGCCGGGCGCGGTGCCGATGCAGTTGAACGCGGCGCGCAGCATATCCGGCGTGGACGCGATGCTGCCGGCCACCATCCCGTCAACCATCCCGTTGCGGTTCATCATTGAGCCGAAGAATATCCGGTCTCTCATGGCCTTGCGGGCATCGTCCAGGCTGATCCCTTTTTTCTTGCGGAGTTCACAGAACTGCGCGGCGTATTCTTCAAAGAAATCGCAGGTCAGATGGTCCAGCGTCTTGAATTTGCGTTCAGTTATCCCCGCTTCCTTGCAGGAGGCTTCGAGTTCCTGCGGCGTACCCAGCACGGTCACTTCCGCGGCCACGCCGTTCTCGATAATCATATTGGCGGCCACTACCACCCTCGGGTCCATGCCCTCCGGCAGAACCAGTGTTTTTTTCGCGCTGCGGGCACGTTTTACGAACAGATCAATTGCTGACATGATTTTCCCTTTGACTTTATATTTAATAATTCTAAAAATTGTTTATCAAAACTGTATTCGCCGAAGCCTGAATTACCGGACGATTCAATCCGCTTTTACTGAATTTTCGGCACCTACAACCTTGCGGTGATTCAGCGTGTTGACCACGCCGCGGGCAATCATCAGCTCTTCATTCGTCGGCATAATCACCACTTTCGCGGAGCTTTCCGGGGTCGAGATTATGCCTTTCTTGCCGGAAAACTCTTCATTTCTGGCGGCGTCCAGGAAAATATTCAAACCGTTGAGGTGTTTGACGATTCTTTCACGGATATAAGCGCTCCATTCGCCGATGCCGCCGGTGAAGACAATCGCGTCAGCCCCGCCCAGCAGCGCAAAGTAGGCGCCGATATATTTGACGATCCGGCGGGTGAACATCCGCCGCGCCCGGAGCGCCTGCTTGTCACCTTTCAATTCAGCCTCGATAATATCGCGCATATCAGAGCTGTTGATGCCCCCGACGCCCAGCAGGCCGCTTTGCTTGTTCAATATCTTGTCAATTTCCTGCGCGCTCTTGCCGAGCTCGATCAGACGGATTACCACGGCCGGGTCCAGATCGCCGCAGCGGGTCCCCATGACCAGCCCTTCCAGCGGCGTCATCCCCATGGAGGTGTCTATCACCTGGCCGTTGCTGATCGCCGCCATGCTGCAGCCGTTGCCCAGATGACAGGTTATCAGACGGAGTTTCTCAAACGGAGATCCCAGAAACGCGCCGGTGGCTTCCGCTACAAAGTTATGCGAGGTGCCGTGAAAACCGTATCTCCGGATGCCGTGCTTGGTATAGAGATCGTAAGGCACCGCATAAAGGAATGCCTCCGGGGACATCGTCTGGTGGAACGCCGTATCGAAGATCGCGATATTGGGAACGCCCGGGAACGCCTCTTCGCAGGCTTCGATGCCGGAAAGATTGGCGGGGTTGTGCAGCGGGGCCAGCGCAAAACAGTCGCGGATGATCTCTTTGACATGTTCGTTGACCAGCGCCGGCTTGGTCGCCTGTTCGCCGCCATGCACCACGCGGTGACCGATGGCTTCAACTTCGGCAAGATTCTTTATAACGCCGATTTCGGGATCGGCCAGGATGGCGCAAATGCTTTTCAGCGCATCAACATGATTCTGGACCGGCGGGTTGCTGTCCTGCGAAAAACCGTCGCTGCGCTTGTACTGCAACTGAGGTTTGTCCGAACCCAGGCGCTCCACCTGCCCTTTGGCCAGCATCTGTTCCTTACCCATTGAGAAAAGGGTAAATTTCATTGACGAACTTCCCGCGTTTAAAACCAATACTTTCATGTTGCCGAATTCCTGTTTATATATAAATTTAAGAATCAAAAAGCACAATTCAACCGGTTATGCATCCACCATAAACTAGCACAATACTGACCGTTTTGAAAGCCCGTGAAATAACAAATAAATGCAAAAACAACAAAAATATGTCATTTTTTGTCAAATATCTTCAAATTCATTCAAATTCCTGACGGATAGCTTTCGGCATCAGGATAATATAGTGAAAAGACATTATCCCGGAAAGCCGTCGTCAACTGCTCTCAATTACAATATATTACTATAATATTAATATCTGAAAGATAAAATAAAAAAAGTTAAACTTTTGTTAGAAATGCGCCGGATGCCAGTCTCGAACCGTTCCGGACACCACACTCCGACACTTTGGACACATGTTCCGCTCAACGGTTCTCGTAATCCGTGTCCTATGGGTCTTATGGCCCATTTTGGACAGTCACTCCGAGAACTTGGAGAGTCGTTGAGCACAATGTTTTTCAGTTTTGCAATCATTCCGGACATTCTGGCCCCTAGTTCTGCATTTCCAGCGTTCACAACTTTTCTTGCTTTTCTCGCTTTCCACTTTTCACTCCCGCATTCGCGGGCTTCCTCACTCCGACACTTTGGACACCCGTCCTGCACAACGGTTTTCGAAATCCGGGTCCTATGGGTCCTATGGGTCTTATGGGCCATTTTGGACAACCACTCCGACACTTTGGACACATGCTCCGCTCAACGGTTTTCGTAATCTGGGAGTTCTGGGATATCGCTCACCCAGTCTTCCCACCCATAGGCCCCATAGGACTCATAAGCCCCATAGGCCCCATCTGTCTTTCCCCTGCAACGCGCCCCCTCTACGCCATGATCATGCGACATGCGCCGGAACTGCTGCTCAACTCCGTCAGCGCCCAGACCAGGGCGTCCATGCGGTCGGGACTGGACTGGTTCATCTCCGGATTGTAACCGCACAACTGGTCTTCAAGCTGGCGGAACCTGCCGACATGATGGACTTTGCCCATCTCGTACAACGCGGAGACGGGTTCGGCGCGGGTGAACTTGCCCCTAGTCGCGGTGACTTTTTTGCAACTGATGTCGCCGGCGACGGCGTGCAGATTGGTGATCACCAGATCGCCGCCGTTGTTGGTCTCGCAGACCACCCGGTCGGCTCTCCAGTCCTTGTACACGTTTCCGACGGCCCGCGCCCAGCCCATCGGCGAAGCCCGCCTGGAGTCGTCATATAATACATAGTATTCGCCTTTGGCGTCGATTCCGGCGACAATGATGCCGGTCTCGTCCGACTCCGGTCTGGCGGTCATCGCCGGGTCCACCCCGACCACCACCCGCCGCATCGGCGGCGCGTTGACCACCCGGAACCGGTCGATCATTTCGCGT
>JBAYIO010000075.1:0-29911 GCA_041665605.1 Victivallaceae bacterium | reverse complement strand
TGAGCTCCACCATCAACGGCGGCTTCATCACCGCCGGGAAGCAGACCACCATCATGGTCTGGGCGGACGCCAAAAGCAAGCTGCTCGAAACCCGCGAAGGCAATAATATGAACTCAGCGACGTTTTTCCTGGATAACCGTCCGGATCTGAAAGTGACTGCAATCACGCTGTCGTCAACCAAAGCGGGCAAAGTGACGGTGAACTTCACCATCGCCAATGCCGGGGTCGGGCCGACCGCGGCCGGGGCCGGTGCGCAGACTGCGGCAGTTTATGTCAACGGCAGTCCTGCCGGAACCGTAAACTACGATGATCTGGTGAAAGGCGCGACCGCTGCATTAAAATTGAACAACGTCACCATCACCGCCGGTACCTGCAAGGTGAGGGTGGTCGCCGACAGCACGGGCAAAGTCACGGAAGCAAACGAAAACAACAACATTCTGGAAAAGGTTTTCGTCATTGCAAAATAATAAGGAACTGCATATACATGGGATATAAAGTGAAAATTCAAAAGGGCCAGCGGCCGACCAACCGCGCGTTCAAGGTGGTGATGCCCACCGCCATCGCGGAGGCCATCAGGATGGAGAAAGGCGAGGATTTCGAGTGGCTGATCGAAGACAAAAATACGCTGGTGCTGGCCAGGTGCAATAAACTGACGCTCAGGGAAGCAAAGTTATGAAATGGAGAATGCGTGAATTGATGTACCCGCAGTTGTCATAATCGCCGGTATTGACGCAGCCGGGTGGTTCAAAGATATTAATTAAACCATCGTTTCAATTATAATTGAAACGAAAAACAGGAGAGGAGGAGAGTTGCATTTAAAGCCAGGGGAGTTTATCTGAAAAATCATTCATTAATGACTGAATCTGGAATGATTGCCCTGATGTCATCCGTCCGGCTTTTTCGGCATTGTACACCAACCACAAAAAAAGGAGCGAAAGCAATGAAGACTGAATCCGGGAAAAAAACAATATGTCTCATCACAACATTGAGCTTGATGATGGGCTCAATGTTCATGCTCTCCCCGTCTGTTGAAGGCGGGACGATCAATCTGCCGAACAAATATCCACGCACCAATCCCAATCTGCTGAGCAATCCGGCTTTCAACGGCAGCGCCAACTGGACGCTGAACTCAGGACCGGTATACCAAAGTACCGGGGGACACACCGCCGATGGTTCCGGCTGTATAAAATTCCCGGCAGGGGAAGATACTTACTGTCAGTTGGTATCAGACTACATCAACTATCCGAATTTTGAATACAATACCCCGTACACCATTTCATTTTATATGAAAACTCAGCATGAGCCGGTTTATCTTCATGCCTGCCTGCACATGTATGACGTCAATAACAACCGGACATTTTCATATAACACCGGACGCCTTGCGGTCTCCACGACCGGGGAATGGCAGGAAGCGGTCTGCATTGTCAACATCACCGATCCGAATATAGTGAAAGTTAAAGTGGTGATTGAAGAAGTCAGTTCAGCGGCATATACCTCAGATTTTTTCGTTGATGATGTTTATTTCGGGAAAGCCATTTCCTTCGCGGAAGCTCCCGTAACTTCGCGGCAGACTTTCAGCGGATCCAAAGTAACCATTGACGAACTGGGCAACTGGCGGGTATATGAATCAGGGGTATGGAAGGATTTCCTCCCGTTCGGGCTGCAACCTGATGACAGCAGAACCCAGCAGGACTATAACTCTCTGTCAAATCAGGGTTTCAACAGTATGTTCGGAATGCAGTATAAAAGCCAGATTCAGACGGCGGCCAATGCCACCTCCAGCTATAATCCGACAGGATTGCGTTCCGCGCTGCGCCTCAGTACTTATGCCACGCCGGGCCAGACTTACTGGACGCTGACCAGACTGGCCAGTACAATAACCGATATTAATTCCTCGCTCAGTGAAAATCTGCTGGGTTATTACTGGGACAATGAGGAAAACTGGACCACCTGGAGTCCCCTCTGGTTTGATATGGTCAGCACAATCAGGAATAACGACAGTAATCATCCGATTTATGTAAACAACGGTGATCCGGCGGTTCAGCGGCTGTTCAGCAAACGCCTGAGCGATGTATGCGGCACTTATTACGGCATGGACGGGACTGCGATGGAATCAGGGCCATATAAATTTGATGTTCTGCAGTATCTGCAGAAACAGGATATTCCGGCGTCTGTCAACCAGATAAATAATGTTGAAAATACATCTTACGGGATGCGGATGCGTATTTATTACGGCCTGATAAACGGCGCCAAAGGGTTTATCTGGTGGGGAGACTGCGTAGCGCGCGCGGAAACGTGCGCCTGGTGGAGCGATATTCAGTATCTGCGCAGCGAAATAGACCAGATGCTGCCGGTCCTGAAACAGCCGCACTGGACAAACTGGTCTGCGACCTGCTCCGACAGTTCGATTCTGTTCAATACGCGGGACTATCAGAGCAATGGTTATATGATCGTCATGAATCCGGGCAGTTCATCAATCCAGGCGACCTTCACCCTGAGCGGATATGCTGCCACGGAAGTATGGAACTATTTTAACAGCTCGCTGGTCACTGCCGTTGCAAGCAATCAGTTTACCGTAACACTGCCGGCACATTCCACCGCGGTTTACCGCCTGATCCCGGAAATAATGGTAAACGGCGGCATGGAAACCGCCGGCTCGCCGCTTACCGGCTGGTCGGCTTATGGCGCCGGCACAGTGAGCAGGGATACCGCCACTAAATACGCCGGCGCGGCCTCCTGCAAGATTGTCAACACCGCGATTACCCAGAACTCCGGACTGCTGCAGTATCTGCCCGCATTGAAGCCCGGCACGAATTACAGTTTCAGCGCGATGGTTAAATATGACAGCGTGGTGCGTGACACCTCAAGCGATTATAATGGAGTCATTGTTCAGCTTAATGCCGGAACTAATATGTTTTTCCCGCTGCCGGCGGAATCCGGGACCCGGGACTGGCATCCGGTTCAGCATTCATTTACCACGCCGTCAAACGGCACAACATGGTATGTGCGGCTGCGGCTGTGGAATGCCTCCGGAACAGTTTGGTTTGATAACGTGACGCTGCAGGAAGTACCGTAGGCTGTAAATACAGTCTGCTGGAAACCCTTTCAGCGCATAAAGCAATGCCGGTCCGCAATTTTTGAATAAGCAAAGATTGCGAACCGGTAAATATATAAAAACAGAACGCATAGGAGTATTATGCAGGACAAAGCAAAGATTTATGAGATGGCGGAAGCTGCCGCCATGTGGATGGTGAAGAATCAAATCACAGACCGTCTTGACGCAAACCGCGGCCGGGTTCCGAAGTTCTACAACCCAGCGGACAACACAATCTCCTTCAGTCACAACTGGATGACCGGAGTTGCCTGCATGGGACTCCTGGCCTCATACAAGCGGACCGGCAAGCAGATCTATCTTGAGGCGGCTGAACGCGCCGGACGCTATATCGTTGCATTGCAGGTAATGGACCAGCGCGATGAGCGCTATTACGGCGTCATCCGTGAATTGACTCCTCAGTCGCTTGAGTATGCGCCGCGCGACGCGACCAGTGCGGCATGGGCGCTGGTCTGGCTTTATGAAGCGACAAAGAATCCGTTGTACCTTGACCGGGCCGTTTTATTCGGCAACTGGCATCTCAGGAACGCCATGTATGACGGCTGGCCGCTTTACGCTCAATATATGGATCCGCAACTGGATAATTTTTATGCGAAAGGATCATTTCAATCCGGAACCGGACTGTTCTATTATGACCTGTTCATGGTATCGGGAGACCCGCGTTATATTGAATTCGGTCTGAAACCCATTGCGGAAAATTACCGGGACCGTTTCTTTTATGACGACGGCATGGTGATTCTTGAAAGAGATATTTTCACCTGGGACATAAAGGCCGCCGCGGCTCAGGATCTGGGGGCTGAAGACATGCACCTATTCAATGATGATTTCGGCGCCGCGATGCTGCAGAAAGCCGCGGAATTGTTCAAGGACGAAAGCTTCCGGGATCAGGCGAGAAAATATGCGCACTGGCTGGCTGTTCATCAGGATGCCGACGGCGGTTATTTGAACGGCAAAGTTCCGGCGGGAGTGCCGGTATCAATGATGTATTTCCATGACCTGGGATGCTATTACAAGGACGATCTGCTGCTGCAGGCGCGGGACAAAGCGCTTCAGAAATTGATTGCGACGCAGTTTTCCGGGACGGGGGACAAAGGGCTCGACGGCGCTTTCCAGGGGGAACCGTTTGAGGATTTATCAACCGCCGGAGGACGGTACATGAATATCAGGTCAACCGCGTATGCTTTGATGGCATTATGGAAAATAGAGAGCGATATGCCGGGCATCTGGCTCGGCGCGCATAATGAACCGTTCGTGGATCCTCTGAGAAAAGGATGTCATAAACTGGTCTGGTAATTGTCCGATTGCCAAACAACCGTTTCTGCCAGGCGGAATCGCGCCTGGCGGAACTCACAGGATCAGGACGATCGAAACAGCATCCCGGACGCCCCGCTAACAGCAGCAAATTCTTACCCGTTCCACTGAAAAAGCAAAGTTTTTTTTTAGTCAGGCCTTGACAATGCCGACAAGTGTCGTTATAATTTATTATTAACGACAAATGTCGGTATATGATAGGAGAAATTATGAAGAAAACAGAACTGCCCAAGTTGACGCCGCCGGAATTCGAGATCATGGATGCGGTATGGCGCGCCGGCGAAGTTACCGCCACCGAAATCCTGAATTCGGTAAATGCCGGAAAATCCAAGAAATTGAAACGGACCACGATCCAGGTGCAGGTGACCAGACTGGAGGAGAAAGGCTGGCTGACTCATCGTGAAGACGGCAATAAATTCCTGTTCAGCGCCACTGTGCCGCGCCGCGAGGCCTCGGCGGCAATCGTCCGCGACGTGAGCGAACGGGTGTTCGGCGGATCCTGCCTGGAGCTGGTGAAATCGTTGTTCTCCAGTTCTGATATTTCACCGGAGGAAATCAAAAAACTGCGCGAATTCATAGATACCTACGAGGAGTAATAACATGATCTTTTTAGATTTGCTTGCAAACGGGAATCTGACCAGGCTGCTGGCGGATTTGGCCGGACAACTGCTGGCGGTTTCAATTACAGGAATCGTCATCGTAAAACTCCTCAGCGGGAAACCCGCGCCGGTCCGCAGTCTGGCCGCCGCCGGGGCGCTCGCCTCCATGCTCTGCTTATTTGTGCTCTCGGCCGCCTTTCATGCTTCCGATATTGCATGGTATAAAGCCGACATTTCCCGGTTTTCTCCCAGACCGGCCGCAATGCCGGCTATTCCCGCGAAACCCGCGCCGATGACGGAAGCGGTTATTCCCGCAATGACGGAAAATGTGCCGCCATTGCCGGACATCGGAATGGAGAATGCCGTTCCCGCGAAACCCGCGCTGGCGGCGGCGATCAAACCCGCGCCGGCCAAAACCTTTCAGGTAAAAGCCATGCACTGCATCAATGCGCTGGGAATCCTCTGGGCTGGCGGGGTCATTTTCATGCTGCTGAAGCTCGGTTACGGACTGGCCTTTATCCGTGGTTTCCGGTTCGGGCTGAACAGAATTCTGGATGCAGGAACAGCCAGTCTCCTGAAAACAACGGCGGCGGCGTTCAACAAGCAGCGCGTGCCGGAACTTTATACCTCGCCGAAAGTGGAATCCCCGGTCACCATCGGCCTGTTCAGCCCGATTGTGATCATTCCGGAAAAACTGTTCGCCACGCTGAGCGAAAATGAACTGAAAAGCATCCTGCTGCACGAGCTGGCGCATATCTACCATTACGATCACGTCATCGGCGTGTTAAAACGAATCGCCATTGCCGCCAACTGGTGGAATCCGCTGGCGTATGTCATCAGCGCGAAACACGCCGTGGCCCGCGAGGAAGTCGCCGACAACTATGTGCTGCGGGAACTTGCTCCCAAAGTGTATTCGGAATGTCTGGCCGGACTGGCGGAGAAAATCTGCCTGATCAGCAGCTATCCCGCCGCCGCGGGCATGGCGGGCAATTATTCCAGCCTGGAACAGCGCGTCAGAAGCATATTGTCGAAAAAGCGGAAGCTGACCATGACCACCAGCATCGGCTTTAAATTCATTACAGTCACCGTCTGCGGCGCGCTGGCGCTTTTCGCCGCCGGAGTACAGGGCTGCATTTCGGAGCCGGAACCGGTGCTCACGCCGGAGAAGATCATTGCCAGAATGGCGGAAACCTATGCCAAATGCAAATCGTATCAGGATAACGGCACGGTAAAAATCGTAACCTTTCAAAATAATGGAGAAAGCATTAGAGAACAGCCTTTTGCCACATCTTTTATTCGGCCTGACCAGTTCCGCTTCGAATATAAAGAAAAAGTGGACAGCTTTCTTAAAGAGAAACCGTGTTATATCGTCTGGCGCAAGGGGGATGAAGTATTGACCTGGTTTTTTGCCAGGCCTGATATTACAAAAGTGCAGTCGCTCAGTTCTGGAATAGCCGGCGCCACCGGCGTCTCCGGCGGCTCGGCGCATACGATCCCGGCGCTGCTCCTGCCGGAAGTGGGGGGACGTAAATTATCCGACATTAAAGAAGCAAAACTGCTCGAAGACGGCATCTTTGATAATGTCAATTGTTTTCGCATTCAAGGCAAGTTTGTTATTTCACATGACAATGGCAAGGTGGTCCGTAAGCCCACCGTCATCTGGATTGACAAAAAGACTTCTCTTGTGCGAAGAATTGATGAAGAGACGGTGTTTAATTACTTCCGGAATGAAGAAACTACAATATATTATCCAGTCATAAACAGCGACATCCCCGGCAAAATGCTGGAATTCGACCCGCCCGGCGGCAGTGAAATGCTGAACCGGATTAAGCCGGCGGAAAAAGCGCCGGATTTGTCGCTGGACTCCGTCAAGGGCAATAGCCCGCCTGATGAAAAAGAGTCCAGGCGTCTTTACATGATCGGTCACAGCTTATCCGCACAGCAGGCGGCTGAACTGGAACAAAAATTATCTAAAAATCCGGATGATATAAGTACGATTGTCCTGCTGCTTAGCTATTGGGATTCCATATACCGCGGGGACAATGCGGCACGACAGAAAAGGGGAAAATACATTTTATGGCTGATTGAGCATCATCCCGAGGTGTCAATTGCCGGAGCCAGTTGGGTGGACGGCAAATCCAAAGAGATGGTTGATGCGGTAAAAAAACTGTGGCTTGAACAGACCGGAAAAAATCCCAATAATCCGCAAGTTTTCTGGAATGCGGCGAACTGCATGTCCGACATAGACAAAGCGCTGTCTGAACAATTTTATGTAAAAGGTCAATCACTTGATCCGGAAAATCCGAAATGGGCGGAACGGCTTGGCAATCTTTATTTCTGGGGTAATCAGCCGGAGAAAGCGTTGAACGAGTATAAAAAAGTGTACTCCAAAGCCGCAGATACAATGAATAAAGTTTACGCTGTTTCGCGCATGGCAAAGGCGGCGGCTGATTGCGGCAAACTCCAGGAAGCCGGAGAATATGCACAGGAAATGCAGCGGCTGGCGAAAACGTATGGAAATAAAGATGAAAACTACGGAAAATTGTTTTTCAACAGCAATCTTGTTCTGGGCAGAATCGCGCTGAAACAAGGCAGGACCGGCGAAGCCGGAAAGTATCTGCTGGAAGCGGGCAAAACGCCAGTTTCACTAAAAGACATGCCGGACTTTACGCTGGTGAAAGATCTGCTGGCCGCCGGCAAAAAGGATATTGTCCTCCAATTTTTCCAGTCCTGCGCACAATTCTGGGACAAAACGCTCTGCGATGAATGGGTAAAGCAGATCAACGAAGGCAAGATCCCGGATTTCAAATATAATCCCTGGGCCAATTCTAAAGTCAAAGAAGTAAAAAAAGATGCCGTCAAGCCGGAAGCCGCGGCGAAGCCGGACTCTGAAACTAAAGCCGCGGGTTACCAGCTTTCCGGCACGATTCCGGCGGACTTTGAGCCGCGCGGCAATGCCAGGGGGGAAGCCGTATTTTCTGAATCAAAAGGATTCCCTCCAGTCGCCAGAATGGAGGTTCAAGCCGATGCCAATGGCGAATTCCATGTCTCTTTTCCCGCAACAGCTTCCGCACAAACTGTTTTGCGGGTGAAAATCCGCTTTTTATCCGAAGTATATGCTCCGCTTGAAGCCGTCATCCGGGTAACTCCCGGCAAGCCGGTGACGGTCACTTTCCCGAAATTATTGAAGAAACGGGACGCCGTGCATTATTCCGGAGTCCTTCTGGATGAAGTCACCAATGAACCTGTTCCGTATACGGGAATTTATGCGGATGGAAATGGAACAGAGATAGGGCGTGCGGATGAGAAAGGGCGCTTTGATTTGTATGTGGAGCCCTGGGGCGGAACGACCCACATTCTGCCGTATCTTTCGTCAGATCAATATGCGGGACACAGCTATTTTTTTAAACATAATCGCGGCGAATCAGTTGAGCTGAAATTGATCATGGAGCGCGGGGTGCGGGTACGGGTGCATACAGAGGACGAGAAGGGCGTTGCGGTCCCGGGAGTTTATCTCAGGTGGATGGGCGGCGGCGGCGCTGCCGGCACAACCGATAAAAATGGCGACGCGCTTCTGTCCGGCATGCTGTCGCGGGTGCGTCCGGGACAACTTACCGAAGTACGGAAGGAAGGGTATGAACTGGCGCAGGATCCAGGTCCGCTGAATGCCATCCTCTTCACGGACAAACCGCTGCGGGTTGTGATGCGTCGAATTGCCGGTTCATCGGCACCTGAAGCCGTCCCGGCGCAAAAAAACAATTCTGATTCAGCCGCCGGCGACAGCAAAAATGCCGCAAAGCTGTCGCCGCAGGAGAAAGCGCAGAAAAGGATGCTGGAGGATTCAAAAATATATTCAAAGGATGAATTAAAGTCCATCGAAGAACTATATGGCGCAATAAATGCGGAAAATCTGCAAAAACTGCTTGCGAAATACAGAAAAGCGAACCGCACCGGCTGCGCGTTATTGTACATGGGACAACTCAGCAAAGGCGATGAACAAATCAAATATTTGCAGCAGGCAATAGATGATTTCAGCGACTGTGCCGATAATGTTTACGGAGTCCAGGTCGGGGCTTATGCCAGATATCTTCTTGCCGGCATATATTCTAAAAAAGGCGAAAAAGCCAAAGCCGCGAAACTCATCGAAGAGATAAAAACAGATTTTCCCGATTCTGTTGACTACTACGGCAAAAGCCTTGTTGCAACGATAATGACCGATTCCCAAAGAAACAAGGCATGGAGCAGAATGGCCGAAGACTCAAAAATATATTCTCAGGATGAATTGAAAAAAATTGAAGAATTCTACCAGGCGGCGAGTAATAAATTAGCCACGGAAGAGGCAAAAGAAAAGCTGAAAACATTGATTGCCCAATACAAAAAATCGAACCGCGCCGGTTGCGCGCTGCTTTATCTCGGACAATTTAGTAAAGGCGAAGAACGGATTAAATATCTGGAGCAGGCAATTGATAATTCCAGCGATTGTTTTTATGGCGACGGAGCTCAGGTTGGCGCTTATGCCAGGCTGCTGCTGGCAAGAATTTATTTGAAAAACGGCGAAAACGCGAAAGCGGCGAAACTCATTGAAGAGATTAAAACCTGTTACCCCGATGCGATTGACCACGCCGGGGATAATATAGTTTTAATTATGGCTTTGACTGCCCTCGGAGAGCAGACCCCGGCGGGGACAAAAATCAGAAACATCGGCGGGTACTGGAATAAATTCAAATGGTGGCAGACATTGCACCAGTTGCAGGAAACGACAGGAGCTGTAAGCAAGGAAGAACAAGAGGCTGTTGACGCATTGGGGCAGGAGTTGACGGCAAATGTTTATTTAGTTAAATTCAAACCGGTTAATGGCTTTGACCCGGCGACTCCTCAGGAATTGCTGGCGTCCTTTAGAAAATGTTCCTCGCTGGAGTCCCAATATATGCCGGCCCGGGATAAAGTGGGCGGCGCCTCGACTTTTAAAACAGCCAGCGTGAACAATCAGCTTGTCGGGGCATTTTTAACCGAAGATCCGCAGCAGATGAAAGCGAATATCGAACAAAATTCGTCATTGCAGTTCCTGTCCGGCGAAAAAGTTACGCCTGAAATGGTTGTAAAGCACACGGAATCCGAGCAGGAGTATTTGATGGATAAATGGAAAACAAGAGGTCCGCAAATTATTGAAACAATTCCCGCCAATAACGCTAAGGACGTTGATCCCGGCCTCACGCAAATTACCGTTAAATTTGACAGGAAAATGGGTAACCGCAGTTGGTCTGTCTGCACGGTCTATCCCGGCGGCGATGAAACCCAGTTCCCGATTAACGGAAAACTTCATTATGATGATTCCTGTACCGTTTTCAGAATCCCCGTCAAACTGCAACCCGGTCACACATATAAAACATCCCTGAACGCGAAAAAATTCATCGGGTTTATCAGCGCGGACGGCATTCCGCTCTATCCATATCCATATACTTTTACTACCGGCGACAAAAAGATCGACCCCGCCAAGCCTCAAGCCGCCCCGGTTACGGAAGCAAAGCCGGCCTCCGTGGAAGCGTATGATCTGGCGATGAAAGGCAGTAAATTATCCGCGGCGGAGGCCGCTGATTTGGAGCAGAAATTATCGCAAAATCCGGAAGATATAAAATCGGTGACTATGGCGCTGGGATATTATTTTGTAAAAAGCCATTCGGATAAAGCCGCGATCCAGAAAAAAGAAAAATATATTCTGTGGCTGATTAAGAATCATCCGGAAGCTGGCGTTTTGGGGATTCTTTATAGCAGACTCTTGCCGAAAATGGAAATTTACACCGAAGCAAAAAAGCTTTGGCAGGAACAGCTTGAAAAATATCCGGGTGATTTGAAAATCCTGGAGAACGCTGCCCATTCTTTTACCATAAGCGATCCGGCCCTTGCAATAAAATACTTCGAGCAGGCAATAAAGCTCGATCCGAAAAATTCCCGGATGTGGTACTGGTATTTAGGAAGTATTTATAGTCGCAATGGTATATACGGCAAAGACAAAAAGCCAGTAGAGCCAAAAGACATCGCCGCGTCTTTTGAAAATTCACTACGCGCATATGAGAATTCTTATGCGAATTCGACGGTAAAAGAACAAGAAGACAGCTTTATACTTAGTCCGATGGCGGAAGCCGCACTTAACGCCGGCAAGCTTGATAAGGCCGAAGAGTATGCCAATAAAATGCTTGCCGCCGCAAAAAATGATAAAAAAGATTGTCAACTCATTTATTCCGGGAATTGCGTTCTTGGCTTGATAGCAGTCAAAAACGGAAATATTGACGAGGCGGGAAAATATTTGTTGGAATCTGTAAATTTTCCAACAGAAACTAGAGGGTTTTTTCCGCCCGGTCCCGACTTGAGTCTTGCCCAGGAACTACTGAAAAGCGGAAAACGGGATATTGTACTGGAATTCATGAAAAGATGTTCGAAATTCTGGAAATACAACGGAACCTGTAACCAGTTGATTAAAGAAATGGAAAATGACGGGACTCCTGATATGTCGCAGTCTGGAATGATGGAAATGTACGCGAAAATGGAGAAGCAGAAAAATAAGGATGTTGCCAAACCTGAAGCGACTGCGAAAGAAGCCGGAAAAAACAAATTGCCTGATGTAAAACAAAAACTGGAAAAAATCATATTCCCCGAAATTGAGTTTAAGGATGCAGACATCTTTACGGTAATCAGGTATCTCAACCGGAACAGCAAACGTTATGATCCCGACAAAGAAGGCGTTTCTGTTGTATCCGCATTTACCATGACGCAGGCGGAAACCATACCTAAATTTACGATTAAGCTTGCTCAAATTTCGATGGGCGGACTGCTGGACAATATCTGCCGGATTTCCGGTTTGAAATATCGAATCGATGAAGGCATAATAGTTCTCGCCGCCGCCGATGCCGTTAATCAGCAGGGGCCTGAAATACAGAAAAAGATGAAAGAGAAAAGTATGCCGCCGGATGATTTGCCGGAAAATAAAATTAAACGAAAATTGACCAGCATTATAATTCCACGCATCGACTTTGAAGATCTTTCGGTTCCGGCTGTAGTGAAAATTTTGCGGGAACAGAGTAAAAAATTTGATCCCGAGAAGGAAGGCGTAAACATATTTCTGCGGTTGCAGCCGGAAGGTGATGCCAGTAAGGTCGTAAACTTGATTCTCACTAATAAAACTCTTGGAGAAGTAATTTACTGCTTATGCCGGGCGACCAAGCTTGACTTCAGTATAGAAAAATATGCTGTAGTCATCAGTACCAAAGAAGAGGATCCCGCCAAAGCCGTAAACCAGGAATCCGCCAGACCGGAAGTTGAAACGAATGCAATAAATTTGGTCAAAAAAGGCAGCAAATTATCCGCGGCGGAAGCCGCTGAACTGGAACAGAAAGTAACTCGGAATCCGGAAGACATAAAATTGCTTACCGAACTGCTGGGATATTATTTTTTGAAAGGACATACTGATAAAACCATAAAGGAAAAGAGAGAAAAATATATTCTGTGGCTGATTAAAAATCATCCGGAGGCCGATGTTCTAGGAATTCCTTATGGGCAAATCAGTTATGGCGATAACTATCCGGAAGCAAAAAAACTCTGGCTGGAACAAATAGAAAAGCATCCTGATGATTTGAAAATCGTGGGGAATTTTGCCCATTCCATTACTGGAGAAAATATTGACCTGGCGATAAAATATTACAAGAAAGCTAAAAGTCTTGATCCGGAACATTCCCACTCCTGGGATTTCTGGCTGGGCAGCGCTTATAATTTAAAAACCATTAAGGCAAATCGGGCAGACAGTAAACAAAACCCAGAATCGGACAAAGAAGCGTTAAGTAATGCCGAAACAGCCATGGGGTATTATGAAAGCGCTTTCACGCATTCGCCGGAAAAAGAACGCAGCAACATGCTTCCATACATGGCGCAATCCGCCCTTAAAGCCGGCAAGCTGGATAAGGCCGGAGAGTATGCCAATAAAATGCTTGGCGGCGCCAAAACAGAAACAAAGAATGGTAAACTTATTTATTACGGTAATTTCGTACTGGGCATGCTGGCTGTCAAAAAGGGCGATATTGACGCCGCCGCGAACTATCTGCTGGAAGCGGGTAAATCTACCGGGTCTCCGACACTCAACTCATTCGGCCCTGACCTGAGTTTGGCGCAGGAACTGCTGACAAAGGGAAAACGGGATGCTGTGCTGGAGTTTCTGAAAGAATGTTCAAAATTCTGGAAAACATCAAACGGAATCTGCGAACAGTGGATTAAAGAAATGGAAAACGGCGGGACTCCGGATTTTTCCAATACTTCCAGGGAGAAGCCGGATGACAAGAAAGCAAATAAGGACGTCGCCAGTTACGAAGCCGCTCCCAAAGTTACGGGTCCGGCGGCTCAAGCTGATGCGGCCAAAACGCCGGAAGCCTCCGGCGCGGTGGGCAGTGAACTTATGATTAACATGGCGACGACGGCGGCGGAAAAGTGGCTGGCGCTGGTTGACGACGGCAAATACCCGGAAAGCTGGACTGCGGCCGCGGCATATTTCAAAAATGCTGTCACCGCATCTGCATGGGAACAGGCGGTTAAAGTCGTGCGCGGGCCGTTCGGCAAGCTGCTGTCACGGAAAGTGAAGAACGCCGTTTACCATACCAGTCTGCCGGGAGCGCCGGATGGACGTTATGTGGTGATTCAATTCGAAACTTCCTTTGAGAACAAGCAAAGCGCGGTTGAAACGGTAACGCCGATGGCGGACCCGGACGGACAATGGCGGGTTTCCGGGTATTACGTCAAGTAGCGGCAGAAAGGCGCAAAATTATTGATGGTCCTGGCGGTATTTCCCCGGGGAAATGCCGGACGCTTTAAGAAACGCGCGGCAGAAATAGCTGGAGGAGGCAAAACCGCATTCGATGGCGATTTCTTTAACTGACAAAGTGCTGTTCTGCAATAAGTTCACCGCTTTTTCAAGCTGCAACTGCAGAATGTATGCGCCGGGCGAAACGCCGAAATTCAAAGTAAATTCGCGGACAAAATGGGAGTAGCTCATGCCGGCGGCCTGAGCCAAATCGGAAACATTAATATTATTGCCGAAATTTTTCAAGGCGTATCTTTTCGCGGATTTCAATGGTTCCGGCGTTGTCGTTCTATTGGAATTGATAAGGATTTCCGTTCCCAGGCACATTGCAAAGGAATAGGCCAGAGCGGACATTTCGCAGGAATCTTTTTCGCTGCCGTGAAGAATAATTTTTTCCGCGGCTTCCAGAACTTTCCCGGAACTGTAAAAGTTTGCAACCGGTCCGCGGCGCTCAATAATCTCTTCGCAGATACGCAAACATTCGCTTCCGCGCATGATTATAAAGATGAATTCCCACTCTTTTGCCTGCTCATCCACCTGATAACAGTGATCATGGGGAATTTTAACCAGCATGGCCTGGCCGGGGTGCAAAGCAAAAGCCTTATCTTCAAATTTTAACGCTCCAGCCCCGCTGACCGTATATTGCCACAAAATAAATCCGGCATTGCCCCGCTTCAAACCGTCCCAGCAGTAATCTCCCCGCCGGGCCAGTTCAAAGCCGGTCATGCTGATGCGCGAATTCAGATTGATCCCGGCATTGCCGTAATGAAAATGGCGGATAAAATGCTCATCCGGCAGAATTATTTTTGATTCAGGCATAAAATGAAAATGTTTCCATATTTTATTGCAATCAACTTTTGTATAATTAGCTTTAAAATCATGATATAATATAATTATTCAACAAGGATAATAAAGGCATAAAATGAAAAAAAGTCTTAAAATCGCATTTATCGGCGCCGGCAGTCTGGGCTTTACCCGCCGGCTGGTTCAGGACGTATTATGCGTGCCGGAATTAAGAGATAGCGCATTTGCCCTGCACGACATCAATGCGCATAATCTGGAAATGGTGCATCAAATCATTGAGCGTGACATCAGGGCGAATAAACTGGCCGCCACGGTTGAAAGCTCACTTGATCGCCGAGAATCGCTTCAGGACGCCGATTACGTGATCTGCTGTGTCAGGATCGGCGGGCTCGAAGCGTTCAAAACAGACATTGAAATCCCGCTGAAATACGGGGTGGATCAATGTGTCGGCGATACGCTTGCGCCCGGCGGAATCATGTACGGGCAGCGGACGATTGCCGCCATGCTGGAATTCTGCAAAGACATCCGCGAATGCGCCAGACCCGGCGCCCTGCTGCTCAATTACTCCAATCCCAATGCGATGAACACCTGGGCCTGCAACAAATACGGCCGGGTTCCGACCGTCGGGCTGTGCCACGGTGTGCAGCATGGCGCTAAACAGATTGCCGATGCATTGAAGATTCCGGCAGATCAATTTGATTACAAGTGCGTCGGCATCAATCATCAAACCTGGTATGTGGAAGTAAGGCGCAACGGCGAACTGGTTCCGCAGCAGGAAATTTACGCGGCGATGAGCGCCGATAAAGAGTTAATCAAAACTGAAAAAGTCCGTCTCGACATGTTCAGGCGCTTCGGCTATTACTCAACCGAATCCAACGGCCATCTTTCAGAGTACGTGCCGTATTACCGCAAGCGCCCGTCTGAAATCCTCGACTGGATCGATTTAAGCAGTTGGATCAACGGCGAAACCGGAGGCTATCTGCGGGTCTGCACCGAAGAACGCAACTGGTTTGAGTATGAATTCCCGGAATTGATAAAAAAAGAGCCGTCAAAGTTAAATGAGCGTTCGCATGAACATGGCTCGTTTATTATTGAAGCGCTGGAAACCGGGCGGGTCTATCGCGGCCACTTTAACATAATCAACGACAACCACATCACCAATCTGCCGAACGGCTGTGTGATCGAGATTCCGGGCTATGTTGACCGCAATGGAATCAACATGCCGGTTTATGGCGCATTGCCTCTGGCATGTGCGGCGACATGTTCCGCCAGCGTCCGCGTCCAGGAGATGGCGGTTGAGGCGGCGGTTCACGGCGACGTGCTGCTGCTGAAACAGGCGATGCTGCATGATCCGCTGACCGGCGCGGTATGCAATCCGCCGGAAGTCTGGCAGATGGCTGACGAGATGATCGCGGCTCAAGCCGAGTGGCTGCCGCAATACGCGCACTATGTGGAGGAAGCTAAAAAGAATTTAGCCGGCGGCTACATTAAATCCGGCGCTTTGCCGCTGGAGCCGAAGACCAGGGTTGAAGTTCGCGATACTGAAAGTATAGTGAAAGCCAGACGTGAAACAGAAGCAAAAGCACTTGCCGAAAAAGCGGTTGCCGAATACAATCCGGACAAACGCGTATAGGTAAAAAGGAGATCATCAGCCATGTACAGCGAATTGAAAGAAGAGTGTTTTGCAGCGAATGTCCTGCTGCCGGAACTTGATCTGGTGATTTACACCTTCGGCAACGTAAGCTGCATTGACCGCGGCCGCGGAGTATTTGCAATCAAACCGTCAGGGGTTGATTATGGAGCAATGAGCCCGCGCGACATCGTCATCGTCGATCTTGACGGCAAAACCGTTGACGGCAAGCTGCGCCCCTCCAGCGACACCAGCACCCATTGCGTACTTTACAAAGCATTCGGCAATATCGGCGGAATCGTGCACACCCACTCCGCTTTTGCCGCCGCCTGGGCGCAAAGTCTGCGTTCAATCCCGATTTACGGCACCACTCACGCGGATCATCTGGCGACGGATATTCCCTGCACCGAATTGATGGCGGATGCCAAGACCGGCAACGATTACGAGACGGAAACCGGTAATCAAATCGTTGACTGCTTTGCTCATAAATCATTGAATCCGGATGAAACGCAAATGGTTTTAGTCGCCGGGCATGGTCCGTTCACCTGGGGTAAAAATGCCGCTAAGGCCGTTTACAACGCCAAAGTTCTGGAAGAGCTGGCGCGGATGGCGCTTTTGACTGAACAAATCAACCCCGCAGCCGTGCGCCTGAAAGAGGCGCTGGTCGCCAAACATTATGAACGCAAACACGGTAAGAACGCCTATTATGGACAAAAATAATTGCACTAAAAAAATCTGGTTTATCACCGGCAGTCAACATCTTTACGGCGAAAAAACGCTTAAACAAGTTGCCGCCAACGCCCAGACCATAGTCAAACATCTCAACGCCGGCGGCGTTATCCGCCCGGAAATAGAATGGCAGCCAACCGTAAAGACCGCGGATGAAGCAACTGCCGTGCTGCAGGCGGCCGGCGCGGATAACGGCTGCATCGGGGTTATTGCCTGGATGCACACCTTCAGTCCGGCCAAGATGTGGATCAACGGCCTGAAACGGCTGCAAAAGCCGCTGCTGCATCTGCATACGCAGTTCAATCAGGATATTCCGTGGAAGACGATCGATATGGACTTCATGAATCTGAATCAGGCGGCTCATGGCGACCGCGAGTTCGGGTTTATCTGCACGCGGCTGGAAATGTCCCGCAAGGTGGTGACCGGATACTGGAAAGATTTTGATGTCCAGTATCAAATCGACGTCTGGGCCCGTGCGGCATTGGCCTGGAACGATTCGCAAACCATGAAAATTGCCAGAATCGGCGATAATATGCGCGAAGTCGCCGTGACCGAAGGCAACAAAGTTTCCGCCCAGATCCAGTTCGGATATTCGGTCAACGGTTACGGCGTGGCCGATGTGGTAAAATATATCAATGCGGTCAGCGATGCCGAGGTTGAAGCGCTGGTGAAATGTTATTCCGACCTCTACACGATCTCCGACCGTTCCGAACCGGCAATGAAATCAATCGGGGATGCCGCCCGTCAGGAGATTGGAATGCGCAACTTCCTTAAAGACGGCGGCTTTGCCGGTTTTACCACTACCTTTGAGGACCTGGCCGGGCTCTGTCAACTGCCGGGGCTTGCATCACAACGTCTGATGGCGGAAGGATACGGTTTCGGCGCCGAGGGCGACTGGAAGACGGCCGCGCTGCTGCGGACAATGAAAGTTATGGCGCAAGGGCTGCCCGGCGGGACCAGCTTTATGGAAGATTACACTTACCACCTGGAAAATGGCCGGGAACGCGTGCTTGGCGCTCACATGCTGGAGGTCTGTCCGACAATTGCCGCTAAAAAACCGACTCTGGAAGTTCATCCGCTGGGCATCGGCGGCAAACCGGCTCCGGCGCGGCTGGTATTCAACTCCCCGGCCGGCGCGGCATTGAACGCCAGTTTAATTGAACTGGGCGACGGATTCCGTTTGATTGTCAACGAGGTTGATGCGGTTGATCCGGACCAGGCGCTGCCGAAGCTGCCGGTGGCCCGTGCCGTATGGATACCAAAACCGGATTTCCATACCGCCACCCGCCACTGGATCGAAGCCGGCGGGGCTCACCATTCTGTCTACACGCAGGCGCTGAAGACCGAACACCTGGCCGATTATGCCGATATCGCCGATATTGAAATTGTGGTTATTGCCGACTGATGCGGAGGACATAAAAAAAGCCGCCTGTTACGGCGGCTTTTATCCCGAACATAAATGCAGTCCGGCAATGGTGTTATTTTCCGGCTTCCGGAACGAGGGCCTTAACACTGCCCAGCGTACCCAGCCCCGACTGTTTGAGATCGGTCCATAACGTACCTTCGCCCGCATGGATGATCTGGATATTCAGTTTCGGGTTCAATTCTTTGCCGAACATCAGCAGGCTGTAAGCGGCAGGATTGCCGATCGCGCCGAGCTGGAGTTTGAAGCCGTTGCTCTTCTCCCCTTCAACCATGGTAATGACCTGGGCATCCGCCTGCCCGGCAATGCGGGTGACCGCGGCGCGGACGGCAGCAGTTTCCTGGGCGGTTCTGGCGACCAGCAGATTAGTTCCGGCCTGGATTTCGGCTACAGTCTTTTCCTGCAGCGCCTTGATTTCGGCTACGATTTTCTCGGTTTCCTGCAACACCTGCTGACGGCGCTGTTCAATCAGCGATTCTTCGGTATTCAATTCGGCCTGCTTCCGTGCAGTAGTCTGCAGTGCGATATTCGTCAGATTCTGCTCTGTCGCCAGGCTGGATTGCTGAATAGGCCGCAATATTTCGCCCGGAATATCGACATGGCGGATCAGCGAATTGTGAACCTTGATGTCTTTCTTCTCCAGTACCGCAATCAAGGCATCCCGCAGTTCATTCTGGAATTTTTCCCTGCCTTCGCCGACAATAAAGTCCTGAGCGCGGTAGGAGGAACCTTTCAACCGCGAAACGGACTGAATTTGCGGCATGATAATCTTGTCAACGACTGCCGGCAGATCGCCGTATTTTAACAGGATTTCTGAGATTTTATCCGGTTCCAGTTCGAATTCCACGGACATGTCCAGATGTATCTCGAAGCCGTCGCGCGAAGGGAATTCCACAAACTGCTGGAGGCCGAACGAACTGACACTTTGCGGAGCCTGCGCCTGGGGAACGCTGCCGGACTTTGCTTTCTTGTCGGCCGGCACCGCAGATTGCTGCAATCCCATGTAATCTTTCCGCCGTTCAAGCTGCTTGGCCAGGACATTCGAGGCAAGCTGGTCCATCGCGGCATTCTGGACTTCGGCCTTGTTTTTAGTTAATACCAGGCCGCCTTCGCGGCCGGTCAGAGCCACCTGGCTCAAACCGATTTCCAGGACGTCAATCTTATGCGCATTGGGATTGATGTAGTAGAGGCCGGGCTGCAGAATATCCTTGCGGACGCCCTTCTCGCCCGAGTCGGCGAACTGGCCGTCGGGCGCCTTTTTCCCGGACAGGGAAGTAACCACGCCGACATAGCCGACGGGGATGTTGACCGCGTCCGTAAGGGTAACGTCGTAACCTTCCGGGTTCAACCGGTATTTGCCGGGTCCAAGCACGTTTTTCCAAATGCCTTTCTGGTCTTCGTCAGCAAGAAATTCTCCCGGCGGCAGGCTTTTGCCGTCCTTGGCCGTGACGATGCCAACTTTTCCCGCCGGAATCATCACTACCGGCACTATCTTCCAGTCATGGGCAACGGGGTTGAGAAAATGGCGGCCTTCGCCCAGCGGTTCGCGCAAGATGCCTTTCTGTCCGGGATCGGCCAGTATCTGCCCGGGCGGCAGTTCCGAGCCGTCCTTGGACGTTACAATCGCCATCTGGTCGGCGCCGACATAGAAACGGCAGAATCCCCAGGTCCAGATAAAATATGCGAAAAGAATTATTACGACGCATCCGAAGATGCCTGAAAGTGCATTTGTTTTCATCGTCCAGCCTCCTTCTTTTTACTGTTGTCCGCGGTTTCCGGCGCGCCTCCGCCGGTCGGCAGCCACGACCTGATGGAAGTATCCGAGGTGATGATGCCTTTTATTTGCGGTGCAAGCCGCTGATAGAGATTGTATCTGGCCCACTCCATGCCGTCGCCGAAAGCGTCCACTTTAACCTTTAACACCGCGGCCTCGGCTTCGTTCCGGAGACGGATGACATCCCGATCCGCCTCGGCGGACAGGATTTTGGCACGGGCCTGGGCCTCCGTGGTGTCTTTGTCAATCTTTGCAACTTCCAGTTCCCGTACTGCCGCGATCTTTTTGACTTCCTGTTCCTGCCTGGCTCCGATGCCGGCGCGCAGACTGAGGGTTTCCGCCTCCACTTTCTTGCCATTCTGCAGCGCGAGCATTTCCTGGCGCACCAGTTCCGCGCGGGATTTGGCCTGCACAATCTGCTGTTCGAACTTCTTCGTCTCCTGGGCCGCGAGTTCACGGTCGCGGATAATTTTCGCCACATCATTCGGCGGAATAATATTCCTGATCAGGACGGAGTTAATGGAAACTCCGAACCCGTCGCAGGTCTGTTTCAAATGCTTTTCCAGATCATTCTGGAACTGCTGTCTGGTTTCGCCGACGATAAACTCCACCGCAGTTTTCTTGCTGCCTTCGATCCGGATAAAGCCGCGGGCCCGCGGCAGGATCAGTTTTTTAATGATGTCTTCCATATTGCCGACTTTATGGGCCAGCAAAGCCGCCTGTTCCCGCCGGACATTGAATTCAATGGTGCCCTCGACCCTGACCGGAAAACCGTCCGAGGTAAGGAATTCGATAACTTCAACGCCGCCCATTTCGAACCGCTGGCTTTGCAGATTGACTTCGACCACAGTCCACAAATACGGGTTCAGATAGTAGGTGCCGGGGGACATGACTTCGGCGCAGACGCCTTTGCTTTCATTGCCGACAAGATAGGCATTGAGGTCGGACTCCGGCATTTTGCCGTTCAGGATGTCCTTTCCCGCCAGACTGGTCTTTACGCCGACATGGCCGGGCCGGATATTGATGGCATCAAAAACTAGCACTTCATACGCATAAGGATTGAGCCGGTACTTGCCGGGGGCCAGGATGTCGGGTTCGATTCCTTTGCAGCCGTCCTGCGCCAGAATCGCGCCGGCCGGCAGATTTTTACCGAATAACCGTATTTTCACGCCGAGTTTTCCTGCCGGGATGTCAGTCATTTTATGGATTTCCCAACTCCAGATATAAGGATTGCGGAAATAACGTCCTTCCGGCAGCACTTCAAGATGAATTCCCTTCTGTCCCGGACTGCCCGCCAATATTTCCGTCGCCGGCAGCGGCTCGCCTGCTTTCCTGATCAGTACCGCCAGTTCGCCGTTCTCCGGTTCAATCCGCCACCAATACCAGTACCACGCCGGCAATGCGATGACCATCAAGATGATCAATGCCAGCACGGCAATAAAGCATCCGGCTTTCAGGCTGACTGTCGCCGCCGAATTCGGCGGCGCCCCCTGCTTGTTCAACAAATCCTGAATTTTCATGAAAAAATACCTCCTCATGCGGTTAAAGACTCAGTTGAAAAACTACTGCCGGAAATTGAAAAGTCAAGCATCAGCTCAGCCCATTCCGGATTGATTGTCCGTCTTCGAAGATTTGAATCCTGGCATTCAAAATCACAGTACATCCATGGCATATGACCCGCCGGCTTTGTATGGCAGAAAAAAGCCGCCTGTTACGGCGGCTTTAATCATGGTTTTAACTTATCTCAGTCTTCTATCCGGCGGAGCGGTTTGCCGATATAGATTTCACGCGGGCGGCAGATCTTGTTGTCGCCGTCAACCATTTCCTTCCAGTGGGCGATCCAGCCGGGCAGGCGGGCCAGCGCGAACATGACGGTAAACATATTTTCCGGAATGCCGATGGCGCGGTAGATAATGCCGCTGTAGAAGTCCACGTTCGGATAAAGGTTTCTGGAGACGAAATATTCATCTTTGAGCGCGGCGTCTTCAAGCTCCATGGCCACGTCCAGCAGCGAATCTTTGATTTTCATCTTCTTCAGAAATGCATGGCACTGCTTTTTCGTGATGGCGGCGCGCGGGTCATAAGTCTTATATACGCGGTGGCCGAATCCCATCAGCTTGAAATTACTGTTTTTATCTTTGGCTTTGTCAATCCATTTCTGCACATTGCCGTCTTTTTCAATCTTGCGCAGCATTTCCATGACCGCCTGATTCGCCCCGCCATGAAGCGGGCCGGATAACGCGCTGATGCCGGCGGAAATAGTTGAATAGAGGTTCACCTGGGCGCTGCCGACAATTCTTACCGCGGTGGTTGAACAGTTCTGCCCGTGATCGGCATGCAGAATCAGCAGCACATTGAGTATCTTCACCACTTCCTCATCAATTTCATACGGCGCCACCGGAGAGTCGAACATCATATTCAGAAAATTCGCACAGTACGGCAGATCGCGGCGCGGATAGACAACAGGTTCGCCGATGGATTTTTTATAGGCGAACGCCGCCAGGGTGCGTACAGTCGAGATCAGCCGTGCGGCGGAAAGGTCTATATGTTCGCTAAGCGACATCGCGTCGACATTCGGATAGAAAGTTGAAAGTGCATTGATCATGGTCGCCAGGATATGCATCGGATGCGCCCCTCTCGGGAATCCGTCGAAAAAGTGGCGCATGTCCTCGTGCAGCATTGAATTCACATTCAACAGATCGGAGAATTTTGACCGCTGATCCGGGTTCGGCAGTTTGCCGTGCAGCAGCAGATACGCGGTTTCAATGAAACTGGTTTTTTCAACCAGGTCTTCCACCGGAATGCCGCGATACCTTAAAATACCTTTTTCCCCGTCAATATAAGTGATTTCGCTGTAACACGCTCCGGTGTTGGCAAAACTCGGGTCAATGGTAATATAGGAGGTATCTCTGCGGAGACGGGTAATATCAATCGCCTTTTCGCCTTCAGTGCCAACGACGATCGGCAAAAGAATTTCTTTGCCCTCATCTTCAAATATCAGCCTGGCATATTTCTGTTCCATGATCTACCCCTTCTCTGTAAATAACCTTATATAAAATCCGTTTGGATACCCGTTTAATCTATTTGCTGAAAAAATAATGATACAGTATTTTTCCGATTTTTCAAATAATAAAGCGCTCCGGAGTAACAGTTTTGTAAAAAGATTTTAACCTTTTTTATAAAAGTTACATTTTTGAAATAAAATTTAGAAGGAAATGGCGATGCGCCAATATTTATGCTGGAATTTCTGCAACCTGGCTCTGTTTCGCCAGGGAAGCGGTTTTTTCTGCAGAAGCGGCAGGATCGGGTTTTGATTTACCGAATTTATGTCTGAGAAACTCCAGGCACACGAAAAAGACCGGCGTGACATACAGGGTCAGCAGTTGCGAGAACAGCAGTCCGCCGACCAGCGTGATCCCCAGCGGTCTTCTGGCTTCACCGCCGCCGCCGATGCCGATCGCCAGCGGAATGCCGGCCATAATCGCGGCTGCCGAAGTCATCATGATCGGACGGAAGCGCACCAGGCAGGCCTCGACAATCGCCTCCTTCGCCGACTTGCCGTGCTCACGCTGCGACACAATCGCAAAGTCAATCATCATAATCCCGTTTTTCTTGACGATACCCACCAGCATGATAATCCCGACAAACGCATACAGCGACAGCTCGATCCTGAAAATCAGCAGGGACAGCAGGGCGCCGAAGCCGGCAAACGGCAGGGCGGTAAGAATCGTTATCGGGTGGATATAATCTTCGTAAAGCACCCCCAGGATGATGTAGATGACGAGGACGGTGACTATCAGCAGCAGGATCATCCCTTTCATTGATTTCTGGAACGCCTGGGCATTGCCCTGAAAACTTGCAGTTATAGTGGATGGCATTTTGTTCTTGATCTTATTATCCACCTCATCCACCGCCTGGCTTAACGCAATATCCGGTTTAAGATTGAAGGAAATCGTAACTGAAGGCAATTGACCGGAATGATTGACCATAAGCGGTCCGGCCGCCCGGGTGATTTTCACCAGATCGCTCAGCGGGACCAGTTGCCCGGACTGAGACCGGACATAAAGCAGCGCCAGCGCGTCCTGGTTCATCTTGTAATCGTCTTTCAACTCCATCAGCACGCTGTACTGGTTGTCCGGCGCATAAATAGTGGAGATCTTCCTTTCGCCGAACGCGCTGTAAAGCGCATTCTCAATCTGGGTTGCGGAAATATTCATCAGCGATGCTTTCTCGCGGTTGAGTTCCAGATTAAGCTGCGGATTGGTGACTCGCAGATCACTGGTCACGTCCTGGATAGTGGCAAACGTTGACATTTCCTTTTCAGCTTTGTTGGCGAAACTGTATAATTCGGCGATGTCCGAGCCCTGCAGCGTGAATTGATACTGCGCTTTAGACATTCTTCCGCCGGTGTTGATCGACGGAAGCATCTGAACATAGACGTTCAATCCTGGAATCTCCGTAAATTTTGCGCGCAAATCCTGCATGATATCTTTAGCCGTTCTTTTTCTTTCATTCCGCGGTTTCAGCCGCATAAAAATAAAGCCGGAGTTGCCGGTCAAAGTCATTCCGCCCGCTCCGGCGCGGCACATGAACGCTTCCACATCCGGATCCGCCTGAACAATTTTTGCCGCCGCAATCTGGTGATCTTTCATGGATTCATAAGAAATCCCCTGCGCGGCTTCGGTCTGCGCAAGCAGCGCATTGATGTCCTCATCCGGAATAAACCCTTTGGGAATAACCGCAAACAGGACGCCGGTGCCGGCTAGAATGATAAATGAAAAAATCATGACTAAAACCCAATGGCTGATGGTCCAGCGCAATGTTTTATCATAAAATCCCAGAATTCCGGTTTTGGGTTCGGAGCCGTCCACCGTTTCCTTGTCCAGCTTAATCATGTGCGGTTTAAGGAACAGGCTGGCCAGCATCGGGATCAAAGTCAGGGCAACCAGTCCGGAGACCAGCACCGCAATCGCGATCGTCACGCCGAATTCCTGGAAAAGCCGCCCGATAATCCCTCCCATGAACAGCACCGGGATAAACACCGCGGAAAGCGACAGCGTCATCGAAACGATAGTAAAGGCGATTTCGCCGGAACCGTCAAGCGCCGCCTGATACACTGACTTGCCCATTTCCAGATGCCGGAAGATATTTTCCAGCATGACAATTGCATCGTCAACCACAAAGCCGATTGACAGAGTCAGCGCCATCAGTGAAAGATTGTCCAGGCTGTAGCCAAGCAGGTACATGGCCACGAATGTACCGACGATGGACATTGGCAGCGTAAGGCTGGGAATAATCGTGGCGCGGATATTCCGGAGAAACCAGTAAATAACGAGAACAACCAGAAATAAAGTGAGCAGCATCGTGAACTTGACGTCCGCAACCGAGGATTTGATCGGTTCGGAGCGGTCAAACATCACGACCATTTTTACCGAGGCCGGAAGCTGTTTGCCGATAATCACCAGCGCCTCTTTAACCGCCGTCGCGACTTGTACCGTATTGGTTCCCGGCTGGCGTTGAATTCCCAGAATGATTGACGAAGACATTTTTCCGCCCTGGCAGAACCAGGCCTGAGTTTTGCTGGTTTCCACGCTGTCAAATACGTCCGCCACGTCCTGCAGCCGTATCGGAGCCCCGTCCCGGTAGCCGACGACGATCCGCTTATAATATTCGGCGCGGTACAACTGTCCGTTGGCCTGGATGGTGTAGGAATTATAGCGTCCGTCAATTGTGCCGGTCGGCAGATTCACATTTGCATTCTGGATTGCCGTCTGAATTTCGTCAATCCCGATTTTCCATGAGGAAAGCAGCTTCGGGTCAAGCTGGATTCTGACCGCGTATTTTTTTGAGCCGAGAACTTGAACCTGGGCGACGCCGTCAATCGTCGAGAGCCGCTGTGAAATCAGCGTCTGCGCATAATAATCCAGCATGGACAGCGGCTGCGTCGGACTGGTCAGCGCAACATACAAAATCGGCTGGTCGCCGGGATTAAGTTTGAGGTACGTCGGCGGACTGGGCATATCCGCAGGGAGCTGTTTGAGCGTCTGCGATATTGCCGACTGCACATCCTGCGCGGCGGAATCAATGTTCCGGTCAAGACTGAATTGCAGAGTGATCGAGGTCGTTCCCAAAGCGCTGGAAGAGGTCATGGTGTCCAGGCCGGCGATGGTGGAGAACTGCTTTTCCAGCGGGGTGGCCACCGCCGATGCCATTGTTTCCGGGCTTGCCCCGGGCAGGCCCGCCTGTACCAGGATTATCGGAATGTCAACATTCGGCAGGTCGCTTACCGGCAGCTTGGGATAAGACATCAGTCCGAAAATCAGCAGCCCCAGCGTCAGCAGCGTCGTCATCACCGGGCGCGTAATAAAGATACTGGAGATATTCATATCCTGCTCACTTTTTCGCCGGGTTGTTCTCTACTACCGACAGACTGGATTGGACTTTCACCTTTGCTTCAGGATAAAGCCGGATGTGACCGTCGGTGACGACTGTGTCCCCGGCATTGATCCCGGATTTGATAATCGCCTCTTTCCCGGCAAAGCGTTCAATGATTACAGGCCGGATGGCAATAGTATCATCGGCGCGAATGATAAAAATATAACTTCCTTCCTGGCTGGTCTGCACCGCCTGCGCCGGCACCACGATTCTGTCTTTATCGACAGACATGGTCAGAACAACATCAACGTACTGTCCGGGCCAGAGTTTTCCGCTTTTGTTTTCAAAAGTCCCTTTCAGCCGGACGGTTCCGCTGTTGGTATTGATGTTATTATCAACGAATGTCAGTTCGCCCCGCTCCTGAGTCCCGCCTTCCGCCGGAACTTTTGCATCAACATACAGCTTGCCGAGTTCCATATATTTCTGAATCATCGGCAAGTACGCTTGCGGAACTGAAAAACTGACATAAATGGGTTTGGTCTGGGCGATATTCATAATCACCGCGTCATTCGCTTTCATGACCGCGCCTTCGTAATTTATCAAATCTCCCACATGCCCGTCGATTGGAGACCGGATGCTGCAATATTCGACATCAAGCGTGGCTTTCTCCACATTCGCCTTGCTGGATCCGACCATGGCTCTTGCCGAATCGGCAATCGCCCGTATCCGCTTTGTTTCGTCAAACGCGCCGGCCCCGCGCTTAAGCAGCCCTTCTTTCATCTCCGCCTGACGTTCCGCATCCTCATGAATTACTTCATCGCGGGCCTGCGTCGCCTGCAATTGCTTCAGTGTTGCCTCGTAAGCGCGGGAATCTATCTGCACCAGCATATCGCCTTTTTTAACATAATCCCCCGGCTTAATATAAATCTTCTTAATCGGCCCGGTGACCATCACTTTTATCGGCACTTCGCTGTACGCCTCAACATTGCCGAAAGTTCTGATCTCCAAAGGCATATCTTTAAGCACTGCCTTTTCCGCCATTACCGGAACGACCGGCATGGGCTGTTTGGCGGCTTCCTGTTTTGAACAGCCGGTCTGGCAAAGCAGAAATGAACATATTGCCGGAACGGCAAACGTGTAGTTTAGAAGAATTAATTTAAATTTAATCAGTAACATAAATCTCTCCGATCCAAACCCGCCCACATGGCCGGTAAATTAAAGATAATAAAACAGGAAGAGTATTATACTCAGAAATCTTACGATTTCAACAATAAATATGTTGCCAGAGCAACTGAATCATGGGAAACTGGCATTTCCCTTTCTGTGCGTTATTTAAAAATTAACGCAATTAAAGAGACTGCAATATTTTAAATTTATTGTTTTAAACAATCAATAATTGCAGATTAAAAGCATATCTTTTTATGTGCGCAGGCTTGCAAATTTGCCGATAGCGAGTATGTTTTACGTCTGATTTTGACAGTTTTATCCGGGCGATTAGCTCAGTTGGCTAGAGCACTTGGTTTACACCCAAGGTGTCGGGGGTTCGAGTCCCTCATCGCCCACCATCTTTACCTATGCATGAATCCGGTCAAATGGGCTTGCCGTCTAAAAAAGTCTCTTATCTGAACCCGGCGCTTAAAGATATTGATATCACAAGATATTCCAGCAACAAAAATAAAGAGCTTTGCAATTAGCAGAATGATCACAATAAATTTCTTTCTTTTTTGCCGGAAAATGCATAACGGGATATTGACAAACAAGGGAAAAGAACATATAATATCTGAAACGTTTCAAGCGGGTTGAAAAATGAGTGTAACAATCAAAGAACTGGCACGACAATTGAACATTGCCCCGTCAACAGTAAGTATGGCGCTTAACGGGGACAGCATGATTGCGGAGAAAACCAGTCTCCGGGTCAAAGAGCTTGCCAGAAAATTAAATTATGTGCCTAATAATTTTGGACGCGGTTTGCAGTCTCGCAGAAGCCACCTGGTAGGCTATCTGGCGAATTCGTTTACCGAAACATTTTTCAATATTCTTTCGCAGGGTATTTGTGAAACCGCATCTATTGCTGACTTTGGCGTGTTGACGGTAATGAATACTAAAGACCGTGAACATCTTAGGAATAACATTCAAATTCTTCTGGAAAAGAACGTTGAAGGCGTGATTGTAACGGGACAATACGCGCACATAAAAGACCATTTGATTGCCATTGAACAGCGCAATCTCCCCATGGTTTTTTGTTCGTCCGCGGATAGCGGCAAACATCCCCGTGTCATAATAGACGATTTCAAAGCCGGACAAATTTCGGCAGAACATCTCATTGAGCTGGGACATCGGAACTTCGCCTGTAGCGGACTATATCCGGAGCGCCTGGCCGGGAATCGCAGCGCTGTCGCAGAGGCCGGGCTGCCCGAACCGGAGGTCTTTTGTTCACTTGAAACCCTTGAACAAATCATGCTTAAGAAGAAAGTAACCGCAATAATAGCTTATTCAGATATGGAAGCTATACAGATCAAGCATTTATTGAGCAGGCTTGGAATGCGTATCCCCGACGATGTGTCGCTGATTGGATTTGACGACTTGTGGTTTGCTGAACTGGAAGAATTCTCTTTTACCACAATAGCGCAGCCTAAATTGGAAATCGGGCGGCAGTCAATGCAACTGCTGATGGACATAATTAATGGAGCTTCCGCAAAAAATCGAATACTGGAAGCGGAATTGAAAATAAGAAACAGTACGGCGAAGGCTCGTTGTTGATATTATTTAGAAAAGTCTAATAATGGAACGATTAGAGGGTTTCCGGAAGAAGTTTTAAAACTCATAAATATCAGACCATAAAACCAATAAACCAGAGGTAAAAAAATGAAATGTCAAGAACAAAAACGGAAGATGAGTCCTTTGAGTTTTACACTCATTGAACTCTTGGTTGTGATAGCTATCATTGCCATTCTGGCGGCAATGTTACTGCCGGCGCTGGGTAAAGCCAGGGAAACGGCACGCGGAATCGGATGCGCCAATAAACTGAAACAGCTCGGCACCGCAACAGCTTTTTATGAAAATGACTGGAACGGTTTTTTTCCGCCGAATAGTGACACTTCCGTGCAGAGTGGCAGATGGCCGCTCAAGTTGATGACATATATGCAGAAAAACAATCCGTCATGGTATGGTTCCGCCTCCGCGCCCAAAATGGATTTTTACTGCACGTCCAATCTGGTATCGCCGTTCCCGAATTTTGTTCATTCTGATTACGCCACCAATTATGCGTGGAATTTTACTCTTATGGCAATTTCACCGAACCTGGTCAAGAAC
>JBAYIO010000074.1:0-30017 GCA_041665605.1 Victivallaceae bacterium | reverse complement strand
GGCTGTATTTTTCCGTTCCTCTTTCAGGCGATATTCATATCGCCAATCAGTCGGATCGAAAAAATCCAATCCACAATCCTACTCGTCTATTTTTAAAATTTCAGCCGTGCAGAGTATAATAAACGCGCATAACCGCGATTTTCAAGAAAATAGAGATTAATGGTTAAACATTACAATAGAAATTTAGGTTATCCCGCAATTTAGTTTCATTCCGTCCGGCAGCATCTTTTCTTAAATAAAATTGGCTGGAATTATCCGGTTTATCGCTGTAATAATCGGAAAACAATGATAAATTAACCCAATAATTTACAGCTTTTTTCTAAAATGAAAGATAAAGATGGAAACTGGTGACGATATTCTGGCGATTGAAGAAGACGAAATATCTTCAGGCAAAAACGCTAAAGGGCTTTTTAAAAAAATATTCTGGTTTGTTTTAAGGATCGGGCTGGCGGCCGGGATCATCGGCTGGCTGGTAAGCAGAAATTTCGATAAGTTTGTCCAAAGCCTCGCCGCTTTCAATTACTACTGGCTGATTCCGGCGGCTTTGTGTTATTTTCTGCACATGGTGGTCTGCGCCTGGCGCTGGTATAAACTGGCGAAAGTGCTGGATATTCAGATTACCATTTTCGACGCGTTTTCACTGACCATGAAATCCTATTTCTTCTCTCTGGTAATCCCCGGCGGCGCGATTGGCGGCGACCTGGCGAAAATCGGATTTCTCGCTTCCAGGACGCCCAAAGGCACCAAAGTCGAAGGCGCGTTTACGATTCTGATGGACAGAATCGTGGGCATGGTGGCATTGTTCTCAATCGCCATTATTATAATCTTTGTAACGCTGCCGACATTGATGAGCATTGACTTAACCGTAATCGGACTGCACACTAAACTGATGCATATCGCGGCTATCGCAGGGCTGCTGGGAATATGTTTTTTCGGACTGATCGCGATGTTCGCCATATTTTATCATCGGACGCTGGAAAAATTCAAACCGATCGGCTACTTGATGAAAATGGGCGACCGCTATACCAACAGCGCCGTCAGCCGCATGACCGCCGCCACCGACATTTACCGCAACCAGTTGAAGCTCTTCTCGGAAATGACGATTCTCAGTATTTTCCTGGTCCACCTGAATATGGTAATAGTAGTATTTTTCATCATGAAAGGGATGGGCATCGGACACGTCGACTTGATAACGGTGACTTCGGCGGTTATCATCGGCAATATCGCCGGGCTGATTCCGCTGACCGTATCCGGCGTGGGGTTGCGCGACGTGACCATTGCCACAGTCCTTTATGCAGGCGGCGTTGATAACGCAACCACGATCCCGATTATTTTTACCGCGCTGATTCTTGCTTTTAATATTTTGTCCGGGTTGTTTTTCGTATTCGACAGCGACAAAAAAAATAAGCGTGGAACGGCATCTGACAAGCCGCAGTAAAAATTGCGGTTTTTTCCGGTTTTCATGTTTTTTTATTGGTTTTTTGAATGTAATTTATCGGAAACATTGGAATCTTACAGATATGGCTATAAGCAGTGACGGTTTTCAACTGGAGATGAATTTTGACAGCAGCATCAACCGTTTCAGGCATTGCCTGGACAACGGGGTTTTTGTCATGCTGATCGAACTCAACACGCCGGCGCGGGATACCGACCTCTCAGCGGCGGGTGCCAGACTCCAGGAAATTGAATACGCGATTTCAAACATCAACGAGATGCCGATCGGACTGGCGTTCACCGATAAATATGCCAATGTCGCCTCCTGGAAAGTAGCCGATTATGCCACCTGTCTTTCCAAAGACCGCCGCGACCGCCACGTCATTTATATCAGCGGACGCGACACCACGAGTGAATCCCAGGTCGACACGCTCAATATGTGCGCCGCCAACGGGTTCTTCAATGTCGTTCCGGTTTCCGGCGACAGTTTTCCGGGCGAAAATGCCAAGGACACCCGCAAACGCACATTCACGGAAAGCATTCATCTGCTTCACCACATCAAAAATATGAAGGATTCACCGTTCTTTCCGGGTTGCGCGGTCAATCCGTTTAAATACACCCCGGACGACTCTTTCACCCAGTATTTCAAACTGGTGAAGAAACTCAATCTCGGAGCGGAGTTCATGGTCACCAATTTCGGCTGGGACATGATGAAACATCATGAGTTGAGATGGTATCTGAGCAGCCGTAATCTGCATTATCCCTCCATTGCCAGACTGTCCGTGCTGACCCCGGAAAAAGTGGAAAAAATCATTGCCGGTGATCTGCCCGGCGTACACATTTCCCCGGACTTCAAAATCATCCTGGAAAATGAACTGAAATATTCCTACAAACAGTTTGAATCCGCGCAATGGCGCCGCCTGCAGCTTCAGGCGGTCGGCTGCAAACTGCTCGGCTACAGCGGCATTCAGATCGCCGGACTCGACAACCCGGACAAGATCAAGATCGCCGCCAGGCGCATTACCGAAGGCATGGCGGAATTTCAGTCTTTCAACGACTGGACCAATGAATATTTTGAACACCTCGGACGCGCCGAAATGGCCCCCTACCCGTACCGTTTTTATACTTTCGGGCGAGGCTTCAGCAAACCCTACGCCGAAGGCATCCCGAAAATGGCGACCATCAAGGAACCGGAGAGCTCTTCCGGCGAAAAATTCAGCTACAAGCTCCGTAAATTCATGTTCCCTCACGCTGACAAACAGAACCCGCATGAACATCTGCTGACGAAAAAACTGCTGGTCGGATGCCGGGAATGTTCATACTGCCGCCTGCCGCTGACCCAGTACGTCTGCCCTGAACACTGCCCCAAAGGCCTGGCCAACGGCCCGTGCGGCGGTACCCGCGCCAGCGGCGAATGCGAACTCGGCGGCATTGAATGTATTCATTCCCAGATCATGCGTCTGGCCGTATGGAAAAACCAGACAGACACTTTGGAGGAAACCTATATCGGGCCGGCAATCAGGCGCAAATTGCGCTGAGCAAGACATCGCGGTAAATAAAGTTGATTTTTGCAATAATAATTTTTAAATAACCTGGAGATTTTTAAAATGGCTAAAGTACTTCCTTTTCATGGCTTGCTGCCGACCCCGGAAAAAGCGGCGCAAGTGGCGGCGGTTCCCTATGATGTGGTAAATTCAGAAGAAGCGGCAAAACTCGCGGAAGGTAATCCGCTGAGCTTCCTCCGCATCTCCAAACCGGAAATCGAACTGGAACCCGGAATTGACCTCTATGATGATAAAGTCTACGCCAAAGCTCTCGCCAATTTCAAACGCCTTTGCGAACTGGCCCCGCTCAAACTCGATCAGGAAGAACACCTCTACATTTACCGGCTGAAAATGGGCGATCACGTCCAGACCGGTATTGTCGGCGCAGTTTCCGCCGATGAATACAACAAAAACATCATCAAAAAACATGAGAAGACCCGCAAGGACAAGGAAGACGACCGTACCCGCCACGTCATGACCCTGCGTTCACACACCGGCCCCGCATTCCTGACCTACCGCGATTCATCATCCATCGACGACCTCATCAAAAAACTCACAGCAGCGCCGCCGTTGTTCGACTTCACCGCCCCGGACGGCATTGTCCACACCCTCTGGCGCGTTGACGCCGGCAACAGCCGCATCCTGTCCGACCTGTTCGCCCATGTGCCTTTCCTCTATATTGCCGACGGCCATCACCGCAGTGCAGCGGCCGCCAGTACCGCCGCCGAATGTGCCCCGAAAAACCCGCAGCATACCGGCAAAGAGGATTACAACTTCTTCCTGGCGGTTACGTTCCCGGCATCTCAACTCAAAATTCTGCCGTACAACCGCGCGGTAAAAACTCTGAACGGCATGACTAAGGTACAATTCCAGCAAGCACTCTCCGCTAAATTCAACATCGCGGATACTGCCAGCCCGCAGCCGTCCAAATCCGGCGAGTTCTGCATGTATCTCGACGGCAAATGGTCGCTGGTCACCCCGAAATTCGATGTAAAAACTCTCGGCGTGATTGAATGTCTCGACGTAAGCATTCTTCAGGACAATATCCTGGCTCCACTGCTCGGCATTGACGATCCGCGCACCAGCAAGGGAATTGATTTCATCGGTGGCATCCGCGGTACCGCCGAACTCGAGAAACTGGTCAACAGCGGGAAATATGCCGTTGCGTTTTCGATGTTTCCAACCACACTCAACCAGTTGATGAACATCGCCGACGCCGACGCGATCATGCCCCCCAAGTCCACATGGTTCGAACCAAAATTGCGCGACGGAATCGTCTGTCATAATTTCTGAGAACAAAAACCTTAACCTGACTTCCGCAATCGCGGAAGTCAGGTTAAACAGATTCGCCGGACGGATATAGATGTATTTCAGGTTCCGCGTTTTCAGATAAAAATGACTCACTGCGGAAAGAAATGCCTTCGCAGCGCTGGCATTGAATTATCTGAAATATGTTTTCCACCCACAATATCTCATCGCCTTTGGAGTTTTCAAATGCAGCCAATACATTATGACTGGTCTTCACTCTGCAACATGAGCATTCTGCTTTAATTACAGAACCTGTGCTTTCATGCGGTTTTGCTGACATTTCCATTCCTCTTTTTTGGGTTATCGATAAAATAAAGGTACTGCTTTATATGGAAATTTCAAATAAACCCATTTCCAACCATGCATGATCTAATATTTTCAATTGATTTTATTAATCCGGCATAGAACCGGATTGCAATATTTTATAAAAGACATTATTATTAATTGTTAGAGGAATCGCGTATATATTTAATTTGTTCCAAAGAGGAGGTAATCAAATCATGAATTCCCCAACTCTAGGATTGCGAGTCGCAAGCGTCATATTCGGCTTGATGTCCCTCGCGCAATTATCGCGTCTTTTACTCCGTATCGAAGTGCTGGTGGCTGGTTATGCCGTACCATTATGGCCAAGCGCTCCGGCTTGCGTCATCCTGGGCTGTCTGTGCCTGTGGCTGTGGAAACTGACGTACGCACCACCGCCGATAGCGAGTTCGGCCTCTGAATGACTGGAATAAGTGCTTTGAAGTCTATTTCGTTAATAAACAAGGAGATGAGAAAATGTCTGCAAACGGTGAAAACATTAAACGTTCTGTTGCCGGGAAAAGTATGGTGCTGGTCATGGCCCTGGTTATCGGACTGATGACTGCGGGGTGTGCATTTTTGTGGTTTGGCGCAGGTGCCGTTACAGGTGCCGCGGTGGGTGTCGGCGTCACAGCTTACGTCGACGGCAAATTGCAGACACGCATGAAGGCAGACCCGCGCGCGATTGAGAAAGCATCTGTGAAGGCGTTCGAAGCGATGAACATCCGCAAAGTTTCGTCTGCCGGCTCCGCCTCTGAGGCGGAGATAATCGGGCGAACAACAGAAGACACGAAGGTGGCAATCAGCGTAAAAGCTGAGGATAACGGCGAAAGCTCTGTTTACATTCGTGTTGGCACCTTCGGCGATCAGGCGTTTAGTTTGAAGGTATATGATGAAATTAATAAGCATCTCCCTGACGCCAAAAGTGAACTGGAAAAAGAATTGAAGAATACGAAACCATGACCACTAATTCCAGTTCCCCTAAACATAGCCGGAAGTGGCAGTACGACCAGCGCTTCCGGCATTCGCATTTCAGTTTATCAGGGTTTTTTGGGTGATACCGCAGGTGACGGACTGGCGGGCGGAGCAGATATGGCCACCGCAACCGGCGCAACAACAGGCGACGGCACAAGCGCTGCAACAGGTTTCGCAGATGCGGCAGCAGCCGCTGTACTTGGAGCCGGAACAGCAGGCACAGATGCAGCAGGCGGAGCAGATGTGGCGACAGCGGCAGGAGCAGACGACACCGGCGGTGCTGCCGGCGGCGCAAGAGGAGCTTTTTTGGCTTCTTCCGCTTTAAATTCGTCAACAGCATCTTTAAGTCTTTTATCGAAATCTTCTTTAAATAATTTCCATCTTGAATTTGGCGAAATTTTATCCCGCTTATGGACAGAGACTCTTCCCTCCTCAATTTCCAGATAAACTTTATTTCCGCTCACCTTGCTTACTTTTCCGGATATTTTCGTGCCATCGGTCAATTCCAGTTCAAATTCTGCATCTTTAGCCGGAGTTTTGAATTCTCCGAATTCTTTCTTGATTGACTCTACGCTTTTTTTCTCTTCAACTTTGGGCGCATCCGGTTTTTTCTCCGTCTCTTTTTTCTCCCCCCGCTTTAGCGCCAGAGCCGCAACTTTTTTCTCTTTGACTTCGGCCTCTACTCTTTTATCTTCAGTTATTTCATCAATTACTGTTTTCAACTTCTTATCATATTCAGCTTTGAAGAATTTCCATTTGGAACCGGGCGCAAGCTGTTCCGGCTTATATACATTAGTCGCACCGTCTTCAACATCCAAATAAATCTTATCCGCCGCCACCTTGGACAGCGTGCCTTTTATTTTGGAGCCATCCCGCAGTTCCAGTTCAATTTTTGAACCATTTTCCGGAAGTTGAAATTCTCCGATCTGAGCGATTGCATCTTTCTTGACAGAATCTTTGTTAATCTCCAAAGCCATTACCGAAAAACACCCTAACGCGACCACAAACAACAACGTTTTCATGCTACCTCAAATAAAAATAAAGCGCCTATTACCAATTTTAACCAACCTCTGCAAAATATATCACTTACAGGAAAAAGAGCAATCGTATTTATCAGCCGTAAAGTCTTTTTTGAGAAAAAAAACATTAACAGAGGAAAGCGAAAGAACTGAATACGGTTCAAGCCTTTGCAACTGCCGACCGGATGTTTTTTACTATGTTCAGCCCGGCAGAATGTTACCGGGAACTGGTCAGGGGACATTCGCGATCAACCCAGACCATCGCTTCTGTTTGTACCTGAAATCCAATATCCTCATAGAACGGGCGGCCGGCTTCAGTACCCAGCAGATAAAAGGCTTTGACTCCTTTCAGACAATGGTACGACATTACATACTGGAGCAGCGCTTTGCCATCCATCTGCTGCTGAAATTCCGTGGCTGTTGCCATGCCCCATATTCCGCAGATGTTGCCGGCTGTCGTTGTTTGCACCGTACATAGCGGAGTATTGTCTCTGGATGCGATAAAGACCTGAACACCGGGGCCGTCAATCATGCCGGAGCCGAAAACCCTTTCCACGGCAGTCACCGGCAGATTAAATGCCGAAGCTGTCAGACGGTTGGCGGTTTTCAACATTTTAGCATTGCTGACTATTTCAATTTCATAGCCGGCCGCATCGTATAAAGCGAATTGGGACTTATAACTCATAACCGGGATATTGCAGGCATGGGCCAAACCCAGTTTGCAGGCGGTTTCAGCGATTCTCTCTTTCAATTCCGCGGCAATAAAATATAACGCCGGGATCTGGCGCAGCCGGATTTTTTCCACGGCGCGGCAAAGTTTAATTTCCGGAAAGCTCCCGTCATCGAGCAGGAAATAGTTCAAATCGGGGTACGGCTCGCCGCTCAGCACCAGCGCCGAATTATGACTTATTTCAGCTTCATAAGCGGCGGCCCCCCGGTAACACAGCGCCAAACCTTCTCCGGCCAGTTGCCACAGCGGTACTGAAAGTTTCATTGTACTTCTCCTGAATGAAGTTCTATTATTTTCACGGGTCCGTATTCAGGTCACTCTGCGGCACGGCCGTCCGGTGCGAACCGCAATGCCAGTATTGTAATGTCGTCGGACTGTTCCTGTCCGGCAGTAAACTTTGAAACAGCCGCGAGGATAGTTTTGGTAATATTTACCGGAGACGGATTGGCTGAGCAATCGGTAATGACGCCCAGCAGCCGGTTTTCTCCGAATTCATGATTGTTGATATTCATGGCTTCAGTAACGCCGTCAGTGTATAATACCAGAACATCCCCCGGATTGAGAATCTCCGAATCCAGTCCGTAGTCCAGTTCGGCCACTCCTACCGGCGGTCCGTGCCGACTGGATATTTTGGTGATGCCGTCGCCCTCGCGCAGGATGAACGGCGGATTGTGTCCGGCATTGGTATACTGTATTTCACCGGTTCGGATATTCAGGATAAGCATGAAATAGGTGACAAACATTGAAGTTTCGTTGTTGTGGCTCAATGATTTGCTGACTTTAGTGACGATTTCGCCGCTGTTCATTTTTATATTCGCAATACCGCGATGCAGAGTCTGTGTCACCGCCATGAACAGCGATGCAGGAACGCCCTTGCCGGAAACGTCCCCGATAACAACGCAGAGATGATCTTCGTCGAGATAGAAGAAATCATACAGGTCGCCGCCGACGGCTTTGGCTGAATTCAGAACGGCATACAGAGAAAATTCCTTACATTCCGGAAACGGCGGGAGCAGTTGCGGCAGAATGCCCAGTTGGATATCTTTGGCGATCTTAAGCTCACTTTCAATTTTTTCCTTGGCGGCAGTCGTTTCTTTAAGATTCTCGATGTGCCTGATCAGCGCGGCCTGCATCGCGGAAAACGCCTTGCTCAGTTTGCCGATTTCGTCATTGGCGACTATTTCAGGCATGGCCGCATGGAAATTGCCGCTGCCGATTTCGCCGGTGGCCCGGGTCAGGATGCGCAGCGGCCGGGTGATTTTCAATGATATCCAGATAATTACTCCCAGCAGCAGCAGCATTCCGATTACAAACAGCGTGAAAATGGTAATTTCCATTCCGGCAACGGCTTCAAACAACTGGTCTTCAGGATAAATGATTCCCAGCGACCAGCCGTTGGATTGGAGCGGAGTATAAAACATCCAGGATTTTTTCTGACTGATCAAATGCTTTTTATATGGCACTAAGCCGCTTTTACCGGCAATCATGTCCCTTCCGGCATCCCGCAGAAACTTGTCTTCGCGCTCCTCTGCCATGCTGAAGATAGTTTCATTCATTATCCGTTCGGCGTCAGGATGGGTGATAATCCGGCCGAATTTGGAAATAAGAAACGCATAACCGGAATTGTTCAGCTTGATCGTGGACACCGCTTTTTGCAGCCATGACAGCGACAGATCAACGGTGATAACTCCGGTGAACTCGCGCTTGCCGTTCTGCTCGCGGTAAAACGGCACGGTGTAGGAGGACATTACAACTTCGTCAAAATACGGTTCGGTCCAAACCGCATGTTCCAGCGTTTTCGGCAGCGTGTACCAGTTGTAATAAAAGTATTCATAGTCCGCGCCGCCAGTATGTTCCAGCTTGATGCCGCCGTCTTTCCTGGACGAATAAATCATGAAATATTCTTTGGTTTTATCAAAGCAGTAAGGCGCATAGGCGACGCTCAAACTGTAGATTTCCGGACGGTCGTATTGCATGCTTTCCAGCGTCGCCGTCAGCAGTTTTCCGATTTCTTCGTCAGTCATTCTGCTGTTTTCAAACTGAATCGCCAGTTGCTTGCCCAGTCTGGATGCTTCAATAAATATCTGGTCCAGGCGGTTGGCGGTGGATTCGCCGATATTCCGGGTACTCGTTTCGATCCCTTCCTGCATCAAAGACCACACATAACAGGTGACGTAGGAAAAGATGCCGACCGAGACGATAATCACGCTCAGCAATATATAGAAACTTTGTTTAAATGCCAGACTTCTATTTTTGAACATTTTCATCCTTGCCGCTGATATTTTCGTCCTTGCCGGGCACGGTATTGCCATTTAAAACATTCTTATAAAATTCGTTGTACGGGGGAATCGTCTTAATTACGCCGGTGGATTTCAATTTCTTCGCGGTATCAAGATACATTTTAGGAGAAAGAAAGCCGGCAACATACTTGCCGCCAGAAGGTGAAATCAATTCTTCCATCCGGTTCAGCATCCAGCTCTGGTGGGCGTTATTATAAGGAATATGATTTTCCCGGCAGTATTTGCGAATGATCTCCAATGTCCTTTTTTTATTTTTAAAAGCCTCCTGCCAGCCTTCAAGCGAGGCTTTGACGAAATTACGGCACATTTCCGGGTTCTTTTCGTATGTTTCACGCAGACAGTAAATTCCGTCCTCCGGAATATCCAGATTGTAATCGTTGAAGAAAAACGTGGTTATTTCGTCCTCATTGATTCCGGAAGACAGCAATTCATGATATTCATTATACCACATGACTGCAATCACATCAATGCCGCGGCACAGAAACAGTTCTATCCCGGATACCACCGGAATTATTTCCGCCTTGATCTTATGTTTCTCCAGCAGCGCCTTCGGCACTTCCTGAAAATCAGTCATCCAGATTCCGACTTTTTTGCCGTTAATGTCCTCAAGCTTTTTAATTCCGGAACTTTTTCTGGCCACAAACACCAGCGCGGAACGCTGGGAAATTTGTCCGATATTTACAACTTTCATACCGTTTGAGCGCATCTTGATGCCGGAAGAAAGAAAATCTGTCACAAAATCCGCATTCTTGTCCGTCAGCACTGAAATCAGCGTCCGCTGCGGCGGCTTGTACTGGAAAACAACATCCAAGCCGCATTTGTTGTAAATACCCAGTTCCTGCGCCATGTAGTATCCGGCAAACTGGGCTTGCGGAAACCATTGAGGAGTAAAAACCACTTTGGTCAGCGCCGGCGCGGCCTTGACTTCCTGATCCTGGGCAAAAGCCGTTGAAAACAGAAAAGCAGAAATGATGATTAACGGCAGAGCAAAGAATGTTCTATGAATTTGTAACTTCAAAACAATCCCCCTGACAACACTGTACGATTGACACGATTAACATAACGCCCGAATTAATATAAATTTTACTCTTTAATATTGCAACAGTCAAGGCGGGTTTATCCGCAAAAAAAGTCCATAATCAATGCTGCTGCGCCTTTCCTGCCGTCGGCGGCTGGCAAAACTTACAGGACAGCCCTCATTTCGGGCACGCGTTTCCCTAATTTTGGGTACTGGCATCCCGTAGACCGCCTTAACCCCGTTGTTCTATTCTGCACGAGCGGAACAAACTGGACAACTACTGTCCGCATTCAGAAGTTCAGAGCCTCGTTAAGCATATTGATATAAATTCAGCGCTTATAATTATTCCGGCTGGCAGAACAATAAAGATACTGTTATATTCCAAAGATATGAAACGGAACCAGACAAGCAATCAGGGGCTTCAGGATGTTTAACGAATTTGCAGTGATAGATTTCGAAACTACCGGGCTCAGCACGGACTACTGCCGCGTCATCGAAGTGGCGGCGGTGATCGTCCGGAACGGCGAGGCCGCCGACTCCTTTGTTCAACTTATGCACCCCGGCTGCCGGCTGCCATATTTTATCACCGATTTAACCGGAATAACCGATGCCATGCTTAAAGACAAGCCCAAGCCGGAATCCGTCATGCCGGAGCTGAAAAATTTTATAGGAGACCGTTTTTGCATCGCACACAATGCGCCTTTCGATTCCCGCTTCTATCACGCCGAGATGAGCCGTGCCGGAGTTGCCCACGACCGCACTTTCTTCTGCACGATGAAGCTGTCGCGCCGCCTGATTCAGGATTCGCCGGATCACAAACTGGAAACGCTGACGCGTTACCTCAATCTTCCTCAGCCGGCGGATGGAAAATACCACCGGGCGCTCTATGATGTGCTTATGACCGTTGAGCTATGGAAACGCATTGAAAGCATTATCAGCAGCAGGACAGGCAAGACTCCTGACCGGGAAGTTTATCAGACGCTGATGATAAAATCAAAAGCTGCTGTCGCTAAATATCTTGAGAGACTGAAAAACAGCAATTGATAATGATTTAATACTCTTTGAGCAGATTGGGGAATTCGCCTTTCTGGCGGAAGGTCATTTTCAAAGCATATGGCGTGACATTATAATGTTTTTTAAATACTTTGTGGAAATAGCCAAGATTATTGAAGCCGCAGTCCAGCGCGATGACCGCGATCTGCAAATTAGTTGTCTGCAACAGCACGATGGCTTTCTTCAGTCTGGCTGCTTGAATGTAGCCGGTAAGCGTGGTGCCGGTATATTGACGGAATTTTTCACAGAATCCGGTAATACTCATGCCGGCGTTCCTGGCTGAACGCTCAAGCGGATAATCTGCCTCCGGATGCCGTTGTATCTTTTTGATCAACTGCTGGATTTTCTCCATTCCCGCCGGATTATCACCATGTCCGGACTGATTCAGACTGCGGTAGTAATTGATGATTAATTCACCAAGCAGACAATCGGTTTGGGCGGAAGCGAAAGGGCGCGACTCCTTGATTTCTTCAAACAACTGATTAATCAGGCGGATATTTTCTTCCAGATACCGCGGGTCGGCTCCTGAGAAATATTGCCGGTTTACAGCCAGCGAATCAACCGCCTGCTGCATCTGGGAGTTTCCGGACTTAAGAAAGTGCTCCCGTTCGAAACAGACAAAAATATATTCAGCGGGAACGTCCGGCTCCGCCGCGATATAATGCGAAGAGCCTTCCGGCAAAAGAAACGCCCGCCCCCGCATGAACTGGCAGCTTCTGCCCTCAATATACTGAATGCCGTTATCGTTCAGGCAAATGAATAGTTCGTGCATGGTGTGGCGGTGCGGCGGATTCACACAACCGCGTGACCCTTTAGAACTCCATAACATAACTTTACGCCCTTTATTCCCGCCCTCCGCGAGACCGGCGTTTCGCCGCTGGATTGCGCCCGGCGATCCGCCATAGGAGAGTTATTTTATTTGATGTTTGCTAATATCAGCCGCTTCAGTTCTTCATGTTCGTCAGACCAGGGGGCAGGCCAGAGTTCCGCCAGTCCATTTTTAATTTTTTCAGGATCCTTGCCAAATAGTTCTTCCGCCGCAAGCGCAGCGCCTTCAGCAAGAATCAACGGTTCACAGCCCTGGGCCAGCACGACCCGCATGGCACCGGTAACGCGGTCATCCCAGCTTAATTTGCGGGGAATGTCCCGGGTGATCCTGGCGATGGCGTCTTTCAGGAAAGGATTGGTCATTCTGACCAGCAGATCCTGCGCATAGGCGTTAAAACCGGTTTCCGTGAAAAGTTCATCAAGCCCGGCCCATTTTTTACACAGGGCCGCGCCGGATTCGGAGATAAATGCCGTTTCCGCTTTTTTCATCAGCTCGGGGATGCCGCGCAGTTCGCTCATGTATTCACACCCCTGCTGCCGGCCGAGAATGCCCAGCAGAAAATGAATAGCGTTATGGCCGTAAAGTTTAGCTTCCTCGAACGGATAAAGATCTGCTTTTACATGAAGGTTCTTAACTCGCCGCTGTTCAATTTCCGGCGCGGACGAAATCAGTATTTTGTTAAATTCCTCAACCAGATGCCCGCGATCCGCGCCCGGGCAGAGCAGTTTCAGCCCTTGGGCTTCACATTCCGCGGCATTGACCACGCCGCTCATTTTGCCGACGACAGTATTAAGGTAATATGTCGCCGGAAAATTCTGCCCGATGGCTTTTTCCAGTTCTTCCGCCGCGTGATTATGATTCTCGGCAGTATAAATGAAACGACGGCGCTGCGGTTGCATGGCAAACCCCTGCTTGAGCCAGGCCGCGATCTGCGGGAAAAATTTTACGCTGGGCAGCGCAGTCGCCAGTTCATCGGCGTCTGCCGCGGCAGCAATCAATTTTTTCAAGTCATTTTCATCCAGCGGATTATAAACTTCGACCTTGGCATAGGTTTCAGCATAAACCGCGTTGTCTTTCGCGATATTTATTGAAACTTTGCCGCCGCAGGCATTTATTGCATCTTTAAGTTTGTTGTCAACTTCGGCAATGACAATCCGGTCAAACTTGCCTTTGCTCGCGCCGGAAAGAAAAATTCCAGTCTGAATCGGCCCCAATCCTATTCCCAGAAATAAACTCATATCTGCTTTTCCTTACAATGTGTATTAAATTCAGACTATAAATTATATGCGATAATGAGGTTTTTCCAGTAGAAATTATTATTTCCGCATGAATCTAACCGGCGGAAAATCGTCAAAAAAGCCGAAACTGGATTTGCCTTTTCCGTCATAATGTGTAACTTAATGACCCTGTCGAATGCATTTCGGCACAAGTGGATCCGTAGCTCAGTTGGTTAGAGCAGGTGACTCATAATCACCGGGTCGCTGGTTCGAGCCCGGCCGGATCCACCATTCCTCTTCTTCCGCGCCTCAATTGTAGCTGAGTCAGTCCTTGCAAATATCCCCTTGACACCAAAGAATATGTAACTTTTAGCCCCGACCAGATAGTCGTTTCGCTAATCGATATCCCTAGCTGTTTTCTATCTCTGTTTGCCATTTCTCTCCGTCAGTTCGGGATTCCGTCTGTTTTTTAATCCGAAATTTTAGCATTATATTGTTAATAATCAGAATATTACAACTAAAACACTATTCAGCGGCGCGTCTTTATTAATGGCGTGGGACACGCAAAGAAATCATGTTGACGCGCCTTCCATCATTTTTGGTTAAATTTAATGCCTCTTCTATGTTTTGTTGCATAAAAGCTATATTTCCTTTTGAGTCTTGATTTCTGGGAGGTCATAAATTTTCAGATGGAAATATTCTTCATCGCGATAGCCGTATGCTTGGCGCATCAACCATCGGATTTTATTATTAAATCCTTCCATAGCGGCATTGGAGAGGCGGTTTGTCCGCCAATATGCGGTTATTCCATTTAAGTTATTTTGAACCGTTTTGGCCATTTACCTAAGTTCATCAACTTCGGTTTGGTTTGCGATGTCGCACCAGTTTTTGAATGCCGCCTCAGCCTGTGAATCATTTTTCGCAATATCATAGATTGACCGTAACGCCTCTTTCATCATGCTTGTCTCGCCGAGTTCATGGAAAATCTTCCGCAGATTATCAAGCTGCTGCATGGCGGCGGCAAATCCGGCAGATTGATGATTTCATCTGCTTCAGATGCCGGAAAAACTTTCCGGCCATATCCTTTGCGGCCTGCCCTGGTGCCGCCTTTTTTCGCTTTGTTCTCAGCAATGGCATTGGGTTTGTCTATTTTCAATGCGGACGGAGTTGCCGCGCCGAAATATCCTTCCTTGGCGCTTCTGCGGTTCAATTCCTTTGCAAGTCTGCGTACTTGCTGCCGTTCTGTTTTCAACTCGCCGCGGACTACTTCAAGTTCAGTTAAAAGCAGACTGTGCTCAGCGGTCAAGTCTTTTAACCGGCGGTTTTCCAGATGCAATCGGGAAAGTTCAAATCCGGCGCTTACCTTCTGTCTCAATCCTGCGCCGCTCCTCATCTTTGAACTTCTTCAGCCAGTCATTCGCGTTCTTTTCCGCAGCCTTGACGTTTTCAAGAAAGAATTGCTTGACCCGTTCAAGGCCGGCGATTTCTTCCCGCAGATATTTCGCCCAATGCTTTATCAACGCCAATAACTCACATATTCTTCAGTTCATCCATATATGCAAGCCCTGCATCCACCAGCAACTCTTCTATTTTGCGTCCGTTCTCAAGCGCCTGTTTTACAGCATCTATATCGGACGTCCGCACATGTTTGGACTTCTGTTTGCCATCTTTGTAATAGGTCAGTTCCCACACCGGATGCCCTTCGCCCGATATGCATTTTTCACATTCTTTCTTCTTCTTTGTGCATTTACGATTATACTTGCGTACTGAGCCTTTTGCCGCCGGCCAGAGTTTCGACACTTCAGCCATTAGTTTAAACCGCGCTTCTGAATCTTTCATTCATGCCTCCTTTATAGTTTTTAAAAATGTCCCCAATAGGACATTCTGCATTATACACGAAAAACTGCCTTATGTCAATACTCTTTTTTAAAAAAAATTTTCTACACGCTACAAAAAGACCGAGCCGTTACCTTATGAAAGTAAACTGTTACAATTTTTCTAAAATAGGTATTGACAAATATGGGGGAGAAGTATATAATCATAGTTAACTAGTTATGATGGGAGCAATAGGCCAAGTTTTGCAGGATGCAATGACTCGTGCGAATGCGAAACTGAAATGAAAAAAGACTATCATAGAATTGCGGTAATGATTTAGTCCTAAAAAGTTGAGGTAAAATGAGAATGGCTGAAAATACAGAAAGACGAATGGCGGCAAATTGCCGGGAAAAATCCCTCGGCAGGCCGTTTTGTTTTTCCGTCAGCCATGTAACCATGAAAGCAAATAAATTGACGCGACAAGGAGCAGAGGTTTTGTTAATGAATAATGCAAACAAAAATAATCAGAGCACAAAGAATACCGCCGGGCTGAAAACTGCCGTGGCCTCTTCTTGCTATGCTTTGAGTAAGTTGTCGGAGCATTGGTCAGAGGTAAGAATCAAGGGGCTTGCGGCAGCATGGGGTCAGAGAGTCCGAACCGTTACAGCAATTCCGGCGTCACTCCTTGGGTGGCGATGGAGCAAAATATTTCAATGGGGTTGAAAGCCCGTTGCATTGTTAAAGGTTAAAATGAATTTTTAACAAAAAGATTAAAGGAGGGTCAAAAAATATGACGCAACTCGGACAACAAAACAGCAGGCCTGAAAAAAATCTGATTTTTCTCGGGGGTAATAGCTTTTTGAAACTAAATCTTTACAAACAATAACTGCATGAGGAAATGTTATCATGAAAACACGCGTTTTTAAGAGTCGCAAGTTCTTGATTGTGAACCATTTCACTCTAATTGAACTCCTCGTTGTCATTGCCATCATAACGATTCTCACCGCAATGCTGCTGCCAGCGCTCAATAAGGCGCGTCAGTCTGCTTACCGCAGTACCTGCCAGAATAATCTTAAACAGCTTGGTACTGCCGTACTTATGTATGCAAATGATAAGTATGACCTAATTCCATCTATATATACCTGGACTTCGGATTTATCTGGTTATCTTCCTCCTAAAACGGCCAAAAAAGTAACTGTATGGACATGTCCGGTCGCATTTAATCAGCACCCTTATACCTGGACTTATGGAATAAATGCTACTGCTGCTACGTATAATAAGCCCGGAGTAAAATTAGCGTGGTTTACCAGGCCTTCTATGACTTTCTTATTTAAGGATGGCAAATGGAGCAGTTCTTATTATGGGTCAAGCCTGGATGTGAGCGGAGGTAGTATTGGAGATGTGTTACTTCACAACGGCAGCGCAAATTACCTGTTTGTTGACGGGCATACCAAGTCGATGAAATATAGTGATGTAACAATTAAAATGTGGCAGCATTAATATATTACAATAAGTTCTGCGAAAACAATCGAAGCAACAATGGTACAGAGAATGCAAGTATTTTTTTTCGACTACCGGAAAAGCAGGGACTGATAATCATAAAACAAAGAAAACTGTATCGGCTTTTTCTTGCAGTTGTCATTAATATAACGGCATTATATTTATAATAATATGGCAGATGACGGAGGAAGAATTTGGCGAGCTGACAGTAATGCAGAAAGAATTTGTGCGGGTTGTTGAACTTTTCCGTCCTTCGCGTTTCATCGGCGTGAATTTAAGCTGGAACGGTAAGGTACGGGAAAAGTCCTGCCGCAGGAATACGCCGAAGAGTAAAGCCCAAAAGAAACGCGGACGGAAGAGCAAAATATTGAATTGAAGTAAGTTGAGTTGATTCGACAACGAAAATTTTGACAATCCGGAAAGTCCGGAAATGGAGGAGGCCGTTCAAAAATCAAGTTTTTGGCGACTTTTTTGGCTCAATAGGCATTTAATTTATGAACGGTTAATAACAATGCCTATAATTTAAATTGTTTCATGGAATCATATGTTAATAATCACAGGAGGCGCCCTTGCAAAATACGATAAAAGAGAATATCAGGAATCATGTCCTGACTTTAAGAAAAAATGGTTTGTTGAAATCTGGAGAGCTTGCTCCTTCCTTTCATAAATTATGCCGAGAATTTAACACAAGTTACGCTACAGTTCAAAATGCGATCGAATCTCTAGAAAGGGACGGAGTTGTCTATCGCAGGCGTGGAGCGGGAACTTTTATGTCAGGAGCAAAACCACCTGAAGTTGAGCTGATATTGTCTACAGCCAGTTTCCCAAGACAGGAAATGGAGGTTCTCCTGGCGGAATTCTGTGATTGCCGCAAATTATATTTAAATATAAAATTGCGGGACATATCTGAACACAATGAGCAAGTGGCCTGTATATCTTCAAAAAGAGCAATTATTTCCCAAGTGAAATTCTTTGATAATCCTTTATTCGGAAGTATTCTGGACTATTCTGCTTTTCCTGATTATCAGGCTGTTTATGAGCAAATGAAGACACTGCCGGTATTGAATCGGAATATCTTCCTTCCATTTTCACTTTTCCCTATTCAAATGGCGGTTAATCGACGCATTTTTAAGCGTATCGGTTTTTCAATGGAACATTTAAATCAAGACTTTTCATGGTGGGACGACTATGTCAGAATTTGTCATCGCCATGATATACATCCGGCTGCCAAATATTGGCCTTTTCATTCTCTCTGGTGTTTTGAAAAATATTTGCCGCTTTTTTTCAGTCTCAGATGTCAGGAGACGAAAGATCCAAAATCAATATACAATATTCCTCTTTTTGACTCTGATAGCGGAAAACGTTTTCTGCAGATTGTAAAATCCTATTCTACATTTAGAACATCTAAGGATAATGCTATTTGCTTTGAAAAAGGACAAGCCGGCATATCTTTCAATATTGGTTCATGGATTGCAGTACAGCACGAAAAACGCTTTGGGCTTCCAGCAAAGGACTTTTGCATTATTCCTCATATTTTTGGAAACAGGAAAATCTGCAATATTGAACTCTCAGGCTTAATGACTTTTGTATCTCCTGATCTCACGCCCGATGAAAAACAACACATATGGGAATTCCTAAAAATATTGGTTTCACGTGAATTCCAAATACGGCTTGCCGGAATATCAGGGATGGTTTCAGTAAGAAAAGACATTGCCCCCAATGCATATCCCTGGAACTGCCGGGAGGATTACAAGGCCTTTTTCTCCGATTCCAAGGACGTTCTGATATATAACAATGTTTTCAATATGAGGGTTATTGCAGCCCTTTCCACATTGTATGAACAATTTGAAGCCTACGGTGCTGACCCGGGCCATATCTTAAAAGATATGGATGAGAAAGTACGAAGCATTCATGAAGCATCATAATTTTTTACGAGGATTTAAAGTATGCTAACTGTTATAAATGAACATAGAGAGATAAAGCGTGGAATTTTTCCGTTTTTATATGTTTTTTTCGCAATGTTTTTATCTGGAGATTTTTGCATGGCACAGGAAAAAACTTCTGCTGCAGGTGTTGCTCTGATGATTTCTACAGACAGGATATTTTACTCCGAACAGGCGAAACTCTGTTTGACAAGCAAACTGACAGCCACTAATACCAACCTGCATGGTACTACTCTTCGTTACAACATCCGTTCGGTTGCGGGGACTTCTGTTTTGACTGAAGATTCTGATAAAATATTCATTCTTTCAACAGTGAACATTGATATAAAATGTTTGCCTTATGGCAATTATGTTCTTGAAGTAAGCCTTTTGTCTAAAGATGGAACTTGTCTGGCAAGAAACTCAACTCCTTTTTGTAAAATTCCTCCCTTGCAAGCAAAAATTCCAAGACTGGTTATTTCAGAGAAAGGAATTCCCCTTTTAGACAAAAAACCTTCCTTGCTGCGCATTGTATGGCTTGGAGGAGGCTGGGAAGGGCCAATTGAAAAAGAAGAACTGAAATCAATTGCTGAACAAGGGTTTGATTCAGTAATAGCGGGCTCTGTATATATGCGTACTGAAGCATTAGCTCATTTTGCCCAATATCCAGAAAGAGGCAAAGGGGGAATACGGCAGATAGTGGAACGAAGTAAGTTCAGAGATTTTAATCAATTTCTCAGTGCCTTGCATGAATACAGGCTGACTTGTTTCGCCCATATGGGAGAAATTACTGCCAGATTTCCCGAACTTAATATAAATAATCTGAAAGATACAGGTAATTTTATTTTTAAGTATAGAGATGATCCGGCTATTCTGGGCTGGTATAGTCTTGATGAGTCGGATGCATGGATTGAAACTAACAGAAAAATTTACAATGTGATTAAGGAAGTAGATCCTTACAGGCCGGTCTGGCTTAATGTAATTAGTGCGGTTGATGCTAATAAAAATGCTTGTGATATCATTTCTACAGATCCATATCCTATAGGAAAAACGAAAATTACGCTGATTTCTTCCCATATGGATAATATTGTAAAATCTCAATATGGGGTGCCTGGCAAAACATCCTGGATTATTTTACAAATGTTCGGATCTCCTGCCGAGGGGTGGCCCCGTCCACCTACGCCTCAGGAAGAAAAATGTATAACTTATCTTGCATTAAATCATGGAGCCCAAAGCTTGGTATATTTCGCCCATCAACGACTGGATACACTTACTTCTTCGAAAAAACTGACCCCCGAGCTCTGGAATTCTATGAAATCCTTGAATGCAGAGACAAAGGAAATGTCTTTGCCATATCTTCTTGGTGAAGATTTAAAAGGGATTCATGCTAACTCCGCCTCGCTTGATATTGCCGCAAAACGATATGGGAAATCAATTTTTCTGATTGCCGTCAATACTTTACCAGAGACACTTGATGCTTCCATTGATTTAAATATAGTCAAAAAAGAGGGAAAAGTCGCAGTAAAGTTCGAATCGCGCGAGGTTTTAATTCGTGGCGGAATACTCACCGATCACTTTCGTCCATACGATGTACACGTATATATCATAGAATAACTTAAATACATTTATAAATCACAAGCAACTGAAAGGATATAAATATTATGATCAAGAAAACGATTAAACTTGTTGCCTTAGTTTTAGCATACAGCTATATGGGAATACAACTTCATGCTTATCAAGATGGCTCTGCTCTAAAAGATGCGGTTAAGGCAGCAACTGCTGTAAGAACTTCAGAGGCTCCGGCAATCGATGGACTTTTAGACGATCAATGCTGGAAAAAGGCTTCTTTTACTTCTAATTTCTATGATTTCAAAACCAGAGGAAGCGCAAAACAGAAAACTGAATTTGCATTTTGTTTTGATGCTGACACCGTTTATTTAGCGATTCGTTGTCAATGCGGAGATCAATATACGCCAAAATCATCTGAAAATTTCTGGGATGGCGACTTGTTGGAATTATTTTTTGATCCTGGTTCAAGCGGATGTGATTATTTTCATATAGCGGTAACCCCGGACGGAATGGTTTTCAAGGAACGCGGCTATGGCCGTTCTGATTCCTTATGGGCCCCGCATGTTCGAGCCGCCGGGCATGTGAAAAAAGGGGAATGGACTCTTGAAATGGCTTTGCCTCTTGCTGAATTTCAGTTTCGGGAACCCATAGGTTCTGTTTGGCTGATTAATATTGTCCGTCTTGATCATGAAAATAACGGGAGTTATTATACATGGGCACCTACATTTGGCGATTTGCATCAGATTGTCTTTTTTCAGCCGTTAAAAGGGGTTGATGTAGATATGTCTCGTTTTCTTTGGGAAACCGAGATTAAAGAAAACAGTATAAGCTCTGGCAAGTCCTCATCAGTGAAACTAGGAGTTCATAATTTTTCCGGGAAACGCCAACTTGTACAACTTACAATGAAGACCCAGCAAATCGGCAAGCTGTATCCAATAACAAGCTCATTAGGGACTTTCAGCGTGGATGGCGACAGTTCCATTACTGTTGTATCTCCAGCACTATTTAATGAAAAAGGCCGTTATCTAATTTCTTTAGAAATACGCGATCCCTTAAATAGCCTTCTCTTCCGTTCTGGAGTTTACGAATTGGAAAAACCATTGGAGCCTATGCGGATATCATGTATACAAAAAGTATACTACAGGAATGAGAAGAATTGCAAAATAGAAACTCAGCTTTTGGGCCCAAGTCCCAAAGAATCCCAAATTCAGTTTGTTCTTAAGTCTTTAAAAGATAGCAATAAAGTTATACGAAAAGACATTGCAATTGATAACGCAGGGAAAGCTACTGTTGAGTTTGAACTTCAAGGACTCCAGCCTGGTGATTATGAAGTCACTGCGACTTTGCAAGGATATTCTGTTGCCAAAAAGCAATTTTCTATTTTATCCAGAAATCTTGAATTTTCGACTGTTTCGATAAATGGCAATGGAACTCTTCTGATAGCTGGTAAATTCTTTTTTCCGCGAGGATTGTTTATGCCTGGTCCGTGGTGGGAGAAAAGTAGTAAATGTCCCACAGATGAAAGTGATTGGAATGATATCAAGTCCAAGGGGTTCAATGTCATAAATTATTCGCCATTTTGGATGAAAACGTTTATGTCTCCAGCTACAGATGGTTCCAGAATGTCTTTTGAAGACAAACAGAATACATGGAGTACTCTTGACCAAATTCATAAAACAGGTCTTAAAGCGTCAATGGTTGTTAATCGATTTCTTGCCTTCCCTGAACCTGATTTAAATGGGTTAAGGGATTATGTTTCAGAATTTCGTGGACACCCGGCAGTTCTCTGCTGGTATCTGGCTGATGAACCTGACGGCAGTGGTATTCCACCAGAAACCGTGAGAAAAGCATATCAAATTATAAAAGAAGTGGACCCGAACCATCCTGTCTGCGTCCTGGTGATGGGAGCCTTTATTTCGTACCGGTCAACTGCTGACGTTATAATGGCTGATAAATATCCTATTCTAGATGCGGATTCTCGTCCTGGAAACACAGTATATTCCATAAGCAAAGCTGGCGTAAATTCGCTCAAAACAGGACAGGCTTTCTGGATGGTCCCTCAGTTTTTTTGCAACTATCCGCAGGAACCATGGAAGCGTTGTCCGACTCCCGCTGAAGCTACTCTTATGAGCTTTCAGGCCATCTGTGGTGGGGCTAGGGGGCTGTTCTATTTTAGTTATGCCAGGGCTGACAAACGTAGTCCTGAGGGAATTCCCTCGCCCTATCCACTCGTAAGAAAGCGTCTCAGTTGGGAATTATGGGAAGGAAGTAAACGTATGAATGAACTTCTTACAGCGGCTGAACCGTTCATACTTGAAGGGAAGTGTAATTCAGAAATAATCACAGTTCAAACCAGCAATAATACAAAATCCATTCAAAACAGCACATTCCTTCTTGATAAAACCGCATTGATAATTCTATGTAATTCAGAGCCGGCAAGTTCGGTTATTCAAATCAATGGCCTTTCAAAATGGCAGGATGTTGTTTGTATGGATGTTTCAGGGGAACAGAATTTAAAAATAAAGAATGGCTCCGTTATAGTCGAAATGAAACCTTACACGGCAAAACTTTTATTCTGTCATTAATTTGGCAGAGAGGATTTGATCATGAAAATTTTCTGTTTTCTGCTTTTGTTGTTCGTGTCGGGATATGGGCTGGCCGAAGCGGCATTTCCCATTGACATGGAAGTTTCTGCAAATCCATCACTACCGCTGGAAAATATACTTCGCTCCGGAGATTTCGAGCAAGGATTATCACCTTGGAGAACTGCCGCGAAAGACGAGATAGGGCTTTCCGAGGAAAACGTTCATAATGGGAAATTTTCGCTTCGCGTCAATTTGGAAAAAAAGGCGCGTATACCCACCAGGAGCTATTATTGCTTAGCAGGTGATCTAAAAAGACCTTTGAAGCCAGGACAGGCCTATATCATAAGTGGCTGGATGAACGGGTCTGATATCAGCAGCAACGGCGGCGGGTTGCATCATGGAGCAGGCTTTCTTCTGAGTATTTATGATCAGTCCTGGAAAAAGAGCGTATGTTATCGTGCGCTTACATATGGACATGGGCATTGGGTATATCTTGTCAGTGAACCTTTTACGCTTCCGGAATGGGCCGTTAACGTAGAGTTTCATGCCGGGATATTTTACACTTATGGGACAGTTTTCTTTGATGATATATATTTAGCAGAGGCGTATACGAAGCTTTATTTTCATGTAAAGTCACATAAACTTTTGCAGGTAACTGTTGAGGATGAAACTGGGCACTTGGTGTTTAACAGTGGAGAACTTCCTGAAAAGACAGATGAATTTTCCAAAAGCATTGACGTTCTTTCTCCATATCGTTACTCCATTAAAGCAATCAATCGTAATGGAACAACAGTAGAAAAATTTTATCCATCTTTAGACAAAAATTAGTTGACAGGTCATTGTGAATCAGGATTGATGTGCTCATGGGAAAAGGACATTATTGTTACGTAGTTTATCAATAGGCTGTATAGTGAGCCTGTGCCTGCCGCAATTAAGGCAGCGTTATCCTGAATTCAGGATAATCATTCTCGGTGATGGTTATTGTTTTAATATTATAAATATTGGAGTTACAGTGTTAGAAAAACTAGATATTATTCAATCATTAACAATTGAATGAAAGATTAATAGAAAAAGGCCAGAGCAAGAGTTTTATGGTATCTGACTATTCGTGCGAGAATGAAATTGCCGGCGCATACAATTGACTGTTATTTCAATTATATCGCTGGCAATATAATTTACTTAAAAAATTTGCATACGGCGTATGACAAGTAATTTTATTTAGGAACAACAGAAAAAAATGAATGAACAAATCAAGAATATCAAATTCTCTCTTGAAGAAAAAGCGGCACAGATACTGATTTCATTCCGTTTCGGCAAAAAAGAGATATCTGACTACTGTGTTAAAAAAGGCTGGGGCGGCATTCATCTCAGTATTTGGGATTACAATGGTTTTGAAGATTCCAGGGCGATGATTGAAGAGTTCCGCTGCAAATCGAAAGTTCCGCCTTTCATCACATCCGATACTGAATGCGGACTGGGGCAGGCCATGCTTCAGGAAGCAACAGAGTTCACTACTTCGATAGGGTTGGCGGCAGCCGGCAATCCTGAGCTGGCATATCAGGCGGCGGCGGCAACCGCCAGGGAAGCGAAATATGTCGGCCTCTCATGGTCATACGCTCCCGTCGCCGATATAAACACCAACCCGCTGAATCCGTCCACCAATATCCGCTCTTACGGCATCGACCCGGAAATCGTCAGCAGGTTTGCGCGTATGACAATAAAAGGTTATCAGGAAAACGGTTTGATGGCAACAGCAAAGCATTTCCCCGGGCAGGGACATTCATGTATGAACTCACATTTCAGCGCAGAAGTCATCAGGCGCTCGAAAGAAGAAATGGGAAACTGCGAATTGGTGTCCTTTGAGAATGCGATCAGCACGGGAGTCGAGGCGATAATGACCAATCATGCCATATATCCGGCATACGACAAGGAAAATCTCGTTACATTTTCTCATGAGATCGTAAACAATCTCCTTAAAAACAAGCTCAGCTTCAAAGGCCTGGTCATAACTGACTGTCTGGAAATGGGGCCGGTGAAAAAAGCTTTTGCCGTGGAAGATTCCGTAGTGAAGGCAATCCTGGCGGGACATGATATAATATTAACTGAAAATGACTATGAGAAATCTCTCTTCGCCGTTATGAACGGGCTTAAAAAGGGTAAAATCAGAGAATGGATGCTGGACGAAAGAATAGAAAAAATCCTGAACATGAAATTTAAATACGGTCTTTTCAATCCGCTTCCGCCCAAAGATAAAATGCCATGTCTGAAAGAACATGCGGAACTTGCCAAAAAAATCGCAAGGGCAAGCATCAGGATTGAGAAAAATGAACAGGGGATACTTCCTTTGAAAAAAATAGATGACGCCTCCGGATTGCTGCTCCTGCTGCCGGAAGAAGCGGAAAAGCTGGACATCGGAGTGCATCACCGGAAAAACAGGATTGAGAAAATTCTTAAAGCACAGCACGGTAACACTGAAGTTATGAGAGTTCCATGCGAGTTGAATTCAGTGAACAAACAGTCTATCCTGAATTCCGTCAAAAAAGTTTCTGCCATAATATTTGATACATCTTTCAAACTCAGCTCCGGACAGATAGGCACTCTGCACAGTTCCCATATTGAATTGCTGAAAGAAATTATGAAGATACAGCCGGCCCTCGTGATTATTGCGGTAAATCCGTTTGCGCTTTATCAGTTGCCTTTTGCCGGCACTATCGTATTTTCCTGCAGCAGCAACGAATTTGTGCTTCAAGCTTTATTTGAAGCGATTTTCGGCAAAATAACCGCCCAAGGCAAACTGCCGGCGTCGGACGCTGCGGTGTTTTATAATATGATGAAATCTGTATAAGGTTGCTATAATGCAAATCAAAGAATTAAACCCTGCCGGCTTTCAGACCGCGCCGACAAGCAAGACTTATCATTGCGGAACGCTGACTTATACCAAGGCCGGATTATTCGCGCTCTTTACCTGGCTGCTGTGGGGGGATTTCTGCTATACCTTAATGGAAGCTGTTGTTCCAAGCATTCTGCCGCTGAAATTGAAAGACCTGGGGGCGCCGAACTGGTTTATCGGAATGATTATGGCGACCTTGCCAGGAATATTAAACATGACCATCTGTCCGTGGGTCAGTTTCAAAAGCGACCGGTACAGAAGCAAATGGGGCCGCCGCATTCCGTTTATACTATGGACGCTTCCCTTTCTTTGCATCTGCCTGGCAATGATCGGGTTTACTGATGAAATAACCGGGTTCCTTCAGCGTCATTCCGCCGAACTGCGTGAACATACCCCGGCATCTGTCACCATCGGGCTTATCGCCATATTTATGGTCATGTTCCAATTTTTCAACATGTTCGTAGCCTCCGTGTTCTGTTTTTTATTCAACGACGTTGTGCCTGCGCAATTCATGGGACGTTTTATCGGTACATTAAGGATTGTAGGCACAAGCGCGGGGGCATTGTATAACTTCTTCATCTTCAAATATGCCAACACCCATATGAATGAAATTTTTCTGGGGGCAACGCTGCTCTATTTTGTCGGGATCGGCATGATGTGTCTGATGGTCAAGGAGGGCAAGTATCCGCCGCTGGAGGGAGAGACCGGCAAGAGCGGATGGGGCGGAATAAAGACTTTTTTAAAGGAGTCGTTTACCCATAAATTTTACTGGATGAGGTATTTGTCAACAGCTTTTTCCGCGACGGCCGTGGTAATAGGTGCTTTTACCATATTTTTTTACCAGAATATGGGGCTGGATTTGGATCATGTCGGTAAAATCACCGCCACCAGTTCGGTGGCAGTCATCGCGGCAACCTATTTTATGGCGATATACATTGACCGCTGGCATCCGCTGCGAATATGTGTTTACAGCGCGGTCTTCGGAGTAATCGGCCTTGCCATAAACCTGGTGTGGATCTTCGTCACCCTGCCGGGCAGTTACTTTTTCTGGCTCAATATCGGAAATGTTGTGATATCGTCGTTTCTGGCTGCTCTGGCCGGAGTAGCGGCATTCCCTGCTGAAATGAGAATTTTCCCGCAATCAAGGTTTGGACAGTTCTGTTCGGCCCAATCGCTGATCAGGTCAGTATTTACGATTTTTGCCGGAATGGCCGCCGGACTTTTTATTGACTCCTTTAAATGGATATACAACGGATCGGACTTCGCTTATCGTTTCATTTATTTATGGCTGACAATTTTTGCGGGGATCAGTGCGTTTTTCCTAGTTTTAGTTTATATTCAGTGGAACCGCATGGGCGGCGACAAACATTTCCATCCGCCGGCATCATGGAATCCGGAAGGAGTTGAGGAGCTTCCATTGGTTCCGACGATTGGTCCGCAGACAAAATGGCTGAAAATCTCGTTTCTGCTCTTTGACGGTATAATGAGTCTGCCCGTACTGAGCATCCCGTTCCTGATGCTATGGATGTTTCTTCATAAGGAAATGTTCGCCTTCAAATGGTACGGGCTTGCGGTACTGCCGCTTTCGCTTCTTGCATTGGCGGTATGGTGGATTTTAAAAAGAAATATTTACTCCGATATGGCGGCGGCTCGTGATAAAAAGCCGTTGCGTAACGGGATACCGCATCATGGTATATTGATTATTATCGGCAGCAAATTTTTACTGGCTATCGGAATATGGCTCTGCCAGGTATTTTCAGCGCTTTACCTGAACTTGGAAAGCGGAGCAATCGCATTCGGCATTGCCAATGGAATCACCAACTTCCTGATAATCGGGGCATTGTATCTGATATGCCGGATCGAGCGCGGGTTCTCCGTCACAGTTGATGAAAAGTATGAAGCTGTTGATAATACTTTGACATAAACCTGTGTAACAACGCTTCCCTGCCACAGCGGAATTACATACTCAGAAATTTGAATAGAATATGAAAACGGAAATGATTGTAACTATTGGCAGGCAATTTTAGAGGATGATGTGATTAAAGAGGAAGCCAGTTTTTATAGGAATTGATGGGAGGGAAAGGTTATGGACAAGATTTTCTGGAAATATTTGGAAGAGTTGCCGGAGCAAAAAACGAGTTGGTATGCCTGGAACCGCAATCTGGCGGACTGGTAGGGTGCGACTATAAAATAATTTGATACATAATGCAAAGTTTTTGCATTTTTTCAAGAAAAATCGGGGTCAAACGTAAGCCCCCGACGAGTCCATGACACGGAAGGCGGCACGAGATTTTGACAACTTGGATTTATTTTTTTCACATGGCGGCTTTCCAGTTATGCGGCGGAAGCTCTGCCAATTGGCGGTACGGATGCGAATTGATTCTGGCGAGAACGTCTTTCAGATATTCATGTGGATTGACGCCATATTTTAACCGTAATCCGGAAGGTCTTTTGAATACCCGAGAAGAAATTGGACAAATTCTTGATAAGATGAATCATTAACAAAAAAGTAAAGAGGTCAGAATGATGAAACATGAACAACAAACCAGTCTGCTCGAAAAAAATCAAAATGGTATCATTGCCTTCGACAATTCACCTTCATCCGGTACGGAATGGACCTTCAGCGCCGCCGGCGATTACGGGATTCTGCCGGAACTGGGCAAACTTATCGCCGCTGACGGTGGAAAGGCCCTGGCCGGAAATATCCGGAAACTGACCGAAGCTGATTTTTCAATCGTGAATCTGGAAATAGCACTGACCGGATCGGCGGAAATCAGCGGGCGCGGGGTGCGCGGCGACCGCGAAATATTCATGAATTTTCAGAAACTAGCGCCGTTTTCGGCATATTCGCTGGCGAACAACCATATCCGGGATGCCGGCGCGGAAGCGCTGCGCCTGACCATTGAGCGGTTCAACTCGGAGAATATCCTTTATGTCGGAGCCGGCTTGAATCAGACGGAAGCGGATGCTCCGCTGTTTGCGGAAGTGAAAGGCGTAAAATTAGGCATTCTGGCTTTCGCCCAGAATGAGAATCAGATAGCGGACAGCGCCGCGGCGGGAGCAGCGGAACTGCTTTCGGAGAAAGTTATAACTGCCGCCGGAAAGCTGGTCAGTCAATGCGCGGTTCCGGTAGTCATTATGCATGAAGGCTTCGAGTTTATGGATTTTCCGCGGACGCAGTTCAAGGAACTATGCCACAGACTGGCCGCTCTCGGCGTAAAGCTGGTTATCGGGCATCATTCACACGTTCCGCAGGGGATCGAAAAAATCGGCGATACGCTCATTTTCTACAGTCTGGGTAATTTCCTTTTTGACCAGTCTCATTTCGCGCCTTATCCCTGGAGCCGGAAATCATTCGTCCCGGTAATAAAATTCAAAGGGGATAAAATCGCCGGGCTCGAAATCCGTCCGCTGACTATTGAATTGAATCCGCTCCAGGTGCGCCCGGCATCGGCGGACGAATGCACCGCCATGCTGGATCACCTGAAAGCCAATTGTGAAATTATCGCCGATGACGCATTGTTGAAAAACGAGATGGATAAGTTCTTTGCCAATATTCTGATGCCGGAATTTTTCGGGTTTCTACAACGCTACGGCAATGAGAATAACGGCGATTTCTCGGAGATTATCCAACGCTTCAAGAAGCAGGTAACAGTTCACAAGTTATTTTCTGATTTTTTGTCCATTTACGGCGGGAAAGCCATCGGGGGCAGATTTTCCACGAAAAGTTAATGATATATCTGAAAAAAACAAAAATTCTATCTTGCCCTCAAAAATCCGCTGAATCGGATTTGTTTCTGTATATAACTGTCCGTAACGATGGGAATATTTTATTCGTACCAAAGTTTCCATGTCTTCGATTACTTCTCTGACAGTCAGGTTTATAAGTATCCGGTCTTTCTGGATGGCATTGCGGATTTGACAGATGTAGATCAGGGCCAGAAACTGCAGGAACATCCTGGCGTCCATCGCCGCTGATGTATGTATCCGCAATCTTTTCATGTCAAGT
>JBAYIO010000073.1:0-30424 GCA_041665605.1 Victivallaceae bacterium | reverse complement strand
TGCTCTTGTTCGGGGGCTCGCGCTCGGGCAAGACGTTTATATTGCTGTTCTCGATTGTGGTGCGGGCGCTGAAAGCGCCGGGCAGCCGCCATGCGGTGTTCCGGCGCATGCCGCATGATCATGGCGTAACGGCGTGGCGTTTGCAGGGAAAAGACAGATGGGTCCTATGGGTCCTATGGGGCTTATGGATGGGAGTTTCTGGGAAGACTGGGAGGACTGGGAATAATGGGGGGTGAGCGATATATCCCAGAACTCCCAGTCTTCTCAGAACTCCCAGATTACGAAAACCGTTATGCTCAACGACACTCCAAAGTGTCGGAGTAGTTATGAAAAATGAAAGGCATTGTGCTCAACGACACTCCAAAGTGTCGGAGTCGGCTGTCCAAAATGGCCCATAAGACCCATAGGACCCGGATTTCGAAAAACGTGTTGTACTCAACGACACTCCAAACTGTCGGAGTCGGCTGTCCAAAATGGTTTTGGTGTAGCGCCGTCCGTGCCGGACGGGGGATCGGAACCTCTCTCGCAGAGCGAGAGCACTACACCGAAGACATTGTGCGCAGCCGGTGTCCAATATGTCCAAAATGTTGTTTGAAAATCTTATCAGAAATTGGAAGCATTATGCTCAACGACACTCCAAAGTGTCGGAGTCGGCTGTCCAAAATGGTTTTGGTGTAGCGCCGTCCGTCTCGGACGGTGCTGTCCAAAATGAGTGTAAAACTGAAAGACACATTATATCCAAAGTATCGGAGTAGCTTCCCAAATGGCCCATAGGACCCATAGGACCCGGATTTCGAAAAACGTGTTGTGCAGAACGGGTGTCCAAAGTATCGGAGTGATTATGAAAAATGAAAGGCATTATGCTCAACGACACTCCAAAGTGTCGGAGTGGACTGTCAAAAACAGCCAATGGAGTTATCCTGAAGACTATAAAAACTTGGCGATTTCATTCAAATCCAGGCGTTTGCCGGGCTGACCTGGTTCCCGCGGATAGCCCAGGGTAATGAGCGAAACCGGGGTGGTGTCAAAAGGCAGCTTGAGCAGTTTTCTGATCTTTTTAGGCTGTATCCAGCCGATCCAGCAGGAGCCAAGACCTTGTTCATGAGCTTCCAGCACCAGATGCTCCCCGGCAATGCCCAGGTCAAGCAGATGATAATTGATGCCGGAAAACAGCGGCGCAAGGAAGTGGGTCACTAATGACTTTTTCGAGCAGAGGACGATGATTACCGGGGCCTGCTTCGCCCACGGCATGGGCAGGCCGGGGAGAAAACATTCAGCACAGATGCGTTCACGGAGTTCACGGTCTTTGACGACGATAAACCGCCACGGCTGCTGATTGCAGGCCGACGGCGCCCAGCGGGCGGCTTCCAGGCAGCGTTCCAGCACGTCATCTGGAACCGCCTTTTCCTGATAGCCGCGGCAGCTCGTGCGGCGTCTGATTGTCTCCAGTACATCCATGTTCATAACCTCAGAGATTGATGCTGATTTCCATTTTGGAGCGTTCTTTCTGCAGGACTTCCTGAACCAGCGCCCTGATTTTGTCGTCGCGCAGCCGTATTTTGAGCGCTTCCTTCATGTCTTCATAGGGCAGATACCCCGGCTCCGTCCGGGCATTTACCCGGATGATAAAAAGGCCGATCCGGTCATCAATGATTTCGCTGAATTCCCCGGCGCTCAGGGCAAACGCGGCGCTCTCAACCCCCGGCGGCAGTTCGCCGTTTGCCCGGAATGTACCGAGCAGACCTTTTCTATTTTTGCTCACGGAGCAATCGCTGAACTGCGCCGCGAGTTTGCCGAAATCCTCGCCCTGCCGCAGTCTGGACAGGACGGTTTCCGCTTTATCCATGGCTTTTGCCGCTTCCTTCGGGTCGCTCTTCTTAATCAGTATCTGCGAAATAGTGACCGTGGCCGGAAATGCAAACAGTCCCTGGTTCTTGCGGTAGAAATTCTCTATCTCCTCGTCCCGGACATTCAATTTATCGGCGAAATTCATTTCGATCCACTTGTTGAACGCAATCCGGAACTGCTCCTGAGGGTCAAGCGAAGCCTTGGCCTGATACTGTTCCAGCGTAAGATTTTTTCCGGCAAGTTCACTGATCAGAAATGCCTTTTTATCCGGCGTCAGCATATTGAAAAGGCGGTTGAACTCGGCCAGCACCATTTCCGGCGAGGGCCGGATATTGCCCGCTTTGAGTTTCTGTTCAACAATCGAACGGTCGATTGAATCATTGATGTTTTCTCTGATTAAAGTCTTGATCCTGGAGGCAGGCAGTTCCGTCAGCTTATCGGGCGGCAGCTTCTGTTTGAGCGTTTGAATCGCCTCTTCACTGGTGATTTTCCGGCCGTTGATTTCGGCCACCACCGCGGGCAGAAACATGAACTGGCGGGTATCGGCGGAATCAACCCGGTAGTCCTGGGACGGCAGCGTCTGAATGCTCAGCAGGACCGCTGCGACTGCGGCAACAATACAGAAGTTTCTCCGGCGGCGTTCAGGCATGACAGGGCTCCGTTATTGCTCGGAAGGAAGAATGGCTGCAGAGATGCGCGAATTTTTGTTTTCCGGCAGATTGTTTTCAAGTTCCAATTCAGCGGCGATGGTTTCAGCGCATCTGTTTTTGTCCTGGCGCATGGTAATGGCATCGCAAAGCAGCCCGAATCTGGTGCGGATGCTTTCCTGGCCGGCCATACGCGCGGCTTCGATTGACTTTTTATCCAGCATCGGTTCCAGCGCTTTTGCCGGCGGGTATTCGCCGATAATTTTTCTGGACGTTTCAATCTCAGCCAAAACCTGCCCGGAAGATTCCGCCTGCAGCATATTGCCGATGGATTCCTGAAGACTTCTGAGCTTTTTCAATTCAGCGTCAGCCTGGATAAGACTGCGGTAGAGGCCGTGGCGCTTGCGGGCGTTGTCCACTGTCCTGATCGCCGCGTCTATGTCTCCGGCATTCAACTGCTGCTGGACAGTACTCATATAGATATTGCTGACTTCGCTCTCTTCGAGTTCGGCCATAAAGACATTTTCAGTGTCCACGGCCTTCAGCTTGATGATCTTTTCAATTGCCTGCTCATGTTTGTCCTCTTCCAGGCTTTTGAACATATCCACCGTCAGGCGGTTGCGGCTGAGCGGCGGGTCCGGCACTTCCTTCTTTCCGCAGCCGGCAACGCCTGCCAGCACAACAATGGCAGGCAGAAAAACGAGACATCCGCGGAGTATATTATATTTTAAAGCCATTGAATTCCATTCCATATTGAATATTCAAAAAACACCCATAAGATAATCCTGATTTCCGGAATTTAAAGGCAATAAGGCATTAATCCGGAAAATCGTTAAAGTATCGGGGCCAGCAGGGCGCACAGGTTTTCCAGCAGACGGACAATGAACTTTTTATTTTCGATTGTTTCCAGTTGCACTTCATCGCTTTGAGCAAGCTCATTGCGGAACTGCTGTTCCACGTCTTTCAGGAAGGAGCCTTTTTCCACGCAGAAATCCAGTTCGAAGTTCAACCGGAAGCTGCGGACATCGCAATTGCTGGACCCCAGATACGCCCATTCGCTGTCCACAATCATAGCCTTGGCGTGTGAGAAAAAGCCCTTGCGCTCGTATATTCTGACCCCTTTGTGCAGGAGTTTGCGATAAAAGCTTTGAGCGGCCATATCCACGAAAAAGTGATTGTTGTTTTTCGGCACGATGATTCTGACATCGGCCCCGCGGGCGGCGGCCATGCAAATCGCGCTCAGATAGCTATGGTCCGGCACAAAGTACGGAGTCATGATCCACAGATATTTCTGCGCGGTGGCGGCGGCAGTGAAAAATACATTCTGGGTAGCCTCCGGGTTCTGCCCCGGACCGCTGTTCACAACCCGGACAATCGCATCTCCGGCAGCTTCCGGCGGCGGAAAATCTTCCGCCACGGCTACGTCTTCCAGCGCTTTGCCGGTGGCAAAAATCCAGTCTTTGAAAAACTGGAACTGGAAATCGGCGACGCAGGGCCCCGTTATCCGGCAGTGCAGATCATGAATATGCTTGCGCTTAGGCGTTTTAGCCAGCGGGACATTTTCTTCGGAAATGTTGATGCCTCCGACAAACGCCACCTTACCGTCAATGACCAGCAGCTTGCGGTGGTTGCGCATCTGAATCCGCCACGGCGTAAAGATATTGATCGGCGAAAATGCCCGGATATGCAGTGTCGGGATATTCCGCTGCGAATAACGCCGGAAGAAATGGCCGACCCCGGCATAGAAACTGCCGAAACTGTCATAGAGCACTTTTACGTCAATGCCTTCCTCGGCCTTTTTGGCCAGCGCGTCGAAAACCGCTCTGCCGACCGGGTCATCCATGATAATAAATGACTGCATTCTGATACTGTATCTGGCATTCATTATATCTTTCAGCATCAGCGGATAAGCCATGGTGCCGTCCTCAAGCAGCTCCAGGCTGTTACATGACAGCGGCTTGCAGTCAGGCAGCAGCTTGTCCAGCACCCGGCTGAACTCCTGTTCCGGCTCCTGCTTGCGGTCCGGGCTGAAACGCTGCAGGCAGGCCAGATAGTTGTTGATGGCTGCCGCACTGGTGAATATCGTTTTCGAGGAATTGAATTTATCGCTTGAATATCGCATGCTGCTTTCCATCGTTTTAAGCCGGTTGATCCCCAGCATCAGATACAGCAGCAGGCCGACAACAGGCAGAATGGTGATCACCAGCAGCCAGAGCAGCGCGCTGGACGGTTCTTCATGCTTGGTGAACAGAATATGAATCCCCGCCCCGAACTGGACAATAAGATAAACGGCATATATCAGGATATAAAGAATCTGGCTGTCACCAATCATATCACTCCCTCTAATATTATTTCTTCCATTCCGCAAAATCTTAAATTGCTTATTTATATTATATTGGACGTATTGTGCAAAAATTCCAGTCGTAAATCTTCAACACATCGCTCTTTCCCGCATTTTTTTTGATCAGGCCATTTTTTACTGCACTGCGGCATTGAGACTCCGGCTTTGCCGGTTGCGATTTTGCCACTGTCCGCTATATTAAAAAGTGAACTGTTTTTTGTATGACATTGTCAGCCGGTAACTCATAGGGATATGAATGAGAATAGATAAAAAAGTAATATTGTCATGGTCCGCAGTCATATTCTGGATGATTCTGATCTTCGCTTTTTCTGCACAACCGGCAGTGGAATCGGAAAAGGTCAGCATGAGTGCGACTTCGATAATTTTCCGGATTATTCAGTTCATAACAGGCATAAATGCCGATTTGACAAGCGCAGTTGACCACATAGTAAGAAAATCCGCACATGCATTTGTATTTTTTGTGCTTGCAATGCTTGTCGTGAATGCCCTTTTTAAAACTGGAGTAAAAGGGTTCAGGGTTTTTATCTTTGCATTCATTATAACTCTCTTATATGCCTGCACAGATGAAATCCATCAGATGTTCGTACCCGGCAGGGCTTGCAGATTGTCGGATGTTGGAATTGACAGCCTGGGCGCAGTGTTCGGACTTTGTTTAATTGGTACAGCAAACTGGTTAAGCCGGTATATCGGTGCTGACTTTACCGTAATATATAAATTGAATGTGTTAAGACGTCCGAGGACTAATAATGAATGAAATCAGCCTGCTCTGTAAAATCCTGCCAAGATTAAAACAGCGCGACGAAATAGCAGTCGGCCCCGGCGATGACTGCGCGGCCATTGATATGGGGGATGATTATCTGCTGGCGGCGGTTGACCAGTTGATCGGCGATGTTCATTACGTCAGCGCGACAACTCCGGCGGCGGCAGCCGGAGCAAAACTGCTCAAACGCAACCTGAGCGACATTGCCGCGATGGGCGGAGTGCCGCTTTACGCACTCGTCACAGTTGCCTCATCCCGTAAAGAGGAAGAATGGTTTCTGGAATTTTATGACGGGCTGGAACTTGAAGCTGAAAAATGGAATGTTGCGATTTGCGGCGGCGACCTGTCCGCGCTGCCAGCCGGCGGCGCTTCCGAAGTCACTACCCTGACCATTCTGGGCAAGACCGCCAAAAACCGTCTCTGCCTGCGTTCCGGCGCCCAACCCGGATACCTGCTGTTCTGCACCGGTTGTTTCGGTGATTCGCTGAACAGCGGTCATCATCTGGATTTTGTGCCAAGACTGAGAGAGGGAGAATTCCTCGCAGGAAAATATACGAAAGCCATGATGGATGTCAGCGATGGATTGCTGATTGACGCATGCCGCATGGCGACAGCTTCCGCCGTCGGCATCGAACTCTGGACCGAATGCATCCCCCGCCGCGGCAGCGCGACTGTCGAACAGGCGCTGACTGACGGCGAAGACTATGAACTGATACTGGCGGTATCCCCGGATGACGTGCCTGACTTGAAACGCAACTGGCCCTTCCCCGGCACGCCGCTGACGGAAATCGGCTTTTTTACCTCTTCCCGTCCCGGACAGGTATTCGACCGCGATGGCAATGAACTGAACAAAGGGTCTTATAAAGGTTATGAACATTTTAGAGATTGAAAATATCGAGAGCCGTTCGGAACAGGAGACTGAGGACTTTGCCGCCGCGCTGGCGGAAACGCTGCCTCCCGGAACCGTGATTGCACTGCATGGCGATCTCGGCGCCGGCAAAACCGTTTTTTCGCGCGGCTTCGCCCGCGGACTCGGCATCACCGAACCGGTTTCCAGTCCGACCTATACTATCATCCAGGAATATGCGCTCGACCAAGGCGGCTGGTTTTTCCACCTGGACCTCTACCGCATTGAAAATTCCGCTTCAGCTCTGGCATTCGGCGTGAACGAATATCTGGAAGAGCCAACCGCGTACACCCTGATCGAGTGGCCGGAACGCATCGCCGATATCCTGCCTCCGCATACCATTCACGTCCGTCTCCATCACCGGGGCGACACTCTCCGGGAGATTGCCGTAGCCGCCAACGGCCTGGATAGCCTTATTCAATAAGGGAATGTCACAGTCTGCGGTAACCACAACGGATTACCGCAGACAAAATAATCTTCACCCGCTATTTTATGGCTGCCTATACCTTCTTTTTAATTTGAATGACCGGGGCTTTTCTCAAGCCGCATGGTTTAATGACATATTCATCCTGCCATTGCTCACCGGTAGTCTGGAATTGTCCGGGTCCGGTCCATACCGGATTCCGGTCCGCCAGATGCAACGGGCCGTGCGAATTGCGCCGGTGTCCGAATAGTTCCACAATGATTTCATTAACGCCTTTGCGCAGGAACGGAGTGATGTCCAGTTCGGCAGGTTCCCAGGCAATCACACCGGCTTCCGTGCCATTAACGAATATCCTGGCGGCCGGAGCCTGAAAATCGGGCAGCGAAATAAAGCATACTTCACCTTTCTTCAGTGTGTTTTTAAATGTCATCGGATAGGAGACTGTACCGGAATAGAACGGAAGTCCCTGCTTCGTCCAATCGCCGCAACGGAGGGATTTTGCCGGAGCAGTTATCTCCGGATTGGCAAATCCGGTCAGTTTCACGCCGAAATCCCCCAGCAGAAAAATGCTTTCAAAACCGGGATGATTTTCACTGTAATCACAGCTCAACAGCAGTTCATTGCCGCCGGTTCTTAGAATTGCCGGATTGACCGGCAGCTTTTTCAATGAGCAGTCCGTCCACCAGCCGGATTGCATATCAGCCGAAACCGGATACCCGTTAATGGTAATCGTGAACGTCCCCGGCCTTTCTATTCCAAGATAAAGCGGACCGGCCGGAAGTGTTTTAATTTCAATCTCGTATTTCAGTATTACATTAACGGTTTTCGCCGCGGGATTGATTTTCTGCAACCACGGCTGAACCATGGCCCCCCCGCGCGGAGCGAGGCCGAGAGATTCCCGCGCCTGGCGGTCGATCCGGAGAATTTCATCCGGCTTCTTCCAATTGCCGTCGCCGATCTTGCAGGAAGGACGGTCCAGCACCAGCACGTTCTCTTCAGACAGCATAACCGGGTAACGGTCCCGCTTCAAGGTAATTTCCCGCACAGTGCGGTATGAAGGACGCTGCGGGAAGGATTCCTGCTGTTTGTTTTTAGGGATAATGAACAATCTGGAGCCGAGTTCAGAAAAGCCGGTGGAAATTATGAGCTGCTTTCCGGCAATAGCATACCGAGCAGTAAAAAACTCCCCGGTAGCCGGATCAACTTCCAGCGGAGCGCCGAGGCAGCCGTCAAAGCCGCGAATAGCGACTTCAGGCAGCGTTTTAAGCCGCTTGCAGACCTGTGGAGATTTCGGGGAGGTTGACTGCTTGCTCAAGCCGGTATTGCACACAAAGAGATAAAAACTCCCGCTGTCTTCTTTCAACAGATAAAGCAGTTCGGCAGCCTTTCTGCCGGACGGTTCAGTCAAGGCAATCGCGCGGCCAGGTTCGGCGGCGGCGGCAAGCTTTGCTCCGTAAGCAGAGGTTCTTACACATCCGGCGGCGAATTCTATGGCATCATCTGATGCCAGCGCGTCGACATGCGCCGGTACATCTCCGGCAAAAATAACGGTACCGCCTGATGCTTTAAATTGCCTGAGCAGTTCCAAGGTGGTACTGCGAATGGTCAGCATCGGCGAAACGATAACTACTTTATAGCTGGCCTGGCCGACGGCCAGCGCCGGCTTTCTGCCAATGGCCACTTTGCCATGCCGCGCCATGATAGTTTCATCGCCGTAATCAAAATCCAGTCCGGCTTCCAGCAGCGTGTCCTGCATTTTGACAAACATCGCGTCATGCTGCCTGTTCTCTCCAAGCCACCAGTTTTTGCGAACCAGCGTCCAGACGCTTTCGACCGGATGTATGACCAGGATATCCCTGACTTCCTCTCCGCTGATCATAACCCGGTTGATTCTGGCAAAATAATCTTCCACTTTCGAATAGACTTGCCACCAGGGCGATTGATAGAAAATCGCGGCAGGATAATCGCGCTTGGCCTCAGCTTCCATTGTGTACCACCCCAGATGCATGCAGCGCAGATTGACGCCGAGGGCAGCCTGCCAGTCTGAAAGTGCCTTATATCCCTTGAACGGGAAATCCCAGCCGGTGCAGCCGTAGGTCTCGCTCAGCCGCCATTTCTTCCCGAACTGCCTGGCGGCGGAACTGAGTTGCTTGACGGTGGAATAGATGCGCCAGTATTCAGTCAGTTCATCCATGCCGGGGGCCTGCATATATTCATAATGCGGCATGCATGCGCCGACGTAACAAGTCTGAAAAGACAGCGAATCCTCACACATCAGGTGCCCCGTAAAAAGCAGTTTGTTTTTCTCGCACCATTCACCTATCTGCCTGGAAAAAGCCTCGACGAACATCGTGGTGGTACAGTCACAGTAATGATATGCGATCCGGTTCATTTTACCGTCCGGATGGCCCATCCACAGTTCCGGCAGCCGGTCTGTCAATTCATAGCCGTAACGTTGTTTGAATACCATCGGCAATCGCCCGGTCCATGGGCAGGTGAATTGGTTTTGCGGAAAAATCTGACCATGCTCCGGTTCGTCAGTAAATATCCCGGGAATTACCCCGCCAAAGTCTTTGCCGCATCGCTTCAGATAGGTCTCGTGGGTCACTTCAATGAATTTTTTAACGGCATCCGGATTCATGGTGTCAAGGTAGGTCTGGCCGTTGAACCAACTGTTGGGGGCATCCAGCTTGATGTTGCACGCCAGAATCATTTCATTTTTTTTCAGGCTGCCCGGAATCTGCCGGCGGCTGAGTTTTTCATAGGAATATTTTTCTTCGTCACGCTTTTTGATCAGGAAAAGCCATTGCGCATCGTCCGGGATCGGGGTCTTCCGCAAGTCGGTTATTTCCGTAAAACAGAGCTTGCGCATCCGGTATTCCGGGTGCTGTGTAACCAGTCCGCCGGCGGCGCCGGACGGCCAGCGGTCTTCATCGTACAACCACGCCTTCATGCCCAGCTTCGAGGCTTCGTCAACGGCGGCATCAACGCATTTAAACCACTCATCGCCAAGATATTCAGTATTCAACCCGACTCGTGCGTGCAGGAAAAAACCGCCCAGCCCCATCTGCTTCATCAAACGTATCTGGCGGCGCATCTCTTCCGGCTCCAGCTTGCCGTTCAAAGCCCAGAATAATGTGCCGCGGTATTCAGCGGACGGATTCTTCACATCCTCGACCAATTGCTTTTTCATTTGCACTCCATGTTTTTATTAAAAATCTTAACAAAATTGCAAAAAAATAATTTACGGTTATCTTTAAATTAACTTTAAACTTTGTTTTAAACCTTAATTATTTTGACATCGGATAGCATTATATTGACAAAAGCAGCAAACAGAATAAAATCTTATGACATGCCGGCTGAAAGGTTTTTCCAGTATTTCGATCTGCCGCTCATTGTCTATCCCCACCAGCAACCATCAGCAGTGGCGCATAATCATGAGTTTTGCGAAATAGTGGTCATTATAAAGGGGAAAGGCGTACACGAATGCAACCGTAATTATTCCCAGATCACAGTTGGAGACGTGCTATTCATTCCGCCGGGAATTGCTCATGGCTATGACAAAACAGAAGCGCTGGAACTGATCAATATTCTTTATTTACCCTCACGTCTGGGCATCTCCGGACTGGATATTGCATCTTCTGAATTTTACGGAATGATCATCAACAACAAAATCCCGGCAGAAAGAAATCTTGCCGTCCCTATCGTGCATTTAGACGCGGACGAGCTGGCCGAAACGCGACGCTTGTGCCGGATACTGGAGAAAGAACATGATGGATGTACTTACGGACATGAATTTGCCTGCCAGGCATTCTTTATGGAACTGATGCTGGTGTTCGCCAGAAGTTATGAACGGAGTAAGAGCCGGAAACCGGCCTCAACACAAAACCGTATCGGCAATGTAATTGCCTATCTGAACCGGCATTACGCTGAAAAGATCAGCCTGGAATCGCTCGCAGGCAAGGCAGGGATGTCACAGCGGAATATGATCCGGCTGTTTGAGATCGCCACCGGCACTACGCCGGTCAATTATCTGCTCCATTTGCGGATTTATCAGGCCACGATACTATTGCGGACAACCGCATTAAACATAAGTCAAATCGCGGGAAAATGCGGCTTTAATGACAGCAACTATTTCACCCGTCAATTCCATCGCCTTACATGCAAACCGCCATCGTCATTCAGAAAGGCAGTCAGCCAGGAAAACAAGGAAAACACGGCATGAACAGTCGCCTGAGCCGCGGCTTATAGAATCAATCCAGATGCCGGACAATTTTCCACGAATAATTAACGAACGGGCAGAACGGGAACCAGCCGTCCCGGATATAATTGATAAGCCCGAACTGAATGCCGCGCCGGAACCCGACATTGACCAGCCCGATCTGCATCCCGTCTCCGCCGCCGGCGACATTAGCCACGCTCAACTGAACCCCGCTGAGGTCTTTGGCATAATTTGCAACGCCGCACTGCATGCCGAAGACATCCTGGGAAACATTGCAGAGTACTGCCAGTTGAAGCCCGTTGATGCCGCCGGCCACATTGACTGCGCCCGGCTGAAAACCATTAATACTGCAAGCGAAGTTGACCAGACTGGCCTGAAGTCCGTTGAGCTCTTCATTGTTTATGCAGTATGGGATTGCCGCCTGGATTCCGTCCAGTTTTTTGCTGGTACAGCCAATGCCGGCAGTCTGGATGCCGCCAATGTTCTCTGTGGCGGAAATAAGCCATGAAGCTTCCAGTCCGTACACGCGGCCGATTCCGGAACTGACAATCTGACCGGTTTTGAATCCGTAGACATTGGAAGTTCTGGTACATTCCGGCGTGTCAAACCAGAAGCCAACCTGGATCGGAGTTGATTTGTCCTGCGCTTCAGATTTTGCAGACGTGCCGGTATCCGTCGCCTGGATTGTGCAGAAAACGGACATAATTATAGTTGCCGTCAAGAAAAATCTCATACCTTCCTCCATCGTAAAATTCATTAATGTTTAATTATGTTTACTCGGAAACCGACTTTGCGGTCTCTTTATTATTACGCTTCTTTTTGCCTACGACCAGCATGATTACGACGAAAAATGACGGAATCAGGATGGTTCCCAATATGCATGATACAGCCATTCCGCCGAAAACCGTAGTTCCCAGTGCACGGCGGCTCAAAGCCCCCGCGCCGGATGCTGTAACCAGCGGCAGCACCCCCAGGACAAATGAAATCGCGGTCATTACGACAGCGCGGAATCGCAGTTTGGCGGCGTGAATCGCGGCATCAGCAGGAGACATATTTTCGTCTTTTTCGCACAATTCCTTGGCAAACTCGACAATCAGGATTGCAGTTTTTGCCGCCAGCCCGAAAAGCAGAACGAATCCCACCTGCGTGTAGATATTATTGTCAATCCCCCGCGTAAACAGCGCGGCCAGCGCGCCAATGAAAGCAATCGGCACCGACAGCATAACCGCAATCGGAATCATCCAGCTTTCGTACTGCGCCACCAGAAACAGATAAATGAAAATCAGCGCCAGGATAAAAACAAATATAACTTTCCCGCCTGCCAGTTTCTCCTGATATGACATATCGGTCCATTCATATTTCATTCCTGACGGCAGCGTCTTCTCCGCCAACTTTTCCATGGCTTTCATCGCCTGTCCTGAACTTTGTCCGGAAGCCGCGGAACCGTTTACCGTCAGTGAAGAATACATATTGTAGCGGGTAAGGAACTGCGGACCGAATCTGGTTTCAACTTCGACCAGCGTATCCAGCGGCACCATTTCGCCGTTCCGGTTGCGAAGTTTAATTGAAGAAAGGCCGGTAATGTCAGAGCGGAACTGCGATTGCGCCTGAATTTCAACTTTATAAACTTTGCCGAATTTATTGAAGTCGTTGATATAGGAATATCCGAGCAGACTCTGGAACGCATCGTTAATGTCCTGAATTGCGACCCCCATTTTCAACGCCTTTTCGCGGTCAACTTTAACATATATCTGCGGAATGTTAGCTCTGAAAGTGGAGAAGACACCGGCCATCTCCGGGGATTCATTAGCCTTGACAATCAGATCGTTCGCCGCGCCGGCCAGCCGCTGCGGATTGGTCCCGGTAGTATCTTCGATGACGAAAGAAAAACCGCCGGAGCTGCCTAGTCCGGGAATCGCCGGAACGGTAAAAGGCATGACCATGGCTTCGGGAATCTGATAAAGTTCGCCGCGCAATTTATTCAGGATCGCATCCTGCTGCAAAGCCGGCGTCTTACGCTTGGACCAGTCATCCAGGATGACGATAACCATGGCGTTGTTTGAAGCGGCAGTTCCGGTCAGAATGCTGTATCCGGAAGTGACAATCACGTCGCTGACCCCAGGGGTGTTTTTAGCCATTTCGGTGACTTTATCAACCACTCTCTGAGTACGGGGCAGCGCTGAACCGTCGGGCAGTTGAACGTTGATAAAGAATGCCCCCTGGTCTTCCTCCGGGATAAATCCGGTCGGCAGCAGTCCGTACAGTTTATAAGAAACAAACATCATCACCATATACATTAACAATATCAATACAGATTTCCTTACCAGCGTACTGACGATTACTGCAAAACTTCCGGATATTTTGCCGAATACAAAGTCAAACCAGCGGAAAAAGAAAAATTTCTTTTTAGGCACAGCTCCGGGCGGACGAAGAATCAGCGCGCTCAATGCCGGACTGAGCGACAGCGCGTTAATCGAGGAAATCAGCACCGCAACGGAAATGGTTACGCCGAACTGACGGTACATTTCACCGGTGATCCCCGGCAAAAAACAAATCGGGATGAACATAGCCAGAAGCACCATTGTTGTCGCGATGACTGGTCCTGTTACCTGCTCCATCGTCTTAATTGCGGCCTCTTTGGGCGGCAGCTTCTCCTCGGTCATCAGCCGGTTGACGTTTTCAATAACCACAATGGCGTCGTCAACCACAATGCCGATAGCCAGGATCAGGCCGAACAGGGTAATCAGATTGATGGTGTAGCCAACGGCCAGCAGCACCGCGAAAGTGCCGATCAGCGAAACCGGGATGGCGATAGTCGGAATCAGCGTGGCACGCCAGTCCTGCAGGAAAATGAAAGTAATCAGGATGACCAGAAAAACTGCTTCAAAAAGCGTAATAATCATCTCTTCGATGGAGGTCTTGATAAATTTGGTGGTATCGTATTTGATGCCGTAATCAAGGTCATTGGGAAAGCGCTTTTTAAGTTCCTCCAGCTTGGCGATACAGTCTTTGGCAATACTCAGTCCGTTGGCGTCATTGAACTGATATACGGCCAGCAGAGATGACGGTTTGCCGTTCAGCCAGCCGACAGAGTTGTAATTTTCCGCGCCGAGGTCCACTTTCGCGACATCCCTGATCTTGACACTGCCGCCGTTCTGGGCCTGCCGGATAACGATATTCTTGAATTCTTCAACATCTTTCAACCGGCCCTGAGTTTGAACCGTAAGCCGCAGGAGTTGTTTGTCGCTGCACGGCGGGTCGCCGATAGCCCCCGCGGAGACCTGGATATTCTGGGATTTTATGGCATTGCTGATGTCTTCAGTGGTCATTTTAAGACTGGCCATTTTGTCCGGATCCAGCCAGATGCGCATGGAATATTTCTGTTCTCCCAGCATGTAGACATCGCTGATCCCCGGAATGCGGCTGATCTCATCCTCAATATTGATAGAGGCATAATTGCTGAGAAACAGCGAATCATAAGTTCCTTTGGGGGAGTAAATACAAATTACCAGCAGCATATTGCTGGATTTTTCTTTCACAATCACGCCCTGCCGACGGACTTCGTCCGGCAGATTGGCGCTGGCCCAGTTCACCCGGTTCTGGACATTAACAGTATTCATGTCCCCGCTGGTACCCGGGGCGAAAGTCACCGTCGTGACCGCCGCGCCTGAATCAGAACTGGTCGAAGACATATAGAGCATATCCTTGACGCCGTTGACCTGAGCTTCAATCGGCTCGACCACCGTTTGCTGCACGGTCATGGCATCCGCGCCGGGATACGCCGAGGTAATCTGTACCTGCGACGGCACAATATCCGGATACTGGGTCACCGGCAGCGCCAGCATCGCGATAAAACCGGCCATGGTAATGACAATTGAAACTACGAATGAGAATTTCGGTCGTTCAATAAAAAAACGGCTGATCATGTTAGCCCCTTTAGCGTCTGGTTGATTTATGTTCCGTCTTCGGTTCCGGTTTAGGCAGTTCCAGCTTCGGCTGCAACGTGTTATTTGAGGATTTGACTAATAGCGCGGGGCTGGCGGCCGGGGCGGCGCTGTCGCCCGCGGATACCGCAGATCCGTCCGCATCAAGCAGATTTGGAGCAGCCATGACTTCGGCTTTAACTTTTATGCCCGGACGAACTTTCTGAATACCGTCCACTATGACCATTTCTCCGGCTTCCAGTCCGGATTTCAGCCCGATATTCATATCCTGCGGATCCTGGTCGGCAACCGTAACGATTTTGCGTCTTTCCACTACATCCGATTTAGTCACAACCAGCACATATTTACCGGTCTGGTCTTCAATAACGGCGTTTCTGGGAACCATTACCGCCCGGGTCGCTTCTTTAATCTCCACTCTGATCTTGACATACATGCCCGGGATCAAAAGCGATTTCGGATTCTGAAATGTTGCCTGCATCAGCAGGGTTCCGGTCGAAGAATTCACCTGATTATTCCAGAACGTTATTTCGCCCGGCTGATCATATTGCTTGCCATCCTGAAAAAACAGTTTTACAACAAGAAAATCTTTTTTGAGAGTATCCTTGTCGCGCATGAACGCGAGCAGATCAACTTCACTTAGATTGAATTGTACGCGGGCCGGGTCAATTCTGGCAATATCCGCCAGCATGCCGCTGTCCGGTCCGACCAGATTGCCGACACTGTAAGTTGCCAGGCCGATCCTGCCGTCAAACGGTGCTTTGATTTCAGTATAACTCAAATTGAGATTAGCCTGATCCAGTTTAGCCTGTGCTCCGAGAACGCTGGCGTCTGTTTCCATCTTTTTAGCTACCGCATCATCATAGACTTTCTGAGAAACCGCGTCTTTCTGGTACAACTCCTTTTGCCGGATATAGTTTATATCGGAGTTTTTCTGATTAGCCTGGGTCATCATCAGTGCGGCCTGGGCAGATTTTACTTCGGCGATATACTGGGCCTGTTCAATCATGTAAAGCAGGGTACCTTCTTTTACTGTCTGCCCTTCCTGGAAATTCTTTTTCACCAGAAAGCCGCTTACCCTGGCCATCAACCTTACATTATCATAGGCTATAACCTGTCCAACCTCTGTGGAATGAGGAGAGATTGATCCAATGACTGCCGGCATTGCCATCACCGCCGGAATTACCGCAGGCGGCGGGGGCGGCTCTTTGCAGCCCGCAAAAAACAGCATCAATGAAAATATTGTCCCGCAAATACTTATTGACTTCATGCCCCCTCCGTAGTAAAAATGTGACAGATTATCCGCGCCGCAAACTGCAACCATTTTCCTGCCGCCTTTATATTAAAAAACGTTATAGTAAAAAATCAACAATTCCCCTGACATTGAAGATAAATTTATTTCCACCTTTTTCAAGAGAAATATCGTACTGCCTCAAAAAATTACGCGTTTTTTTACCTTGTTATTCCCGATTATTCATATTATATTAAGCATGTCTGTCAAAGACTACCCTGACAATAGAGGATAAAGCAATGCCGGCAGAGAAAACAAAACCTGAAAACTGTGTTAATTTATTTAACAAGTTCGAGGAGTTAATCTCCAGGCTGCCTCGCAGTTCCGGGCTGAAGAAGGAATTCCGCGATTTGATGAATAAATTCAATGAGAATTCTGCTGCATTTGATGAAACCCGGCAAAAACTCCTCAGAGAAATCTCCGAACGCAAAGCGGCGGAACTCTTCATGCGCAGTTCCGCACAGAAGCATGAAGCAGTTTTCAACGCCGTATATGACGGCCTGATTATCAGCAATACTGATGAGAAAAATCAAGGATGGGGCAGCATCATGGAAGCCAACCCCGCCGCACTCAACTTATTCGAATACAGCATGGCTGAAATGCGTCATCTTGCCGTAACTTCAATATTTGCTGCCGGTTTTGACGCAATCCAGGTTAACACTAGATTGATGAAAAGCCAGGAAGCCATATATGAAGCAGAGATAATATCCCAAAGCGGCCAGGCGATCTTATGTGAACTGCGCTCCAAGCCCTTCTTATTTGGCGATAAACACTATGTCGTAACCGTACTCAGAGATATTCGCGAACAACGTGCTTCCGAGCAGGAACTGCGGGAGCGGAGTACTGAACTGCGCAACGCTCAGTCAATTGCCAAATTAAGCAGTTGGCATCATGATCTGATTACAGGCGAATTTAAACATTCCGAGCTGGTTATGAAAATACTCGGCATTGATGAAAAGAAAGGCGAGACGCTTTCACTGAACACTTTTTTCAACGCTCTGCATCCGGAGGACCGGAAGAAAGTCCTTAATATCCATAAATATGTTGATAGTAATAATGAATTTTCTCTTGACTTCCGGATAATGCGGCTGCGCGGCGGATTAAGTTATATCCACTGCTCCGGGAAAGTATTTTTTAATAATAAAGGAAAACCGGTAAAGATTGTCGGGATCAATCAGGATGTAACTGAAAAACGACTGGTCGAGGAAAATCTTCGGCAAAGCGAACAGAATCTGCGTTCAATTCTTGAAGCCATCAGCGTTGGCCAGTGGGAATATGAACCTGTCGCCAGGCGTTTTACCATTTCAGAATCACTGGCGCTCTTTTATGGCTATTCCAGGGCTGAAACGGTTTTTAATGAGCAGGAGGTTTTTGAAAACATCCATTTTGAAGACAGAACCAGGGTTCGAAATGAACTCTACAAACTATTTTCAGGAACAAGCGCCTGCCTGAACACGTCCTTCAGGAGCAAACGCCGGAATGACGAATTTGTCTGGGTACTCTGCCGGGCGGTGCTGATCAGAGATATTTCAGGAGAGCCGGTCCGGGTTGTCGGCTGTGTCGAGGATTTGACCGAAAGCATGCGATTCGACAAAATGAAGGAGCAACTGGAATTGCTTGAGCGCATGATCAACAGCATTCCGATTCCGATATTTTACAAAGATATGGATGGCAGATATATCGGTCATAACATAGCTTTTAAAACATTTGCGGAAAAACATATATCTTGTCCGCTGATCGGGCAAACCGTATTTGATGTATTCCAGGCAAGAAATAATATGAAAGTGGCTCAAATACTTGACCAGCGCGAAAAAAAGCTAATACTGAACGGCGGGAGTCAATCCACAACAATTAAATTCGTCGGCGCCAATAATGAAGAACGACTTTTGATTGAACATAAGTCCGTACTGACCGGATATGGTAATAAACCGCAGTATGTCATAGGCGTGGTTTCTGACATAACCGATATCAAAAAAGCCGAAGTCACACTGCGCAAGATCACGCAACGGTTAAATATGACTTTCAATGCCATGCAGGAAATCATCATGTGTTTTGATGTTAATTTAAATTTGCAATGGGGCAACCGCACCGCCAGAAATACGTTCGCGGCAGGCGGTAGAAAATTCATCGGCAGAAAGTGGCAGGAAATATGGTTTGGCGACATGACCTCCCCCAAAAATGACTCTTACATTAAAAAAGCATTCAAAGGGAATGGTAAAACTGATAAGAGAATTGTTAATGCTGCAAATGGAAAGACTTATGAGGTATGGACATATCCGGTAAAAGATCGCAGCGGGAAAATCAACCTGGTGGCGGAAGCCGCCATTAACATTACCGAAAGAATAGAGGCGGAAAACAAAGCCAAACTGCATCAGCAGCAATTGATTCAGGCGGATAAAATGAAGTCTCTCGGCGTCCTCGTTGCCGGGGTGGCCCATGAAATCAGCAATCCCAATAATTTTATCGGAATAAACATATCTGTCCTGAACAAGATCTGGCGCGATTTCAAACCTGCGCTCAATCAGGAAATCAATAAAAATAAAAAACAGTCTTTCGGCGGAATCCCAGCAGCCAAAATTGAGTATTCCATTCAAACCCTGCTTGACGGGATAAAAGAGGGTTCTGAACGGATTATGACGATTGTTGACAATCTGAAAGGCTATGTCAAGGAAACGCCGCCTGACAGGACTGAACTATTTTCGGTCAATGACGCCCTTGCCAGATCAATTTTTCTGCTGAATAATCTTTTAAAAAAATCCACCGGCAAGTTCAGCTTGAACCGCGACGCAAATATTCCCCAGGTAAACGGAGTCCCGCAGCGTCTGGAACAGGTAATCATTAACATTCTCCAAAATGCCTGTCAGTCTTTAGCCTCGCCTGATCGGGGGATAAAGGTTTCTACCTATTTCGTCAAAAAAAGCAACGAGGTTGTCATTGAAATAAAAGATGAAGGCTGCGGGATAGAAAAAGAAGACTTAAAACATATTATGGATCCGTTTTTTACCACCAGGCGCGATTCCGGCGGCACAGGTCTCGGCCTGTCAATTTCCTCCTCGATTATGGAAGAACATAAAGGCCGACTGGAGATAAAGTCCAGAAAAGGAGCTGGCACCGCTGTAAAAATCGCACTGCCGGCGGCGGCTGTTACTCAACCGGAATAATCTTTACAGTCAGCATTTTATGGAGATTTACTGGCATCGAGTTCGATTTCAAAAAGTAAATCATTGCGGCAGATATCAGCATGAGCGACAGCCAGCGGAAAAACTGGAATGCTATGGCGGCGGCAATATTTGTCGAATATTTCTCTATTTTCGATATTTTTGAAATAAGCTATTCCTCTGGATGAATCGCTCCAGTCCATTTGACGAGATTGCAGGATTGCATGGACTACACGCATAGTCAGGTCAATCTGGAGTTCAGGATCTCCGACATGCTCGGACCGACCGTCAGGAGCAATACTGGCAGTTCCTGAAATCATCAGATTACGGTGAGCGGGAAAAACTATTTCCACCGCGCGGCTGAATGTGCTTTTGTAGTTCAACGGAGATTGCTGCATTGGAGAGGCAATCTGTTGAATTTTGACTTCATCCGTTTTTGGGCAAACTGCAAGTATATTGCAGATGAGAGCGGCCCCGAATTGATTTGCAGCGCCAATCCCGGTACTGGCGGGGATAAGCTTTTTATATATCCCGCTTTCTTTATAAAAAGCAGTTCTGACACAATTAAACTCTTCATACCACTCAAGTAATTGGTCAAGAAAGAACCAGGTGCGGACAATATCGTTGAATTGAAAACCGTGACACTTCAGCGTTGACGCAATGATTCCCAGGACTTCGCGTGTTTGTTCTGCACGTGAAGCCTGCATGTTCTCAGGACTGATTCCGCTTAAACTGCAATACCGGGCATATTTATCTTCGTAAATAAAGCCGACTGTTTTAGAATTGTATTTGACTGGAACAGGACTGATCCCGGAAATGGCGAAGACCTGACTGGAGGATACAGTCCCGTCCTTGCAGGCATCGCCCTGCAGCCACACGGTCTGTCCGGCAGCTTTATTTCCGGCATAGTGCCGGATTCCGGCAAAGACAAAACGGTTCAGCATTAAAGAATCTTGTTCAGCCGGCAAACCTTGCAGCGCAGAGTTCATTTTCACGTTATCGCAGCCGCAGGAGGTAATGCAGTATTCTGTTCTGTCATGAAGTGTAAGAGCTGAAATACTGCACTTGTCATTGTTTGTTATAGTCATGGTTCCCATATTCTTAAATCTTCCTGTCTTCCTTGTCCGGTTGTTTCATTATTTTAAACGGAATCGCCGGCAGCATAACTGTTACTTTTTCTTTTTTTATTTTAGGCGCTTCTTTAATAGAAACGTTTTTCGGGGCAACATTATTGCCGGCAGTATTTTCTTTTTCTTTCTTTTCCTGTATTTTAGGAGATTCCTTGCTGTCCTCTTTCTTCGGCATTGGCGGTTCCTCCCTTTCAATATAAGCGGTGCCGGTCAGAATGAGGTTGTCCGTAATGCCTGGCGCAGCATTGAACTCAGCCCTTAAAAGTATAGCATGTTTATCTTTGGCCGCGGGAATAAAGCCGTTTTTGATTGAAATGCCTTTCGGCGGATCGACAAGCTGAATGGAAACAGGGATTTTTAAATCCGGCTTCCGGATAATTTCCAGCGGGATGGAAACTTCTTTTCCCTGAGCCAGTTCGATATAACCTTCAGGCGGAATAGCAGCGGAAATAGTAAACGGCGAGGAATCATTGATAAGAACTGTTTCTTCGCCGGAGTCAACCAGGTGGTGTGAACTGAATGCCTGTGTCTCGTCTTCCGCCGGAGTGGCCGCATGACAGACATTCCTGCCATTTATTAACGCAGTGCCTTCCAGTACAGGCAGAGTTATCCCCGGGAGACTCTGTGCGGAAGCTGAAATTGTAATACGGACTTTATTAAAGTTCTCCGGGATAACCGCGCCGCGGAGCGTAAGTCCGGAATTATTATTTTTCAGGTTAAGCGCGATTCGGCCGTTGAAGCCTTCCCTGCGAACCACATAAACCGTCAGCATCGCGGTCCCCCCTTTAGACAGGGTCAGACTCGCCGGGGCGGCAATCAAAGCGAAATCAGGTTCTGGTGCGCTGACACGGAGACGATAGGCATATTCTGTTCCGCCTTTACCCTGCGTATCATAGATTTGAACAGTATAAATTCCATTTTCCGGAAGTATGTGTGTCAGACCGGAATCAGCATGATGAGTAATATAGCCTTCACTCAAATCTTTCCGGTCGTCATTTTCCTTCAATTTTTCTCCCCGGCTGTTAAATAGAGTAATGAACGAATCCAGCGGCGAGCCAAGCCGCCGGGCATAAACTTCGATAGAGATAGTCTGCCCTTTTTTGCCTTCGAAACAGAAATAGTTTCTATCTCCATTATTAATGATTCGACCGTTTATTATTACTGGAACAGCAATTTTTTGCGCAGTCTTTCGTGCATTGCAGGAGTCTGCTGCAAAAACTTCAGGGAGTCCTCCCACCGAAAATGCAACCTGGTTTGAAACAAGCCCGTTATTCTTTACGCTGATTTTCTGAATATCAGGCGCGCTTTTATCAACATCGGCATCAATCGAATTCACCGGCAGATTCACACCGTAAATTTTTACTGAAACCGGATTTTTACCTGATGGCGCGCCGAGCGGGAAAATATTAGTTATATACGGAAGCTCTCCGATTTTTACCCGGTAAACAAAATCCTCCCGCCCGCGGTAAATAGAATCGCGGACAGCCAGAAAATAATCACCATCGGCCGGAATATTGTAAAACAGCACCGGGTCCTGTTCATATCTGAAGTCATCAGCAAAAGCCAGTTCTCCGCCTTTAGCATCATAGAGTGTCAGACAGATTTTAAACCAGCCTGGAACGGCATCCGCCATATACGGAATCAGCGCCCTGGCCGATGCTTCGATCACAAGATGCTGTCCTTTTTTTGCGTTGAATTTAAAAAAATCAACATCGCCCGGCATGATTTGTCCATTGACTAAAACAGGCAGTTCAGGAACGCTGACGGCATTTTCCCGCCTGTCATTCGGCTCTGTTTCCATGATCTCTTTCAACTGACCGATATTGAATGTCAACTTATTTGAAATCCCGGTGTCGGTAATCAGGCACAATTCGCGGTCGCCGGCTGCGGCATCGCCGGAGATCGCAACTTTTAATTTGACAATCTCCTCAATCGCCTTCTTCTGGCTGTTCGGCTTCTTTTTTTCAGGTTCCCTGGAATCAATTACTTGCACTGTGACATCCCGTCCGCTGACACACGCTGATTTTGCGCCATAAATAAACTGGCCGCCAACCTTTATTTCAAACTCAGTTCCCGGCTTACCTCCGGCAGGATATACGTAACCTATATGAGGAAGTTCGGCTGCCGCAATCGCAGTATCCATAACCGCGACAAAGATGACTGATAGAATAATGACATATATTCGACTGATGTTCATGCTCAATTTGCTCCGTCCGGCATAACTTCCTTAAGAATTCCGCCGGTTTCTTTTTCCGGAATTTCTTTGGTCTTCAGCGGCGAAACCGCGATGCCCCTTCCGTCCGGATGGGGCAACTGCGAATTAAGGTCAATCCCCATCAGAATATAAATGCTTGCAGTTAAATCCCATGGATAAACCGGGCGTTCCACAACAGTTTCGCCGCGTTCATCAGTTTTACCTACTACTTTGCCGCCGCGGAATCCGCCGCCGGCAACTAATGCGGAAAATGCCTTGCCGTAATGGCTTCTGCCGCCGTTCCAGGGCGATTCCATTTGAATTTTAGGGGTATGGCCGAATTCCCCGGTAACCCAGACAATCGTACTGTCCAGCAAATTACGGTCGGACAGATCCTGCAGAAGTGCCGCCAGTACTTTATCCAGTTCAGGCAGTTTCTTATACATTTCCTGAAAATGATCTTTATGCGTATCCCAGCCTGGAACATTGATGGTGATAAAAGGCACACCGTGCTCAACCAGCCTCCGGGCAACAAGACAGGACTGTCCGAATTTATTAAGCCCGTATTTCTCTCTCAGTTCTTTTTTCTCTTCAGAAAGGTCAAATACCTTACCGGCGTCGCCCAGAATTACCGCATATGCCTGTTCCTGGCAGGCATCTATAGCTTTAACGGCCGGGTACTGATTCATCTCTCTGCCGAAAGAATCCAGCGATTTAAGCAACTCCCGGCGGTCGCGCTGGCGTTCGATGGTAATCTTTTCAGAAATGATTCCTTCCACCGCAAACGGCTGTTTCATGGGATCGCTGCCTGTCGCAAATGATTTGTAACGGGAACCGAGAAATCCTGTTTCAGAAAAGCGCCCCAGAGGGGAAGTAATGATAATACTCGGCGGCAGCATGCCGGTGTAGCCGCCATTGTAGCCCTTGAAGTAGGAAACTACGGCGCTCACGCCGGGAAAAATCAGTCCTTCAACCGGTTTTCTGCCGGTTTGAACCAGGTAAGCTGCGGTTTCGTGTCCGTTGTTGTTGTGCGTCATGCCGCGCAGAATGACGTATTTATCGGCCTGTTTTGCCATCAGCGGCAGCATCTGGGAAATTTGAATCCCTTCAATATTAGTTTGAATCGGTTTATTGTACGGCCCGCAATAATCCTGTCCCGCATTCGGTTTGGGGTCAAACGTGTCCAGTTGCGACAAGCCTCCGGCAAGCCATATCTGAATGACGGCCTTTGCAGTCGGCTTCTTTACTTCAGTCTCGACGGCTGAAATATTCAGGCAGCAAAGCGCTACGGCGGCAGACAAACCGTATTTCAGTCCTGCTGTAAGAATGTAATTCATTTTAATCCTTCAGTTAATGCTTCAAGATAAATTCTTTGGAATTTATCAGCGCCCATGCCAGATCGCAGGTGGCATCGTTCTGTTTGCGTTTGGGCGAGTTCATATAGTTCAAAGCAATGTTTTTTTCTTCCTCCGTCGGAAAACGCGACAGAATAAGCAGATACAGTTCACTGACTATGTACGGATTGCCTTTTTTATCAGTTATTATTTTTTTTATCACCGGTCCCGGATCAATTTTCCGCTGGATATGGGATGAATTAAGCAGATGCTGGGCCTGAAGCCAGGACGGAGTGTTGTTTCTTTCCGATTCATAAGATGTATTGCGCGGCGGACGGCCGAAAAGCTCAAGAAACGGAGAATCAATACTGCCGTCGGCAAGCGTGATCGCCCGATTTCCGTTCGGCAGGAATGTGTAGGGTTCAGGAATATTACTGCTATACGTTTCGGAAGTGCCGGTTATCTGACAAATAGCATCTATCAGCGGCTCGGCCTCAACACGCCTGATCCGGTAATGTGAAAAACCGCTGTCGTCAGCCGCGTTATAAGAATTTGTTTTAGCGGACAACTGGTAAGTGTTTGAGTTCAGAATCAGCCTGAATATGTGCTTAATATCATATTTATTTGTAATCAGTTCCTTCTCCAGATACGTCAGCAATTCAGGGCTCCGGCAGGCACCCGGGGCTGACATATTATCAACGTCACTGATTCCGCGTCCTGTAAGCCGACCCCAAACCCTGTTTACCGCATTCCTGGCAAACCATGGATTGTCCGGAGCGGTCAGCCATTCGGCGAACACGACTCTGGGATCTTTATCCGGCGGGATATCCATTTGTTTCCCGTTCAGCGGGGCCGGTTTAACCGGCAGATTGGTTTTCTTGTCCAGCAGTTTCCCCTGTTCATTGAAATATACAATCTCCTCCTTCCACTCGTCAGTATTTTTATACCCTGTTTTGGCAAAGAAAGCGGCCATTCCCAGAATCTGCTCTTCCGTAAAATCCTTGCTGTTCAGCCTGATTCCCATAAACACCAGTGCGACATTTTCGGCAATCTGCCGCGGTCCCCGCTCCTGAAACGCCCGGTAGAAATTAACCGGCGGAACATGAAAATTGCTTCCGGAAGCGGTAAGCAACTGCCGGACAAACTGATCATAAGGTGTATTCATCAGCAAATTCTGCCGAACCCAGCGGTCATATCCCTGTGCCGCCTGAGGCCAGAGATTACTGGGAAATTCCGCCTTGATGCGCAGCAGATCCCCCCATTTCAGTGCCTGGTAATCGGCAAATTCGCGCCGTTCAAGCAGCGCATCTATCAATTTTGCTCTTTTGCGGGGATTCTGATCGCCAAGAAACTGCCTTGTTTCAGCCGGCGTCGGCAGGGTGCCGATAGCATCCAGATATACTCGCCGTACAAAAATTTCATCGGTACAGGTTGCTGAAGGCGGAATGCCGTTTGCTTTCAGTTGAGCGATTACATAACTGTCAATCGGGTTGTTTATCTTAAAGCTTTCATAAGAAACGGCATCGGGCATTTTGACGGGCAGATCATTGCCCTGCCCGTAGCCGCGACTCAGCATCGCGGGAAAAAGACATAACCAGACAACAGCTATCCGATAATTAATATTCATTTTAAAATCCAAATCCTAAAAATAAACCTTATTCAAAATAATCCTGTCTGAAGAAACTTGAAAGCCTGCAGACGATATTTTCTATGATTTCTTTGCGTTTTTCTTAATCATAATCAATTCACAACGGATTCCCTGCCCGTCCTTTGAAATACGGCGAGAATAGGGTATAATAAGTCCTGTGTTGCTTTACCTTTACGGAAGTGACGGGGCGACGCTTGGAAACATTTTAAATAAAATGCTTAATTTAAGGTCAGAAATACTGCGCAATGCAAGAAAAAAAACAGATTAATTCCGAACATCATTTATTAATCCGGCCAGTTAAAGAATTCCGGTTGTCAGAATTCATGGAAATTTTCCGCTACCGGGAATTGCTTTATTTCCTGACCTGGCGCGATATCAAAGTAAAATACAAGCAGACCGTATTCGGCGTATTGTGGGTATTGATTCAGCCGCTGGCGCTGATGCTGCTGTTTACGGTGGTATTCGGAAAATTCGCAAGACTTGAACAGGATTTGAAAGTTCCTTACGCATTGTTTGCCTTTGCCGGGCTGCTTCCGTGGCAGTTATTTTCCAGGACGCTGACTGCCACAACCGGCAGTTTGCTCTCCAATGAAAATTTGATCTCAAAAATATACTTCCCGCGTATGATTGTTCCTCTGGCGTCATGCCTCGCCGGGATTGTTGACTTTCTGATCGGCTTTGCCGGACTGGCGGCCATGATGATATTCTACTGTCAGATGCCGACGGCCAATATCGTATTTCTGCCGCTGTTCCTGATTCTGATGATGATGACCGCACTCGGCATCGGATTCTGGCTTTCCGCGCTGTACATCGAATACCGCGATGTCGGCTATATAGTGCCGTTTCTGGTCCAGTTCTGGATGTTCGCCACTCCGGTGGTCTATCCGGTGAACATCATTCCCAATGAATATCTGTGGATCGTGGCTCTGAATCCGATGACCGGCGTGATAGAAGGCATCCGCTGGTCACTGTTTGATTACGCCTACGCCCCCGGTAAACTGTTCTTCCTGTCGCTGGGTATTTCCGTTTTTACTTTCATCTCCGGCGCCATCTGGTTCCACTGCCGTGAAAAAGTCTTCGCTGACTATATAGGGAAATAAATATGTCTGATATTGCCATCAAAGTACGCGGACTTGGTAAAAAGTATCATATCGGTGAAAAGCTTCCCCAGCGCAGCCTGGTCGAATCCATTAAGACCGCAGTCCGGTTCCCATGGAAAATGACTAAAAGTATGCTCACCGGAAAAGCCCTCGACCAGCGCGAAGAGTTCTGGGCGCTCAAAGATGTCTCCTTTGACGTTAAAGAAGGTGAAGTCCTTGGCATTATCGGCCGCAACGGCGCCGGCAAAAGCACGCTGCTGAAAGTCCTCAGCCGCATCACCACCCCGACCGAAGGCGAAGTCGAACTGTTCGGGCGCGTCGGCTGCCTGCTCGAAGTCGGCACCGGGTTCCATCCTGAACTGACCGGACGTGAAAATATCTTTCTGAACGGCTCTCTGCTGGGCATGACCAATGTTGAAATCAAAAAACGTTTTGACGAAATTATTGATTTCTCCGGCGTTGAACGGTTCCTCGACACTCCGGTGAAATTCTATTCCAGCGGCATGTACACCCGGCTGGCCTTCTCCGTGGCCGCGCATCTCAACCCGGAAATCCTGATCGTGGATGAAGTTCTTGCCGTCGGGGACGCCGAATTCCAGAAAAAATGCCTGGGCAAGATGGAGAATATCGCCAAAGAAGGAAGAACCGTGATTTTTGTCAGTCACAATATGATCGCGGTTAAACTTTTGTGTTCCCGCGGCGTTTTACTTGAATCGGGAACCGTAAAGGCGGATGGTGAAATTTCCAAAGTCGTGGATACTTATTTAAATTCCGGCAAAAGTCAAGTTGGAGAAATTATCTGGGCTCATCCGGAATCCGCGCCTGGAGATTCAAGAGTCAGACTAAAGTCTGTCCGCATCGTCAGCGACGGTAAAGTTACCGGCGACGTAGATATTGACAAAGCTTTTCAGATTGAAGCGGATTATTCGAATCTTGAGCCAAACGGGCGACGCCTGATATCTTTTCATATAGTCAATGCCATGGGCATTACCGTCTTTACCTCGTCCAATATGCCATCCATGTGCATGACTCCGGATCCATGGAATACCCGCCGTTATCCCTGCGGGGAATTTCGTACATCCTGTACGATACCGGGACTTTTATTAAATGATGGATTGCACAGTGTTTCAATCTATATAAATGTCACTGGCGCAAGCGATAATATCCTTTTTATCCGAGATGTCCTGACATTTAATGTGAATGATACCGGTTTGATGAGACAGGAACATACCACCGGCCCCTGGCTGGGCGCGGTAAGACCACGTCTGGACTGGAAGACCATTCAAATAAATTGACTCAACCTGATATTATGCTTAAATTATCTATAATAATTCCGACCTATAACAGTGGTGAATTCCTTGAACAGGCGCTTCTGTCGATATTTAATCAGACCTATAAAAACTTTGAGCTTATAATAGTTGACGGGAAGTCCACGGATAATACTGTCGATATTATAAAAAAATATAATTCCAGCATTCATTCATGGATAAGCGAAAAGGATTCAAGTCCCGCCGATGGCACAAATAAAGCACTGAAATATGTTACCGGCGATATAATAACTTTCTTCGGGGCAGATGATTATTATATTGACAACACCGCTTTGGAGCAAATGGCAAATGAGTTCGCTGGAAATCCGCATATTGACTTGCTCTTCTCCAACATTAATGTCATTGACCGGAGAACTGAGGAATTCATTTCATCATCCACCAACGACAATAAATTATTTTTCTCTCTGAATAAACACGATGATTCAATTCTCAGGCACATCAAACTGGGCTATTTGACCGGTTTAGTCTTTGCCGGAATGAGCATCAGGACTGCTGCGATGTCAGACTTTCAGTTTGACATTTCAAATGTCGTTCCGGATTATGAATTTATTTTGTATATGTGGCGGAAGGGATGTCACTTCCACTACATTGATCATCCGCTGCTGAATGTCAGGCAGGGCGGCGTCAGCCAGACGGCAAAAACGCGATTAGTCCTGCGAGACCGGTTCCTGGTCAATAAGAAGTTTTTCGGTCTTTTAACCGCGATAAAATTATATCCATGGGGTTCGTCTCCATTTATACAATATTGCCGAATTCACGGTTTTACATTTATGCGATATTTGCACAATCACGGGTTTCGCCCATTATTGTGGGCTCGAACAGTAATATCCGGCATGTCATCCAGGCGGAAATCATGAGCGGCAGTACAGCTCGTTTTGAGGAATGAAGCAATGAAAATTCTATTTGTCATACATGAGGCCGACAGGACTGGAGCGCCGCTTTTTATACTGGGGCTGCTTGAATGGCTTAAACGTGAGCATAAGAATATTGAATTTGACATCCTTTTATTAAGCCGCACCAAACCGGACATCGAATTCTCTCATATCAGTAAAGTGTATTACTGGAATTACAACCCGGCCAATATTTGCACAAAGATACTCAATAAACTATATCCTGAATTTCATTCGAAATTAATCATGTCCGCGCTGAAGCGGAATAATTATGATTTATGTTATGTCAATTCAGCAGCATCCTGCCGAGTAATGAAGTCGCTTGCATCGATGTTGGCCTGCCCTTTTTTGCTGCATGTGCATGAGCTGGAATCCGGAATTAAAAATTCCGGCAGCGCTGAACCATTCGAGGCCTGTGTGCCATTTGCAAAACACTTTATTGGCGTATCAAATGCCGTAAAACGTAATTTAATGGAACGTTATCGCATTCCTGAAGACAAGATTTCGGTTATACCGCCTGTCAGCCGCCGGATAGCGAATAATATCACGGAGAGAATCGACCTGAAAAAGACGCCGGGGTTGCCTGCCGATGCATTTATTGCTGGCATATGCGGCACTCTGAGCTGGCATAAAGGCATGGATTTACTGGTTCCGCTGCTTAGAAAAATATCAGAAAATAGTGGTAACGGCAAAATATTTTTTGTATGGGTAGGCGAAACATGCCCCCAATATCAGAAAATACTCGAATATGACCTGGAAAGACTTGGCCTTGCGGATAAGGTGCGATTTGCGGGAAAAACCCCGAATGCATTAAGCTATATGGCTGAATTTGATATTTTACTGCTTCTTTCGCGTGAAGAGTCCTTTTCGCTTGTTGCCGCCGAAGCAAGCGCTCTTGGCAAAACGGTGCTTTGCTTCGAAAACGTTATTGGCTGGACTGAATACGCCAGCCATGATGCTTACATTGCCGTGCCGTATCTGGATCTGGATAAAATGGCGAATACTATAATAGAACTCAGTCAAGGGAAGCGAATTCATTCAGGCAGTGATGCAAACAGCTCTAATTATGCCCCGGAAAAGGTTTTGCCTGAAATATTTGACCGGATTATGAATTGTGTTGTCCTCCTTCAGGGCAAAACTACCACCGGCTGAGCCGGTGAGAGTCAAAAATCTTCAGATGCAAGTGATCTCCAACGTCCATTGCTATAGTAACGCATGGTTCGCCAACCACGTTATCAAC
>JBAYIO010000072.1:0-30526 GCA_041665605.1 Victivallaceae bacterium | reverse complement strand
TATTATTAATCCTTTATTGATAAATTGCTTATTATCAATTATAATCTTTTTTATCTAAAACTCAATCATCAATGAACTTGATTATTTATCACATACAGCTATTTTTTATCTTAAACGATTATAAAGGATAAAATGAACAATATTACGCTCAAAGAAATTGAAGTCCGGCCGCCGCCGCTGGAAACGGCCTGGCGGCTGGTGAATTTTTCACCTTATATCCGGCAGAGCGGCGATGATATCAGATTAAAATGGTATATGGCCGAAAGAAAACTGCTGGACTATCTGGCGGTTTACATCGGCAGCGGATATGGCGTATTTTCTGTGAACCGGCAGGAATTCGAAGTTGCCGAGGACGACCTGATCTGGATTCCGCCGGACACGCCTCACTGGATGCGCGGGACTTCTGAAGAAATGCACTGTATTTATCTTCACTTCGATCTGCTTTATGATCCGGAGCGCAGTCACTGGAATGCGGTTGTCCCCGGCGGAATGATGGATTTGCAAGGATACGCAGCCAGAATGCACCCGCCTGTAAATGACCGAATTATCGCGCAATTGCAGGGTAAAATCTTCACGGGTGCTAACCCTAACATTAAATCGCTGTTCCGCAAAATCTGCCATATCCATAAAAATTCTCCATGGCAGCGCCTGGCCCAGTCCGGATTATTTCTGCAAATGCTGGAAGAAATACTGATAATAACTGCTGAACACTCTGAGCAGAGTAATCCGCATACTGTTACCATGCAGCAGGCAGTGGCATATTTGCAGAAACATCTGGATAGGGAACTCAATGTTGATGTCATGGCCGCCAACTTTAACATGAGTTCCTCCTATTTCAGAAAAATGTTCAAAGCTGCCTACGGCATCAGTCCGCGCACAATGCACCGTGAACTCCGGATGTGGAGAGCAGGCGAAATGCTGGCGTATTCCGGGCTCAATGTCTCGGAAGTGGCCGACAAGCTGGGCTTCAGCAATGTCCAGAATTTTTCCAGAGCATTCAAAGAGGTAACTTCCAACTGCCCCCTGTCCTACCGCAATAAATAGAAAAACGTTCAGCATCAAGGCCGATTAAAATTATATTTAGCAAAAAAATGACATTCAAGCATAAAAAATATATCACCTTTTTCGCCGAATTTGATAAACAGCGGGCCGGACAACAGAATGACCGCAGACAGCAGCACAAAAAACAGTCCGGTTATAATCAGAACTCTGGAAGTCAGATTAGATTCCGCGATTTTAGGTCCGGAAAATCCGGTAATCGTCAAACAGATCGTGATCAAACTTAATAACAGTTGCGATCTGCTGTACAGCACATGAAAGGAATCGCGAACATTGCTGAGCATTTTTTCCTTTACCGGGTCGGCGATAATCTCTTTATAAAATTCGATCTCTTCATCCGCTGTAAGTTTTCTCATGCCTTCTGCCATCATAACTCCTTAGTGTGATAAAATTACTGCAAGTTTACTATATTGAAGCAAATCCGGAAATCAAAATCGAATTGTGAATTATTGATATACAATTTCCTGAACAACACCTTTTCCGCGAACCGAATTGCCCAGGATTATTTCTTCGGCGGCTTTCAGATCTTCAAGACGCAAGACTTTTTCAACGGCGTTCAGTTCATGCAATGTTTCTTTACGCCATATTCCGGGCAGCAGGCCGCAAGTCAGCGGCGGGGTGAACCATTGATTGCCATGGCGCAAAAAAATGTTCGATATCGCGCCTTCGGTCAGTTCGCCGCGTTCATTAAAAAATACTACTTCATCGAAACCATTCTCATAGGCATCATGCAAATGGCGATTGTAGAAATCCCGATTGGTAGTCTTGTGGTACAGAAAAACATCCCCGCTGTCAACTTTCTCCTTGGATACCAGCAACCGGAGCGAAGTTTCACCCCATCCGACGACAGTCAGCGGGTAAACCTCCACGCTGACAGAACTGTCCGCCGCAATCAGCAGCCGGAGTCTGGCTGGCACCTGCCCTGCCTTGATAGCGGACAACGCATCATCAACCGCGGCACGATTCCACTGCCGCCCGAAATAGCGCTGGGTGGACTCCGCTCTGGCCAGATGCTCAGACAGATATTTTATTCCCGCATCCTTCTCCCGCAGCATGGTCTCCAGCACCTGAAATTCAGGGATTGAATAGTTGATAAAGTGGCTTTTCAACAGAGCTTCCTGCCATTCGGATTCCGCACTGGAATCATAAACAATCCCGCTGCCGATTCCCAGCTCAGTACGACCGGCGGAACAGATCAGCGTCCGGATGGCCACATTCAGGCAAAAATCGCCGCAAGGCATAAAACACCCCAGGGCCCCGGTATAAACCTTACGCGGACTTTTTTCTTCGCGACTGATGATATTTACCGCACTGATTTTCGGTGCCCCGGTAATCGAAGCCGGGGGGAATGCTGCCTGAAGTATATCACGCAAACTTTTTTCCTTGCAAACCTCGCCATGCACAGTGCTTATCATCTGATGCACAGTATGATAGGTATCCACGCGGAACAGCGGGTCCACCTGTATGGAACCGGGTATGCAGAACCGTCCGAAATCATTCCTGACCATATCCACGATCATCAGGTTCTCCGCCGTATTCTTAGGGTCCGCCGCCAGCCAGCCGGCGACGGCCTTGTCCGCGGCGGCGTCTGGATGCCGCTTGGCGGTGCCTTTCATCGGGCTGCTCTTAATCCGCCGTCCAGATTTCTCCAGAAAGAGTTCAGGAGAAAGTGAAAGTATTTTGAACTCTCCGGTGTTGAAAAACGCCGGATACGGCACCGGATGCCGCTTCACCAACCCGAGAAAAAGTCTTTCCGGTTCGGCTACTGCCGGCGCGTAATTCCTGAAGGTAAAATTAGCCTGGTAAATGTCGCCATCTACAATATCCTGCGCGATCCGTTCCAGCGCCACGCAATATTCGTCATGACTGATCTCCGGCTCAAAATCGAGTGAAATTGTTTCACTGCAATCCGGAAAAGCGGAAAAACATCTGGGAACTTCTGCATAAACAGCAACGCACGCAGCGGGAAAATCTTCAGACGGCAGCGTATTGAACGCACGGTCAAACGCATGTGCGGCTTCGTAAGCAATGAAACCGGCGGCAAAAAATCCTGCCGCCAGCGCTTCTTCCAGTTCACTAAGCAGCGGTACAACCTCTGCGGCACTCTGAGCAGTCAAAATTTTAACCGGATTGGCAAAGATTCCATATTCCGATATATCGCCGGGCAAACGGCATAGTGCCGCCCCGGGCTGCCGCAACAGTTTTAAAATTTCATCATAAGTTAAAGTCATAAACCATCCGGTTATCTATGAAAACACAGGATGATTAAGATACACTGATTTCCCTATTCAGCCAGCCATAAAACTTATTTCCATTTCGAAACTCTGCTGATTACGTTATTGGCAGTTTCTTCGTCATCGACTCCGCGGACATAGAGGAATACTCCAGCCGGACGTAGATTTTGCATGATTGTGTCCAATTCGTCAAGATCGATATTAATCTGTACTCCCTTACCGGCCGCCTGCACTTTCTGATAAACCGGAATCCAGTCGGATGCACGTCCCTGTCCCGCCCCGTAAACCCATTGCACTGTATTGAGTTTTTCAATCTCAAGCAGCGCGTCAAGATGCTTTAGAGAGCCCTTTCCATCTAGGTGAAAAATATTGGCATCGGTAAAGCTGCACTCCTCCCGGATTCCTTCCAGAAAGAATTCATTGAAGTTATCAACGGAAATCATATACGCAAAATCACAACTGGGCACTGACCAGCGTTTTGATGAAACAATCCCCGGCCAGCCGGTAACCGCGTATTTATGAGCTCCAAGTTTTTTGAAATAAAAATCCAACAGCTTTTTAAGTTCGGCAGTAACCATCCTTACATTTTTCTTAACTTGATCGGGATAATCGTACAAGTCCATGCACAATACCTCAGATCCTCTCAGCCCGGCCAGGCAGTCTCCGCCCGGATGGATATCCGGCCAGCCGATGTAACAGTCGCCGTCATTCATCCCGATCAGCGCGTCATACATTCTCTCCATATTCTTGAAGCATTCAGATTGATAGTCAAACCGCAGTGAGTCAAGTTCTGCATAATCTTTTACAAAAGGCACAATATATGAGGTTGATTTTTCTTCAAATACAAGGTTGCCGCCAAAGCACGCGGCAAAGAAATCCGGTCCGAGATTCGGGTAGGTAAACGGCAGGGCATCACCAAAATATCTGGTCGCTCTAATCCCCGCCAGCCGCCGTTCCGCCTGATATTCAGCATCCATCCAATAATCTTTAGCGGTCATATGCTCATATTTCGGTTCCGGTTGCCGATAACCCGGTTCACAGGACGACATGCATACTACCGGCCGATCAAGAATCTCGCAATTCCAGCAGGCATCCTGACGTTTCAAACGCATTTCCCAGTCTTCAATATTCCTGATCGGCATAATATCCATTTTATCAGTCTCCGGATTATTTTTCATATTTAATGTTGCATATTATTAAGACTATAACTATATTTAATGCATAAATCAATGATAAAATGTTGCATTATCAGGTATTAAATGTTTCGTCGAAATAATAATTTCATTAATCGTACGGCAACGTTGAACATCCCTGCCCTGCCGTCATTACAGCAGGAATTGCGGATGAAGAAATTCAGTTTCTTTGAGAGCCGCGGCAATTTCGAATACGAGCAAATTCCGCTCAGTCATGCATTGCACTTCATCATTTCCGGACTTGGAGAATTTGTCTGTGACGGAAAAAGCTACCAGGCCGGCCCCGGTGATATTTTCATGTTTTTCCCGGGTATGCAGATTTATTATCACGACTTCCCGGCTGCGTCATGGCAATATTACTGGGTTCATTTTGACGGAAACAATCTTGAACTGCTGCTGAATCAAGCCGGACTTTCTCCTAAAAAACCATTTTTAAAATCCGACAAGCCGGAACTGTTTGCACTGTTCTCCTCCCTGGAAAAATCCTTTTTCAGTAAACAATATTCCCCCTTCCTGCCTGTCGCGGCAGCCTGGCAGACACTGTCCATGCTCAGCCGCAAGCCGCAGGGCAAACGCAATCTGGCGGAACAAATCAAAGATCAGATTGATCAGGCGCAGTTCGGCTATCCCGCCGTCGAGGAACTGGCGGAGGCGTTCAAGGTCAACCGGACTACACTCTACCGCACATTCAAACAGGCTTACGGCTGCAGCGTCAAAGAATACCTGGATTCAGTCAGGCTTAAACATGCGCTTTCCCTGTACAAATCAGGGGTGAAAATCGATACAATCGGACACGTCTGCGGCTATGGCAGCAAGAATATTTCCGCCGTATTTTCGCAAGTTATACAAAGTAGAAAACAGGAGGCAGGGGGCTTCCAGCCACCCTCACAACATGGATATTTATATCACATTTTGTATATATATAACCTGTTGACTTGTTTGAAATCAGCATCTATAATTAATCACATTGAATCTTTTAACTCATGCAGGAGCCATGATTATCATGTCAGAAAAAATTAATGTAACGATCTGGAACGAATTCCGTCACGAGAAATCAAATGAAACCGTTAAAAAACTGTATCCGCAAGGCATGCACAAAGCGATCGCCGACGGCATCGGCGCGGACGACCTGAATATCCGCCTGGCCAGCCTTGATGATCCCGAACACGGCCTGACCGAAGAAGTGGTCAACAGTACCGATGTCCTGCTCTGGTGGGGGCATTGTCATCACGGCGATGTCAAAGACGAAATCGTCAAGCGCGTCCATAAACGCGTCCTCGAAGGCATGGGACTGATTGTCCTTCACTCCGGTCACTTCTCCAAGATTTTCAAAGCCCTTATGGGAACCAACTGTTCACTGAAATGGCGCGAAGTCGGCGAAAAGATGCGCCTCTGGAATATTGAGCCGTCGCATCCGATCTCCCAGGGCATCGGCGAATATTTTGAACTGCCGCATGAGGAAATGTACGGCGAGCGCTTCGATATTCCGCAGGACGGCAAAGTTATCTTCATCTCCTGGTTTGAAGGCGGTGAAGTCTTCCGCAGCGGCGTCGCATTTGAACGCGGCCACGGCAAAGTATTCTATTTCAGCCCCGGTCATGAAACCTATCCGACCTACTATGACAAAAACGTGCTGAAAGTGATCGGCAACGCAGTCCGCTGGGCCCGACCTCTGATTTACCAGGCACATTCCGCGCCTAACGCCCGGCCGCTGGAAATAATCAGGACGCCTAATCCTCATACTGTCAGCGCCGGAATCGTGCAGGATGTGGACGGCAACACTAAGAAATAACAAGGAATCAACAAGATGAAAAAGCTAAGAATCGGAGTTGTCGGCCTGGGCATGGGCCAGGCGCATATCAACGGTTATAAAGAACATCCGGACGCTGAAGTCGTCGCGATTGCCGATGTTGATAAGGTAAAGCTGGAAAAGTCGGCCAAAGAGCAGGGTATTGCCAAATATTATACCGATGCGCTGGAAATGTTCAAAAAGGAGAAACTTGATGTTGTCAGCATCGCAGTTCCCAATAAGTTCCACAAGCCGCTGACCATTGCCGCGCTCGAATCCGGGGCGCATGTCCTCTGCGAAAAACCGATGGCCATGAATGCCGCGGAAGCCGAAGAAATGCTCGCCGCCGCCAAGCGCGCCAAAAAACGCCTCGGCATCAACTTCTCGTTCCGTTTCACGCCGCAGTCATTCGCCATGAAGCAACTGGTTGAAAGCGGTGAACTCGGCGACATTTATTTCGGACGCACCGTCTGGCATCGCCGCCGCGGCATGCCCGGTTTCGGCGGCTGGTTCGGCACCAAAGCGCTTTCCGGCGGCGGACCGCTGATCGACCTGGGCGTTCACCGCCTGGATCTCGCCCTCTGGCTGATGGATTACCCGGAACCGGAATGGGTCATGGGCAGCGCCTATAACCACATTGCTTCCGCCATTGCCAAAAAGCAGAATAAAACTTACGATGTCGAAGACCTCGCATGCGGAATGATTAAATTCAAAAACGGCGCCACCCTGGAAATCGAAGCGTCATGGGCGGCCAACATCAAGGAACGCGAAAAGATGTCCACCCGCCTGCTGGGAACCAGGGGCGGTATCTTCCAGTACAATCTCGAAGAAGGCTACCAGTTCCATGTCGAATGTTATCAGGAAAAAGCCGGATGCCAGTATGACATGCATCTGCACCCGCCGGTACCGACCTGCAAAAACAGTTATTACACTTTCATTGATTGCATCGTGAAAAAGATTCCTTATGTAGTTTCCCCTGAACAGGGCGTGACCGTAATGAAACTGCTGGATGCCATCTATAAATCGGCAGCCACCGGCAAACCCGTCAAAATCGGCTGAAATAACGCTGCTCAAGTCTCTCAGGCCCGCCATCAAGGCGGGCTTTTTAATTTTATGCAGCACAAATCATCCTGGTTGTTCCTTCTCTGCAACTACTGCATTTCATATAAACATCTTCAATAATTACAAAAATGTAATTACACAACACTCGATACACAAAAATGTGATAAAACAAATAGTTACATTTTTGTATTTAATGTATATGTATAATATATATTCAATTAATATTTAAATACTTACATATACTTATAAAATAATTGGCACAATAAAAGCTATATAAATTTTGTCTTTTCTATTATTTTTGAAAAATCAATTTAAAAATGGGGTGATACCATGATGCGACAACAAAACTACAGCACAATCAAATAGTATCGGGATGTCTGAGAAGGCATTCCAATACTAAACTCAAAGGCGGGATATGTGAATCCCGGGTTAAACCGTTAATCGTAAGACAATTAAATTTTTAGAAGTTGATACTAATAAACTAAGTAAAAGAGGGAAAGATGAGAAAAATATATGTGTCGGCATTGCTGTTGCTGATGGTACTGTCCAGCTTCAGCGTCTATGCGGAGAAGGTAAAGAAACTTCGTCTTAACCAGGATGACGCCCAGTCATATATGGTTTCAAAGGCCTATGAACTGAAGCACACCCGTGCATGCGACATTGCGCCTTTCGTCGAAGGCGCGGTCAAGCGCTACAACATCGACTCGAATGTTCAGCGGCTGGATTTCAAGGCCGCCGGCAAGGAGATTCTGGTAGTCAGCACGAGCGTGGACATGATGCCCTACGTTGATGACATGATATCCAAAATAGATATCCCGGGGGTCAAAGACAGTTCCGGTTCGGTGGTTGAAGGCACCGGGATCAGCCGTTTCGGGTATTATCCTAAAAATCGGGCGACTCCGGAAATGCTGAAAATTCTCCGCAATAACATCCTGCCGGGCAACAGCAGCGTGTTTCTGGACGAGAGCGTTTCCATGCTGTACTGGAAGTCCTCGAAATCCGACGGCGATCAGGTGATGCGCTGGATTAATGAACTGGACCGCCCGGTGCCGCAGGTGCAGTTGAAGATGCGGGTGTATGAAGTCCGCGACAGCGACCTTACTGACATCGGGATCAACTATGTGGCCTGGAAGAACGGGCCCGGACTGGATATCTTCGGGGCGGGAATGGAATCAATGAATCTTTCCGGCTGGGATAATGTTGTCAAGTCCGCGGCTTTCAAGGGCGCTGACATCATGAGCAAAGCCAACTGGGCATGGGGCGGATTCCTGTTCGCGCCGCAGTTCGATATGAGTTTTGTCCGGGTGCTGGCGCAGGGCGGCAGGGCCAGAATTGCCGATTCCGGCAGCTTGACGATGGTGAATGATTTCGATAATTCATACAATATCAAGTTTGCGCCGGATTTTCAGAATATCCTCAAAAATCCGGAAAACGACCAGACCAATGTGGTACCGGGATCGCCGTCATTTTTTGAGCTGACGATCAATCAGCCGGTAATCTGTTTCAAAGGTGCCGGCAATACGGTGTCCGAATCGCCGGACGACCGCCGCTATGACGAAGAGAAAGTATCCGCGGTTGAAGGTACGGTCATGTTCAATTATTTCGTCTCCAAAGCCGATCCGGTGGAGCGCAATAATTTCGGACAGGAGCTTTACCAGACCATGAACGCTTCGTCCAATCTGACTTTGGCGGTAGGCAATGAACGCCTGCTGGCGACATGGAAGAAGGATTACGAAACTGAACAGACCATCGGCGTGCCGTTCCTTTCCTCGATCCCGGTGTTGAAATATCTGTTCGGTACGACTACAAAAGTAAAAAACAGCAGTTATTACTTTGTCACGGTCAAGGCGGACTGGGTTAATCCGGATTCCGAACTAGCAGGCTGGGCCGGCCAGTTGCTGACTCAGGAAATGCTGAAGAAACCGGCTGAAAAGGCGACGACAGTGGCAGCGGCTCCAGTAACAGTTCCCGCCCCTGCGACGGCTCCGGCGGCAGCCGTCCCGGTTGCAGCTCCGGCGGCAGCGCCTGCTGTTCCGGAAACCAAATAACTGAAATGACAACAAGGAGGAAATAAAAATGAATCGAAGAATATTATGTTTAACTGCGGTGGCCGCCGCCGGATTGCTCTTTTGCCCCGGACTGCCGGCTCAGCAGACGGCAGGCAGAAACTATTCCGCGGCCGGACCGTTGTCCTCGCAGGTCAGAAGTAAAAATGTCAACCCGACGTCGCCTTACGAAAAGACTCAGGTGCAGGCCAATATCATGATGAATCTGGACCATGATACCGATCAGTTCCATTTCATCCGGGATAACAATGACCCGTATGTCGTCACCAAAACGTATGTGCTGAAGAACGCAGACCCGTATGAAATCCGGCCGTTCGTCCGCAATGCCGTCATGGCCAACCGGGTCAAGGAGAACAATACCACGGTTGAATGCATTAAATACAATAACGGCAAAGGCGTGCTGATTATATCGGCGGAAGAATACCGTTTCAAGAGCCATGACAACGGGATGAGTATTGACGAGATCGTGGAGGCGCTGGACAAACCGTCCGTCACCTCTTCATCGGGACAGACCACCTTCGTCTACTTTCCCAAGTACTGGACTTCGCGGGACCTGGCGCGGCTGGTAAAAAACGTCGGCGCGAACGTTGAAGGCGATGACGTTGAATTACAGCGCGGCATGGACCATATTGATTATGACACCGGCTTGAACTGCCTGTTCATGTACATCCCGCGTTACGGACAGAAGAATATTGAGAAAATGCTCAAGCTGTACGACACGCCGACTTATGAAGTTGAAATTAAATACAACGTGTACGAGATCTATGCTGAAAATGACGCCAAAATCGGCGCCGATTTCCAGGCGTGGAAGAACAATGCCGGTTCCGACATCTTCGCCACCGGAGCCCGCATCCGCGACAACTGGAGCGCCACCTGGGATGGCGGCGTCAGCAAAAACGGCTCCAGCAACACCAAGTATGTCAATTTCAACCCGAAATGGAATACCCGTTATCTCGACTTCCTGGTATCCACCGGCAAGGGCAGCGTTGTCACCGCCGGCGAAATGCTGGTCATGAGCCAGGCTACCGGCAAAATCGAATCCCGGACGAATATCTATAACTTTGAAGACGGAGACAAGATTCCGGATAAAGCCATCATCTCCGGCTGCATGTTCCCATCCGGCGATTTCTTTGTCAGCTCCACTGCCGCTCCGGCTGCCACTGAAGGCGGATACCGGATTGTGGCAAACGACAGCTCCGGCACGACGATTGACTTCACCGCCAATTTCTCCGGCCAGGTCACAGTGTCAAGAATCCAGGGCAGCACCGTAACCGCCTACTCGCTGCGCGTAGCCTCCGGTCCCGGACGGTTCGCCAAGGGCGGCGGCAGTATCGGAACCACCGTGCAGGCTTTCTCGTTCATGCTGGAACAGGCCATAACCAATGCCACTACCGGTATAAGGGAATGGATTCCGCAGACCGAATGGAGCAACGCGATTGATATGATTACGTTCAAAGACACCAAAGTAGTCACCAATCCCGCCGTGGTTGGATACGGATTCTCCATGACTCTGGCGCCGGTTATCTGCGAAGAGTCCAGCATGATCTCGGTCAATATGCTGAATGACAGCCTGGTCGGCTGGAATTCCAACGGCACGCCGCGCATCACCCGCGACAGCACGGTCAACACCAAAGTCATGCTGAGCAATAAAGGCGGCAGATTCGTGATCGGCGGACTGGAAAAGAAGAATGTCGTCCGGGGCGTCACCGGGGTTCCGTTCCTGAAAGACCTCCCGTTCCTCGGCTACCTCTTCTCCACCGAGTCCGAGTCCACCAAGAAAGCGCAGTTGGTGCTGGTTATCGAATGCCGCACGAAAGATCCTGATTCCCCGGTCAGGAGCCCGGTCAGCGAAGATCTGCTGGCGGTAAACAAAAGCACTGTCGAGGCCGGAGTCAAAAATGAATTCGGATTCGAACAGTACTATCTCGACAAGGATAAAAAGTAAGTAACCAGGCCAGGCGCTCAGGCCTGACCTCATAACAACTAAAAAAACGTAAGTTTTTTAGCCCGGGCCCCCCTGGGCTTTTTTTTGCACTGATTCCTGAATCGGAAATCTCAGTGCTGCAAGTTTCCGTCAATCTTCTGGAAATTGGTTTTCTTTACCCGATAATCCCTTCTCTTGGACAGTATGTAATATATCACAAATTGCAAGATGCCTGCGAATAAAAAGCAGCTCATTATTTGAAACATAGTCTTTTGTATAGATTCATAATTTCTTGACATATCTCCGAAATAACTTCCCAGCATGCCCAATAGTATAGTTATCGCAAAAAAAGTGATTACGGAGTACCGCCAATATTTATATATTTTAGGAGGCTGGGTGAAGGTGTTTTCCGGCTGATTACTATTGCCTCCAAACAGGCCAATACTCCAGACTATAAATGAAATACCTGTAAAAAGAAATAATAGAACAATGATTTCCGAACTATTGCGACAAGCGAATCCGCTTAATAATAGAAGCACTCCCAATAATAAAACGGATCTGGCATGGCGGGTAAGAACCGCAGTACAAGTACCGATCATGAAAAGAGTCATAACCAACAATGTAATCAGGGTTATTATTTTCTCACTACGTACCTCGCTCACTATATCTCCGGTTGCATGGTAAACATTACCAAGATATCCAAGTGAAAGGATAATCAAATTTATAATTATAAGAATTGGCGGTCTTTTCATGATCATTTCAGTTCCTGCTATTCTTTTGACAATTGATTCTTTTCCCGGTGTTCTTTCAGCTTGCACAGGATGTAATACAAAATGATTTGCAAGATGCCTATAAGCACGAGATACCAAGTGGTTGGAAATATTACTTTCCGCAGAAATTCATGATTTCTTGACACATCTAATTCATGAATAAACCGGCCAAATATCGCCACAAGCATGCTGGCTGTACAAAAAAAGCTTGCGGAGTAAAGCCAATACTTGTAGCGAGATTGCTTGGAATTATTTTCCAATGGGTTACTGCTGTTTCCGGACAGAGCAATCCCCCAGACGATAAATGAAATACCAATAATGAAAGGCAATAAAATAATGATTAACGCTGATAAGCCGTAAGGCCATGAACAACTAATAAATCCTAGCAACAATAACAACACCCCAAAAAGAAAAATTGACCTGGACTGGCGCTTGAAAATCGCAATGCAAGTCCCTATCATGTAAAGAGTCAGAGACAGCCAGGCAAGAAAACCTGTCAATTTTTCACTACTACACGCACCTCCACTTAGTTCATCAATTACTGCATAAGTACAGCAGAGATATCCAAGTGAAAGGATAATCAAATTTATAATTATAATTACTGGCGGTCTTTTCATGATCAAATAATTCCTCTAAGTTTCACCGTCCGACCGCCTCAATACTTACCTCGGTTTTTTGGCCATGGACATGGCTACGTTGTAGAGTGGTTCCCACCATTGCGCGGACGGACGCTGCTGGTCTTCGTCCACCATGCGCTGGATGCTGTTCATGTCGCTGATGACGGTTTTGCCGCCGCTCTGGCCGATAAAACAGCACCGGCTGTCGCCCTGTTTGATGCTTTCCAGCAGGATACTGGTGCCTTCAAAGGCCAGCCGGACTGCCTGGATACGGTCGAACGGCGACGGGGTGCCGCCCTGCTGCATGGGGCCGAGGATTGATTTGCGTATGGAAAACACACTCTTGCCGGCTTCCTGAAACAGTTCGCAGATAAAGTCGGCGGTGTAAGTCGGATTGGCATTTTCATTTCTGATCATCAGCGCAACATGCCTGCCGCCTTTTTCAAAGCTGTAAAGCAGTTCCTTGAGGTGCTGCTGCAACAGTTCCAGCGAGACGCCTTTTTCGTGCAGATAAATGTATTCCGCGCCGGTGGCAAGCCCACTCATCATCGCCAGATAGCCGCAGTAGCGGCCCATCACTTCCACCATAAATGCGCGGCGGGAGCTGTCGGATGAGTGTTTGATCTTGTCCACCGCCTCAACAATCGTGTTCAGCGCGGTATCCGCGCCGATCGCCAGTTCGGAACCCGGCAGATTGTTGTTGATGGCGGCTGGAATGCAGAGCATCGGCAGGTTGAATGTCTTGAAGTTTTTCCGCATCAGGAACAGACTTTCAATAGCCTGATAACCTGCCCATCCGCCGATCATCAGCAGTCCGTCGATTTTATGTTCTTCAATCGTCCTGGCAATGCTGTAAAAATCTTTTTCTTCGGGCAGTTTGCGGTTAGTGTCGAGTGCGGTGCCGCCGCGGTTATTCCACTCTTCAACGTCCATCCAGGAGAATTCACGGAGTTTGCCATTGATCAGACCGTTGATGCCGTCTTCGATGCCCAGGACAGTATGTCCCTGGTCCATGGCAATTCTGACCGCGGCCCGGATTGCATTGTTCATGCCCGGCGACGGCCAGCCGCAAGTCATCACCGCTATTCGAGTTCCACTCTTTTTAGAACAAGGGATAGTCGGTCCGGATTGAGACAGGATATTGAAGATATGGAGCATTTTAGCCCACGAACCGCCGCGCATTTCCTGGGCTTTGTCATATTCACGCGCCTGAATCGCGGCCGCTATCGCCTGGGTTTTCCGGACAGATTCCATCAGGGGTGCGGTCCTGACGCGGTTTTCTTTCAGCACCACCACCGACGATTCGGCTGCCGCGTCTTTTTTGAGCAATTCCTGAACAGATGCCCAGCCGAAGACGGTGCTCATATAGCGGTCAAAAGCGCTCGGAGCGCCGCCGCGCTGAACATGGCCGAGAATTGTTTCACGGGTGTCCCAGCCCAGTTTCTCTTCAATAACCTGCTTGATATACGAGCTTGGAATCGGATTCCCCTGAAGATCTTTTGCGCCTTCGGCGACAATGATAATGCCGTCGCGCCGTCCGGCTTTGCGTCCGGCTACAAGCTCAGCGCACATTTTGTCCTGCCAGTTTTCCGCAGGGGGATGCTCCGGGATAAACACATATTCGCTGCCGGTGGCAATGGCGCTCATCAGCGCCAGATAGCCGCAGTTGCGGCCCATCACTTCGACCACAAAAATCCGCTGATGGCTGGCGGCGGTACTGATCAACGCGTCAATCGCTTCAGTAATCCGGTGAAGCGCGGTGTCCGCGCCGATCGTCATATCGGTATTGGCCATGTCGTTGTCAATCGAGCCGACCATCCCGATAATGCGCAGTTTCGGGTGGGCGGCGGCCTGAGCCGCGGTAATTTTGTTCGCCTCGACCAGTTGCCGCAGCATGCCCGGCCATTCTTCGCTGAAAGTGTTGGCGCCGGTCAAACTGCCGTCGCCGCCGATTATGACCAGATTGTCAATACCGTATTTTATCAGGTGCTGAGCGCAGATCAGCCGTCCTTCGTAAGTTCTGAACTCCTTGCATCTGGCGGTGCCGATGATGGTGCCGCCCTGCTCCAGGATGCCGCCGACCGATTCCCAGCTCATTTTATCGATCCGGTCGTCAACCAGTCCCTGATAGCCTTCGCGGATGGCATACACATCAATGCCCATGGCAATACCGGTACGCACAACAGCCCTGACGGCTGCATTCATTCCTTGAGAATCGCCGCCGCTGGTCATTACCCCGACAGCACCTTTTGCTTCCAACATTATAACTCCTGCTGAATAAAATTAATATTGATAAATATAGTATCAGAACTTTAGAACGTTCCCCTGCATCATCCGTATTCCCCGCCGGGGATTACAAAATATTGCGGCACCTCCGCCGCGCAATCGTTCGGACCTTTGAACATTCTCAGCAAAGGCCGCTGAGCGGCAAAACCGATATGCCGCATGGCATTGACAAAATCGGCATGAGCGTCAATCACATCAAGCACCAGGGAGTTATCCCCTCTGCAAACCGAAGCGGCCTTGAATATCTCAAATGCATCGAGCGAATTTCCGGCTACAACCGGACCGATCTGGCGATATTTATGACCGTTGCGCCCGAAACAGAATCCCGTGATTTTACCGTTTTCGCTGTTGGTTATTTTAAATGCCAGGTCCGGATACTCCCGCAAAAGTCTCCTGAGCAGACAGGAACGGTCAGCTCCGAAAACATTTGCATCAAGCATGCAAATTTCCCCCATGTCATCTTCCCGCACCGGCTCCGCCCTGGACTCCACATTTCTGGTCTTGCAGACGAATTCGGTGTTAATCATCCGGGTGATGCTCCACTCCGGCGCAAAACCCAGTTTCTCGTAAACCGGCTGACCGGCAGGCGTGGCGTCAAGTTTAATGCATTTGCAGTCCTTCATCGAATCAAGCGCCGCACTCATCAGCAGTCCGGCAATTCCCAGGCCGCGAAATTCCTCATGCACCATGACCATTCCGATCCAGGCAACCTTGTTCTCATAGTTGATGCCGGTCACGGAGCCGACTATCCTGCCCTGGGAAAATGCGGTAAAGCAATGCTGCGGATAATACTCTATCAGAAACTTAAAGTCTGATTCAAGCTGATTCCAGCCGATGTTATTTTTGATCTCCATCAAGGCCCCGATATCATTCAAGGTCATTGGAAGAATTTCAACATTCATCATTATCTCCTTAATTATGGTCGAAGTTTCACCTTCAAAAAATAACCTAAAATACGCAATATGCAAACAATTATTGCAATTCATACCCGCCGGTTTTCAGGCGGATTCTCAGATCTTCCTTGTCAACGCATTTCAGCATGGCTTCGGCTACTTCAATATAGCCTTTGTCCAGCAGTTCCATAAGATGGGCATTAAGCATCTGCATGCCGATTTTCTGACCGGTCTGCATGATTGACGGAATCTGATGGATTTTGTTCTCGCGGATAAGGTTGGATACGGCTGAATTGACAATCAAAATTTCCAGCGCCGCGATTCTGCCGCCGCCTCTTTTCTTCAGCAGCGTCTGCGCGACCACGCCCTTGAGCGATTCCGAAAGCATGACCCTGATCTGGGCCTGGCGGTCGGCAGGGAACTGGTCGATGATGCGGCTGACCGTACTGGGGGCGGTGGTGGTGTGCAGCGTCCCGAAAACCAGATGCCCGGTTTCCGCGGTTTCAATCGCGATTTCAATCGTTTCCAGATCGCGCATTTCACCGATCAGCACAATATCCGGGTCCTCGCGCAACGCCGCCCGCAGCGCCCCTTTGAAGCTGTCGGTATGACGGTGAACTTCGCGGTGGTTGATCAGGCAGCTTTTATTGTGATGCACAAATTCGACCGGGTCTTCAATCGTGATAAGATGGTCTTCGCGGGTATCGTTGATATAATCAATCATCGCGGCCAGCGTGGTCGATTTACCGCTGCCGGTCGGACCGGTGACCAGCACCAGGCCTTTGCTCAGATTGCACAGATCACGGATCGGCTCCGGCAGATTCAGGTCTTTAAAGGAAAGAATTTTAGCCGGAATCAGGCGCATCACCGTGCCGATGCCGTAAAGGTCCATGAACGCGTTGACGCGGAAACGGCCAAGCCCTTCAATCGCATAGGCAAAGTCGGTATCGTGAGTTTCCTCAAATTGTTTGCGGTTGCGCTCCGGCATAATCTCATATATCAGTTCGCCGATGGCTTCGGAACTCAGGGGTTCGCTTTCAGTGCGCACCATGCTGCCGTCGATGCGGTAGATCGCCGGATTGCCGCTGGATAAATGCAGGTCTGAAGCTTTCTGTCCGACCATGAATTCAAGAAACATGTCAATAGCTGCCATGATGGAAGTTCCTTTCCTGCTTAATTATTCGTTTTTTGTACTAATTGCCGTGAAGGAAAGGAGATTTCCGCCACCGCGTGGAAAGGCACGATCACGATCCGTTCGTCGTCGGATTTAATCATTAATTCCAGGCCATGTTCGGTGCGGTCGGCTTTCAGCAGGTTTCCGGCGATAATTTTTCCGGTAAGCAGTTCGATGGAAAGCCCGATATTATCGGCAATGAGCCGGTTGTAGTTCAACTCCACCGCCCCGCTGATCTGAAGCCCCCAACTGGCGGCCTGACGATACATTTCGGTGGTGGTATTGAGCCTGGAGCTGACGATTTGCAGCAGATTGAGAATCAGCTTGCGGCCTAACTCCGGATTTTCTTCGGCAAGTTTCTTAAACACATCGCGTCCAAGTTCGATCATCATTGTGTCCGCCACCGCTACCGCGCCCGCGGTGCGGTGATCGCCGGAAATTACTGAAAGTTCGCCGAAAACCCCGCCCCTGCCCAGAGTGAGCAGCGTACACTCGACGCCCTCGGTGATTTTCTTGGATATCTTGACTTTGCCGTCAAGGATTACCAGCAGACTGCTGCCGGAATCGCCCTCTTTAAAGATCGTTTCCCCGGATTTTTTCCCCAGTTTGACTGAAGCATCCGCGACCAGTTTGAGTTCCTGCTCGGAAAGCCCGTTGAATACCGGAATCCCGCTCCCAAGGTCCATAATTTCAGCCATAATCACCGCTCCTATGATAATTTTCCGTTTCGAAAAAAACTGCAATCCAGGAAAACAAAACGCCTTATACGAAACTTGCACAATATAGAAAAGGTTAACCAATGGACAATATAAAGATTGAAGTAAACAAATCAAGAACATTTGCGGCAAACATGGAGAAAACTGACAGGAATCTAATCCGTCCATGCACTGCCTGTTGACATTATTACTTTCGGGCTGTATAATCCTTAATAGAGAGTCAGTGACATAACGGGAATGAGCCATGAAGCGCCCCCGCATTGATCTCCAATATCAAATGCCTGTCACTGACTCCCTGCCAGCCGTATTTATTTAATCCGGCAGTATCTTTATCAATCCAGTTTCACCTGAGTAATCCTGCCGCCGATGGACTGTACTTTTTCAGTGATGTTCTCATAACCGCGGGCGATAACGTCGCCCGCATGGATGATGCTGGTGCCCTTGGCGCACATGGCGGCAATCAGCATGGCCATTCCGGCGCGGATGTCCGGACTGGACATGGAAGTCCCATGCAGATGAGCGGGACCGTTGATCACCACGCGGTGCGGATCGCAGACAATGACATTGGCCCCCATGCCGATCAGACGGTCAACGAAATAGATGCGGCTCTCAAACATTTTTTCAAAAAACAGCACGGAACCTTTTGATTGAGTGGCGGTTACGATGGCGCAGCTCATCATGTCGCTGGGAAACTGCGGCCAGGGACCGTCGGAAATGACCGGGGTGTGACCGCCAAAATCAGTTTTAACCTTCGGCTTCTGGCCGCCGGGCAGGAAAATGCAGTCGGGACGCAGTTCCATCACTATGCCGAGGCGTTCGAAAACGCGGCGGATCATCCAGTAGTGGCGGGGAACGGTGCCTTTGATAAGCAGCTCGCCGCCGGTGGCTGCGCCCAGGGCGATAAAGCTACCGGCCTCAATATGGTCGCCTTGAATACTATGCTCCGCGCCGTGAAGCGTCTCAACGCCGTCAATGGTGAGAGTATTGCTGCCGAGACCGGATATTTTCGCGCCCATTTTAATCAGGAGTTCGGCCAGATCGGTAACATGCGGTTCGGAGGCGGCGTTGCGGATGATGGTCTGGCCGTCAGCGGTGACGGCAGTCATCAGAATATGTTCTGTGGCGGTAACGCTGGCCTCGTCGAGAAACAGGTCCCTGCCCTTCAGCCGCTCATGCGCGGAAAATTTGTACGTCAGACCGTCGGCATTGATATTGACGCCCAGTGTCCGCAGTCCGTAAAAATGACCGTCCAGCCGGCGGCGTCCGATGATATCGCCGCCGGGCGGCCACAATTCGGCTTTGCCGGCGCGGACGGCCAGCGGACCGGCCAGCAGGATGGAGGTCCTGACCTTCGAACACCAGCTCTGCGGAATGGAAGTCGTCCTGATATTGGCCGCTTTCAGCCGTAAAACATGATTGCTGAACGAAACTTCGACGCCGAGGTGGGCGACGATCTCCAGCATCACTTTGACATCAATAATCTCCGGTACGTTGCAGAGAGTGATTTCTTCACTGGTGAGCAGCGCCGCCGCAATCATCGGCAGCACGGCATTTTTATTCCCGCCTATCGTAATTTCGCCTTTAACCGGGGCGCGTCCTTCAATTTTCAAACTTTTCATTAAACTGCTCTGATTTTCAATATTCGTGTAATTTAAATTGTATCATGCAATAATAAGTCCTAATGACTCAATTTTTCAAGCCGCAAAACGGAATTTCCGCAAGTAATAATCCGGACAACCGGCCGATTCCGGAGATTCCCGCCCATTAATACATTGTACACGTTTTCAAAACATGGGGTCATCGGGGCCTGTGCGGAAGATATTAATGCTTCGCGTTTCATGACAATATGCATTCCGCCCCGACAAAATAATGGAACTTGAAAAGTGCGATTACGGTGGTAGTTTTGGTTAGAGAAAATCATTTTTGCGATTACATGTCCGACCAAGCACAAAGAGGAGACTCGTCATGGATATTAATCTTCGAATCGCCGGGGAAGCCGGCCAGGGGGTTGTTTCACTCGGCGAAATTTTGTCCGGGGCGCTGGCCGCCGCCGGATTGCATGTGTTTACCGGTAAAAGCTACATGTCCAGGATTCGCGGCGGCCTGAACTGGACTGATATCCGGATCGGCAGTTCCGAACTGTTCGGCCTGAAAACGCGGATTGAACTGCTGGCGGCATTGACGCCGGAGGCGCTGGATTTGCTCCGGGATGACCTTGCTCCCGACGGCATTGCGCTGCTGGACGGGGATGCCCCGGCGGAAGCAGGCCTGCTGGCGTTGAACTTCAGCGGCATTTCCAAAAATATCTGCGGCAGCGACCTGATGGCGAACACCGCCGCCGCTGGAGCAGTTTTCGCGTTGCTGGGATATAATCCGGATTTGCTGAAAAATTACCTGAATAAGGTTTTTGCGAAAAAAGGCGACGATATTATTGCAAAAAACTGTCAGGCGGCGCTGGCCGGTTATAATGCCGCGGCAGAGAAAAACCTGAAACTGTCCGCCCCCGCCGCTGGAGCCTGTCAGTACTCACAACTGATCAGCGGCGCGGACGCCGCCGGACTCGGTGCGGCAACCGCCGGCGTCAAATTTGCGACGGCATACCCGATGTCTCCGTCCACCGCCACCTTTAACTACCTGGCGGCGGTATCCGACAAATACGGCATCGTGGTGGAGCAGGCCGAAGATGAGATCGCCGCGGCAAATATGGTCTGCGGCGCGGTTTATGCCGGAATTCCGGCCATGACCACGACCAGCGGCGGCGGCTTTGCGCTGATGTGTGAAAGTCTGTCGCTGGCCGGCATGATGGAACTCCCGCTGTTCATCCTGCTGGCGCAGCGCCCTGCCCCGGCAACGGGTATGCCGACGCGCACCGCCCAGGAGGATTTGAAGTTTGCGGTAAACGCCGGACATGGCGAATTTCCGCGCGCCATTTATGCGCCGGGCACACAGCAGCAGAGTTATGATCTTGTCCGGCTGGCAATCGAGACCGCGCACCGTTATCAGACGCCGGTTATCATGCTGACCGATCAGTTCCTGCAGGATGCCGAAAAAAACATCGCACCTTTAAGTGATAAGTATAATCCGGTGGACCGCCATCTCTGCGGCAACAGCAATCCAGGCTATCAGCGTTACGAATTGACGGCAGACGGCGTTTCCCCGCGGGCCGTTCCCGGCGGCGAAGCCATGGTTGTCTGCGACAGCGACGAACACACGGCGGAAGGTCATCTGTCGGAAGATTTCAGCGTCCGGATCGCCATGCAGAAAAAGCGCATGACCAAAGCCGACGGACTGCTGGCGGAATTTGTGCATCCTGAATTTTTCGGCACGGTCGACGCCAGAATCACCCTGATTTGCTGGGGTTCCACTTACGGTCCGTGCCGCGAAGCGGTGGAGCAGCTCAACCGGGAAGGCCACGCCGCCGCCATGCTGCACTTTTCGCAGGTCTGGCCGCTGGACCGGAAACTGTGCCGCGGTTTCCTGGAAAAATCACGGCGGGTAATTGTCATCGAAGGCAACTACACCGGTCAATTCGCCGCGATTCTGCGCGAACAGGAAATCAGCAGCAGTCATGAACTGATCACCCGCTATGACGGCCTGCCGTTCACCGCGGAATACATTGTCACGGAGGTGCTGAAATGAAAAATATAGCCGTTGCCGACAAACAACCCGCCTGGTGTCCCGGATGCGGGAACTATCCGATCCTTAAAACGCTGGACGAAGCGCTTAACGAACTGAATATCGACCGCCGGAAACTGGTGCTGGTCTCCGGCATCGGCCAGGCGGCAAAACTGCCGCATTACACGAAAGCAAATGTTTTCAACGGTCTGCACGGACGCGCCCTGCCCGCCGCCACCGGCATCAAAATCGCCAACCATGAACTGGAAGTGGTCGTGACTTCCGGCGACGGCGACATGTACGGCGAAGGCGGCAATCATTTCATTCACGCGCTGCGACGCAATGTCGGGTTGAAGCTTTTCGTTCATGACAATCAGGTCTACGGGCTGACCAAAGGCCAGGCTTCGCCCACTTCCGACCCGGGCTTCGTCACCAAAATCCAGACTCACGGCGTCATCCTCCAGCCGTTCAACCCGCTGGCGCTGGCAATCGTCGAGGACTGCTCATGGGTGGCGCGCTCGTTCAGCGGTACGCCGGAGCATTTAAAGGAAATGATGAAAGAAGCGCTGAACCACCGCGGCGGCATGGCGCTGCTGGACATCCTCCAGCCATGTTTCACGTTCAACCACCAGAACACGTTCAAATGGTACAGGGAACGGGTGCGGCCGGTCGATCCTTCGCATGATCCCTTTGACCGTGATGCGGCATTCCGGCTGGCGATGAAATTCGGCGATGAGATTCCCGTCGGCGTGATTTATCGCAGCAGAAGAAAGAGCTTCGAGTCGCAACTGGAAGCTTTGAAGGACGGCCCGCTGGTCAGCCGCTGCTCCGCTGCCGTCTGATTCCGCAATCCTGAATAAAAAACGGGAAGTTATCGAATATCCGCTTTTTCATAAAAACAGCCGGTCCGGCTGTTTTTAACATGATTTTATTATTAAATTAATATAAAAATATTGATTTGACGGAAATTCCCTTGTCTTTTGCTTTGAAATTTCTTTTTTGGAGTGTATGTTTCAAAACGGCTTTTTGTCTTATTATAACGGCGGATATCTGTCTGCCGTTCTCATAGTCCGGAAGTCAATTGTGAGTTTTTAGTTCAAGCCATCAATTTATATATGGAGGTTTTTAGAAATGGCAAAGAAAATGTTAACCATCGATGGGAATTACGCGGCGGCCTATGTTGCCTATGCGTTCAGCGAAGTCGCTGCGATTTATCCCATCACCCCGTCGTCAACGATGGGTGAGTACGCCGACACCTGGGCGAGCCAGGGCACGAAAAACATGTTCGGCAGAGTTGTTGAAGTTGCGGAAATGCAGTCTGAAGCCGGGGCCGCCGGCGCAGTGCACGGCTCGCTCAGCGCCGGGGCTCTCACCACAACCTTCACCTGTTCGCAGGGATTGCTGCTGATGATCCCGAACATGCACAAGATTGCCGGCGAAATGCTGCCGACGGTTTTCCATGTTTCCGCCCGCGCCCTTGCCGCGCAGTCACTCTCGATCTTCGGCGATCATTCCGACGTCATGGGCTGCCGCAACACCGGTTTTGCAATGCTGTCCGCGGCATCCATCCAGGAAACGCATGACCTGGCGATTGTTTCACATCTGTCCGCCCTCAAAAGCGAAATCCCGTTCCTCAGCATCTTCGACGGTTTCCGTACTTCGCATGAAGTGCAGAAGATCGAAGCGCTTGACTATGCTGACATGAAGAATCTGCTCGACATGAAGGATGTCGAGAAATTCCGCAACCGCGCATTGCGTCCGGAAAAACCCTATGCGAAAGTCGGCGCTCAGAACCCCGATGTTTATTTCCAGGGCCGTGAAACCACCAATAAACAGTATGCCGCGCTTCCCGCAATCGTTCAGGATTTCATGAACCAGGTTGCAGCCGTTACCGGCAGACAGTATCACCTGTTCGACTATGTCGGCGCCCAGGATGCCGACAAAGTTATCATTGCGATGGGTTCCGCCTGTGAAACCATTGAAGAAACCGTAAATTATCTGAACGGCAAAGGCCAGAAGGTCGGCGCGCTGAAGGTCAGATTATATCGTCCGTTCTCGGCGGAAGCCTTTATCGGCGCACTGCCGAAGACGGTCAAAAAGATTGCAGTCCTCGACCGGACTAAAGAGCCCGGCTCACTCGGCGAACCGCTGTATCTGGATGTCAAAGCCTGCCTGGCGAACTCCGGCATCAACGTCATCGGCGGCCGTTACGGTCTGTCCAGCAAGGAATTCTCCCCGTCGATGGTCAATGCCATTTACAAGCATCTTGACGGCGCCTGCACCACCAATTTCACCGTCGGCATCGACGATGACGTCAGCAATCTGTCGCTCAAGATCACAGAAAACATTCATACCGAACCTGCCGATGTGGTCAGTTGCATGTTCTGGGGCCTTGGCGCGGACGGCACCGTCGGCGCGAACAAGAACTCCATCAAGATCATCGGCGACAATACCGGCAAGTATGTTCAAGCCTATTTCGTGTATGACTCCAAGAAGTCCGGCGGGATTACGATTTCCCACCTCCGCTTCGGCAACACCCCGATCAAGTCTGAATACCTGGTGACCGCCCCGAACTTCGTGGCCTGTCACAATCCCGCATATATCGGACGCTACAACATGCTGTCCGGCATCCGCGAAGGCGGCACTTTCCTGCTGAACTCCGAATTCGATTCAAAGGAAGTGTTCAACCACCTGACCAGAGAGATGCAGGAAACGATCATCAGCAGGAAGATCAACTTCTACAATATTAATGCATTGAAGATTTCCGAAGACGCCGGTCTCGGCGCGCGCATTAATACGGTGATGCAGGTGGCGTTCTTCAAGCTCGCCAACATCATCCCGGTTGACGAATCCATCGGCTACATCAAGAAAACCATCGAAAAAAGCTTCAAGAAAAAAGGCGATGACATCGTCAAGATGAACCTGACCTGCGTGGACAACACCATTGCCGCGCTGCAGAAGGTTCAGGTTCCCGAGAAGATCACGGTCTCCTATGTGCCGCCCAAACTCATTGCCGACGACGCCTCCGTGTTCGCCCGCAATATCATCAAACCGATCATGCATCAGGACGGCGACAACATCAGCGTCTCCGATATGTCCTATGACGGTTCGATGCCGACCGGCACCACCTGTCTCGAAAAACGCGGCATCGCGCCGCATGTGCCGAAATGGATCAATGAAAACTGCATCCAGTGCAACCAGTGCGTAATGTCCTGTCCGCACGCGGTGATCCGCGCCAAGCAGATCGATCCGAAAGACCTGGTCAACAAGCCGGAGTCCTTCATCACCGTCAAGTCCAAGACCAAAAACGACCGCGATCTTGATTACCGTCTCCAGGTCTATGTCGAAGACTGCACCGGCTGCGGCGTCTGTATCGAAACCTGCCCGGCCAAGACCAAAGCGCTCGAATTCTCCCATATCCAGAAGGAACGCGACAAAGGCGAACGCAAGAACGCCGAGTTCTTTGAAGCGCTGCCGGACAATGTCATTGACGGCGCCGCGCCCTCCACGGTCAAGGGTTCACAGTTCCTGAAACCGCTGTTCGAATTCAGCGGAGCCTGCGCCGGCTGCGGCGAAACCCCGTATGTGAAGCTGGTATCGCAGTTGTTCGGCGACCGCATGATCGTCGCCAACGCCACCGGCTGCTCCTCGATCTACGGCGGCTCGTTCCCGACCATCCCCTACACCAAGACCAAAGAAGGCCGCGGCCCCGCCTGGGCTAACTCCCTCTTTGAAGACAATGCCGAATACGGCTACGGCATGAGACTGGCCGTTGATCAGAATCGCGGACAGTTGAAAGGCAATGTGGAATGCCTGCTGGAACACGGCACCGGCAGCGATGCATTGAAAGCAGCACTGGAAAAAGCACTGACACTGTGGAACGATAAAGGCCCGGAAGCTGTAGCTAATCAGAAAGCAATCAGCCAACTGCTGCCGGACGTTATCAAAGCGGCATCCAGTGACTGCCAGAAGGCCTGCCTCCAGAAGGTGCAGGAACTTCAGGACTACTTCGTGGACAAGAGCGTCTGGATCATCGGCGGCGACGGCTGGGCGTATGACATCGGTTTCGGCGGCCTCGACCATGTCGTGGCGCAGAACCGCAACGTCAATATCCTGGTGCTGGACACCGAAGTATATTCCAACACCGGCGGCCAGGCTTCCAAGTCCACACCGATCGGCGCGGTGGCGCAGTTCGCCAACGCCGGCATGCGTCTGACCAAGAAAAACCTCGGATTCATGTGCATGAGCTACGGCAATGTATATGTCGCGTCTGTCGCCATGGGCGCCAACCGCAATCAGGTACTTCAGGCTTTCCAGGAAGCCGAAGCTTATAACGGCCCGTCGATCGTCCTGTGCTATTCTCCATGTATTGCTCACGGCATTGACATGATGAAGAGCCAGCTCGAACAGAAACGCGCGGTTGAAGCCGGCTACTGGCCGCTCTTCCGTTACAATCCGATGGACGCAAAACCGTTCAAGTGGGAATGCAAAGAACCCACCGGCAGCTATCAGGATTTCATCCGCAGCGAACGCAGGTACACCACCTTGTTCAAAACAGCTCCGAATGAAGCGGAAGCAATATTCAAGCGTGCTGAAGAAGATGCGAAACGCCGCATGAAGTTCTATCAGCAGATGGGCGAAATCATGTAAGATTTCTCCTCCGTACTGATCCTTACGGCTCCGGGCCTCAAAACCCGGAGCCTTTTTTATTGGCGGCGATTCCGCCCGCCACAAACAAAAATCCGGGAAAATTGCTTTCCTGGATTGACAAAACCTGAAACATCAACTAAAATATTTAGTAAATAATTAACCAACGGGTGATTTTATGATGGACAGGATGACCGGCAAAGAACGCATAACGAGAATAATTCAGCATAAACCAGTTGACCGCATCGGACTCTATGAACACTTCTGGGGCGACACCCTGAAGCGCTGGCAGGAACAGGGACATGTCAAACCGGACGAGAATCTGGCTGACCATTTCGGCTTTGACATGGAAAATGCCTGGGTTTTCAAAATGACCGCCAAGGTGGATTTTAAAAATGAGGTCGTGGAGGAAACTGAAGAAACCATTCTGGAACGCGACGGCAACGGCGCGCTGCTGCGCCGCCACAAACTGCATAACGCGACGCCGGAACACGTTGACTTCATGGTCAAGGAAAGAGCCGCCTGGGAAGAGAAAATCAAACCGCTGCTGAAGCCGGCCAGAGACCGGATCAATTTTGAAGCCTACAGGGAAACTAAAAAACATGCGGAAACGAAAAACCGCTACTTCAACTGGGAAGGCGTCAATGTCTTTGAATTGATGCATCCGGTATGCGGCCATGAACACATGCTGTACGGCATGGCGATGGACCCGGGCTGGATCAAAGACATGGCGGATACTTACGCGCAGTTGACGATTGATTTGATGGAGATGCTTTTCGCTGAAGAAGGCCAGCCGGACGGCGCATGGTTTTACGAGGATATGGGCTTCAAAGGCCGCCCTTTCTTCTCGCTGGACATGTACCGCGAACTGATCGGCCCCGCGCATAAGAAAACGATTGACTATGTCCACGCCAGGGGCATGCAGGTAATCATGCATTCCTGCGGTTATGTCGAACCGCTGCTGCCCGGCATCGTTGAATCCGGCGTTGACTGTCTTCAGGTGATCGAAGTCAAGGCCGGCATGGATCTGCTCCGGATTAAAAAGAATTACGGCGACAGGCTTGCGCTTTTCGGCGGCATGGACGCCAGAAACCTGGTGGCCAATGACTTGAAAGCCATCAAAGCCGAACTCGAGGAAAAAATCCCGGCGGTGAAAGCCGGTTCCGGCTATATCCTGCATTCCGATCATTCGATTCCCGAGACTTGCAATTACGAAACATACAGATATTTTGTTGATGAAGGTTTGAAACTGGGAACGTATTGAGGAAATACAAGAAGTCAGGAGACGGAAAACAGGAGTCAGAATGGAAAACATAAATTCAGAATACAGCTCCAGAGAAGCGGAATATTAATAGCAGGAGTCAGAATGAGAAGCAGAAATTCAGGCTGTTCTGTCCCATTCCGGCTCCTGCTCCATGTCTTCTGTATTAAATTCTGACTCCTGACTCCTGACTCCTGACTCCTGACTCCTGACTCCTGACTCCTGACTCCTGACTCCTTGTTTTATAAAGCAAAAACACTAATGACCAAAAAAACCACAGTCAAAGACATCGCTGAAAAGCTGGGGATCTCCGCGGCCACGATCTCCTTTGTCCTCAACGGACAGGATAAAGGCATCAGCGAAGATACCCGGCGGAAAGTCATTGCCGCGGCGGTGGCGATGAATTACCGCAAACTGCCGCGCATCAATCTGCTCGGATGGACGCGCATTGCATACCTCACTTCCAGAATTGAACGCTTCAATTCCATGACCTCGTTTTTTGCCGGAGTCTACAGCAATATGCAGCGGAAATCCGCCGGCAATAAAATCGAACTGTCCCTCCACGAATTCAGCACGGAAAATCCGGAAACATCCTATCTGCAACTGCAGAAGCTGCGCGCCATGGACATTGACGTGTTTCTGTGCAGCAACCACCTCACGGCCAAATATCTGCTGAAAAACGGTCTCAAAGTCATTCTCGTGCAGGCCGGAATCATGCTTGAATGTGTTTCCGTATATTGCGATGACTATTCCGCCGGCAAAATCGCCGGCGCGTATGCCCTGAAAATGGGCCATGCGACAGCGGGAACGATTTTCCCGAAAGGCATGCCCGGCGCCAGATTTAGCGGGTTTGTCGAAGCCTTTACCACCGGCGGCGGACAATGCCCCGAGGAATTCCGCTGGACGGTTACCTTCGACCATGAAATCATGACCGGGGAAATCCGGCAGTTGTCGAAAGACCGGAAACTGCCGACCATGTTTTACTGTTTCGCGGACAACATCATGTTTCCGGCAATAAAGGCGCTGTCCATGAACAAGCTGCGGGTCCCGGATGACGTCAGCCTGATCGGCACCGACAACCTCTACTGGGGCAAATACGCCACGCCGGCGTTTACCACCGTTGACCTGAATGAAGAGATGTTTGCGGACAAACTAATTGAAGCCGTCATGCATGTCAAAGCCGGCGGCGAACCCTACCAGCTTGCCGTCCCCGTAAAACTGATCGAACGCGAAACCGTCAGCAAACTGTCCTAATATTCTTAAACCAGCACAATAAATAAAAATATTATAAGCAACGAAAACACCGAAAATGATTCTGCTGAAAAAGTCACTTTTATGCATGATATCACATATTACTTACGCTCAAAGCTGTCATTGAAAACCACTAAGCATAGGCTTTTTAGTAGTTTTTCAGCAGAATCAGTTTGACCCCGATTGCAACAATTTATAGTATATAATCAGCACGGAGGAGTGATTGTATTATTTTCAATAAGCATTTTATAAGCTAACGGTTCAACCGGGTCTACATTGACATATGAAAAAATGACATTTAAAAATCCGCACCGATCCCCATCTAGGAACTCAACAATAATAGACTCATCATTTTTGTATTCAGTTTGTTTTCCAACCAATGTCATAATTTCGGAAAATCTGAATATTATATTCCCTGATTTTTTTTCGACACTATCACTGTTGTAGTCAAGAATTATCTTTTTTACTCCATAAAAAATAATATTGTAAAATACATTAAAATACGCTCCTGTTCGGGTTTCAATATAGTTTGGACAATTTATTATAAAAGATAATTTGCGAAGAGCATTGTCATATTTGTAATCCAACATATTCCCATCATGAAAATAGTCTTCTTTGAAATATTTATATAAGTCATCATCGATCTTATTTCTGATTCTTTTTAAAAATGCATAATATTTCTTGTTGTCCTCCATACTGTCAACCTTAAGAATAAACATAACTCTCCTCATGCACTACATGAATCTTGTTGATACTTCATTTAATTACGAGAGGCAATCAGTCGGGATCGCCTGCCGCAATCAACTCGCTTTAACATGCTTTATGTTCCGCGAAATGCAAGCAAAAAAAAATCCAACGGTGGATATTGATTATGGAATTGAAGAGTATAAAGCCGGTCAGATGTTCTGCGGGGCCTCACCTGGGATGTTAAAAATAGCCAATTGTCCAAAATGTTTATATCGCTTATCCTGTCGATCCTGTCGATCCTGTCCATCCCTGTTAAAATTCATGGGCCGGACAGAATTTCGTTTTTACGCCTTCCTGATCTTAATTTTTTGTGATTAATAATTACAATTCCAAGCCGTGTAACATCCTTTATGCAAATACTTTATACCTACAACGCACACGTTTCTATTGACAAATTTACTATAGGTATACGCGAGTTGCGACAGCGCGACAACGCAAAAAACAATGAAAAAGGTATCATGACTGAATCAAAACTGTCGAAAGAGGATGTCTCACGCGGAGGCGCGGAGATAAGCGGGCGGTTGTCCGGCGCAGAACCGGAAAACATGGGGCCAATGGGTCTTATGGGGCCTATGGGAGCGTTGTCCAAAATGATGTCTCACGCGGAGGCGCGGAGAACGCGGAGACAAGCCGCAGAACCGGAAAACATGGGTCTTATGGGTCTTATGGGTCTTATGGGTCTTATGGGTCTTATGGGTCTTATGGGTCTTATGGGGCCTATAGGGAGCGTTGTCTCCCGCGAATGCGGGAAGGGAGATGATTGTCCAAAATGGCTTTGGTGTAGTGCCGTCCGTGCCGGACGGGGCTGTCCCAAATGGGTGAAAAACTGAAATACATTATGCTCAACGATACTCCAAAGTATCGGAATGAGGAAGCCCGCGAATGCGGGAGTGTGCCCCGCTTGCGGGTCCCGCGAATGCGGGAGAGAAAAGCAAGAAAAGTTGTGAACGCTGGAAATGCAGAACGAGGAGCCAGAATGTCCGGAATGATTGTAAAACTGAAATGCCTTATGCTCAACGACACTCCAAAGTGTCGGAATGAGGAAGCCCGCGAATGCGGGAGTGAAAAGTGGAAAGTGAAAAGCAAGAAAAGTGAAAAACAAGAAAAGCAAGAAAAGTTGTGAACGCTGGAAATGCAGAACGAGGGGCCAGAATGTCCGGAATGATTGTAAAACTGAAATGCCTTATGCTCAACGACACTCCAAAGTATCGGAATGAGGAAG
>JBAYIO010000071.1:0-30879 GCA_041665605.1 Victivallaceae bacterium | reverse complement strand
CTTTCAGCGCCCGCACCACAATCGAGAACAGCAGGATAAACGTCTTGCCCGAGCGCGAGCCCCCGAACAAAAGCAGATTCCTGACCATCCCCCCGATCAGCCCGAGCGCCGTCCGCTGGTCGTCCGTAAATTTAAAGTCTGTCATAAAACAAAATCCTTTTTTATCCATAAAAAAACAAAATGGTAACATTAAAAAATGTAACAATCAATTATCTATATATAGTAAAATTGTCAACCGGAACGGGGATAATAAGTTCAAATAGCACGATTTTCATTCATTAAAATTTTGCGAATGAAATCAATAACAAACAACATGTTCATGCAGCGGCGGTACCCGCCGCCGGGAGTTTAACGAGTAGTGTAAACAATGTTTATGTATAACACTTGTATATAATATTGAATTGTGTTAATGGTTATTTTTGAACGCAAAAAAACTTTTTTTGTTAATTTTATATCTAATGTGTTGACAATTTTATGTATATATGTTATAATCAATCTAAGCAATCAGATATATAACTTGGGTGGATTTATGGAAGTCGCGCTGGAAAGAAGGATACGCAGTCAGGATATAGCGGAAAGCATCCGCACTGAAATCGTGCAGAAGAAACTGGTCCATGGTTCTCCGATCATGTCATCACGGGATATTTCCAAATGCTATAAAGTATCCATGCTGACCGCGAATCGCGCCCTGAACCGGCTGGTTGATGAAAATATCCTGTACCGGGTGCAGGGCAGCGGCACTTACGTCAAAGGGGCAGCCGGCATCTCACGTTCATTGAATATCGGCTACTGTGAAATCATTACCCATGACATTGATCCTGGCGCCCATGCCGCTTTCGGCGTGCTGGTCGATAACTGCCTGGCCGGTTTCAGGAAAAAGAACTGCGCGGTAAAGATTATTCCCTATCAGGATTTGATTAAGCGCGAGCGGGCGGAAAAAGCATTGCAGGGGCTTGACGGACTGCTGGTCAACAGCAGCTATATTGATGAGAAAACCCTGCCGTCTTTTGAGGCATTTAAAGGGCCGGTGACGGTTTACCGCAATGAATTTATCGGCGACTGGCCGTTCAATCAGGTCATTCCGGACCTGGCAACCGGCATGCGGGAAACGGTAAGGCGGATTGACCGGGAAAAAATCTCCGGCGTGATAGTTGTTTCCAGTCATCACCTCAATGCCGACGCCCGGGTGCGTGAATTTGTCCGTCAGGCAGAATCCGCAGGTATCGCCCGGAACAAAATTGACATAATCAATGTGGACTTGCAGATTGGCGATAACGGGCGGATGTGCGGTTACCGTACCGGGCAGAAGCTTCTGTCCGGCTGCCGCGGCAAATTTATTTTCTGCACCAGCGATTTCATTGCGTTCGGCCTGATCGACGCCATGCACGAGAACGGCATTGTGCCCGGGAAAGATGTGCAACTGGTCAGCTATGATAATCTGGAGGGCTATGGCATGATCCCGTATGAACATCCGATTATTACGTCGGTGGATTTTCCGAAAGACGAAGTGGCGCGGCGCGCCGCGGAACTGACGATCATGCAGATTGAGAAAAATGATAATTGTCTGCATATCATCAAGGTGCCGACGCATCTGGTAATCCGGGAAACCGGCTTGCAGGATTAAGCTAAGAAATTAATTGAATAGAGTCTAAAACTTAACAACATGAACAAGAGGTGAGAAAAATGAAAGAGAACATGATTAAAATGGTCGTGGCGTCGAATGGATGCCGTCCGGCAAGTTCAGCAATGAGCAATTTAAAATCTAAAACCGGCCGCAGTTTTACACTTATTGAACTCCTGGTGGTGATAGCTATCATTGCCATTTTGGCCAGCATGCTGCTTCCCGTTCTAGGCAAAGCTCGTGAAAAAGGGAAAGCAATTAAATGCACAAACAATTTGAAGCAGCTTCATTATGCGACATTGCTCTATTGCGAGGATAATAATTTATATTTTTATCCATATAGTTCTGCCACTGGCACTTGGTATTCTAATCCGAAAATTTACAATAAATATTTTGGCATAAAGATTGCCGTCGGCTACAAGAACACCATAGTTGATTGTCCTACATTAGTTCGAGGGTATGGTGGTTCAGATGTTGATTATGTATATAACGGAGAATTAAATCCGAACAGGCTCAACAGGGTTAAAAAACCATCTCAACTGCTTCTGTTTGCGGATGGCAATGGAACCGGATATTGGGTATATCATTACAATTGGCCTACTAACGGTTTGAGCATGACGGGTTTTATTCATGGCAGCGCCATAGCCAATTTTGTGTTTGTTGACGGCAGTGTGCGAAATTACAAATACAGCGAAGCCGCGCGGATATTCTATACTTTTCAATAAATAATATGTTCAAAATCTCATTAAACTCACTGTTAACAATAAGAAAAAAGGCGTGAAATGCGAAATTATTGCTTTAAAAAAATCTGTCTCCTGCAATGTATTATCTTTCTGACAATATCAACTTTGGGCAAAGAGCAGTTATTGGAGACAAAACCTTTCGGGTTCAATGCGGAAACCACAAAACAGGCTCTGAAGGCCGGCACATTTAAAATTATCCCATTGCCTGCCGTCGCGAATCAGGAGAAGATAGTTGTCAGTTTAATCACTGGTCGTGAAAATATCCTGTTGAACCGTCCGTATGAATGTACGCCTAAGCCGGATTATCCATTGTGCAACAGCAACGACGACAAAGACCTTACTGACGGCAAAATTTCCAGCAATAAATGGAACGATCCGGCAATGGTTGGTTTTACTAATCCGGCAATGATTTTCTTTGATCTCGGCAAGGAAACCACGATTGATGCGGTTGCTTTGCGATTGGTGCATAATAAAAACGATCATGGAGTGCAGTTCCCCGATAAAATAGCGATTTTCTCCACCAATGACCAGCAGAAATTCATGGTTGGCGGATATTTTATGCCTGAAATCAGAAAAGGCTTGGTGTCTGAAGATTACGCGTTTTTTGAGTTCTCTAATTTAAATCTCAAAGGTCGTTATCTGGTTATCAGCACAAGTCCGTCCTTGATGGTTGATGAGATACAGGCATTTTCCAGTCCGGAAAAAAACGCCGCCGACATTTCGGGGAATCTGATTATCAGTCGCGAACAGCTTGACCCTCTCCCTTTTTATCCGAAGCAGGAACTCTACGTTTCAGATATTGGCATGATGTTTAAGTTCAAGAAAAGCTTGTCTGGTCAAGTCAAGATAACACTGCCGCAGGAAATTGAGATTGTGCCCCCGCCGTTGTGGGATAATTGCAGGATTTCAAAAGTTGAAAAATTTAAAGACAAAGTGGAATATACTTTAGATGGAGTGGTGGGAAACCTTTTTGTGAAAACTGCCGGCAAGATTGAGAAAGAGAAAAACCTTGGACAGTGTGTGATTGAATGGCGCGGACGAACGCAATATTTGCAGGTTTATCAAATCAAAATACCGCGGGTAGCAGCGCCGAAAGAGTTGGTTCTTACTAACGGTTTTACATCTTATGAGATGTGGTCGCGTTGGCCGGAATTCCCGCTGCCCTATATTTGTTGCGGCATGAACTGTATCGATACTAATTTTATTGACATGCAATTCCTTCGCTCACAACCGGCTTGGCCTGCGCCGAAAGAGTCCAGAGGGGAATTTTATAAGAAACTCAAAGAGAATTATGGACTGAAAGTTATTGTCGGATGCAGTTTCCCGGAAAACAATACTATAAGCAAACTTTCAAGCAACCCGAAAATCAGGAAATTTGTTGATTACAGAGGACAGGTTAAAAATAATAGCATATGCCCTTTTGAATATTTAAAGCATTCAGCCAATCGCGACCATAGCGCTGTAATTGACGCCGCCGTCAGTTTCGGCAGCAACTTATTATTTTTGGATTACGAACCAAACTGGTATAATTATGGCGAATCCCGCGGGTGTTGCTGTGAAATTTGCCGGGAACAATTCAAGGAGTATTTCTCTAAAAGTTGCAGCGACAGGGAATATGTTGACCCGCTGGAGATTTTCAAAAATACCAACAAATATGCATTTAATCTTGAAGCATGGATAAAATGGCAGGCGTTGGCTATCAGCTCTCAAATTTTTGGCGCTCTCCAAAAAGAACTTGCCCCAAAATTGAAAGAGACAGTCAGGCTTGGATACTACGCGGTTTCCCCGGCGGGAATTAATAATACCCGTTTACCGTATGCCAATTACAAGCAACTTTATGAACATGGCTGGGCCGGAATTGAGATGCCGTATTATTACAAAATTACCGCCAATGGACTTTGGGAAAGTTTCCGGCAAGACAAGGAAGCTCAAAAAACGGGCGACTTGCTGATTCCATGGCTGAGCGCCGGCGACGGCTCCGATTATGGTGAATTGCCTTCTGAGCAGGTCAGATACATGGTTCTGGAAGCTTTGGCTGCCGGTTTCGACGGTTTGTGCTGGTACACCGTATGCGGGTTTGACGCTTTGGATTGGCAGCAGTTGGCTCTGGCAATTGATGAAGCCGCTCCGGCCGCTCCGTTGATTAAAAACAGCAGGTTGCTCAGTGCGGACATGGTAAAGGTTGAAAACGGACTGGCGCGCGGCATCATCAACAATGGCGACATCTATCTCATAGTGGCCGACTATTATGCAGATGCGCCAGTGAAAGTGAAAGTGGAGGTCAGAGTTGGCCCATCGGACCCCGTTGTTATTGACTGTCGCAACAAGGAACTGATTAACAGCAGTTTCGTCGCGGGAAAAGTTACATTTACGACAACGCTGGACAATGACATGATGGCCAGGACTTTTTTGATCGTCAGCAATAAAAATATCGGCAAATATCTGGTTCCTCGGCTGTTCATCTGCCCCGAGACGGTCAACGGGAAAATCTGGTGGTCTCCCGGCGCGTTACACGCTGAATCCTATCAGGTCAGGATTGGCAGGAACCAGGATTTGAGCGATGCCGGTGAATTTACTGTCAGTGACGCGCAACTTGACGTCAGCAGTGTGCCGCTGCCGCACGGCAAGTATTACTGGCAGGTAATTCAGACTCCAAAAGGCATAAAGCCGAAATTTGCGTCTGAAATAAGCCCCGTCTTTATTAAATGAAAGGATTGTTTTATGTGTGATAAAAAAGTCAAGGTTGCATTGATCGGAGCAGCCGGGATTGCTTCTCAACATGCCGACGCAATAGCCGGCAGTCCTCATGCCGTATTTTACGGGATTTGTGACATTAACCGGAAATCTGCGGACAGCGCTGCTCAAAAACACGGTGTTCAAGCATTCTATGATTATCGCGAAGTAATGGTCAACCCGGAAATCAACGCGGTGGTCATCGCCTCTCCAGACGAAACCCATGCGGAGATATCAATTGCCGCTGCGGAAGCCGGCAAGCATATTCTGGTGGAAAAACCTCCAGCCACCTGCCGTAAAGACATTTCTCGGATGCTTGAAGCAGCCGAACGAAACAACGTTCAGATCATGTGCGGGCTCAGCCAGCGTTTTTTTCGCCGTAATCGCGCCATTCTTGACAGAGTGGCGTCAGGGGAAATAGGCGAACCGGTTTTCGCCCGGATATCCTGCGCATGTTCCGGCAATGGCTGGACTGCCGATTCGGAATACCTGGCGCGATACAAGCATAAACCGTACTTCGTTTTCGAGCATAACGGAATTCATGTCATTGACTTGGCCTGTCAGGTTTTTAATGATTTTCCGGAAACGGTTTTCCTGCAGTCACAGCGAATTAACCGGGATTTGCCGATAGACGATTATTTTGTCGCCAGCCTGGGCTTCAAAAAAGGCGTTGCGGTGACCGAAGACAACCGGGCTGCTTATTTCAACCAATTTCCCATGAACAGCGTTTTTCAGGTCATCGGGACAAAAGGAATGATTTCGTACGACGGCGAGAATGCCGGAATGCGGATATGGAACGCAAACGGTACCATGATTCCTTTTTCAACCATGTACCGTCCAAATGAAAATGGATTGTTCCTTCAAACGATAAGCTTTATCAAGGCTCTGGCGCAGGGCGGCAAGGTGCCGACAGACTTCAGGCATACCGCCAAGGTCTACTGCGTTATTGAAGCAGCGATTCAGTCATACAACACCAGACGAAACGAGGAAATCAATTATGACATATAGAAAACTGAAAGTCGGAATTATCGGTTTGGGCGGACACCAGCAGGGCTACGGCGGTTCGCTGGCCAAACGGGATGATGTGGAAATTGTCGCAATCCATCCGGGCAGTTATTTGTCCGAGGAAGAAAATAAAAAGCGACTAAACGGTTTACTGGAATATATATCCCCTGTGAATGCCATTCCCGTGGTCGCAGACTTGGGCAAAATGCTGGAGAACGGACTTGACTTGGTCAGTATTGCCGTTGACGCGAAAAGTAACCCCGGCGTGGTGATTAAAGCGCTGAAAAGCGGAGCCGGCGTAATCTGCGAAAAACCGGTGGCTGTCTCTTCAGGAGAAGCCGCCATGATTATGCAAGCGGTTGAGGAGACCGGAAAAACATTCAGTTGGAATGCCCCGCTGTCAGTTTTCGGGCGTCCGTTTGATGCGCTCGGCGAATTGTTGCAGCATAAACTGCTTACTGAACCCAGATATGGCGTTTTTACTTATATTGCCAATTGCTTTATGAGCAATCCTTCAGGCGGAACTAGTGAGATTGACAACTTCGGCCCCTATGGTTTTCTGGCTTTCCGTCATGTGATCAGGTCGGAATTGTCATCCGTTTTTGCACGAGGCAATGCTTTTTTCTACGACTCTTATAAGCAAAACGGCACTGAGGATCTGGCAGTCATAAATCTTCAGTTTGAAAACGGCGCATCCGGCATCATCGTCGTCGGCAGAAGCAGTAGCGTCGCAATGCCGCAGGAAATTCAATTTAAGCTGTTTTCAAAAGATGGCGCGGTGGACATTTCCAACGGATCGGGAGAACAAGTCAGATTTTATTCTGATCTTGGAGAATCGAGGGACATTACTGTCAGCGCAACACCTATGGATGCTTATATCGAGGATGTTATTTGTGCAATCAATGAAAATCGGCAGCCGACAATTGACATCTATGACGCGTTCGCAGTCGCCAGGTTTTGCGAACTATGCAGGGAATCCATTGCCTCCGGACAACCTGCGAGGCAGAATCCAGCATAAATTGAAAAATCCTGAAACCATAAATGCAGGCTTATTCGCGCGGATATAAATACTGTTCCGGAATTAAGTTTAAAATCGAGGATTTGACTCAAATGTTAAAAACTGGTCTGGTTTCAATTTCTTTTAGAAAGTTTTCTCCTGAAAAGATTGTTCAAATGTGCGCTAAAGCCGGTTTGGACGGGATTGAATGGGGCGGCGATATGCATGTGCCGCACGGCAATCTCCAAGTTGCCGCCACGGTACGAAAAATAACCGATGATGCGGGCCTGCATATTCCGGCTTACGGTTCATATTATCGCGCCGGAACCAAAGAGGACGGGCTGTCATTTGAAGCTGTGCTGGCTACCGCAATCGAGCTCAAAACCCAGACTATCCGGGTATGGGCCGGCAGTCAGGGTTCGGCGGATGCCGGTGAAGCCGGGCGGATGCTTGTAATCGGCGATCTGCGTCGCATCTCCGAAATGGCCATGAAAGCAGGCATTTCGATAAGTTTGGAATTTCACGGCGGCACTCTGACTGACACGAATGCATCCACAGTCAAGCTGATGGATGAGTTGAGCGGAACAAACGTCTTTTTTTACTGGCAGCCGCCGGTAAACCAGTCTTTTGAATACTGTCGCGAAGGTCTGTCTGTCATACATCCGCGGCTTACGAATATTCATGCTTTCCACTGGAGGATTACGGAAAGGCTTCCGCTGGCGGAAGGCGTCTCGAATTGGGAAAGATATCTGGAGATAGTCGCAGTTGACGGCAAAGATCACTATGTCATGCTGGAATTTATTCTGGAAGACAGCGAGACTCAATTTTATGCCGATGCCGCAACTCTTAAAGAATTGACAGGACAATACAATTGATTTTTTATCAGCGGGGTGGAATATCCCGATCCTCATAAGGCGTTATCTAACATATAAAATTGGGAAAGGAGGTTGAATCGCAATCAGCAAGATATTGTAGGGGAGAAACAAAATAACAACATGAATAATGAATTCAACAGGAGGTTACTATGAAACAGTTGGAGCATGTGCCATCATTAAGAAACTGCGCTTTCTCTGTTATTTCCGTCATATCTGTATTCCTGGTATGGGCAGGAGACATTCGGGCCGCAATTCCGAATACTGTTGACAATGTTAAAAACGTAGTCAGGGATTACGGCGCAGTCGGCGATGGAGTTGTCGATGACACTACGGCGATTCAGAATGCAATCAACGGCTTGGGCATTCATGATTCGCTGTTTTTCCCCGCCGGAAAATATAAAACAACATCTACTTTGCTTATCAGCGGCAAAACCAATGTTACACTCTCCGGCCCAAGAGCTCAGATTATCTGCGCATCCACGACGGACGATGCTGTTAAACTGTATAATTCATCATACGTTACGCTGTATGGCTTTTTCATCATGAACACAAATGGCGGCAATGGCATTACTCTTGACTCTTCTGTCAGAACAATTTTGCGGGAAGTCAATGTCTGGGACTGCAAAAAATACAACCTTTATGCGACTAACTCATGGTGGCTGGCGGCGGAAGACTCGTACTTCAGGAAATGTGGCACAAGCTATAGCTCAGTATATTTGGGAAACGGAATGAACAATACACGTTTTAAAAGTTGTATAGTCAGCCGTTGCGACAATACTACTGGAGTGTCTGTGGATTGTGTTAGCGGATTTAACATTGTTTTTGACGGATGTGATGTCAGCTATTCCAAAATTGGTATTAATGTAACCGGCTCAACTTGTGTCAATATTACGGGATGCTATTTTGAAAATAATGAGACAACAATTGCTTTTGGGGACTCAACCCACTGGCCGGCATTCCTGACTGTTGATTCCTGCTGGTTCAACATTCAAGGCACCAGTCCGGTAAAGACAGGAATACATTTAATCCGGGGAACAGATGTTTCCATAAGAAATTCACGGTTTTGCGGCAACGGTTCCGGCAGCACATATGGAGACACGGCAATAAAGGCTGATAACGCTGATCTTTCAAGAGCGATTATTGACAAAGTGCCATATATAGAATGCGATGTGGTCATTGATGATCCGGGCCATAAAATAATGAAGCCGACTTTAGAAAACGCAACGCCGTAAGTTTGAAAATTTCCAGACAGACAGCAAAAGCCGATGCCGGAAATTTTAAATTGATTATGCAGTCTCAGGCAAAGACAGGGAAGTAATATATTAAAATGAAATTGTTGCCGGATATTGGAGAATTTGAGCTGTCACTTAATACGGAACAAAGGTATTTTGTTCCGGCGGAAATCAAGTCCGGAATAATAGCCGGGACTTTCTCCGCCGGAACTCTGACGGCGGTAAAGGAAGATTACGCATTATTCACCGGGCGGCGGATAAATTGGGAAATCGCGAACCGCGAGACGGGTTTCTATGCGCGTCTCGGCGCGGTTGACGCCGCTGCCGGTGAATCGGTTTTTGACTTACTGCCGGCCGGCCGGCAGGATGCCTGCGTATTGCGTATTAATTTCAATCATGTCGAACTGGCCGCCAATACCGGCGCCGGTTTCTTTCACGGCTGGCAGACGCTGTGTCAACTGGCGGAAGATACTTCAATCGAATGCGGCACGATCATCGACTGGCCTGCGCTGGAACTGCGCTGTCTGCATGTGGATTTAAAGGGGATGACGCCGAAATTCGAATATCTGCTGGAGTTGATAAAGAAAATATCCCGGCTGAAAATCAACAGCATCATGCTGGAGTATGAAGATAAAATCCGCTATGATTCGCATCCGGTAACCGCCCACCCGGAAATGGCATTCACCAAAGAGGAGATAAAGGCGCTGCTGGAATTGTGTCATGCCCGTTTTGTCCGGGTGATTCCCAAATTGCAGTGCTACGGACATTGGGATTATATTCTGAAACATCGCGAATATCATGATTTAAGGGAAGGGGACGGCGCATCCAGTTACCAGATATGCCCGTCAGTTGAACGCTCTTTCACGGTCTGGAAGGAGATGGCGGATGAACTGCTGGAACTGCACCGGGACGATGAATATTTTCATATCGGAGCGGATGAGGTTGACTTGAATCTGCCATGCTCCAAATGCAACGGTCAAGACCGCTTCCAGATGTATATCCGGCATGTGGAGCAGGCGGCGGATTATCTGCGTGAACATGGCAGGAAAGTATTGATCTGGGACGACGTTTTTCGCAATCACCGTCAGGAGGAATGCAATGACCTGCTGAAGAAAACCGCGCTTTGTGTCTGGCAGTACGGTGAAGTGAATGAAGAATTAATTTCCCGTTTTAAGGACTGCGGAACCAGGGTGCTGGCCGCGTCTGCCGTGCGGATCACCCATTTGTCGCGTCCGGATGTTGATGGCCAGGCATCGCGCATCATGAACCTCAACCGCTGGGCGGAAGTCATCAATGACTATCAGCTTGACGGCCACATCTGCACGGCCTGGACGCGGGCGCAATGCCAGACCCCTTCCGAAGGTTTTATTCCATCCCTGTTCTACCTGATCGCGATATTTGCGGAAAGCGCCTGGCGCGGCGCTCCTGTGGATTCGGCCGATTTCAATAGACGGTTTGCCAAAGCCGCATTTGGCGTTGATCTGCCGATGCTGGCGGATGCCGCAGCCTGCCTGGACACCATGCCCGAAAAGGCGGGGAAGATTTTTGCATCTTCCATGAATCTGGTCCGGCGGAACCGGGATATTGTCGAAATTCTGGAATTAATGGCGGAACTGGAGAAAGTCAAGGAATATATTGATTACTGTTTCAAGGCCGATATGGCGCTGTATCCGGCTTATCTCAGCGGCACAGTCACGGATAAGATTAAAAAGAACTATCTTGACGGGGTGCGGATCACGCGGGAGAAGATCGCCGCCATTACCGGGAGAATTCATGCAGTTCTAGGCAAGTATATGCCGGAGCCGATGATAAAAGAGATCATAGATACCAGATTCATGTATGTTCAAATACTTAATGACCAGTTAGAAAAAATCATTGCCGCCGCCGGAACTGTGTAAAGCCTCAGCTTTTGCAGATGTCTTCCACTGCGTAAATCCCGGACTTTTCCGGAAATTTGATCGAAAGGAGACCTGTCCGGGGGCGAGTACCCGGACAGCCGCAGATTCCTGGACATTCCACCGATCCGCCGCAGCGCCTGCAATTGTAAATCCAGTTGCCGTGACGTTCTCTATATTCAGCAGAGTTTTACCGGCAGGATTGCATTTGAAAAGCAAAAGTTTATATTGATGCATTGATCTTTTATGAAAAACATGTACAGCCACGGGGGGAACTCGCAATGCATAGAAAAGTACTGGTTTTCGGCGCCACCGGCGAAATCGGCGGCAGAATCGCGCGTGACTGTGTCCGCGCCGGACACAAGGTTACCGGCATCAGCCGCGGCGGAAACAGCAGGGAGCATGTTGAACAGGAAGGTGTTCAAATGATTTACGGCGATAAATCCGATGAAAGCTTCATCCGGGACACCGTCGCCAGGCTTGATTATGACGCCGTCATCAATTCGGTACCCAATATCAATGACGTCGAACTGTGCAGTAAATACCTGAAAAAAGCCGAGAATGTTCTGTTTTGCAGTTCAACCGGCACCTTTGTTCCGCTCCGCTACTTTCCGGCTGACGAAAACCACCCGTGGCGCGAAAAAACCCCGGTGAACTTTTATCCGCAATGCGTAAGGGACGCCCGCGCGCTTGAACTTTGGGAGACGGAGAAATTCCCGGTGAGCATCCTCCGGCCTACCAACATTATCGGCCCCGGCAGGGTGCCGCTGGAACTATGGGGGGCGCGCGATATCGCGTTTTTCAAAAAGCTCAAATCCGGCGAAAGCATTTCAATTGCGCACTGCGAACACGTCCTGCTGCAGTCCGGTTATAACGACGACCTTGCCGGCGCGTTTGTGCAGGCGCTGGATTATCCGGACAAAGTGCGCGGCGAGATTTTCATAATCTCGTGCAAAAAGGCCATAACGCTCGGCACTTATCTGGACACCGCCCTGCAATTTCTTGACAGCAAATCTGAAATAAGGCGCGTTTCTCCTGAAGAACTTATGAAAATATATCCGGAAATCACCTGGACGAACCGGCTGGATTTTCTGCTGGAGCACATGTGTTTTGACATCGGCAAGGCGGAACGGGTTTTCGGCTACGCCCCGCGCAAAACGGCTGAAGAGGGGCTGACCGATGCGCTTGAATGGTGTGAAAGAACCGGCCTGCTTTAATGACTGCGGCTGTGAACAAAAACTAAAAGCCCGGAATGACCAATCTTGTTTTGCTTGATTCCCCGCCGAACCGTGATAGAATATAATAGCGGCAGGAGGATGTATGATTGCAAAGTTCAGGACAGCATGGCGGGCGTTTAATCACTGGCGGCGGAGCACGTTTCCGTTCCGGCTGACGGTGCTGCTGATTCTGCTGGTGTTTGCCGGCGGGGTGCTTGAGCGGGCGATGACCGAAAATCATTCACTGCTTGTTAATCAGATGGTCTGGGATGCCTGCCGGGCAATGCGCGGCTATTGTGAACCGCGCGTCGCGTCCGCTTATCTGCATTATTACCGCGTCCGCGAAAACCAGCGGCTGCAACGCGGGTTGCGCGACCGGATACAGGTTGGCGGTTTACAGCTCAGTCCGGGTGAACTTGCCGCAGTCAATTCCAAGCCTTCCAGGGTTGATAATAAAATCCTGTTCGACATCGCCAGACGCCACGGAATTATTGCTGCCGGAGTATCGCAGCGGGAGTATATGCGCACTTTATGGGCTGCATCATTATCCATGACCGCCATGGAGTTTGATAAAGACTGGAGCGAGGTCAGGCAGGAAGTTTTCAGCACCTGCAATCTGTTTGGCGGCAAGCGCGACTGGCGCTTGGGAATTGAAAGATCCGGTTATGTGCTTGCGGAGATTCTGCCGCTGCCGCTTAGTACCACTGTCCCGTGGTTTATCATCTGCCTGACGCTGGCGTTTATTGCAGTTGGAAAAACTGACCGTAAACTGCGGTATGGTCTGGCGATTTTACTGCCGGTGATATTCACTTTGCTGTTGAGCATACCTGCATGGTTCGAACATACCTGGTACAACCGTCTGTTTTTCGAAAAGACCTGGCATGGCAGCGTTGTCATTTATTTTATATTACTGGCATGCGCGGCCGGAATCCTCGGGATCAGGCTGAGACGCTTTATGCTTAAGCATGGCGCTGACGATATGGTTCAAGTTCTGCTGCTGTTTGTTGCCGGCATTCTGCTGCTTTTCCCGTTCGGCTTTTATCCGGATCGCAGAATTGTTTACTGGTGGGGGGACGAGAGTTTCCTTCCCGGTTATATCTTCCGCCATCTTTCGTCTTACACTACTCTGCTGTTCTGCCTGGCCGGGGCGTTCATGACGGGATATGCGGTAAAAGCATATTTCCAGTTGCAGGCTGCCCGGCGGTTTAAACGGTTTCAGATTTCGCCGGATCTGCTATGTTATCTGATCTGGGGGATAACTGCCGCGTGGGCCTGTTATCTGCTGTCGCTGATTGACATTTCCGCGTTCAACCTGTTATTGCTTAATTTTGACGCGCTGTCAACGAGTATTCCGGTTCCGGCTCTGCTCGAAAGCAATTCCGTCACCGGGGAGGAAGTAATTGCCGCCGGTCTGAGAATCACCGCGTTTATTGACAGTGTTTTGATTGGCCTTTTTCTGGCAGGGCCATACCCTGAAAAATATTTTAAGAAGATTAACATTTGCGCGATGATTCTGCTTATTGCGATTTTTGCGGTATTGACATTTTTCATCTCATGCCGCGTTGTTAAATACTATTTCCCAAGCCAGGGATGCAGCTATGTCAAAGTGACATTTATTTGAAAATGAAAAATATAATCAGGAGCAGTTTATGATTGCAAAGCTCAAGACAGCATGGCTGGCGTTCAACCACTGGCGGCGGAGCGCATTTCCGTTCCGGCTGACGGTGTTGCTGCTGCTGCTGGTTTTCTCGACCGGGTTGTTTGAACGGGCAATAACCGAGAACCATTCGCCGCTGATTAATGAACTGGTATGGATTGCCTGTCAAGCGATACGCAATGCTTGTGAACCGAGTGTGGAGTCTGCTTATCTCCATTATTATCGCGCCCGTGAAAACCAGCGGCTGCAAAACGATTTACGCGCCCGGATACAATCCGGCGGTTTGAGTCTCAGTCCTGACGAACTGGCGGCGGTCAACGCGATGCCGTCAAAGGTTGACAATAAACTTCTGTTCGACATTGCCAAACGCTGCGGGATCATCTCAGCCGGAGTATCGCAGCGGGAATACATGCGCAGTCTGTGGGCGGCGTCATTGTCCATGACCGCCATGGAGTTTGATAAAGATTGGGATGAGGTCAAACAGGCCGTTTTCAGCCATGGCAAGTTGTTTAGCGGCCAGCGCGACTGGCAAGCGGGAGTTGAGTTATTCGTCTATATTCTGATAATGATTGCGCCGATCCCTCTGACTGCCACGGTGCCCTGGTTTGCCCTCTGCCTGACGCTGGCATTTATTGCAGTTAAGAATCCCTCCGGCAAATGGCAGCGCACACTTGCAATCGCGCTGCCGATCCTGATTACCCTGATATGGACCAGCCGAAACCTGATTGATATGTCTCAATCAACGTGGACCTGGCATTGGGATTATTCCGCAACGCTGCGTTTTTATTATATTGCGTACTTTTTAATATTATCCGTGATTACCGGGATTCTCGGAATCCGTCTCCGGAAATGGACGGTTGAACGCGGAAATACGGACAAAATCTTGGTCATTCTGCTGTTTATTGCCGGAGCGCTGCTGATATTTCATCAGGTACAATGCAATTACGAAGCACTCCAATATACATATTGGTGGGGTCCGCCCGGCAACATTTTATTTAATAATTCATTTGTCACCATGCTGCTGTTTTGCCTGACCGGTACGGTCATGATCGGTTGTGCGGTAAAATTATGCTTCCGCCGGAAAGTGAAAACTTGACAATCCGATGCGGTTAACATACTAAGAAGAGAGGTCAAAAGGTGAACAGTTCTGAAAAAATCAGGCTTGAAGAGGATTCCAGTCGCGAGAAGAACTGGAAACGCTGGGGGCCGTACCTTTCCGAAAGACAATGGGGGACCGTCAGGGAGGATTATTCCGCGGACGGTTCCGCCTGGGCTTATTTCCCGCACGATCATGCGCGAAGCCGCGCCTACCGCTGGGGCGAGGACGGACTGCTCGGCATCTGCGACCGCGAATGCCGGCTCTGTCTGTCTGTGGCGCTCTGGAACGGGAAGGACCCCATCCTGAAGGAACGGCTGTTCGGGCTGACCAATGACGAAGGCAATCATGGCGAGGATGTGAAGGAGCTTTACGCATATCTCGATTCCACGCCGACCCATTCCTACATGAAGGCTTTATACCGTTATCCCCATGCGCGTTTTCCATACGAGAAGCTGGTGGAGGAGAACCGGAAAAGAGGCCGGCATGAACCTGAATATGAAATAGCCGACACCGGAGTTTTTGACGGCACGCGTTATTTCGACATCGTTGCGGAATATGCCAAAGTCGGCCCCGACGATATCCTGGTCAAGCTGAATATTCATAACCGTAGCACGGAAGCGGCGGAGATTCATGTCCTGCCGATGCTCTGGTTCCGCAACACCTGGATATGGGGATGCAGCCATGAAGGCTGCACACTCAAACCTGGAATCGAGGCGGCGGACGGGGGCATGGCGCGGGCTTCGCACGAGAGCCTGGGCGATTACGTTTTCAGGGCGTCGCCCGGGCCGGGCGGGAAACTGCCGCAACTGATTTTCACCGAGAACGAAACGAACACATTGAAGCTTTTCAATTCGGAAACCTATACGCCGTATGTCAAGGACGCGTTTCACCGGTACGTCATCGAAGGCGATGTTGACGCAGTGAATCCGCGCCAGGCCGGAACCCGGATGGCGGCGCATTACAAGCTGAAGCTGAAAGGCGGAGAACGTTACGTCATCCGTCTGCGCCTCTGTGCCGGGCGTGAATGCGATGCCCCGTCCGGCGCTGATTTCGACAGAATTTTCGCAGACAGGATTGCGGAGGCGGATGAGTTTTTCGAGTCAATTTATCCCGCCGAAATGACGGTGTGCCAGAAGGGGCTGTACAGGCATTCCATCGCCGGGCTGCTGTGGAGCAAGCAGTTCTACCACATTGTCGTCGAAGACTGGCTGAAGGGTGATCTGGCGATGCCGCCTCCGCCTGCCGGGCGGGAACTGGTGCGCAACCGCGACTGGAAACATATGTTCTGCCGGGATGTGCTTTCGATGCCGGATAAATGGGAATATCCGTGGTTTGCGGCGTGGGACATGGCATTCCACATGCTGCCGATGGTCAAGGTTGATCCGGAGCTTGCCAAACGGCAGATGATCCTGTTTCTGCGCGAATGGTATCAGAGCCCGAACGGGCAGATTCCGGCTTATGAATACAATTTTGATGACGTCAACCCGCCAGTCCATGCCTGGGCCTGCTGGCGGATATATAAGATGTCCGGCGGAACTTCCGGGCGCGACCGGGCTTTCCTGGCGTCCGCTTTCCAGAAGCTGCTGATGAATTTCACCTGGTGGGTGAACCGGAAAGACGCCAGCGGCAAGCATATTTTCTCCGGCGGCTTCCTGGGGCTCGACAATATCGGGGTTTTCGACAGGTCGAAACCGCTGCCCGGCGGCGGCCACATTGAGCAGGCCGACGCCACGGCCTGGATGGCTTTCTACGCCGGGACAATGTTCTCAATGGCGCTGGAACTGGCGCAGTATGATCCGGTCTACGAGGATATGGCTTCCAAATTCTTCGAACATTTCATTGCAATTGCCGACGCCATGAACAACCTCGGCGGCACCGGGCTGTGGGACGAAACGGACGGCTTCTACTACGACCAGCTCTGCTGCCACGGCCGCACCATCCCGCTGAGGGTCAAATCGCTGGTCGGCCTGATCCCGCTGATCGCCGTCGAGGTCATAAACTGCGCCGTGCTTGAAAAACTTCCAGGATTCCGGAAGCGGATGCTCTGGTTCCTGAAAAACCGGAAGGATCTGGCCGGGCAGATTTCCTTCATGTGCGGCAGCCGGGAGGATGGAAAACCGGGCGAACACATGCTGCTGGCGATACCGTCCAGGCGGAAGCTGGAGCGGGTGCTTGCCCGGATGTTCGACGAAGCGGAGTTCCTGTCGCCGTATGGAATACGTTCGCTTTCGCGCGATCATCTGGAGCATCCTTATGTTTTTAATGAAGGCTCATTGCATTATAATGTATCGTATCTGCCCGGAGAATCCGACAGCCGGCTTTTCGGCGGAAATTCAAACTGGCGCGGCCCGATATGGTTTCCGTTGAACTACCTGATCGCGGAGGCCCTGGAAAGGTATCACCATTTCTTCGGGAATGACTTCAAGATTGAATATCCGGGCGGTTCCGGCAGGAAACTTTCTCTCGGAGAAATCGCCGCCGATCTGCATGAAAGAATGACGAAGCTTTTTATTCCGGACAAAACCGGAAAATGCCCGTATAACTGCGCCGACCCGCATTTTGAACGTGACCCGTTCTGGAAAGATATTGTCAGTTTCCATGAATACTTCGACGGCGATACCGGACGCGGGCTCGGGGCTTCGCACCAGACCGGCTGGACTGCGCTGGTGGCATGCTCGCTTGCGCATCTGGCGAAAAACAGGAAGATTCAATAGACAAGATAACTTTGATATTTACAGCAGGACGGCTATTCAAACATCTTTTTCACGTCATACATGGATTGATAACTTATATCAAGGTTTATCAACCCTTTTCTGGGACTGTCTAAATCAAGCGTGATATAAATTACCAAAGCTATCAGCAAACAAAAACCTATGACGATTGTTTTATTCAAATAATTCTCTTCAGTGGATAAATATCCGATATAAAAGACGCTGATCAGGGAAATTATCAATAGAAAGTAAACAATGGAATTGGGAACCGTTTCCTGTCGGCTGATATTTCTGGAAGTGGCAATATCAAACATTGAATTAAGCGCGGGGACCATTTGCATGGATTGAAGATACATGTCTTTATCAGCAGAAAAGGCGGTTACTCTTTTCCACAGCATTTTGGCATAAGCATCGGCTTTGTCCAGTGATGATTTTATCTGTACATTATCGTGGCCTGCTTCGTAGAACTCCAGTCTTGCGGCTAAATATCCTTTAAAATAGTTTCTTAATTCTGTTCTGACCGGATCCGGATACAAGTCGGCGCGGAGAATTGCCGTTCCGATGCAATTAGCCTCTTCCACAACAAGTTTCCGCCGGTCATCAAATCTGTTGCCGCTCAAACCGAAAGTGAAAGCCAGCAGAAAGCCGAACAGCGCCAGTATTGACGCGATTACGGTTGACTTAAGCGGATTTTTGCCTTTGGCGATATTAGTGTCGAACTTCTTTGACAAGTATCTGCCCAGATATAATGCGGCGACCATGCCGATAAACAGCAATGATGCGATAACCGCAGGATCTGTTCGAAAAATAATTGATTCGCTCATAGTTCATCACTCCCTGAATTTGACTATAGTTTAATGCCATATTATCCGGCGCGCAAGCATTTTGAATAAAAAATAAAATATTACAAAATTTGCAAAAGTAATATTTGACAAGACGGTAAAGGTCTCTTATGTTAATATTACGTTTTTTAAAAAAGTAATATTTTAAGGGGATAGTGAATTGTCTTATGGAAAAATACAAAAAGAAGGTGAATGAAGTGAGCAGGAGGAAGAATTTTACTTTGGTTGAATTGCTGGTCGTGATAGTTATCATTTCGATTTTGGCGATGCTGCTATTACCAGCACTGGCTCAAGCACGGGAGTCAGCGAAGCGGAGTTCATGTACGGGGAATATGAAACAGATGGCATTGGGGGCGCAGTTATATGCGTTAGACAGCCGTTATTATCCTCCGGCTTACACTAATTGGGGCGGCGTAAAGCTGCGCTGGATGGACTATGTTGCGCCATATTTGAAAAACGGTACTGACAAATCCAAAGTTTATGTCTGTCCATCAGATGCCAATCCCGGCATCCCCTCTTCAACAACGATGGCGCTTAGTTACGGGATTAATTCCTATAACTTTATCGGCGGCACGGCTGGCCAGAGGTATTCGTTCTGGTATCCGGTACATTCCAGTCTGGTCAGGCATCCATCACAGGTAATTGTGCTGACCGACGCCAGGGCAACGTATTATTATGTGGCAGGGAGCGCGGGAAATGCAACACGCTATTATACGCCTGGCGCAGTGGTAAATGCTGCACCAGATACTTATGTGGAATTTCGCCATCCGCATTACACGTTTACAGCCGGTTATGCCGATGGACACTGCAATATCAGAGACAGAACATTACAAATTGACTGGGATGCATCACTGTGAGACGTCTGTCAAGATATTGGGTTTTATTACTGACGGTATTCTGCTTGGAATCGGCTGTTGCGGAAATGCCGGAGATTACCGATATGACTGGCCGCAAAGTGAAGATACCAGCCAGCGCGGAACGCATTTTGACGACATGTACCTCAATGACTGACACCTTATTGCGTCTCAAGCAACGACATATAATTGCCGGATGTGATGAATATTCCAGAATGTTCCCGGAGATGTCGGGTGCGGTGATGCTTGCTCATGGCGGCTCTATTTCAAGGGAAAACGTAATAACCGCCGGAATTGATCTGGCGTTCATCTGGTGGTATCAGGATGAAATGGCTGAACAGCTTGCGAATTTGAATATTCCGGTGGTCAGAATCAAGTTGAATAATGCAAAGGATATACCGCGACTGCTGCGTATGGCTGGCGAGTGTGTCAACCAGAGAGAATCCGGGGAAAGAATGGCGGTCGGAATTGAACAGTATCTGTCGCAAACAGCAAATAATCAAACCCTGATACGTCCAATTGTCTACTGGGAACTCTACACCCCATTTCGCACCGCCGGGGCGGGGTCTTATCTTGATGATCTGCTGCGGCTTGCCGGCGGGGTTAATCTCGTTTCAAAACCCGGCTCTTTACAATTCTCCATTGAAAGTCTGTTGCAGAACAATCCTGAAATAGTGTTATTGGTGGATGGTTACGCGACAGTAACGGAATTTGCGTCACGCCCCGGATTATCCGGATTAAGCGCAGTGAAGAATAACCGGGTCTATTGCGTCTCCAAACAGGTTCTGGTTGCCGGTGCAGGACTGCCGGAGTCAGTCGCGGTTATCAGAAGAATCATATTAAGAGATAATAAAGGATAAAACAGATGGCTTTCTACAAATTGACTTTCAATCAGAAATACCGTAGCGCAACGATATATAATTATGGATGCACCTTCAGATGTCCGGTATGCAGTTATAAATTACGCAGCGGCGCAGACGGTATGCCTGGACAGTCATTTCCACGTCCGGAATTGTTTCCGGCGCTTGCTGAATTTAAAAAAACGCTTGCCGGGTTGGCGGCAGAGAGAGTTTTTTTTATGGGTGGTGAGCCAACAATCGCTCCTGATTTACCGGAATTACTGCATTTTGCTAAACATGAACTTGGACTTGAGACTGCGCTTGGACACACCAATGGCAGCCGTCTGCCGATAGCCGACCTTGATATGGCGAATGTTGGATTCAAGGCATGGGATGAACAGTTGCATTTAACATTTACCGGCAGGCCCAAGTCGTTGATTTATGATAATTTCAAAACTGCGTTTCATTCCGGCATGAAAATGAAAGCGAATATAATCTTGATTCCAGGTTTGGTGGAGATTGAACAGATTGCGGCAATCGCTGAGTGGCTAAGCCGGCTCTCCACGGAAATTCCATTGCATATCAATGGTTATATTCCGGTTCCCGGCCAGCCGTTTGAAAAGCCTTCAGATATGAATGTGGCAGATGTGGTTGATGCCTGTCGGCAATACCTTAATACGGTTGACAGTTCAAATATTTCTCCAGAAACTGCGGTTGGACTGTCTGAACGCGATGACCGCTTTGACAGCGTAAGAATTATTTAAGGCGCAATGGATAAGATTAACTCACAATGTTCGTACTTGTGGCAGTTTGGTCTGCTGCTTGTTTTAAGTTGCGCGGTTTTGCTGCTGGCGCTCTGTTGCGGCGCAGTTAAAATTTCACCGGCTCAGCTCATAGAGACATTTTCAGGTCTTGACGGTAATTCAACTGCAAGCCAAATTATCATTAGCACCCGTCTGCCGCGGATAATGCTGGCGGGATTGGCGGGCATGTCCCTGTCGCTGGCAGGGCTGGCGGCGCAGACATTATTCCGCAATCCGCTTGCCAGTCCCTATATGCTGGGCGTCTCTAATGGTTCCGCGCTCGGCGCGGTGACCGGAATGCTTATCGGAGGCCTGAATTCCGCCAGTCTTACTGCTTGCGGCATCGCCGGCGGTATTATGAGTTTGTTATTGATCAAATTTCTGGCATCGCGCACCGGCAATTTTACCGGGACGATTTTATTGCTGGGAATTGCCTCAAATGCGCTTTTTTCCGCGCTTGTCTCCGGCATTCTGCTGTTTGCCGGCGAACGGCTTCAGGGAATAATTTTCTGGTTGATGGGCGGATTCTGGCGGGCGTCATGGGCAGCATCCGGAATGCTTGCGCTTACTACTATGGGCGGATTGGCGGCGATGCTGCTCCTGGCTCCGTCGATGAATGTATTGCTGCTCGGCGACAAAACCGCAATCAGTTCAGGATTAAATTTGCGTCGCTTGCAACTATGGCTGCTGCTGATTGTGGCAATTCTTTCGGCAACCGTGGTGAGTGTGGCCGGGGTGATCGGTTTTATCGGTTTAATTGTGCCGCACCTGGCGCGAATCATTTGCGGACCGGAACTGCGCAAGTTAGTTCCGGCTTGTGCCGTCGGAGGCGCAATTTTGACTGTTGCCGCTGACATGGTTGCCAGAACCATGTTGTCGCCTGCCGAAATTCCAGTTGGTATTATAACTTCGCTAATTGGCGCACCAATACTTGTCTGGTTGATTCTGGCAAAAGCACGAGTGGATTTGTGGCAATGACACTATGCGCTGACAATATCTCGTTTGCCTACAGGAAAAATTCACCAATGGTATTGGAACAAGTCTCGATGGAACTGCAGCCTGGAAAAATCGTCGGAATTTTCGGGCCGAACGGTTCCGGCAAAAGCACTCTGGCAAATTGCCTGGCGGGAATACTGCGTCCGAGTACTGGCAGGATTTCCATAGACGAATATTCCATATGCGCCATTCCAGCAATGCAATTGGCGCAACGCATGTCGCTGGCATCTCAGGAGATTCCAGCCGGTTTGCCATTTTCGGTTGAACAAGTCCTGCGCTTGGGCTGTTATCCGCATCGCGGTTTCTGGCAGGGCCGGATGCCGGGTGAATCTGAAAAAGTTGCCCAATGTATTGAGCTGACCCGATTGCAGCATCTGGTCACTCGTCAGTTTAATGAGCTTAGCGGCGGAGAAAAACGACGGGTGATGTTTGCCCGTGCTATTATTCAAACAGAACAATTTTTGCTGCTTGACGAACCGGCGGCGTATCTTGACCCGCAACACCAGTTGGAATTGTTTGAGATTATTCAGACTCTTGCCAAGTCAGGTATTGGTATCTTGATTACCAGTCATGACTTGTTTGTAGCGCCGCTTTTCCTTGATATTGCTATTTTAATGCACAACGGCAGAATTATCGCCTGCGGACCGCCGGAACAGGCACTTTCCTCCGAAAATATCAATATCGTTTTCAAGCATTCAATCAGTATCGCGTGGAATCATCCTGGCGGAATAATCGTGGATTTAGGCATTCAAGCCATCAGGTAAACTGATCTTGAAATTTAAATTATAACACGAATACACTGGAACCTTTATACATAAAGCGTGTCAAAAGCAATACACAATGCGTATTTAGTGATTTTCTTCGAGTTGTAATGTATACCAGATTAGTAGTAATTTAAAATTGAGGGAGGTTTCTTGCTTGTATTATGCCAAGTATGGTGATTAATTAAATCAGCGCCGATATACAAAACAAAAATAACTCAGGAGAAAGTTAAAATGAAAAAGCTCTTAATCGTGGCTGCAAGCTGCCTGATAGTGTTTGGAACTGCTCAAGTTTACGCGGCGGACGAAGCCGCCGGCAAAGACCGGAAAGCTGATCCTTCGAAGACTGCTGCTTCAGATACTTCAGTTGCCAAAAAAGGCAAAGCTCAAACTCTTTGTCCGGTGATGGGTGGAGAAATTGACAAGAATTTGTATGTTGATGTTAAAGGCAAAAGGATTTACGTCTGCTGCAAGGGCTGTGTGGGAATGGTCAAAGCCGATCCCGGCAAATACATCAAAATTCTGGAAGACCAGGGCGTTGAAATCGAAAAAGCTCCGGCATCAAGCTCAAAATAGCCGGATATAAACTGCGGGGCGCGGCGGTGAATAAACTGAAACTTAAATACTGGCGGTGGGCCGTTCCGGTGACAGGAATGGCCGCAGTTTTTCTGTCCGGCTGCGTCGGCATCCAGACACAGAGCGAAAAGCAGGCCAGAAGCGATGTTAAGACGCTGTCCGGAACGTATCGTCCGGGCGACCGCAAAGCTGCGCTGCCCGTGCTCGACAGCAATGCCACGCTGGCGACGCTGCTTACTTACGCCATGCTCAACCAGCCGCGGGTGGAAATGGCTTATTACGAGTATGCGGCGCAAGTCGAACGCATCACCCTGGCGCGCTCGCTGTCCGACCCGCGGTTCACGTTCCAGATGGACGTTACGAACGTTATCAGCACCATAATGCCCGGACTGATGATTGATATTCCGTGGCCGACCAAGCTCACCGCCCGCGCCGATGTTGCTTCGGCGGTGAGTCAGGCACGGTATTTTGATTATGTGAATGCGGTGCTGCTGACGGCGTTCGAAGTCAAACGCCCGTATTATCAGCTTCATTTTCTCAGCGAACGCCTCCGCCTCAACCGCAAAATGCTGATACTGATGAACGAGGTGGAGGAAATTGCCCGTGCCCAGAATGAATCGGGGAAAGTCACCATGCAGGACGTGCTTCGGGCGCAGATTGAACAGGAACGGTTGAAAAATGATATCGCCAACCTTGAGGATTCGCGCAATCCGCTGATGTCCAAGCTGAAAACCGCACTGGGCATGCCCCACGGACAGCCCAGCCCGCCGATGCCGTCGCGGTTCGAGCCGACTAAGCTGGATATAAGTTCCGATCAGCTTTTTGCCGTCGCCATGGCGCAGAATCCGCGGCTCAAGGCAATGGAGGCGGAAGTGCGCGCCGCCGAAGAGGGCATTAATCTGGCCCATAAAAGCCAGTTTCCAGATTTTACTGTCGGTGTCGAGGCGGACGTGAAAGCCGCCCCGATAATGTGGCGGCCTAAGCTGGATGTCACGCTTCCCATCTGGCGCGACAAGATCGCGGCGGAAATCGCCGCCGCTCAGGGGGAAAAAGGCGCCGCCGCCGCCAAACTCACGGCGGAACAGATTCAACTGGCGGTGGAATTCGCCGACAAATCATTCATGTATCGCGAGGCAAGGCGCAATCTGAAACTGCTTACGGACGGCCTGCTGGCGAAAGCGCAGCTCTCGCTTGATGTGGCGCTGTCGGCTTATTCTTCAGGCAGAATCGATTTCATTAATCTGCTTGAAGCCGAACGTGCATTGCTGGGCTTCCAGTTAGCGGAAGTGGATGCGCGTCTGCAATGTGAGCTGGCCCTGGCCGAACTTTCCCTGATCATCGGCCTCCGTCCGCCAGGCGCGCCGATTCCCGGCCCCGCTGAGGCCAAACCATTAACCGAGGAAAATAAATCCCATGAACATTAACCGCTTTCTCATTTTGTCGGCTGTTGCTGCTTTGATCGCCGTTGCGGCAGGATGCGGCAAGTCTGAATCATCCAGTCCCGGCGCGGCAGCGAAAGCAGGGAAGCAGAAATATCATTGCCCGATGCACCCGACCTATGTCAGCGACCGTCCCGGCGATTGTCCCATCTGCAATATGAAATTAGTGCCCGTTAAGGACAACGAACAACCGGCTGCCGCAGGCGCCGCTCCTGATCCTGTAAAAAACGTCAGGCCGGGGCAGTTCTACTGTCCGATGGGAGCTGAATTTATCGGCGATGCGCCCGGACTCTGCCCGAAGTGCGGGATGAAACTTGTTGAGAAAAAGCCGGTTGCAGAGCAGGCGGCGCAGGGCAGTCACGGCATGGAAGGACGCGCCAATGTTTTTATTTCGCCGGACAAACGGCAGATGATCGGCATGCGGCTGTCGCCGGTTGAAGTGCGGGATCTGTCATTTATTCTCCGCGCCACCGCAAGGGTTGAACACGACGAAACCAGACTGGCGAGAATCGCCCCGCGTTTCAGCGGATGGATACGCTCGGTAAAGGTCAATTTCACCGGCGCACCCGTGGAGAAAGGCGAACCGTTGTTCATGGTGTACAGCCCTGAACTTTTTACCGCAGAAAAAGAGTATCTGCTGGCCATGAAAAATTATGATAAACAGAAAGACAGCCCTGACGACGATCAGCGGCAGTCGGCCAAACGTCTTGTGGAGTCCTCGCGCCGCCGGCTGGCGCTGTGGCAGATCAGCGACGAGGAAATCCGTGATCTGGAAACACGCGGCTCGCCCGCTGACGAACTGCTGTTCAGAGCCCCGTTTTCGGGGCATGTGGTCGCCAAGACAGCCGTTGAAGGCAAAGCTTTCATGGCAGGCGAGACTTTATATGAGATCGCCGATCTTTCGCACCTGTGGCTGCGGGCCAGTGTCTTTGAATATGAAATGCCGCTGCTCGCCGTCGGGCAGGATGCCGTCATCAATTTCCCATATCTGGGCAATAAGTCGCTGTCCGCCAGAATCACCTTTATTTATCCGCATATTGACGCTTTGACGCGGCGCGGCGAAATCCGGCTGGAACTGGATAACCCCGGGCATTTACTGCGCCCTGATATGTGGGCCAGCGTCGAAATCAATGTGGTTCTGGGCAAAAAACTGACGGTTCCGGCCAGCGCCGTTATTGACACGGGGACCCGTTATATCGCTTTCGCGGATGGTCAGGACGGCCGTCTGGAACCGCGCGAACTGAAAGTGGGCGCCAGGACGGATGATTATTACGAAGTGCTGGGCGGGGTCAAAGCAGGCGAGCAGGTGGTCACCCGCGCACTGTTCCTGGTGGATTCCGAAAGCCAGTTGAAGTCCGCCATTTCGGGCATGGGTGAAGCCGGAGAGCATAAGCATTAATTATAAAAAAGCCGACAGGAAATAAAAGTGAAATCCTTGACGACTAAAGACAGCTTCATCGAACGCGTGATCGACTGGAGCGCCCGGAATAAGTTCATGGTCTTCATGCTGGTGGCGGCGCTGACTGTCGGCGGCATATTCTGTATGCGCAACACCCCGCTGGACGCCATTCCCGACCTTACCGACGTGCAGGTTATCGTCTTTACCCAGTGGGAAGGGCGCAGTCCGAACCTGGTTGAAGATCAGATCACTTATCCGATAGTCACCAAACTCATCAGCGCACCCAATGTCCGGGTGGTGCGCGGCTATTCTTTCTTCGGTTATTCCTTCGTGTATGTGATTTTCAAAGACGGCACGGATCTCTACTGGGCGCGTTCCAGGGTGCTGGAATATATGCAGGGGCTGACTGACAGTCTGCCGTCGAATGTCGCTCCGACGCTGGGGCCGGACGCCACCGGCGTGGGGTGGGGCTTCCAGTACGCGCTGGTGGACAGGAGCGGGAAACATGATCTGGCGGAACTGCGTTCGTTCCAGCAATGGCATCTGCGTTACTGGCTTCAGAGCGTCGAAGGCGTCGCCGAGGTGGCAACTGTCGGCGGTTTCGAGAAACAGTATCAGGTGGAGATCGACCCGGACAAGCTGCTGGCCTATAATATTCCCATCACCAAAGTAGTGTCCTCCATCCGCAGCGCCAACAATGACGTGGGCGGACGCGAACTTGAACGCAACGGTACCACCTACCTTGTTCGCGGCAAGGGTTACATAACGTCGCTGGATGATTTGCGCCTGGTCGTGGTCGGCTCCGATGCAAAAGGTACGCCTGTGCTGCTGCGCGATGTGGTCCGCGGCATTGCGTTCGGGCCGGAGATGCGCCGTGGCGCGGGCGAATTCAACGGTGAGGGTGAGGCTACCGGCGGAATCGTGGTAGTGCGTTTCGGGCAGAACGTATTGCAGGTGATTGACCGGGTCAAAGCCAGACTGGAGGAGATCAGGCCGTCGCTGCCGGCAGGCGTGGAGATCGTCACCACCTATGACCGTTCCGACCTCATCAACCGCTCCATCGACACCCTGACGCGGACGCTCATCGAGGAATCGATTATCGTCTCCATCGTCATCATTATTTTCCTGCTGGACTTCGGCGGCGCGGCGCGGGCGATTGTCACGCTGCCGGTGGCCGTCACGCTGGCGTTCATTCCCATGTATTTCATGGGGCTGACGACGAACATCATGTCGCTGGCGGGCATCGCCATCTCCATCGGGGTGCTGTGCGACGAGGCAGTGTCGATGGTCGAGAATGTGCATAAAAAACTGGAGCACGCTCCGCCCGGCCTTGACCGCAAGGCGCGGCAGGAAATCATTATCGGGGCCTGCAAGCAGCTTGGCAAACCGCTCTTTTTCGCCCTGCTGGTCATCACGGTGAGTTTCATGCCGGTGTTCGCGCTGGAATCGCAGGAGGGCCGTCTGTTCAAGCCGCTGGCATTCACCAAGACTTTTGTGATGGCGTGGGCCGCGTTTCTTTCCATCACCATCGGCCCGGCGCTGATTGTGCTGATGACCGGCGCTAAAGTCATTCCGGAGCATAAGCATCCCATCAGCCGCCTGCTGCATAAAATATACTATCCCTGGGTCAGCATGCTGATGACCCGGCGCATTCTGTCCATTGCCATTGCCATAGTCGCGGTGGCTTCCTCCTATCCCATTTACAAGCAGCTCGGCTCGGAGTTCATGCCGCCGCTTAACGAGGGGACTATCCTCTACATGCCGACTTCGCTGCCGACGATGTCCATCACCGAAGCCACCAGAGTCCTGCAGATACAGGACCGCATTATCAAGCAGTTTCCGGAGGTGCTGACGGTGCATGGCAAGGCGGGGCGTTCAGAAACCGCCACCGATCCCGCTCCGCTGGAGATGTTCGAGACGGTCGTGCAGTTGAAGCCGGAAAACGAATGGCGTAATGTGCCGCATTCGCGCTGGTATTCCGGCTGGTCGCCGGAGTGGGCGCGGAAGGTATTGCAGAAGATATGGCCTGACACGCGGCCGATGACCTGGGATGAGTTGATCACGGAAATGGACGAGGCGCTGCAGATTCCCGGCATGGTCAACGCCTGGACGATGCCGATCAAAGGCCGCATTGATATGCTCACCACCGGCATCCGCACTCCGGTCGGCATCAAGATATTCGGCCCGGACCTGGACGAAATCCGCAAACTGGGCGAACGCCTCGAAACCGTAATGCGGGAGATCCCCGGCACCCGCAGCGTGTTTGCCGAACGCACCACCGGCGGTTACTATATTGACATAACCCCCAACCGCGCTGAAATCGCCCGCTACGGCTTGAATGTCGAAGACGTCCTCTCGCAGGTGGAAACTTCGATTGGCGGCATGGTTGTCGCCCGCACCGTTGAAGGCCGCGAGCGGTACACGATCAATGTCCGCTACAGCCGCGAACTGCGCGATGACATCGGCAAGCTTAAACGCGTGCTCATTCCGGTCATGCCCGGCGCATCTGGGCAGCCGTCGCCGGCGGGAAGCGGCAACGGCATGTCGTCAGGCGCCAGGCCGGAGGCCATTCAGCAGGTGCCGCTGGGACAGCTCGCTGATATCCGCATCACCAGCGGCCCGCCGCTGATCCGCAACGAGAACGGTTCGCTGACCGGCTGGGTCTATGTGGACATGGCCGGGCGCGACATCGGCGGTTACGTCACGGATGCCAAGAAACTGGTGTCGGAGAAAATCGAGAAAGCCGGTTTGCTGCCTGCGGGTTACCGCCTGGAATGGTCCGGGCAGTATGAGCACATGCTGCGTGTCAGCGAACGCCTGAAACTGGTGGTGCCGTTCACGCTGATGCTGATTTTTGTGCTGCTTTATATGAACTTCAAGAGTGTTGCCGAAACCTTCATTATTCTGCTTTCCATCCCGTTCGCCATGACCGGCAGCATCTGGCTGCTCTGGCTGCTGGATTACAATATGAGCATCGCCGTATGGGTCGGGATCATCGCGCTGGCCGGACTGGCCGCGCAAACCGGCACGGTAATGATCATCTATCTCGATGAAGCATTTCACGCATATCAGCGGGCGGGGCGGATGAATAACCAGTATGACCTGTTCGAAGCCATTACTTACGGCGCTGTCCAGCGCGTCCGTCCGAAATTGATGGTGGTGGGAATGACCACTCTGGCCCTGCTGCCCGCGCTCTGGGCGCACGGCGCCGGAGCGGAAGCCATCCAGCGCATCGCCGCGCCGATGATCGGCGGCCTGATCACCAGCACCATTCTCACCCTTGAAATCGTGCCTGCCATCTATTCCATCTGGCGCGGCCGCCAGGTTGAATGGATCAAAGGCCCGAAACCGCCGCGCAGGAAATGGGATGAACTGAACAAGCAGTTCGTCGAGTGGGAGCGGCAGGAGCACCAGTCCCGGTATCCGGACGCGCATATTCCCTGACCGGGCGCATGGCTGAAAAATATTTCAAGTTTTTAAAAATGGAACTGGCTTTATTACTCTTGTGCGGGTATGATAATCAGCAACGGGATAAAAGAGTAGTTCATCAATCAAACGGGGGGTGGGAAATGTTTTGTAAAAAGTGCGGAGCTAAAAATGAAGACAACGCGGCAGCATGCGTAAGCTGCAATGAAAAGCTGGACCAGACAGTAATTATGGCAACCGCCGCAGTGCCTCAACCGCAAATACAGTCATATCTGGTTTTCGCAATTCTCGTAACCGTACTGTGCTGTATTCCGTTCGGTATTCCCGCAATCGTTTATGCCGCGCAGGTTCCCGGAAAGGCCGCCGCCGGCAATATCGAGGGCGCGCTGCAATCTTCCCGGAAAGCCAGAATGTGGTGCTGGATTGCCTTCGGGGCCGGTTTGGCCTTCGTGATTATCTACACGGCGATAAAAGCCGCCTCGCAACATTAAGTTGATGTCCCGCGCAGTCAAAATTTCCTTAGCAGCAGGAACATTTTTAGGATTGGTGTTTCTGCTGTATGCAATCGATCCGGCGGAATCAAAACTGGCTCCGCCGTGCCTCTTTCATGAGATGACCGGCCTTTATTGCAGCGGTTGCGGAACCTTGAGGTCGTTGCATTGTCTGCTTAACGGCGATATCGGCGGCGCTGTCGCCAAAAATCCGCTGTTGTTTATCCTGTTTCCCGGAGTGCTTATCCTGCTGTTCAACAAAAAATGGTTATGGCATCCCCGTACCGGCTGGAGTCTGCTGATTATAATCGTCAGTTACGGCATACTCCGCAACATTCCGCTGTGGCCGTTCTCCCTGCTGGCCCCGCATTGAATATAGGAAAGTTGAAATGAGCAAAACAAAAATATCTGTTCTGACCTGGATCGCGGTTAGTTTAGCCGCGGGCGGTATGATTTCGGGAACTTATATACATACTATTTCCGATGGATATGCGCTTTATTGCGGATGGCCAACCAGTAGATCAGTTATGGGAATAGGGCTTCTCATTTGTTTTGTCCTCCTTCAGGGCAAAACTACCACCGGCTGAGCCGGTGAGAGTCAAAAATCTTCAGATGCAAGTGATCTCCAACGTCCATTGCTATAGTAACGCATGGTTCGCCAACCACGT
>JBAYIO010000070.1:0-30885 GCA_041665605.1 Victivallaceae bacterium | reverse complement strand
TTTTCTCGCTTTTCTCGCTTTTCTCGCTTTTCTCGCTTTTCTCGCTTTTCTCGCTTTTCTCGCTTTTCTCGCTTTTCTCGCTTTTCTCGCTTTTCTCGCTTTCAACTTTTCACTCCCGCATTCACGGGCTTCCCCATTCCGGAGACATTAGAGTATCGTTGAGCAGAATACATTCTCTCACAAAGGCGCAAAGACACAGAGGGAATACCAGCTTTAACAGGGATATACAGGATGAACAGGATTTTCTATTATAATTCATTGCTTATCCTGTCCATCCACGACTCCGGTGGTCAAGCCCTGTTTTGCCTTTCCTTCATCCGTTGGATATTCCGTGTTCGATATTGGATATTCGGCGTTCCGGCTTATCCTGTCTATCCTGTCCATCCCTGTTAATTTCTGATTTCCTGCTATTAATATTCCACTCCTATGGATCTATCTTCATGATTTACCGCTCCCCATTCTGCCTCCCGTCTCCTGACTCCTGTCCTTTTATATATAGTGGATTTGTCACTCAATATGCAGGTAAATCGTTTTAAATAAAGCGGTTAAATGCAGCATTTTTACAAAAAATACCCGCCGGATACGTGGCTTGTCCGCCGGAGGCGAGATACGAAAACCGGGAACATCTTCACCGTGAAGCTCGTGAAGGAAGTGAAGATAAAGAGCTTAAAATCAAAAACAGCCTTAAAAAGCAGCTTTAAGCAGGGTATTAGACGACAACTTCAGCTATTTTATACATAAAAATATTAGATAATGGCGTCATCCACCGCAAAAATCTAAAGAAAAACAATTAAAAAATAGTGCGGCCCAAATTGCCGGGCCAGTGCCAATAAAGCATTGACTTCAGAAAGTATACTGTATATATTAATCGCCAACATGGAGAAAAACGAATGCAATTAAGAAATGGGATGATTTACCATACAAAATAATGTGGACGGTCCAGATCTATCCACGAATTTCAAAAAGATAAAGGGATAAAATAAAAAATGAGCGAAGATAAATTTACATGGCGCAATGCGTATGCTGGAATAGCAAAAAAAATTCTTGACTATCGGGATCGTCAGACAGAATTAATAGCTATTCTGGCAAAAATGACTGAAGATTTAAAAAATGTTCCCATAATCAAAATTGACGACCGCGAAGAACAGAATGGCAAGCCTGTTAGATTGAAGAGTATTGATCCGTTTACATTCTTCTCGAATTTTAATCGAAACATTACCAATGAACATAAAATTGCAATTATTCGATATACATTAAGTGCGCTGGGATTGAAAGATATTTCAGTTCCAAAAGATTTTTTAGGGATTCCAACAGTAGATAATAATAGTTCTTGGTTTTTTGCATACAAATATGACCGCCAAAATAACGACATTGATAATTTATGGAGTTTAGCAACGGCAATAATAAACAATGAAGATGAGAGTATAGGAAAAAAATTCAATGATTGCTTGACCATAAAACAGGTGGGGGTTACTTATCTTACAATGGGGTGTTTCTGGTTGTCGCCCGATAAATACTTATCGTTGGATGTAAAAAACCGTGAATATTGTAGAACGCAATATAACATAGAAGGGCCATCTCCCGAAAAAACCAAATGTAACTATAACGCTTATCGAGAATTTTTGACGAAAATAATGGAAGCATCACCATCCGTAAAATTTCAAGAAATTTCACACAATGCACATTTAGCAAGTTTAGAATCCAAGGAACCGCAAACTCAACAATATTGGGCAGGAGGATGTACGTGGGGCAAGGCTCACAAAGCTGAAGAATTCATTAAAAATAAATATTGGCAAATTGGCTATAAAAAAGGCGATAGAAGCAGCAAAGGCTCCCGAACAGCATGGGACAATTATCAGAAAGTAAAAAAAGGAGACCTTATTGCATTTCACTCCATTGGGGGGAAATATGATTTGATAATTCATTTTATTGGAACCGTCATTAACAAAATTGAAGATGATGGTAAATTAATATTATCTCCATTTAAAGAGGATGGATTATACAAAGGCAAGGGTCCCAGGATGACAAGAGGAAACTGGTTGCACGGAACACTATTCCCTGTAACCGGAGCAACTGCCATTCAGACGATCTTTGGCATCAATATAAACGAGAATAATATGAATACATCCAATGAGACATCACTGAGAGAACCGCTTGCAACAATAAAAGAGTTGTTGCTAGAGAAAAATCAGATCATTTTGCAAGGAGCTCCCGGAACCGGGAAGACCTATATTTCAGCAGCAGCGGCAGTCGCAATTTGCAATCCGGCATTCAATACCTATGAAGATGATGAAACAAGTCGAAAAAAACTCATGGCACTATACAGTCAACTTGTCAGTGAAGGACAAATCGCATTTACATCTTTCCATCAATCGATGGATTATGAGGAGTTTATTGAAGGTCTTAGACTTGAAAAAGATGCCTCCTGTCGTGTGTCAACCGGTACATTTAAAGAGATTGCCGAGCGGGCATTATTAGCAATGATTTCAGATAAAGAATCTCATACAGCACTTTTATCATTCTCTGATGCCTATGCCGAATTACTGCGTCGCGTAAAAAGCAATAAATTAAATAAGCTTGAACTACGTGGCGGCAAAGGCCATGTTGAAATTACTGAAGATGTTTCGAAACTCAATAATATATACCTAAAGCACGATAAAGGCATTCGTCAATATACAGTTTCCAAAGATCGGCTCGAAAAACTTTTTAAGACGTACTCCAGTAAAGCTGAATTCGATGATATCGTTAATATAAATGATGCATTCAGAAAAGTCATAGGCGGCTGTAATTCTTCATGCTACTGGGCTGTCCTCAATTATATTCATGTTCTACTTATTGATCATGCCAAGGAAATAGACTATGACAATATTTCCATTGAGAATTTGAATTCAGAAGAGCAGCAGGAAGTAATAAGAAATTACATAGAAACATCTCAGGATAAACGAGTCAGCAAGGGCACTCCCAAACCATACGTTTTAATTATCGACGAGATTAATCGTGGCAACATATCCAAGATATTGGGTGAACTCATAACTTTGCTTGAACCTGATAAGCGTATTGGTGGAATTAATGAATTAACCGCAACGCTACCTTATTCTGGCTCTCGTTTCGGTGTGCCTAAAAACCTATACATTATTGGAACAATGAATACTGCCGACAGAAGTCTTGGTTATATTGATTATGCTATCCGTCGTCGCTTTGCCTTTTTCTCAATGCAAGCAAACAAAAACGTTATTCATTATGAAAACGGGGTAAAACTGTTTGAACAGGTACATGAGCTAATAAAAAAGAATATTGCACAAGAATTTAGCGTTGACGACCTGATGATTGGGCATAGTTATTTCATGTGTTGTAACGAGTCCAAGTTAGAACGGAAATGGCAATATGAGATAAAGCCGTTATTGCTAGAGTACCTTGCTGATGGTATTTTGCAAGGAATTGCAAAAGAAAAAATTGATACCCTATGGAACAAAACCTTTTCATCTACTCCCAATACTTCAGTGACAGAATCGTCGACTGTTAAATAACGGAATAACACATGCCGCCTCATGTTTTTAAATTTAAAGAACACAGTTTCTCTGCCGCGATGTTGACAGATGTCAAAGAGCGTGAATGCTTTTTAAAGACTGCCAATTCTATAAATCTGCCAGAAACTCCGCAGGCACACAATTTTTTGGGTCTTACTCGTAAATCCAGCAATGGAGAAAATGAATATTGTTCTTATTACTATGTCGGAGCTACTTGGCTTGATAAACAAATACAGCACGCAATGTATGTCATACCCAAAATAGATTGTTTGGATATTCAAGCAATGTTTATGACTGCCTTTGATAGCAATATACCGTTCAGAAAAAATAAATTTTGCGATATTTTTAAAATAAAATTTGAAGAGGATTATATTCCTCTGCCCAAATCGTTCTTTCAGATTACCCCGTTGCTAATTGTTTATTTTTTGCTTTTGACAAGACGACTTGTGACTCGAGGGTTAAAGCGAGATTATGTCTTTAGAGAAGAGAATTTGAATAGTAAAATTAAGGGAAAAATCCTTGTATCGCTAAATCTAAAACAAAATCGTTTGCATGGCAAAAGGTTTTCTGCATATTGTCGTTACCAAGAATATTCCGTAGATTGTTTAGAAAATAGGATTCTAAAAAAAGCACTACTATTTACAAAGAAATATATAGGGATTCATCATGCTGCTTTTTCCGGTCACTGTAAAGAGTTATATTCACATCTTAATTATTCCCTAGCCGCACTGGCCCAAGTTGGAAATGAAATTGAAGCAAAAGAAATAAAACAATTACGAATAAATCCAATATACAAAGAGTATGCAAAGGCACTAAGAATCGCAGTGATGTTATTGGATAAAAATGCTCACTATTCATTCACAGAGAAATCGAAAGGAGAGCTAGAAAGCGAATTATTCCCTCCTTTTTCGATTGATATGCCATTGTTGTTTGAATACTATGTCTACTCCATTTTGTATAGTTGCTATGGCGACAATATTGAATACCATGTTAGCACATATGGTAACGAAACAGACTTTCTCAAGCATGACGAGAATTTGATCATCGATGCCAAGTACAAGTTGGACTGGCGCAATAATCACCATGATATTCGACAAATATGTGGTTATGCTAGAAACAAAAATATTCGTAATAAATTCAAGAATATTCCTTCCGAAACAGAAATTGTTCCTGGCTTGTTTATCTATCCTCAAGGCGTAACAGATGAAACTACAGATGAAACTACAGATGAAACTACAAATGAAACTACAGAAATCAATATACGACAGGCATCATATGATGTAAACAAAATGCCCAAAACTCTTATTGATCCCAAAAATCTCGTCGAACCATATATAGAAATATATGCGATTGGAATAGCGCTTCCTGAAGTATGCAAAGGACTGTAGAGTCATCAAAAGCTTTATCTTTTTAGGCTTTTGTGGATAAAATTGATCTATTTTGACTTCTATTTCAAATACAGTTTTTCGGCTAATTTCAGGGCGGAACGGGTTTTGAAGATGCGGGTTATTAATGCTTTGGTTTTATCGGGTTCCAGGGCGGGGAATTCATCCGGCAGATTTACCAGCCAGTCGGCGTCCCAGACGATGCGGAACTCCGGGGTGTCGATATTCTTTGCGCTGTGATGCGAACCGATAATCCGGCAGATATGCTCAATCGCGTCATTGCGCAAGCCGAGCTGTTCCAGGATTTTCGCGGCAATCGGGGGGCCTTCAATTTCCTGATAGTTGCCTGCGGCGGAATTGTATTTGCGTTCGGCCTCATGAATTCCAATGTCATGCAGGATCGCGGCAGCCTTCACCACTAGCGGATCGGCGTTTTCGTTTTTCAGGATTTCTTCGGCAAAATTCAGGACTTTCAGCGCATGGTCAATGCGTTTTTTATCATCGCCGAACACGTTTTTCATCTCGGCAATCAGCCGGTCGCACATGGAGGCGACATTGGTGTACTGGTCAGCCAGCGGACCGAGGCATTCTTTGGCGAACTTGCACCATTTGGCGCAGCCCAGGTTGATTTTAGGATTGCGGACTTCCTCTTTACAGGCGGGGCAGATCCGGAACGGTTCGTCTTTAAAAAATTCAATTTCATTTTCACAATGCGGACATTTCAAAGTAAAAATATCCTCAGGTTTCCAATACCGCATATCCTGTCCGGGGCATCTGAAATCAGTCATGTTTCACCTCATTTTTAAAAATCCGGAAGTCATGGAACAGAGAACCGTGTCTCACGCGGAGGCGCGGAGGACGCGGAGATAAGAAATAACCGGGGCAAAATTGTGAAGTTTTTTTTATTTTGCTTTGCCAAATTAAAAAATGTTTCCCCATGTTTTACTCCGCGTCTCCGCGTCTCCGCGTGAAAATATCCTGTCCCGCGTCCACATCTTGGCTCCTGACTCCTGACTTCTCCGGCTGTGCGGGCAAAGCCCGCCTTACAGCAGCCCGATGCAGATTCTGCCGGCTACTACCGCCGCATCTTCAGCTTCAAAAATGCGTTTTGCCGACGCATCGAACAACACTTCCGCCTCAGCCGGAAATTCATCATCGCCCAGCCGGTAAATCAGGGTGATTTTAAGCACGCCCAGCGCGTGGATTTCAGCGGAAAAATCGCCGAGGTTCAACGGCGTCCAGTCGAAGCGGTCCAGATTTTTTTTCAATTGCTCAAGATTATTGCCGAAACGTCCGACCAGCGGAACAACGGTTCTGGCAAGAAACGGCTGATAGTAGAACTGTCCTCCGGTGAAATCGCGGAATGAAATCAGTTCACCGGCAGGCTTTACCGGCAGTTCGCAGCGCAGATAATGCAGCGCCAGCAGCCGGTCGGCCGGTTTGGCATCTTTACCGTCAGCGGCGTTTTTTAAGCTGAAACAACCGGTATCCAGCAGCATGTCTTTGCCGAACACCCGCATTTTAATATTCGAACCGTCGGACATGTCAAGTCCGAGCAGTTGCGTCCTGGCCTGCATGTCAGCATTTTCAAGCTGCCTGACGGCCAGTTCAATGGCTTCGTTTATTCCGTCAATTTTTGACATAAGGTTAATTTCTCTTTAAATCCGGAAGTCAGGAGTCAGAAGTCAGGAGTCAGAAGTCAGAATAGAACCACAATTCTTAAATCCTGAAAATTCCTTACTGTCTGTTTTCATCTATTCATAACTGCTTATGCTCTCTTTTTCTGTTTTTAAGTTCTTATTCTGCTCCATCAGGCTGTTCTATTCAGTCTTCAGTCTTCTGCCTTCATCTTCTGTCTTCTGCCTTCCGGATTTATTCTGACTCCTGACTCCTGACTTCTGACTCCCTGCTTTCACGTTTTCCTCATTTTATCGCGCACGGACGGGAACAGGTCAATATCGGTATGCGGCAGAAACAAGGCGCTGGTGTATTGATTCATGTATTGCGGATCGCTGCTCAGATCAATGTAGGTCATGCGCGACGCGGCCTCCAACTGCCGCTCCCGGAATTCCTGGGAGACCAGCACCATGTGGCTGCCGGTCAGCGACGAATTGCCGATATATTTGAATTTGCCGCGCTCGACGTCCGGCAGCAGGCCGATTGTGATCGCCATTTCCAGATCAAGGAAACGCCCGAAGCCGCCGGCAATATAGATATTGGTCAAATCCCCGAAAGTCATATCAAGCTGTTTAAGAATCAGAGCGCAGGCGGAATAGATGGCGGCTTTGGTCCGGATGATGTTTTCAAAATCCACTTCGCCGATGGTGATTTCCACGCCGTTATCGCCTTCGGACGCCGGCACGATCACATAGGACGCGAAACGTCCATCGACTTTTATCACGTCGCATGGTCTGGAGCGGTTGAGTTTGCCGGCGGGATCAATCCATCCGGCAAGGAGCAGATTGGCGATGAGCGCGATCATCCCCGAGCCGCAGATGCCTTTCGGCTTTACGCCGCCGATAGTCTGGCAGACGGCCGCGCCGGTTGCGGCATCGATTTCCACGGCTTCAATCGCGCCGAGCGCGGCGCGCATGCCGCATTTGATGCCGCTGCCTTCAAACGCCGGTCCCGCCGAGCAGGCGCAGGTCATCATGAACTCGCCGTTGCCGATAACGATCTCGCCATTGGTGCCGATGTCAATAAACAGACTCATGCCGGAACTTCCGGCGACCAGTTCGGTACACAGGATTCCGGCGGTGATATCGCCGCCGACATAGCTGCCGACGCCGGGCGAAAGGTAGACCCAGGACTGCGGATTTATTTTGATGCCGACTTCTTCTGCGGTGAGATAAGGCGCCTGCATGATCGTGGGGGTGTACGGTTCAAGCCGGATGTATTCAGGGTTCAATCCCAGCAGCAGGTGAATCATCGTGGTGTTGCCGGAGATCACCGCATTGCAGATATCTTCAACGGCAACTCCGTACATTTTAATCAGCCGCTCAATCAGCCGGTTGATTGTCCGCAGAACTTTTTCCCGGAGTTCATCCAGATGACCCGGTTTTGCGGCGTAATTGATGCGGCTGATCACGTCAAGGCCGCAGGTGATTTGTTCGTTGTAGTCAGTCAGGGTGCCGACAGCCCCGGCCTCCGGCAGATAGACGAGTTGAACCGCCACGGTGGTCGTTCCGATATCGACGGCGATCCCGTAATGGTCCTGGGTCCGGTTGCCGCTTTCAATCCCGATCACATGATACTGTTCCGATTCCCGGACAAGGGTCACGGTCACATTGCCGCCGTCCCGGCGGATCGCGTCCGCGACGGTTCGCAGCACCGGCAGCGGATAGATTATTTTTTTAGGCCCCCAGAACTGCTGGATGGAGCGGGTCAGGCGGTCAAGGTCGGACAGGCCGTCGCCCATTTCGGGGTCGGCCACTTTCACCATCCATTTGACGGCAAGGGGATCGTACTGCCAGTGTCCCGGGAAAAGTTCCTGCCGGACCAGCCTGGCGTCCTCTTCGGCGGAAGTGAACTTTCCGCCCTTGCGGGCGATCAGTTCAGGAATTTCAACCGTAACCGGCGATTCAGTAAGTTTAGTTTTACAGGCCAGCACGAAACCGTCAGCCAGTTCTTCCGCCGTCAGCACGCCGAGACTGCTGGAATCGACATTCCCGGAAGCAATCCTGACCAGGCATTTGCCGCAGGTCCCTTTGCCGCCGCACGGCGCATCAATGTCGATACCGGCCTTCCGGGCGCTTTCCAGCAAATTGGCCCCGGCGTCAACTTCAATGGTCTTTCCTGAAGGCTGAAATGTAATTACCGGCATTTTTCATTCTTTCCGTTAAATATCCGACAATTTACCGCCGGAGCCGGTTCACTTCAAATGTTGAGCGAATCTGGCTTTGACAAAACTTTCGATGTCGCCCGCTTCCTGAGTGCCGACGATGACTTTCCAGCCCGGCATATTTTCTTCAAGTTCGCCACTGATCTGAGCGACATATCCGGGGATGACGATCTCGCGGGTGCTGACCAGATTGTCCAGACCGATTTCCTTGCAGAATTTGCCGATGGTCGCGCCGGAGAATTTACCGGCGGCCCAGGCGGTCAATACGCTCATGCCTTCGCATTCAGGGATCACCAGCCAGGCGCTCAGTCCGCTGTTCTCGATCTCGCCGGACACAATGAAGTAGGTGAGCGAAAAGTTGGTGGTGACGAACACCGGGGAATCCTTGGACGGTTCGCCGATCGCATAGAGCTTCGGCTCGACCTGAATCGGTTTCTGCGGGTCGGTGTAGATATTCTGGCGCAATGCCATCAAGCCGGCCAGTTGCGCCTTGTCGAATTCAGGCAGCACGCAAATGCCGCCGAATTTGGTAATTTCGGTGATCGCGGCCACTGAAGAATCCATTACGCCGCCGGATTTAATGAAACTGATGCTGGCATAGCCCAGCGGCTTATACGCAGTTTTCAGCGCGGCTTTCCGGGCAATCGAATTCACCTGGAACTGTTCCGCCAGTGAATTGGTCTGAAACTGGAGCACCAGATCATTGAAGCCGCCTTCCTTCAGCTTGAAAGTAAGTCCGACCAGAGCATTCAAATCCGGCGCGGTTACCAGCAGTGCGTGTCCGTTGGCTCTGGCGATTTCGACCAGTTCCGCGGCATTTTCCGGGGTGGCCGGTCCGATCAGGCTGTTGGAACCTTTAATCGCGGCGGCGGCGCCGCCGAGGGCTTTAACATCACTGCAGTAGAGAATGAGCGGGCGGGCGGTTTTCTTCCAGGCTTTTTCAGCGACGGCAGCCAGCGTTTCCGGAGCGGAAGCGTTGTGCGTGATCGCCAGCATTTCCACCCTGAGCACTTCGCCGACGCGGGTCAGTTCATATTTCGCGACGCTGTCCAGTACCTGATCTACGGCTTCAGCGGAGTCCGCATCGCTGATATTGACGGCGAACACCGTCTGATTGACAAAAGTCTTTTCATGACGGTAGAGGCAGTTTTCCTCCCCGACTTTGACCTGTTTGTCAGGCCCGAAATATACGCCTTTGACCGGGGGTTCGCCGGCTGCGCCGAGCACCGATTTGGCTTCTTCGGAAGCATAGGGACATTCTGAAAGTTCAGCTTTGCCCGCAGCCAGTTTCATGGCGAATGCCAGACATGTGTTTGACCCGCATTCCTTGCAATTAGTTTTGGGCAGCAGTTTCTGTATTTGAATACCAGTTAATTTGGCCATTTTTCAATCCTTTTCCTTTAATAGTTACTTTGTAACCCTGCCGTCCATCAGCTCGAAAATCATTTTCTTAGTCTGCACGGCAGCTTCCGGATGGTACATTATCAGGATATCGGCGCCGGCGTACACCAGGCTGACCGCGGTGGTCAGTTCCCAGACCGCCGCGCGCCTGCCCAGATCGCCCCATTCAGGGAAGTCGCTCTCGGAAGCCTTGAACTCCTTGACCTTGGCGCATTCAAATCCCGGCGATACGATCATCGGCAGGGCCAGCATCTTGTCGCCGCCGAGACCGGACTGGCGGATGCGCTCCATTACGGAGTAGGTATATTCAATACCGTAGCCGGTGGCGCCGGTCATCGGGTCCATGACGATCTGCCCGCATTTGATGTCCATATTGCCCAGCAGAATGTTCAACTGCTTGCCGATATTGACGTCAATCGGGCTCTGGGCGACGAGCGTATGGCCGTAAGCCATCGCCGCGCCGGCAATCGTGCGGTAGTTATCCTGTTCGACCCAGTTGAGCAGCAGATTTTCTCCGGCGCAGGCCTGTGCAACAGCTTTCATGACTTCGTTGTTGCGTTCAAAATTATTGTGTCCGGTGATAATCAGCGGAACATCCACCGCGCTCAAAATTGCTTTGACCAGCTCGACCGCCTGTTCAGGAGTGCGGTTGCCTTTTTCCGGGTGGGTGCCGTCAAGCCTGACGCTGATCAGATCCGCGCCGTATTTGTCAACGCACACCTTTGCCATTTCCGCCGGATTTTCCAGCAGGCTGCCGTAAATCCCGCGCAGCGCCGCCGGATATTTGGGATTGACTGCATCGAAAACTTCCATGGCGATCAGCGGACGGTTCGGCATTTCGCCTTCCCAGAAATGGAACGGCATGCATGACGCTCCGCCGATCCGGTAAGTGCGGCCGCGGGAACCGCCTTCCGCCTTTGTCGCGCCGAGTTTTACGGTACATACCGGAATTTCAGCCTTGTCTTTCGGCAGATTGAAAGCCGTGACTTTGGACAGGCGTTCAGCCGCGGTGACTTTCGGCTTAACCGGAACAGCCGGAGCCCTGACCGCCTCGGCGACTTCAGCCGCCGCAATAGTTTCACCCAGGAACTTGCTGCTCAGGGTATTGATGATATCCCGGACGATGTCCTGAGTAATCGCGGTCTTCAGCGAGCCGGAAACTTCCGCCTTCACCTGCTGTTTGATCTGTTCGATCAACTCCGGCGTCAGCGCAGTTCCGCTGCCGGGTTCAGCTTTCACTTCCGCGTCAATCTTTTCCCTTGCTTCGACCTGCACGGGAGCCGCTTCCGCCTGTCCGGCGGCTTCGGCCTGCACCACATATTCATTCATGTCTTTCATCTGCAAGGCAGGATGTTTGATCTTTTCCATAAACGTTTTAATGTCATCGGGGTCAGTCGCGACGGTTTCATCGGCAATGCTGTCCATGAATCCGGGAATGCCCTGTTCTTCAAAACGTTTGTCCAGGTCTTCTTTCAGCAGCGCCTTCAGTTCCTTCGGCATCCAGACCATGCGCCTCAGGCCGCCTTCGGCAAAGAGGAACTTTTTCGAAGTCAGGAACACCTTGCCGCACCCCATGAATCCGGGGGTCTGCAGGCCGCCGCCGACATTGCCGGCCAGCGAGGAGAAAGTCATTCCGCTCGGGGTTTCACCCAGGAATTCGCGGTTGACCGCCATTACGCCGTTGCATTCCGGCACATAGGCGCAGATTACTTCAAAACAACCGCAACTGGTCATCGGCCGGTCCATAATGGAGTAGGCGCAGAAACTGTCCACAGACTTATGGCTGTTGGAATAGACATAATCGTTAATGCCTTTCCACACGCCCTTTACCGGATCGACGCATTCGCCTTTGAGGATCGGCTGGTTCGGCCCGGTTTCATCAATTTCATAAGCGGCCTTGCCGTCAAGCCAGTTGTAAGCGCCGCAGAGCCCCAGGCGTTCCGGGGTGATGATACAGACATGGTCCGGCGCGAATGACTGGCAGAGCAGGCACGAATAGAACGTTTCCACCGAGTCGTCGGTCATGGATTCGAGGCGTTTGTTGCGTTCCTTGTAAACCTCGCGGGCAATCGCCACGCGGCGTTCAACTTCCTTCCCGTCAGTCACCAGCGTGACTTTGACTTTATCCACAATCGCGGGATATTCGGAAAGAAATTTGGCATGCAGGATTTCGCCGTAATGCTTCAAACGCAAGCCGTTTTTAAATCCGGCTTTGGAGACGCGGGTCCAGACGATATCGCGCTGTCCCATGTGCCAGATGCCTTCAGCGCCGTTTACCAGATGGTGAATCTGGCGCTCAAGAATAGGTTCAAAGTCGGACTGCATTTTGCGTCCGGCCACTTCCACCCAGATGGCCAGCGGCATCGCGGCGCCTTCAGGAACCTGATCAATGTCAGGCCCGATGACCTCGATATCGCCGTCATTGATCTGGTCAAGATCGACGGAAGTGACAAATTCAAACGCCGTGGTGCGGTTGCCGCCGAATTCGCAATGAACATCGCCTTTGCGGATGCGTTCCCCTTCGAATGCGGGACCGTAAGCAACCGGAATCGGCACTTTGGTGATTTTAATTTTGCAGCCGCGGATTTCCAGCGCGCGTTCGACCATCTCTTTCGGCGCGACATTGGAAATAACGTGCTCGTAAGTGCAGATTCCGGTCGGCAGAATCTGCGGAATATCAGTATCCGCGATCACCGGGAAGCCGTAGTTGATCGCGCCTGCCGCCATGGCATATTTTGCGGCGGTCACTTCGCCGAAAGCCAGCACAAAGGCGAAAATGCGGTTTTTATTATATTTCAGATTGGCCGCGTAATCGCCTGGTTTCACTCCCCCGAAGGAAAGCGCCGCGCGGCTCGGGAAGCCGAGCACGAAGGCGATTGAAGACACATCCTTGCCGAACGGCACCAGGCGGGTTTCCCAGCCCAGTTGCACGCCTTCTTCAGCGAGCTGCTCGGCAAACTGCCTGCCGTTGGTCTCGCCGGCCATAAAAACGTAAATATTCTTTTCCTGGAGTTCTTTGGCTATCTTCACGGCTATTGCATTGGTCGGAGCGGCTCCGACGATCGCGGCGAAACCGGGAGCGGAACCGTCCACAAATTCAATGCCGCGTTCGCGCATGACAACGTCCGATGCCGCGCCCAGCCAGATGCCGCTGACCGGAGCCGGGCCGATCAGGTAATTACACGCTTCAATGATTTCAGTCGCAAACAGCGCCGCCACCCCGGCATCCATGGCTTTGCCCAGATAGGGCAGCCACAGCTTGTCGCTGGGACGCTCCGGCAGCAGTCCCTTGGTGTACTGGAGCATGTCGTGCAGATCGGAAAGCTTTTCCATTTTTTTGCCGGTAAAGGAGTAGATAATCGGCAGATAATAGGCCGTATCGGGAAACCCCACAGGAGTATCCGCGCCCTTGGCCTTGATCGCTTCCGCAAGTTTTGCTTCCGCCTTGGCGACCCATTCAATCGCACCGTCAATAGCGCTTGCACAAATTATTTTAGACATTGAGATTTCTCCTATCTTTCATATCCAGAAGTTTCCGCTCGGTCTTCTTGTTGATGCCCAGCGCTTCGCGGGCTGCATTAATGATTTCCATGATTTTCTCCACTGCCGCCATCGGGTCGGGAATGTAATGAAAACCGCCGCCGAAACGTTTAACGGACTCTTCGCCAAGGTATTTGGTGACATTCTCGGAACCGCCGATATTGAACGGCTGTCCGAGGATCACGTCCACGCCGGAAGCGACAAAGTAACAGCCGATGGCTACAGCCTTTTCACTCATCCATTCCGGTGCCACGCCCACTGCCGGAACCTGGGCCAGCGAATCGCCCAGGCCGCCTTCATAAACGATCTGAGTGGCGGCCTCCAGGATGCGGCTGTTGTCCACGCAACTGCCCATGTGGAGCACGGGCGGAATACCCACCGTTTCGCAAATCTCGCGCAAACCGGGGCCGGCTTCCGCCAATGCGGTTTCGGGGGTCAGTTTGCCGGCTTTGGCGGAGGCCTGCGCCGCGCAGCCGGTCTGCAGAATCAGCACGTCGCGCTTGATCAGTTCTTTCGTCAGCGCATTGATATAGGAGTCTGTTTTGGTTTTGATATTATTGCAGCCGACAATCCCGACCACGCCCTTGATCCTGCCGGAAATGATCGCGTCATTCAGCGGACGGAACGAGCCGCGGAAAGAACCGCCGAGCATGTATTTGATGGCTTCAACGCTGAATCCGGCAACCAGCGGCTCTTTGAATTTCGGAATCTGAACTTTCCGCGGATCGCGGTTTTTAAAATTGTCAATCGCCCGCCTGATCAGGTCTTTCGCCGAATTGTAAGCATGGTCTTCGTCGAACGCGATGTGGGTGGCGCCGATGGTTTTAGCTATATCCGCCGTGGACACGACTTCGGTGTGATAAGATTTAGCCACGTTCGGCAGACTCGGCATTACGCACTGAACGTCCACCACCATCATTTCCACCGCGCCGGTGATGATTGCCAGCTCCTGCTGCAGGAAGTTGCCGGCCACCTGCACGCCGCGGCGCATCAGGATTTCATTGGCGGTACAGCAAAGCCCCGCCAAATTGACGCCTTCAGCTCCGGCTTTGGCGGCATAGTCCTTGATTTCCGGGTCGTGAATCGCGGCAGCCAGCATTTCCGACAGCGCGGGTTCGTGACCGTGCACGATAATATTTACTTTCTTTTCCTCCAGCACACCGAGATTGGCGTTGCTGCGCAGCGGTTCCGGGGTTCCGAACAAAATGTCGGACACTTCGGTCGCGACACGGGCGCCGCCCCAGCCGTCAGCCAGCGAGGTCTTAAACGCCATATCCAGCAGATTGCGGTAGTCATGGTCCACACCCATGTGAGTGCGGTGCATGGACTCCACCACCATCCGGTCAACGCCCTGCGGCGCAATATTGTATTTGGTCCAGACCGCCCGGGTCTTTTCCGGGGCCAGTCCCAGGGTTTTCAAATCCTCTTCCTGTGAAGTAAATTCGGAAATGAATAAATCGGCCAGTTCCAGCGCCAGCGCGTTAACCGCCTTGCCTTCCGTTTGCAGTCCGTATTCTTTAGCTATGCGGCGGAGCGCCTTTTCATCAGTGATCTTAAAATCTTTTTCCTTGCCCTCGGCGACTTTTTTCAAGCGCAGTACGAGGTGGCGGCCGTGATCGGAGTGCGCGGCGGTGCCGGCTGCGACTTCGCGCAGAAAATTGCGCGCGACAATAGTATCGGCATCAGCGCCGCAAACGCCGCGCTGGCCGTTCGGAGTTATTTTGCACGGGCCCATATGACAAATTTTACAGCAGATTCCCTGTGTTCCGAATTTACACGAAACACTCTGAGAATCAGCCCTCGTAAAACAGGTTTCGACACAGTCCTTCTGAGACTTCAGAATAATCTCAATTGAAGCTGGATCTGAAACCATTTCTTCCGGCTTTTTCGGTTCTTTAGCCATGGATCATCTCCTTAAAATTATCGTTGATATGTTAAAGTTTATTGTATTTTATTTTAAAATTTCAAGCCGGTTTCCGGCCGGGCAGTCCCGCCTGCTCCAGCAGCTTATCGACCAGCTTGACTATTTTATTGTCCGCCGATACGTTCATGATGTTTCCGCCTTTTTCCGCAATCTCCGCCAGTTCGCTGCAATCCGGCATGCCGATCACAAAATCAGCTTTCGTAATTTCCCTGATCTCTTCCATGCGTTCCGGCAGTTCATCGCGGCGGAGACGGTTGACGATGATCGCCAGCTTGCCGTATTTGATGTTCATCTCGCCGGTCATCTGGTGCAGCCGCACCACAGTCTGCAAGCCGCGGCTGGAGGGGTCGGCCACCATCACCAGCATATCAACGCTCTGGACGATCCGGCGGGAAAGATTTTCCAGTCCGGCTTCATTGTCCAGCACGATGTAAGGATACACTTTCGAAACTTTTTCAATCGCGTTTTTCAGCACGTTATTGGCATAGCAGTAGCACCCTGCCCCTTCGGAGCGCCCCATGGCGATCAAATCAAAATCATCTGCCTCCACCAGACATTCAGCTATTTTAAATTCCATCCAGTCCTGCTTGGATACTCCGGCAGCCATCCCTTTGGCGGCAAAAACTTTTGCCTCCTCGCGAATCGCTCCGATCGTGGATGTCACCGTCACGCCCAGTACGCTGTCCAGACACATGTTGGGGTCTGCGTCCACCGCCAGCACGGGGGTGCATTTGCGGGCGATCAGCCGGGAAACGATCAGCCCGGACAAGGTTGTCTTGCCTACGCCGCCCTTCCCGCTTACTGCTATCAGATAACTCATTACATGCCTGCCTGTTATTATGTTAATTGCGGATTGCTCAAGCGTTTCAAGATATTCTCGAATCTGGCTGCAATTCCGGGGGGCAGCACGTCGAGCGCGGACTGCCCGGTCCGGTCAGCCTTGCGAATCTCTTCCGAGTAGGGAATAAACTCCAGGATATCATATCCGGCCAGCGCTTCCCGGATAAATTTTTCATCGGCTTCATCTTTAACCTTATTGGCGATGAAGCGCAAATCTTTGATGCCGATCTGCTGCGTCATTTTGATGATCCGCTGAGCGCACTCAATGGAATTCTGGCCCGGTTCAACCACCACCAGCATGGCATTTACGCCACGGGCGGTGGCACGGCCAAGATGTTCGACGCCGGCCTCCATATCCATAATCAGCGCATCGTCCTTGTATAATATCAGATCCGTAACCAGCGCCTTGATCAGCACGCTTTCCGGACACGCGCAGCCGCCGCCGCCGTCTTCCACCGCGCCCAGCACCAGCAGCGCAACGCCTTTGTGCAGCGTTGCATAGTTGTCCGCAATATCAGAGACTTCCGGATTGAGCTTGAACATCTGCCCGTAGCGTTTGACTTTCGCCCCGGTACGCTCTTCAATCAAAGCCGCCTGACGGGAAATCGGCACTATTTTAGCCTGTTCTTCCGCGCTGAGCCCAAGCGCTCCGGCCAGATTCGCGTCGGGGTCGCAATCCAGCGCCAGCACCCGGCTGCCGCGTTTTGCCAGCATTAACGCCAGCACTGCCGCCACCGTGGATTTTCCTACTCCGCCCTTGCCTGATATTGCGATTTTCATTTTCAGTCCCGGTTTATAAGTTCAGAGACTGATTCCGCCTCATGCGAAATCAGCCTCCGGTGTTGTTTTTCAGAATCCGTATTTCGCTTTCATCCGTTTCGACAACTGGCTGACCGTTTCGAACACTTTTTCAGCGTCTTCAACCGCCATGGAGCCGGTTCCGCAGGACGGAGTAATGATCGCCTGACGGGTGATCAGGCCCTTGTCAATGCCGGTGGCGGCCAGATGGTCCATCACCTTTTCCAGTTGCGCTTCCAGCGAATCAACCGTCTGCTCGCGGATGGCGGTCGAGGTGGGAACCACGCCCCATGCCAGCATTCCGCCATTGGCGAGATGAGTCTTGACCTTGTCGGCATACATCGCAATGGTTTCGCCGAAACCGAACGCGTCGAAGTTGACAATATCCACTCCGGCGTCAATGAGAATGCTCCATTCGGTGTTGCCGCAGCAGTGGATGCCGGCCAGCGCGCCGTCGGCATGAACTGCCGCAATGACTTCCTGGAGGGCCGCCACGACTTCGTCACGGCTGACCGAGACGTAAGTGGAACTGCCGAACGCGGAAAGAATCGGTTCGTCGATGAAACAGATGATGTTGTCGGCATATTGTTTGAATTTCTGAATCTGCCAGCGGCATTTCATCGCCAGCGCCTTGATGACCACATCGCGGAACTCGTCATTGTACCACAGCGCGCGCTTGTTTTCATCAACAATGGTCAGCGCGAAACTGCACGGCCCGGTCGTCTGGACTTTCGCCCACGGAATTTTCCCGCCCTTGGCCTGCAGCGCTTTTTCCAGCGCGTAAATGCCGTGCGAGAAATTTTCGCTGATGGCCATTGCCGAACAGTCGCCGGTGCCGGAATCTTCATCCATCGCCGTCATGTAGTTTTCATAGAACACGGCAAAAGCTTCAGAATAATCAACGGAAGTGTCAAAATAAAGCCGCCCCTTAACTTCATCAATGATCGCGCAGGGCATGCCTTCGGAATACTGGATTTCCATCTGCTCGCGCAGGCCGAAATGGGAGAGCTGCGGCCAGATCGGACAGTCGAGTTTGGTCAGGGACACATTTACCGCGTAAGCCGGGTCTGCAAACGGCATGCTGCCGATTGCCGTGCTTAAAAACTTACCTTTATCTGCCATTTTTCTTACCTTTATATTGATTACTTAAGTTTTAAAACCGCGTCTTTGATCGCCTTGATGTGGGCCGGAGTGGTGCCGCAGCAGCCGCCGATGATATTGGCGCCCGCCTTGACCAGCGCGGGAACCAGTCTGGCCATGTCTTCGGGAGTATCCGGGAACACGTCAACGCCGTTGATGTTTTTCGGCAGTCCGGCGTTCGCATGGACCAGGATCGGAATGTCCGCGTCGGCAGCCCGGATTTCCCTGACGATTTCAATCATGCGCTCCATGCCGTTGCCGCAGTTGGCTCCGACAATATCCGCGCCGGCGTCAAGCAGCGCTTTAACCATTTCCGCCGGGGATACGCCCATCATCGTGCGGTATTCGCCGGAAACAGTTTTTTCGAAAGTGAAGGTGCAGATGGCTTCGAGCATGGTATTTTCCTTGACGGCCCTGACCGCCAGCACGGCTTCATCAATCGCGGACATGGTCTCGATGCAGGCCGCGTCGGCTCCGCCGTTTTCCAGCGCAATCGCCTGTTCCTTGAAACAGTTGTACAGTTCTTCTTCGGTAATATCGCCCATCAGCAGCATTTTGCCGGTCGGCCCGATGGAGGCGATTACAAAATTATGGTCGCCGGCGGCTTCTCTGGAAATGTCCGCTGCCGCTTCATTGAGTTCAACAACCCGGTCGGCCAGTCCATAGTGTTCGAGTTTGAAGGAGGTTCCGCCGAAGCTGTCGCTTTCGACCATATCCGCGCCGGCTTCGATGTAGGATTTGGCAATGTCGAGCACGGCGTCACGGTGTTCCACGCACCAGAGTTCCGGACATTCGCCGGGCTGCATTCCTTTTTTCTGGAGAAACGTGCCCCAGGCGCCGTCCGACACAAGTACTTTACCGCTTTTCACCTGCTCAACAATCGTTCCCTTGCATGACTCACACATAATGACCTTCCCTTCTTTAAAATTATTTAATCCCTGACTCGCATTGCAAAATAATATTTTATCATCATATAAAACATAACTTCTATCAAAGCCGGATGCATCCTGTATTTTATTATCTTTTTGCTCTATTTTATCTTTAAGCACTAAACCTTTATAATCTCTCAGCATTCTCCATGAATAGAATTAACTGTGCAAACAACCTGAAGTTACGGCTTTACGACCGGAATAGCAAGGCGCGTAAGGCTGATTTCAGGCAGGCTTGCCGCGCTGCTCAAATCAGCATTATATTGCAATCTATTATCTTCTGTATAAATATTAACAATTATTCCGTTTTATGTTTTTTTATTACAGGAAAATTAAAGCAGAATAAGAGGTTGCCGACAAGAATCTATCCGGCAAAAACGGGAATTAGAAAAGTTGCGAAATCATTTTATGGCGTTTTATAAGTTGATATTTTATCGGGGGTGCCCAAAAGGTTTTTCAATTCACTTTCCGGAAGCGGCATGGTGAAATGTTTTTTTCCAATGGAAAACGATATTGGACCACTTTGGGTTGAACCCATTACCGGGTTAGTATTAATTATTACCCTGTAACTGAAAGATATAACTTTAGACTTGTAAGTCAATATTCTCAAAGTATAGAAAGGATATGCGTCAGGAGAATGAAACTCCATCATTTCAATCTTCTTCAGGTTTCCAATTTTAGCTCCAAGTTTAGCTCCAAGTTTTATCATTCTATCGATATTGAGTTCATTCAGTTCGTATACATTGCCTTCAAATCGGATATAAATCCTAACCGCAATGCCTTGAGACGTTTTTTCTAGTTTCTCCAGAAACTCTGTATCTTCATAGAAATTGCCAGCGTAGCTGATTCCTTCAATATCGGCCTCCATTTTATTGAAAATACGTTCATCATCGATTTTTCTTCCATCGAAATATATGTTTTTAGACAAATATGAGTAATGATACCACGTTCGTCCGACAACAAATTCAATCCAAAATATTCCAATAGCAGATAACGCAACTAATGATATTAAAGCAATGCCTAATGTCTTCTTCATTTTTCAGCTTTGTCTTGAGATGTGAAACATAATTTAATAATGGCACAATGGTAAAAAATTCCTGCTTGCAAAAATTCAATGGCGTTATAGCTTACGGAGAAAGCAATGATTTATCAAAAACAACTTTATTCTCGCTATCATTTACTATCAGAACTTTTCCCCGGCCATCTTCGATTGATAAATTTAGAAAATTGAGAATTGCCTTGAGTTCCGGAATTGCTTCTGTGAGATTATAACAATGCGTAGGATGCTCTTCTCCATAAATATCATATTTGGATACCGATAAAGAAAAACCTTCGCGCCCTATATACATGGGGCAAATAAATTCTTGCCTATTGTTAAATTTCATTTTTATTTTGTATGATAGCAAAGTGCAATCACATGTTGACTTTCCGTCTTGAGTAATAAACATATTTGAAAGAGATGAACAAACTTTTTTATTACTACATTCAACTTTTCTTTGCTTATATGTAATTTCAAAGCTTTCTATTTTTAATGTTTTATTCTCAAGATGCTCAAGGAAACTCCTTTCGCCTCTTGCTGAATAATACCAGGCAAAGGCAGATAGCGCAAGCAGCAAAAAAATGCCAATGGTAATTTTTCTGTTTTTCTTATTCATCCTATCTTGCCCATATCGTAAAAAACACTATCTGTCAGACCAGACAGGCAAGACCGCAAGCGGAATTGCCGACAGTCATTCCTTAATGCTTCTTGCGGACTCTTGCTCAGGCCAGTTTCCAGGCGGAGAGCATGGTGGCGGCGATAAGCTCATTGCCGGCGGGCGTCATGTGGGTGCCGTCGCGCGTCAGCAGCATGCCGGATTTGGCGCTACTGCCGCGGGTCAGCCATTCCTGCGCAAACACCGCATCCAGCGGCACCAGACGGGAGCCGGATTCGTCGGCGGCTTCGCGGGCCGCGATGCAGTAGACGGGCATTACGCCGCCGCAGTTTGCCAGCGCCGCGCCTTCAAACTGCCAGGCCGGGGTCGCGATGCTGAATTTCCGGATTCCGGACAGACGACACAGGTGAATGATCCAGATAAGATTGCTTTTATAAGCTTCAGGTTCGACGCGGGGTTCGTCCGCCCAAATGCCGCGCCCGACCGCGGCATCATTGGCACCGAGAAAAACCGATACCGCATCCGGTTTCAGCGCAATCACGTCGGCACGCAGCCTGGCCAGCGCGGCTGGAGTTTTATCGCCGCCCAGACCGGCATTGATGACTTTGATCTTCAGTTTCCTGAGTTTAGATTCCAGAATTTTCACATAACCGTCCTGCGCCGCCGTGAGGCTGTCGCCGAAGCATACCAGTTTCTCGCCTTTTTCCAGCCAGGGTGTATCAAATGTCAGCATGATTCATCTTCTCCGTAATTTTGTCTGTTTGGTGAATTGTATAATCTTACATCGGGCGGCGAATATTCAAGAATGCAAGTAAGTTTTTCACGCCATTTCCGGAAAATGCCTGCATATCTTTTCCGCCGGAAAAGTAAAAACCGCGACCGTAAAAGTCGCGGCAATAGTTAAGTTGAACGGGGTGACCGTTGTTCTTAGCGGCTGACAGTCAGTGCCTTGAAATGCGGCAGATATTCCTTGTTGGCCTTGAACATCTCATTGACCATATTGCGGATTTCCTCCAGCGAGAGAACCGCCGAAGTCAGCGGGTCGAACAGGATTGCATGATAAATCATCCTGGCGTCACCCTTTAGCGCGCCTTCCACGGCAAGCTCCTCGCAGCGTGCGCTGATGTTGTTGAGAACGGCCAACTGAGCGGGCAGATCTACGGCGCCAATCGCATCAAGGCCGCGCCTGGAAGCCAGAACCGGAACTTCCACACAGCATCCGGACGGCAGATTGCCGATAAGATTCCTGTTGCGGACATTGCCGTTGAATTCGAACATTTTATTGTCGCCGAACACCGCATTGAAAATGGAGGCGGCGTATTCATGGCCGCGCTTCAGATAATCTTTTGCCAGCGGCTTTTTCAGCTCCGCCTCAACATCTTTCTTCCAGTTGTTCTCTCTATTGAGATACTCGTTGAGAATATACGCATGATGGCCGGGATTCCAGTTGGTGCCGCTGGTGCAATATTTCTCAATAAGTTCGGGCCGCTTGCGGAACCAGGCATTGTACTCGGAGTTATGCCCGCTTGACTCGGTTACATAATAGTCCAGCGCCAGATACATTTCATTGCGCACATGCTCGGCGTTATATATTTCAGGCTTCTTCAGAATCGCTTTGCGGATAAGCGGATAAGCGTCTTTGCCGTTCCACTTGTAACTCAGGTAAAACGCCTGGTGATTGATCCCGGCGCAAAAATAGGTGATCTCATCCATCGGGGCGCCGATCCACCGGGCAAGCATTTCGGCGGTTCCCTGCACCGAGTGGCAAAGGCCGGTGATGTTCAATTCCGGAAACTCGCTCTGCATCCCGCGGCAGAGCATTGCCATCGGGTTGGTGTAGTTCAGCACAATTGCGTTCGGGCAGTGCCTGCGGATATCTTTGCAGATGTCAAGCATGACCGGAAGCGTGCGCAGCGTCCTGAATATGCCCGACGGGCCGCGCGTATCGCCGACGTTGATGTCAACGTTGTATTTTTTGGGAATCTCAATGTCGGTGCGGAAAACCTGCGGACCGCCCTGGAGAATGGTGATCAGAACGCCGTCGGCGCCCTTGAGCGCGGCCGCCCGGTCGGTCGTGGCGATGACTTTCGCGGGATATTTACCCGCCTTAATGATTTTCTCGACGGATTTCTTGCTGAACGCAAGTCTTTCCTTGTCGATATCCATCAGCGCGATGGTTGCGTCCTTGAATGCCTCGAAGGTCAAGATGTCCCGCACCAGGCCTCTGGTGAAGCCCAGACTGCCGGCGCCGATAAATGCGATTTTCTTACTCATTTCGTAACTATCCTTATTTAATTTAAACAATATACCTGGAATACATTCAAGCTAATAAACTTACAATATAAAAACAGATTTACGAACTTATAACAGGGTATCTTACGATAAAAACATGCGGCATTAAGAATTTGCAGCGATATATTCCGAATAGCGGTTATAGAGATTACCCGCCTGTGGCCAGAATGAGTTGGGACTCATAAAATGTGAAAATTCAAAGGTTATAGTATTTTTTATCCCAACGGTTTCCGCCGCTTTTAATTTCAGCAGCAGTTTCTCCCATTTGATCGGGGGGAAACGGAACGGCATATCGCGGTCAAAGGTTTCGGAGTTGGTCCAGCAGTCCAAACCATGCTTATCCGCCAGTGCCTTGTTAATTTTCAATGCTTCCGGGAGTTCCCAGAATTGAACATGTCCGTCCTGAAACGCCACAATATCAACATTTCCGGCAATAGTCCCCATAATTTCATCCCAGTCCCGGTAATGACGTTCAAGATCAAAGTCCTGCGCATCTTTATCTGTCGGCAGCCAGGCTTTCCGTCCAAGCATTCCGGGCGAAATCATCACGGGCAGATTGCCGGAAAGTTCCTTGCAGAACCGGCCAAGTTCGACAAATTCATGAACTATCGGCTTGGTGTTGGTACTGATTTCTTTCGACAGATACCATCCTTTAAATGCTTTGCGGGTCCCGTAGCGCTCCCAGACTTCATTCACGATCCGCTTGTCCAGGTCAACTTCCCGTTTATAATCAATCTTGTCATCGCACCAGTGCCGATGACCGACATAGGTGCCGAAAAAGAAGCGCATTCCATATTTCTCCGCCAGTTCAAGGAACATATCGACCAGGTCCACCGGCGGCAGATAAGCGCCGCACTCGGATACCATGATCTTCGATGGATAAGTTATAAAACGTTCCAGGCCGCAGCGGATCATGACAACGGTGTTAATACCTATGCGCTGCATGGCCTGAAAGTCCCGGTCCCATTCCGTATACCCCCAGTTCTGATGCGGGATGTCAGTGCTGATTTCATCAAGAAAAGTTGCGGTGATTCTCATAATATTCCCTGTTAAATATAAAATTAAGTGTTTTTCTGTAATATTTTAGTTAAAAAAACTGATCAATCCTCTCCAATTTTTCTTTTGCCTAAACCTCCGATTTCTGTTGAAATTATTCGGCTTTATTTGATTTCTTCGACTTTAAAATTATCAATATAAAATCTCCCGGTAAACTTTACCGCCAGGCACCAGACCACAAAAGTTCCATTCGCCGGATATTTCTTCAAATCCACCGTCGCAGTTAATTTCTGCCAATCCTGACCGGGCTTTATTTTATCCGGACTCATGATGATTAACGGTACGCATTTCGTCTGTTTATCGGACATAACAATCGTTAAATAAAGCGGCATAATCTGTCCATGGCTGAAACTTGTCAACAGGAAATCCAGCGAAATCTTATACTCTCCCGCCGCCCTGCCGTAAATAACCTGACGCAAGCCGACAGTTGCATCTTCTCCGGCAAGCAGCACGTTATATTTGCCGTCATCCTGAATATTATCCTCGCTTACTTCGTACCCGTTGCCGTAGCTGATCCAGTCCGCGGCTTTCCCTGTTTCTGTAACTTTTTCAAAACCGGGATTTTTCAGCAAGTTCACGCTAGATTCCGCCGCCTGCAAACCGGACAAACAGGCGATCATCAAGCCCAAAATTAATTTACCATTCATTAAAACCTGCCTGTTCCTTTATTATTGTTCTCACTGCGGCTTAATCAGAATCAATCCAACATCAACCGCCGGAATCTCTACCGAGAATCCGCTTTTTACCATCTGCGTACGGCTGCGGTAAAAATCATAAATTTCGGCTTGCGCCACCCCCTCCGGAAGCCTAACCGGCAGAATGGCTGATTTATTCTGCATGTTCACCGCCAGGATCAGGTATTGCCCGTTCCATTTATAGACAGATACTGCATCCTTCTGCATGCCGGAGCAAATGCCTTCGGGATTGATCGCATTGGCTTCCGACAGGAACGGTTCGAATGCCGCGACTCCACGTGCGAAATCGGCCAGGGCATGATAGCCGCGCCCGTCCAGTTCACGCCACGACCAGACCAGGACACCGCCGAATCCGCTATTGCGCAACTGATAAAACAATATCGCTTTTATATTTTGCGGCGACTGCGGCTTTTCGTAAAATCCGGAATCCAGAATGTAACCGCAAATAACCGGTTTTCCTTCCAGCACCTTCCGGGTATTTCCAATGATTTCAGAACTCAAAGCATAACCGGCCATCGGATAATCCACATCGCGGTAACGCTGCCAGTCCACGCCATATGCCATTGCGGTTTCCAGGGAGTCATATCCGGAATAAAACGAGGATTTCAGATTCGGATTTACTTTTCCAGCCAATACAATCTGGTAATCAAGCATTCTCCGGTTCAGATCGATTTGAAATTCGATAAGTTCCTTCTGGTATTTCCGGTAAATTGTTCCGGCGTCCGGAACCTCCGGCCATTGAAACCGCTTAGCCAGCTCCCTGCGGCAGTTTTCACACAGACAACTTTTATGAATACCGCGTTCGATATCATCCGCGAAAACGTCAAAGTCAGGAAACATTTTTTCCAAATAAGCTTTCACCCAGGGATCACTAAGAAAAATCAGCGGACACATGCCGGGACTCCAGGCTTCACGGGGATAAACCGGATTGACAATCTTGTATTCCGGTTTTGCATTGAGACGTTCCAGTAAAAATTGTGAAAAATTGCCATTATGAGCGAACATTGATTTCATCCCCAGCTCATGAGCCCGGCGGCTCTGAGCCAAATCCTCCTCCGGCCTGCCCGTATCACATATTCCGGCATAATTGACTCCGGCCCGGACAAACGTATCAAGCATTAATTTCATCTCATCAACCGTAAAACAATTGCCGCGTTCGGTATCCCATAAATTAATCACGATTTTTTTCGGGTTTCCTGACTTCAATTCCGGCAATACATGAAGTTCATATTCCTGCGGATACTCCGCCAGTCCGCGGGCGCGCTGCCAGATTTGAACCGGCAGCACCGTATTTTCCGCAGATTTTGGAAAGTTTGGCTTAACCAGGAAATTCACAACGTTATAACCCCAGTTATAAGCCAGATGCGGCATCGGGCTGTGAAATTTAAAATTCAGCAGGCGCCGGCTATTTTCAACCTGATTACTGAACATATGTTTATATCTGGAATAAGTCCGCCGGTCAAAGTCATAACGCGGAACTTCAAGCGCTTCCGGCACAACCACGTTCAATTCATAATCCGGCAGTTTACACGCCGCCGGCGAACCGATGCGCAATGTCCAGGCATCAACCGTCCCGTTCGCCAGATGCAATTTGCCGTCAGGACGCTGCGGCGCAAACAACGCATGATTGCGTACCACGGTAAAACGGAAGTACGTCCTGCCGTTTATTGGCTTACCGCCATAAAGCTGCCAGCCGGAAACATCATAATCAGCATCCAGCCACATTGAGCTGGCTTCTTTCGAGGTCAGCCACTGATCTGCCTCAATCTTCAAACGTCCCAACTGCAAAGTACCGCTGAAAGGCTGATTACCGCCGGCAGCCTCAATCCCGATCGTATTGATTTTCCCCGGCAGTATAAAATCCCGGGCAATCCCGTCCTGACCGTCGGCAAATAATTCGCCGTTAATGAAAATTTTAAACGAACCTGGAATCGTCAAATCCATCTTCCCGGCTGCCGCAGCTATCGCCGCTGTTTTGAATTGCGGAGAACGCCAGAGCGTTTTACCGTCATTTTCATTCAGCACCGCCAGTTGAACGGTTCCGCCGGCAACTTGAGGTTTTCCCTGCAATACCAGGGCGCGCCAGCCCTTTTTGACATCCAGGAGAGCGGCATTCAGTGCACCGGCAAAACGATATCTGCCCTCATTCATCCGCAAGCTGAATTCCGTATTTTCCCTGCCGATATGCAGACCAACGCCCTGCACTGCCGGTGCCGTCTCCTCCAAAACAATTTCTCCCCATTGGGCCGGTTGATGCAAATTCGGAGAAGCCGGACTCCAGGCCGTAATCTCGGATTTTGGAGTATTGTTGCGAAATACTCCCAGCGCCAGCCTGCGTCCGTTCTTTACGGCTTCACCGCCCAGCAACTCCAGCGGAACCGCTACTTCAAAACTCCAGCTTCGCTCCGTGCGCCTGGTCTTTACTTGAATGCCGCTTGCCGGCTGCGGATTTCCCAGTCCGTACCCCTGCCCCCTGGATCGGTAAATCTTCCCGTCTGAATTAACCGCCAAATGCCAGTACTCCGGAGCGCCCGGCACTTGCAAAAACAGCTCAATCTCATCATCGCGAAAAATGCGGGAATCGTTATCAGCCTGCGCTTTGTTTTTGACCAGGTCCAGTTTGTTTGCCGACGGATCGAGAAATGACTGCTCTAAAGTACCGCCAATATAAAAATTATCCTGATCGTAAGTAACTTGAAAACAGCCGGCTTCAAATTGCCGGCCGGCTTCCTGGCGGTTTGGAATCAGGCTTGCGCCAGGCGCTTTCTTCCAGGCCGCATCATTCAAATAGCCATCGATCTTTACATCCGCGGCGTTGCGGGAAGCCGTCAGCAGCGCCGGTTCCGCCATTGCAGCAGCGCCGCCCAAAATACCGATCCCCCATAGCAATACTAATCTGATTAATAACATATATTACCTTTCCTGTAAATTGCAGTCAGCATTTTCAATATAGCTTTCCTTGAACCGGGCTGGTCATTGCAGATAATTTTCTGAATCCAGGCCGCACTGGCACAACTGTTGAATTCCTGTTCAACTATTTCGGAAGTACGTAGACCGCCGGCATGCCAATATTCTTTTCAGGATAAGTCCAGCCGAAGTATGCACCGTCAAACGATGCAACATGCCCGTCATAGAAACTGGCATTGCTTTGCCCGTGCCGGATTTCTCCATATGTTCCCTTGCCCAGATCCAGTTTATTAAAGATATAATCTCCGTTGTCATTGCCGCTGTTGGGACCGCCGAGATATGACATCGTGACGCCAATTCTTACATCGTCCATCGGCCCTGCAACCCTGGAGGGCATTTTCATCTTTTTCATCGTCGGGTAACAATAGTAAAGCAGCGCTCCCGGACTGGATTCATAATTGAATGCAGTTACGGCCCATATGCTGTAATTCATCGGCAAATTGCCGTAGCTGTAATTCGGCTTGTCGGGACATTTAGTGACAATGCCGGAGACCGCCTGGGCCGCGGCTATCTCCGCCGCCGTCGCGGACGTATTGTATCCGGCGGCAAAAACAGCTTGCGGAAAAACCAGATATTTTCCCCGCCGTAGAATATTGACAAAGGTCATATTGCCGCTTTCATAAATGAACGCAGGCGGAACCATTCCGTCAAAATCATTACCGTATTGCAGCGTTGCCAGCATAATCTGTTTCAGATTGCTGGCACAGTTCGACTTTTTGGCCACTACCCGCGCTTTGTTCAGCGCCGGCAGCAGCATTGAAGCGAGGATCGCAATGATCGCTATCACAACCAAAAGTTCAATGAGTGTAAAACTTCTATTGAGTCTTTGATTTGATTTCTGATTCATGATTCAAGCCGCCTTTCGTTAAATGTTTCTCCATGTAAACATATTGTAATTAAAATGTCACTATTGTAATTCTAACATATAACTCGTAAAATGTCAATAGCCATTGATTTGTTTTTAATAAAAATAAATAAAAGACGGCGTCTGTATATTACGGGATAAATCCGCGCCACTTTTCTTATGGAGAAGTTGAATGGCGGAAATATTTTAACGGAAAATATTCGGCAATTTACAGGAGTCCCTGACAATTAATTCACCTTGTACAATAATACGTTCATACGGTCCTAACTGTTTTCTGACCAGTGCTTCAATGCTGTGGATCGCCTGCTTGCCTTGTTCCACCCTTGAATTCTCGTATACGCTGATTGGAACAGAATACGTTCTTGCGGCCGCCGAATCATCGAAACATACCAGCGACAGGTCATCCGGAATGATTATATTATGAGAATCAAGCCAATTTAGCATTGGAAGCAAATAGCTGAAGCCGCCAAGTATTAATGCGTCAAGTCTTTTGATCCATGATGCCAAATCATTAAATTCTTTTTCCAGGTCGTTATTGGGAATTCTTCTGTAATAAGACTTATAATCTTTCCCAAGTTCAGCCATTAATTCTGTATAACTTTTCTCATAATCGTTGTAAATGATTTGATCATGGGAACAATTTATAAATCCGACATTCTTATGGCCAACTCCGAAAAGTAAATTGAACGTTTTTTTGACCGCCGCAATATAATTGCATATCATATACGGTAAGTCTTTATAGCTTTGATGTATAGTTATTTGGGGAATGCCGCAATCAATAAGTTCATCAAGTTTTTGCAGATTTGCCGTTGGAATTGAACCCCAGACAATCGCATCCAGCAACCCTTTGCGGAATTTCCCGATTAATTTCTTGTTGTCAAATTTATCGCTGGCAAAAAAAGATAATTTGTGTCCTCCCCGCAGTGCGTACTCGGATGCTCCTTCTAAGAATCTATTGTCATATTCAGTAAGACCTTCATTCAACCACGAGATGCCGATTGCAATATGCAGACTTCGCCGTTCCAACCCCGTTTTACGATGCTCCGGCGGAACCACAAATGTTCCCTCGCCTCTGCGCCGTGTCAACAAGCCTTCCTTCACCAGCACCTGCAATGCCTTCCTGGCGGATGGACGGCTGATATTGTATTGGGCTGCAAGCTCAACTTCACCAGGCAGCGGAAACTCCGGAACAAATTTGCCGTTTAGAATATTAGTCCTTAAATCATTCTCAAGTTTGATATATACAAATTTGCCTTTTGACTCAGAAATATTCATCATAGATACCTACTTACGTTTCCATTAATTATGAAAGTAATGTAATGCTATTTCCGGAAAATACCAGCATCTCTTTTCCGCCGGAAAAGTGAAAACCGCGACCGTTAAAGTCGCGGTGACAATTATACTCTGCACGGCTGAAATTAAAAAAATAGACGAGCAGAGTACACATGAAAGACATTAAGAATAATAAACTTACAATATAAAAACAGATTTACGAACTTATAACAGGGTATCTTACGATAAAAACATGAGGACAGTAAAGATCAATGTCCGGCAGTCAGGCGCATGATGCTGCCTGTTTGTATAAATCTTTACCGTCTAAATAATTATCCTCTTCAGAATAAAGTACTTCCTGTTATTCATTATATACCCGCCGCAAGCGACGGGGAACTGGTCTGAGATCTTCGCTTTAACGGGTAGCCGTACCCATTTCAGCAGAAGTGAGTGCGCGTTTAAAAATTTTAACGTAATCCATACTGCCCCGCAGTGAATAAGCGTAATAACTAATCCATGAGCCAAGCAGCAGATTACGATTGGCATTGGCAATGCTGGAGCTGGCAAGCGAACTGACACTGCAACTTCCGGCGGCAACGCCGTCAACATAAAACACGGCATTGCCGTTGCGGCTGACGGAAACACCAACCGTATGCCAGGCATTATCAGTTATACTCACATTATTGGAGACAGCGTTTATTCTTGCTGTTCCATTGGATAACCAGAAGTTTAATGTTCCGTTATTATACATAAACGTA
>JBAYIO010000069.1:0-31047 GCA_041665605.1 Victivallaceae bacterium | reverse complement strand
TATCACAGATATAATTAACGTCATGATTTAAGGTTTCAAGCAACTCTTTGTTTTCCTCGAATACCGTCTTGATGTCCTCTATATCATCAAGAGTGAATGGAAAATACTCCATCAAAGAAGGGGCTTCATCAACAAAGACCATTTTGACGCTGGAAGGGATTTTTTCTCCTGCTATTGCCGCACTCCAGTGAGAGTGGGTAGTGACCAGAACATCGGCGGATTCGTCATCCCAGACGTTTTTAGACATATATTTGCGATACGCCGTACAATGGTTTTCACACTTGGCACAGATTGTTTTAGTTTTGTACTTACTGAACTCTTGGTAGCTTACCTTACATTTGCGGTCGTCCCTGCCGTGCCATTCTAGGGCATTAACGCCAAGATTACGCAGGGTCTCCGCAATATAGATAACATTGCTGATTTTTTCCGTGACTATCCATATACGGTTCTTGGGATTGGCATGAGCAGACGCAATAATCATTGCAGCGGTGGTTTTTCCGGCGGCGCACGGAAAATTGATAATCGCCTGAGACTTGTCAAGGAAGAGTTTCTCAATTAAGCTTAAGGAAATGTCTAACCTTGGATTCTTGGTGTCGTAAACGATTTGGTTAAAACGTTCCCTGGCTTTTGACAACTGCTCAGACATTTTACCTGTATATTCAATATCAACCACCTCATTTGCCGGTTCTGGGCGTTTGTCTGTCGTCAGTTTCCTTCTTATGCGTCTAATATCTGCGAGACAGCGAGTTTCTGGTTCAAGGTCTCCTTCAATGTAATGCTCAAAACAAGGTTTCTGTTTCAGCATGGCAAGCAACTTTCGGTCTGTTATGTTTGGATGCTTGCGGAGAAGTTTCTCAACGTGCTTAGACGCTTCACTTGAACGGTCTTGCCCGTTCTTCTTTTTTTTTCTCTTTTGGGCTTTCTTCCTAGCTATTCTTGTAGCAAGTTTGAGTGGAGCATGTCTTGAAACCCGTGATTCCAGCCAAGCGAAGTCATATTCCAAGTCAGGGTTGCAAGCAATGATTTCTACATGGCGTGGTTCTGCGCCGTCTTTATAATTTGTGGTATAAGGCAATCTAAAGACATGTCCAATGGCTTGGCAAGAATCAGCTCCGACTAATGACTGGATTCTCTGGGCAGTTCTTTTAAATCTATCTACAACCTTTGAATCAGACGCATTGAGCCTTTCTTTCAAACGATAGTGCATCTGAATACCCCCGCCAGAGCTAATCATCAAGGTTGGAGTGGGTAGTTTTGCTGCTTCAGTTTGAGCTTCGGCAAGAGTAGCGAGACGGCAATCCTGTTTATGGTGAATACCATAGTCAATGTCTATTACCATCTCGACTATTTCACTGAAAACATCTTCTTTGAATCCGGCAGCCCCGGAATGAGTGGCATGACTGATATAATAATTCAATTCCTGCTGATTGTTCAATTCATTAATCATTTCTGAAAACTTGTACTTGCGAGCATTATAATCCGTTCCTGAAGAATTTTTACAGGCAAAATAAACGCAATCATCTTCTCTGAATCCCATTATCCTGATAATATTTGAATCGTACATTTGTCCTTCTCCTTTTAACTGATGGTTATTGTTCAGGTTCTACTTTCTGCATTATCTTTTCAACGTCTTCCGGTTTGAAGCGGTAGCTGTTCTGTCCCAATAGCTTAATACACTGGCACTTGCCAGTTGTAATCCATAGGGATACTGTTCTGGGATGCACGTTCAGGATTTCCGCTACTTGTTTTACGGTCAACAGTTTTTCGGTCATTTCGTTCATTTCTCGATTCCTTTCTTTTTGATTTATTTTGAGACTATGAGTCCCTTTACACATATGATATTCAGAAAGGAAATGACAAAACACACGACTTTTTTACAAATTCTCTTTAAAATTATAGATTGAGGCTAATTTTTTTTGAAAAATTTATTGGTGTGTAAGAAGTGTTTTTGAATTAAGGCAAAAAAAATGCTCTCATTCCCATATTGTTTACGGAAATAAGAGCGTGAATAAAATCTGTCTTCTAAAGATTTACTTTTTAGCTAGAACGGCAACCTTTGGGGCTACAATGACAGCACCAGAGTCAGGATTCAATAGTTCATTGAGCGTCTGTATTTGCTGACTGACTTCTTCTTTGGATAATGGTTGTACGTCCAACAATTTGAAACAATCAATCTCATAATCTAACTTGAGCAGGGCTGCCAGCAGTATTTTAGGTTCATACGGCTTACCATATGTGTCAAAAGTCATGCTTTGGCGGTTATGTCCAACTAGTCCGGCAACCAATGATACATCCACGCCGTGCTGTTTCAAGTTATTAATAAATGTGTGCCTCAATGAATGGAACACCTTTTTGGGGTTTTGTGTGATTTCGGTTTTCTTAAAACGGCTGAACCAGCGTTGAAAAGTTTGTCCATAGCCATCTCGTCTTGCTGAGAGATGCATCCAAGGTCTTGAAGCATTCTGTTTTTTCATCCTGATTAGGAAATCAATGAAACCCAAATGCGCCAGAATAGGATGAATAGGAGTTTTCCTCGTTGTGGTTATTTTCTTAATGCTTTGGTCTGGATGTTTAACTGATATATCAAAACTCGGAATACCTTCCTGAATAATAATATTATCCATATATAGCTGTGCTATCTCATTTTCTCTGGCTCCTGTAAAAATACCTACCAGCGGTAGCCAATATTTGAATTCTTTTTTGTCATCTTTAAGCTTGGACAATGCAATCAGCATTTTCTCCAAATCATCTTTGTCAAAAACACCACGTAGTTCATCAGGACGAATTTGTTGTTTTAAGCACAATCTTGTTGCATAGTTGCAAGAGGCATATCCATTAGTTACAGCCCAGTTAAAGAAAGAGGATATTCTGGTCAAGTGATGGTTAATTGTTGTTGATGACATCGGTACTATATTTTTCATCTCCAGTATCTTACAGATAGACTTCTTTCTATATTTCGGGAGCATGGTATGTCTTGCTGGGAGTTTCATTATAACATTGTTTCTTAAATGAGTAAAATCATCCCTTTTGAGTGAAGATATTGGTCTTTCCCCATAAAGTTCTTGCAAGATTCTTAGTGTCGCTTCAACTTGGATTTTTGTTTTAATAATCCATCCACCCGAAGGGGATTTATCATCAAGATACTTTTTAATAATTTCGTTTACAGTGGGTAGAATTTCTGGTATTATTACTTTGGGGGTAGTTGGCTGTTCAGTTAAATACTCTTTCTTTAACTCCTTAAACTCCAGGGAATTTTCATAAGTTCCCTTTTGGAATAGAATAGCCTTCAATCGTGATTCTGTTATGCGAGCTTTCAAAACTTCTCTGGCTATTTCTTTAACGTCTTGGTCGGTAAAGTTTGGAAATAGTTCACGAGCTATGCTGCGGGCAGAATCAAGAGTATCATGCGCCTTGTAGTTATTGGTTCTCAGGTCATTGGTGAACATTTCGACATTTTCAGTCCAGAGCTTGGCACTGCTGTTAGCAGCCTTCTCCCCGAAGTCTTCAAAAGAAGCCATAAATGCTTCTTGGCTTTCCATGTAAGATTTTATATTCTGTGCAAGAATCTGCCTTACTTTCTCTTTATCAATCATACCTCGCTCCACTTGATAGAATAAATGTTTAATCATTTTGGAGAGAAAGATAGAGTGTCTTTCTGCGATTTTCAAATCTTTCGTTTCTAGGCTTTGGGTAATTTCGGATAGTCCCAAGACTGTTTTCAAACTTTGTGGAACTCTAACCCTTAAATAATAAGTCCCCGATGGTCTACGAGAGAGATGCCGCCTGTCGATTTTCATGGTTTTCAGCCCTTTCTTTTTTAGAGCTGAGTTGAACTAGGCGTGGTATCTGTGTAGCAGTTGTGTAGCACCTGCTACACAAATTGTGGTACACATTACCATTTTTCATGACTTTTAACTTCGTAAATCGTTGATAATCAACGAAGTGGTGGAGGTCATGAGTAAATGGTGGAGGTGGGGGGAGTTGAACCCCCGTGCTGAGAAAGTATAGCGAGGACGTCTACATGCTTGTTCCATCTTTCTGAGTTTATCGTCCCTACGCTGAGCCGACGGACGGGGCCTGCTTCAAGACTAGCCTTCCTGTTTTCTCATTGCCAAACCGAAAGACAGGGTTTGACAACCAGGGCGCTGCTTACGCCTCTATCCCCTAGCGTCCGTCAGAGTAGAGACGTGGCTACTTAAGCAGCCAATGCGTATTCTTCGTTCGCAATTATGTTTTTGATCGATATTTTGCGAGGCCAACGATCATCCTCGGCATGCAGTCAACACATAACTGACCCAGGCGAATCCGGATCACCCCCGTGTGACTTGGCAGGTTGAAGAAACATTTAACTCCTGCCACATTACATATTATACAGCATTTACAGTTCCGGCGCAAGCGGGAAGAGCAACAAAGAGGCAGATTCGCATAGCGTTGAAAGTGGAAAGTGGTTTAATGTGTTTGCCTGATTTACTTTTTGGCGAAAAACCAGACGGAGGTGTTTCCTCTTTTATAAGACGACTCCAGCCGTTTTCTGATATCTTCACGTGTTTCGGTTTTGCCGGTAAGGACGTTCAGAATAATGGTCTTTTCCGGGAGTTCCTTCAATACGGTTTCCGGCAGGAGAACGATGTCTTCGCAGACAAACGAAGTATTGACCAGGCAGACCAGTTTTCCGCGGTTGTTTTCCGCGGTCAGCAGATAAAAGTCCTCCGAGATGCCGGCTTTTTTGCGGGCAGGAGTTCCCTGCCGCAAAATGTCGCCGTATTCCGCGCCGATGCGGGTTCCGGTTTCGAATGCCTTCATGCAGCGTCCGTCAAAGGTGCCCCACCACCATACCAGGATGCCGCCGGCGCCGCACATGATGTCATGGATGATTCTGGCTTCGAGTCCGGCCTGATTGCGGGCGTCAATTTCTTCCGGGTTGTCGGGCAGGCTCAAAGTGCCTTTGGCCATGGTGGTAAAAGTTTTCTGGTTAGCTTTAGTCCATTCCGCCATCTGAACGATTTTGGCGGCGGAGCCGGAAAGCTCGTCAGCCACGTAGACGCCGTTCAGGTTTTTCAATTTGACCAGTTGTTCCCAGTCAATGCCGGAACGCTGTTTGCTGCTGCTGGCGGACGGATATCCGGAGGAAAGGTTGAAATTGATTTCCGGATAAATTTGCCTGGCCATCGTCGTGATCCGGTCCAGCAATTCCGTGTTCTGTGCACAGCGGAAGTCCACCCAGCGGTTTTTGTAAGTGGAAACAAGTGTGTCTCCGTCCATATCCTTGATCGTGGCATAGGGGATGCCGCTGTGGCTGGCAAACGCCTGTTTGCAGCGGTTGCAGAAGCAGAAGGAAAGCGGACTGGAATATTCGGCGTCTTCCAGATATTCTTTGATGCCGTTGTTGCGCAGCAGCGGGATGAGTCTTTCAATATGAGTGCGGATATAAGTTTCGCTCTGTCCCCGGATGAGATATTCCGGACATATCAGCTTGTTTTCCAGTGATTTGCCGAGAGGGTCAGTCCGCCATATTCCGGCGGCATCCTGGTGATTCTGGAGGTATTCACGGCTTTCGTCAGTGTATGGATTGCCCGGCCACCACCATTCGCCCCAGCCTACCAGCCGGAGATGTTTGCGGTCGCTGAGCAGTTTCCAGTGTTCGCGGTTCCGCGCCGCCAGGTCAGGCACGGCTTCGCCGGGTCTGGCCGCCCAGATGGTCATTCCGGCTTTCTCAAAAGTGTCAAGAATTTTCTTTTGCTGTTCCGGATTGAGCAGTGAAGAATAAATGGTATCCACGCCCCAGTCATAGTCTCTGGAATAAGCGGATTTCAATTCCTGAAGCACTTCCAGTTGCTGGATGATCCCCACGATCGGGTGATGCTCATCCGGCGTTGTACAGCGTATTTTTATATTGTAACTGCCTGGAACAATTTTGCTGTCGGCGTTGAGAACGAGGAAAGTCAGGCTGGCAGTCTTGTGATTCAAATCAAAAGGCGCGATTTCTTTGTCATAGGTCAGACTGTATTGATTCAATGCCTTGCCGTCTTCGGTGATGATTTTATGCTCAAAATTTGCTGGCGGCGGAATTTCAAGCGGATGGTTTTTAAATGGTTTGTTTTCCGGACGGGGAACCGGGGAGTCCAGAGTGACGCCCTCCGGCAGGGTGATGGTGATGCAGACATTTTTCCGCGGTTTGCCGGAAAGGTTCCTGATCTGCATCAGAAACTGCTGGGCGGAATCTTTACAGATATAGACTGGTGTTTCAAGCCTTGCCGCGCTCCAGATGTCCGCTTCCACCGGCGGTCCGCTATAGGGGAAAACCGTATAGTACCGCTGGCATGGAATCTGTTTAGCCGGAACATATTTCAAATCCTCGGTCAACAGAAAGCAGTCAACGAATGCCGGATTCTGAGGCTCCAGGTCATTTTTTATTTTCAGTACAACCGGCCTGGTCCGTCTGAGTTTCATCGGCTCGGGATTGAGTTTGACCCAGGTGAATGCATCGTTGAGCAACAGGTCGTCCGGCGGCGGTGCTGCGGAGAATTTCTGCCCGTTCACTTCCACGGTAATGCGCTGCCGCCCCCATTGGGAGAGAGAACCCACTCTCACCCAAAGGTTGTAGTAGCTGCTGCGTGATATTCTGATGAACGCGGAGGCCTCGGCCTCATTCCCTGCTTGCGGACGGACCAGCGAATGCATATTCGATTCGTTGGGGATGCCGACCTTGACTTTGGTCCAGGCGTTGCGGTATTTCAGGCTGCCGTATACGGCATCATCCGGGGCGAAGCTTTCAGCCTCGAACCAGTAGAAGTCTTTGTCCGCCGGATCTTCGAATCTGGCGGGAATCAGTCCGGCGTCAGTCGTTTTTATCTCCGGCAGCACTGGCGTTGATGGTATCACTCTGGAAATATCGATGGTGTCAATCAGGACTTTACCGGATGCTTCGCGGAATGCGATATTGATGGTCAGGGATGCTGTTCCGTCAGGGAAGGGGCATTCTGAGTTTGCTCCGAATTTGAAAGTATATTTTTCCCAGCCTTCTGTTTTTTGTCCGGCAGCGAATGCCGAAATCGGACACTGTTTCAGCGGTTTATCTTTTGCGTCGCTAAAAACTAGTGAAATATTAAAGCTGCCGGCGCTAATCGCCGCAACATTCATTTCATAGGTTATCTTATAAGTTCCGGCGGCATTCAAGTCCTTGTCTATTTTCCGCGTGGAACTGTTCAATTCCAGACTGGCGTCTTTAGGCGCAAGCGCCAGCAGACTCCTGCCGTCTTCCGACTTCTCAATTTTGACTGAAGCCGCATCGGCGGGAATGATCCGCCAGTTTTTCAACCCCTGCTCAAAATTGTCGCTGAACACATTCTGCCCTTGCAGTTGCGACAAAATTGACAGGATGCAGCAAATTATAAAAAATTTCCTCATCCGGGAATCTCCGTAATAAACAAAAATTTTTCTAATATAGCGTTTAATCCGCAAAAGAGAAGCGCATAGACGGATAACATTTTATCATTTATACAGTTTTTGTCCTTTACGGTATTGATTTATATGAAGAATGGAATTATAATTGTATTATGACTTATAGTCAGTATATGACTTTAAGTTAATACAAAGGAGGCGGACATGGGAACGGCTGAACGCAGGAGCAGGGAAAGAAAGCAGCGCGAAGAGCAGATCGTAAATGCCGCGGAAAAAGTTTTTTTTGAACGTGGCTTTGACAATTCGACCATGGATGATGTGGCCGGGGCTGCCGAACTCAGCAAGGGTGCGCTTTATACATATTTTAAAACTAAAAATGAATTATGCATCTGCATTGTCAGCAGAGCGCTGGCGCTGGTGCTGACCGGATTTGAGAAAGTTTCCGCGGATAAAAGAATGAACGGACTCAAAATGATTCAAGCGGCGGGACGATCATTTCAGCATTTCTACTGCACACACCCCAAGTATTATTGCGCACTGTTGAGTTACCGCCATCATCGCGGCGGCTGCGGCGCGGAAAGCAGATTTCTGCAACATACGCTGGAAGAGAATGACCAGATCAATGAGCTGCTGGCTTCGATGTTGCGCAAGGGGATGGCGGACGGCTCGATCCGTGACAATATTGATGCCGGGAAAACGGCGCTGACGCTTTGGGGGGAACTTGGCGGATTGATTCCTGGCTTTATTCTGAATGGCGAAGATGTTGCCGGACAGGATTTATTTGAACAGGCGCTTGATTTAATTTGCTGCGGCTTGAGCAGTAAAAAGTAGATATACAGATTTTTAGAACGAACCAGTTAAAATAACAACAGAGGATATTGCCATGAAAATTGTCATCATTGGCGGAGTTGCCGGAGGCGCCAGCGCGGCGGCCAGAGCGGCCAGGCTGGACAGCAAAGCTGAAATCATTCTTTTTGAACGCGGGCCTTACATTTCTTTTGCCAACTGCGGTCTGCCGTATCATGTGGGGAACGTAATTCAACAGCGGGACAGTCTGCTGGTCATGACCCCTGATGCATTGAAAGCCCGCAGCGGCATTGACGCCCGCATCCGGCAGGAAATTATTGCGCTGGACCCGGCGGCGAAAAGCGTCAAGGTCAGAAAACTTGACGACGGCACGGAATATACCGAAACCTACGATAAGCTGATTCTTGCCACTGGTTCCCGGCCGGCGGTGCCGCCAGTGCCGGGCGCGGACGATCCGGATGTGCTGCCGTTGTGGACTATTCCCGATATGGATAAAGTCAAAAGCCGGATTGATAAAGGCATAAAACACGCAGTAGTCGCAGGCGGCGGTTTCATCGGTCTGGAAGTCGCCGAAAATCTGATTGAACGCGGTGTGGAAACGGTTATGGTCCAGCGTCCGCCGCAGGTGATGCCGACGCTTGATCCGGAAATGGCTTCAATGCTGACTGGAACGCTGGAGAAACATGGCGTAAAGGTTTATTTGAATAACGCTTTAACCGCAATAAACCGTACTGCCGAAGGCTTGACCGTGACGCTCAAAGACGGCTCCGAAATCCGGACGCAGATGGTGGTTATGGGGCTGGGGGTGCATCCGAACAGCGAACTGGCGCGCGATGCCGGGCTGGAACTGAATGAACGCGGCGGCATTAAAGTCAATCCCTCGCTGCAAACCTCGAATCCGGATATTTACGCGGTCGGCGATGTGATTGAAGTGAACGATCCGGTTTTGAATAAGCCGGTGATGATTCCGCTGGCCGGTCCGGCCAACCGCCAGGGGCGGATCGCCGCGAATAATATTTTCGGAGCCAACGAGACATACAAAGGCAGTCTCGGCACTAATATCTGCAAGGTTTTTGAACTTACCGCCGCCTCGGTCGGGGTCAATGAAAAGCGGCTGATAAAGGAAAATATTCCGTTTCTGAAAACCTACATAATCCCCAGTTCCCACGCCTCGTATTATCCCGGCGCGACGCCGATATACATCAAACTGCTGTTCGAACAGTCCGGCAGGATTCTCGGCGCGCAGGCGGTCGGCACCGGTGGCGTTGACAAACGGATCGATGTGCTGGCGACTGCGATGCGCGGCAACCTGAAAGTGCAGGATCTGGAAGAACTGGAACTGGCATACGCGCCGCCGTACAGTTCCGCCAAAGACCCGGTAAACTTTGCCGGTTTTGTCGCGAACAATATTATTAAAGGCGACAGCCGCGTGGTTGCTCCGGACGCTATTCCGCAGGATGCTTTCATCCTGGATGTGCGTGAAAATGACGAATTTGTCGTTGGCGCGATTCCGGGCGCGGTGAATATTCCGCTGGGCGAACTGCGCGATAATTTCGACAAGCTGCCGAAAGACCGGCTGATCGTGACCCAATGCAAGGTCGGTCTCCGCGGATATCTGGCCGAACGGCTGCTGCGGGACAATGGTTTTGATGTAAAGAATCTCAGCGGCGGTTATCTGGGCTGGAAATTGTTTCAAAAAAATGAAAAGTCGCAGTCAGTCGTGACTACGGCAAATAATACAGGAGCTGGAAAAATTATGGAACCGGTAAAAGATACGGCGGTTGAAGAATTGAACGTCTGCGGCCTGCAATGTCCCGGACCGATTGTTCAGGTTAAAAAATATCTGGAAAAAATGGCGGACGGCAAAATGCTGAAAGTGGTTGCCAGCGACGCCGGATTTTACAATGATCTGCCTGCCTGGTGTCAGGCTACCGGCAACAGCCTGGTCTCAATTGAAAAGACCGGCGGCAATGTCGAGGCCATTGTAATCAAAGGGCAGGGGGGCAGTAACCAGGCAACTCCGGCGGTTCAAGCCGGACAAACCGCTGAAAAACGCACGACCATCGTGCTGTTCAGCAACGATCTGGACAAGGCGATGGCGGCGTTTATCATCGCCACCGGTTTTGCCGCGCTCGGACAGCCGGTTTCCATCTTCTTTACATTCTGGGGACTGAATGTTCTGCGCAAAGAGAACCCGCCCGCGGTCAAAAAAGATATTCTCAGCCGGATGTTCGGCTTCATGATGCCGCGCGGCGCGAAGAAACTGGCGCTGTCAAAGATGCACATGCTGGGCGCTGGAACCGCCATGATGAAATATGTCATGGCTTCTAAAAACGTTGACAGCCTGCCTGAATTGATTGCTCAGGCCCGGACGATGGGCATTGAATTCCTTGCATGTGAAATGGCGATGAACGTCATGGGCATCAAACAGGAGGAACTGGTGGACGGCGTGGTAACTACCGGTGTGGCAAACTTCGCCGCCTTATCCGCCCGCAGCAGCACCACCCTTTTTATCTGATTTGGTTTAAATAACGGATTAGCTTTATGCGATCCCGCCGGCTCCTGGCGTGAATTACGTTTGTATTTTATATTGACCATATTATTTTAGAATATACGGGAAATTATGTAAAAAAGTTAACGGTGACTGATGTTTTCATGAAAGAGCTGGTGTTGAAAGTGAATAATCAAACCGGGATTGTGACTATCGGTAAATTCCGATTTAATACTGGACGATGCCGTGATTTTTATACCGGTTTGTTACTGCTGGTGAGTATTCCGTGCATTATGGTGTTTCAGAACCGGCTGACGGACGGCGTTGATTCGACGCTACCGGATATTCCGGCGGTTCGCGACTACTGCCAACGCCAGAAGTTAGCCCGGCTGGCTGAAGCATGTCAATACAATGTGCCGGATGCAATGCTGATATTGAGCCAGTACTACCAGCGGCATAACGAAGCGGCTGCCGGTTACAACTGGCTATATTTCGCGGCGGAAAAGACTAAATCTCCGGTTGCTATGTGGCAACTGTCGGAATGGTTCAGCAATGCGGGAGACCAGCAGTCGGCAAAATTGTGGTATTCAAAGGCAGTCCAGCTTGACCGCAGATTGAGTTCTAAAGAGTTTCAACTGCAACTTCGAACAATGATTGACCGGCAGGAACAGCGTTTGTATGAAAAATAAATCTGTTCCAGGATATATTCTGCTTATGCTGGTTTTAATATGTCTGCCGCTAGTTTCCATGTATTGGCGGTCAGGCGGAATGCTTCACCCTGAAAGCGCCGCCTTCATTTTAAATTATCTGGCGGACCGCCCGTTATTGAACAAAATATTCGACCCGCTTTATAATGATTGGGGCTTTTATCAGGCGCGGGAATTGAGTTATCTGGTTGATTGGCTGGATGTTCAGTTCATCGCAATATGTGCAAAGTGGAAGCTTGGACACTTCTATTCCCTTTCTTTTACAATCATTACTTTGCTCATTGTTGCTGTTCAGCAATACTTCGGGAATAAAATATTCCGTAATTTGACCAGAACTGAGCTATGGGCAATATCTTTGCTTATGCTTTCCACCCCGTTGTTCCTGCTGAACAACAGTTTTTATCGATCATCCAAACCCCTGTGTGCTGTTCTGATAACGGTGATGTGCTACCTTACGTTGCAGCTTTACTATTTTGCGATAAGTGGAAATCGCGGGAAAAGCGATTTTACAATCGGCGCTGTTATCGCTGCCGAGTTGTTGCTGGTATTTGCAGACCGCCAGGGAATTTTTATGGCGGCGGTTTTTACCATGGCTCTGGCTTTATTGCTATTATCAGGAGCCCTGTTTTCTGTATCATCAAAAGAAAACAGCCATATTCAACGCTGCTTGGCGGTCGGTTCGGGTGCTGTTGTTCTGGCTGGAGCGCTCTATAACCGCATGATTTGCCCGGCGGCAATATCTGCCTTGAATCATTACCATCCGGATTTCAGTTTTCAGCAATTGCCGCCGGTTACCTGGAATTCCTCGATTGGTGGAATTGCGTTCTGTTTGGAGAGTCTGGGGTTGTTGATTGGCTGGAGCAGCGTTACCGGCGGATTGGTTACGATTGGAGTAATTTTATTGCTGCTGATTCCGTATCCGGACGGACACCCTTTTTCATGGAACCGGCGTCAGTGCCGGCAGCAAGTTTATTTTACCGCAGTTTTTGTGCTGCTGCTGCTTGCCGCTTGCGTTATGTTTATTCTGATGGTGACAAGACATCCTTTAATGTCATTACTGCCGGAGATAGTTCTGGGAGGGTATGCGATGCCGGTCATGGTGATGATCGTTTTCTTTTTCATGCTGGGACTCAATTGGTGGCAAGGTTCCAGACGCAGATTGCCGCATTGGCTGGTGATATCAGTGCTGCTCGGAATCGGCTGCCTCAATCTGTCGATGATTCCGCGCCATATGGCGGTTGAGCAGCAAGGACAATTAAGGCGGCAATTCATAGTAAGCCCGCAAATTCTCCATCATATCAATGCAACTGTTGATGACCGCAATTATGAGCTGCTGACTCCAGCCGAAATCACGCTCATTCGCCGCCTGCGCAATTCTGATTAGGCCCGACATCTCGGAAATTGCCGCAAACCAGACATTTCATTGCACTCTGAAGAAATCCGGGTTAATCGCTTGAATCTTGAATAGAGTCGAATTACTGTATCCGGATATAGAGGCGTTTTAAAACGGCTCATTCCGCAGGGAATGAGTACGGAATCGAGAAGGAGCATAATGAAATTTTTGACTGGTTTGGCGTGCGGCGTTCTGGGTATGGCGATGGCGTCTGCGCTGGATATAACTACACAGGATGGAACTGTCTATCGCAGCGTGAAGCTGAAGATGGCCGGTGATGAAGAAGTTAAGGTCTGTCACTCCGAAGGCGAGAATGTTATCAAACTTGATGTTATCAGGCCGTTCGATTTAAAAACCGCCGACGGCAGAATCATTCAAGGCGCTTTGTTAAATGGAATCAGAAAAAGTTCTATTGTCATTGAGCAGGACGGCGCGGTGCGCAGCCTGCGGTCGGAGCAGCTATCCCCGGAAATCTGCGGCGTATTCGGATTTAGCAGCGGCAAGCCGGAAACCAAAAAGACCCCGGACATCGCAACTGATAAATCATTGAATTTGGCGAAGAGTGGTTCAGAATCTGCATCTGCGGAAAAATCCGTCAAACCGGTTCCTCCCGCTAACCAGATGTCCGCGGCCGGAAAAATATTCCTTGAGAAACTTAAAAAGACTCCGGAGCCGTCCGCATCGCCGGAATACGGCATAACTTCAGCGAATATCCACAAGAGTATTGTATTTATCCGCGGCGGCGGCGGTTCGGGGAGCGGCTTTATCTGCAATCTGCGCGGCATTCCGGTTATCATCACCAATGCGCATGTGTATGCGGCATTGCCGAACCCGGCCATTATGGACAGCGACCGCCGTGAATACCAGGTAAAATCGGCGCTGGCATGCAAAACCCGCGACCTGGTCATTCTTGAGATTGATCTGCCGGCCGGCGTTATTCCGCTGGAACTTGATCCCCGGGTCACAAATCTGGCGCTGAATTCCGGACTGGCTGCCTATGGCGACAGTCTCGGCGACGGCGTGGTTACAGATTTGAAAGGAATCTTGCAGGGGATTGGCCCGGGCGTGATTGAGATCAGCGCAGGCATAGTCCCCGGCAACAGCGGCGGACCGGTTGTCGGAGAAAAACTGCGCGTGATCGGGGTTTCAACTTTCTTGAAGCGCACGTCGCTTTCGCAGAATATTTTTGACGGCACCCGGTTCGGCAACAAGGATGCGAAAAAAGATGCGAAAGAGGAAGGCGTCCGCCGTTTTGCCACCCGTGTGGATAATATGGACTTGAACGATTTTGAAATTATCGACCCGGAACTGAAACAAAAGGATCTGGACGCCTGCCATGCGCTGCAGGAGGCAAATAATTCGCTGATACAAAATATCCGCGGTTATAAAAACAGTTTCGAGGCGCTGATGTTTTTCATGAAAACTTACGTCCCGCTGGACAGCGTATGGAATTACCGCTGTTCACTGAGTTTCCTGGACGATATGTTCAAACATGAAATAGAAAAGGCCAGGTTTATTTCCGTCATGGCGGGATTGCCCATGAATAATGCCTCGGCGGCGGAACGGGCTCAAGCACAGGACGCGTTCCAGAGTATGCAGTCTTACCGCAAGAGCGAGATCACCTGTCCGCGCTGTCACGGTGCCGGCATTATCAGGATTACTGACAGTCGCAATCTGATGGCGCAGACGGAAAAGCGCACCTGCGATACCTGCCAGGGGAATCCTAAACGCAACTTTATAATCTACAATCTCTACAATGCCTTTCTCAGCGGCAAGGTGAAATCTTCATCACTGGATTTTTCCGGACTGTTTCCCGGTTGCAGCGACCAGACGGCGGAAGCATTGTTGAAATCATTGGGCGTCCCGTTTAAAATGGACTATTGCGGCGCCATTTCCGTCTGGCAATACAACGGCAATAATATCTTTCCGGAGGCAAAAGCCACCCAGCTTTTCTTTGTGGGCGGACGACTTGAATCGATCATGATTGTTTTTGACAACAGCCCTGCAATCTGGAAAAAAGTGCAGGAGCAAATCAGCAGGAAGTACGGCAAATTCGATTGGGATATAAATCACGGCAACTGGCACAATTGCGGAATCCGCCAGAAAGGTTTTTCCATTGATATGCGCTACGCCGACATCGGTGTTCCGCGAATCGTCATCATCTGCCAGCATGATATGCTCTCTTATTTGAAATATCTGGTGCTTAATGACGTGGGCAGAAATATCACCGCCAACGCGCAGGAATGAGACAACTATTAGTCTCTACAGAAAAATTAAAACCGATTATTACTGAATAATGGAAATATTCAAGCAGGGGAAAGATGCTGAATCGCAGAGATTTTAAGATTTATTTCCGGCATCAGGCTTGGCCTGGCGTTTCTGCATCCGCAGTTCATGACGTTTTTTCTGATATTTTGCTGTAAGGCGGTATGCGATGAAATAGCCGGGTATTGCTGAAATGATACCCAGAAAGGCGCCCCCGGCGAAAAAGGCCAGCACCAGATGCATTCCCAGTTGATAAATAGTGTCATAAGACGGATTGTGTATAATCTCTTTCAGCGCGGTTTTTATCTGCGCATAATGCAGCGGGTTGCAAATCAGGTAGCCGCCAATGTAACATTGTACCGGATAGATGAACGGAAGAGTAACGTTATTAGTGATGAATGTGCCGACAAACGCGGCAATGCGCGATCCTTTGAACAGAAAAGCCAGCGGGATTGCCGCCGCCGTCTGGAACAGTTGAGGAGCAAAAAAATTCACAAATAACCCTACCGCCCAGCCGCGGGCGATAAAATCCGGCGTACCTCTTTCGCGCAATATCTTATAGTACCAGTATGCGACTGACCGTTTTTTTAATCTCTTCATTGCCGTCCCTGACTTTTTTGTGCAATCTGTTTCCGTACATAAAATAACTCCGGAATGAGACTACTGCAACAGTCATTCTTTAGAACGTTTCGATTGAAAGATGACGCAGACCAGCCAGCATGCGATCAGGAGCAGGCCGAGGAGCAGAAAACATTTAGTGACACTGAGCCAGCTTATCAGGAAAAATGAGGTGAACAGGGTTCCGGCAATGCTGCCGGCGGTGGACACGGCGTAAATATTGCCGGCGGCGGAACCGATCTTTTTACTGTCAACAGCCAGCATTTTCACCAGAATCGGGATTACCGCGCCGAGGAAGATACAAGGTATGAGAAAGAGAATCATGGAGAGCAGCAGCGCCCCCGCTCTGGAATCCAGTTCAAGCGCGTAGATTAATTTGCAGATGCGTTGTCCGTAAACCGGAAATGTAGTAATCAGCAAAGCCGGGAAAAGGATTATTCTGCGCAGGACATTCAAGTTGGCGATTCTGTCGGCAATATTCCCCCCCTGTGCATAGCCGATGGCCAGGCCTGCCAGAAAAACCGTGATAATCGCGCCCCAGACATAAATCGAACCGCCGTAATAAGGCGACAGAACTCTTACTCCCAGGATTTCGTAGCCCATCAGGGCAAAGCCGGTCAAAAATGCGATTGCATAGAGTATATGTTTATTAACCGCAGGCATTTATTAACTTCCTTATTTATGTTTCAAGCATAAAACGCATTACTTCATAGTTTCCACCGGCGCAAAATCGTCTTTCAAAATCATCGCTCCGCCGGTCATTTCTTTGATCTCTTCCGCTTTCATTCTGGTATTGAGCATTGCCCTGAAATCCAGTTCCGGGTTTGATATTTTCTCCAATTCATCACATTTGGGTTTGATCGCGACGCTGTCGAATTTACGGTTGACCGGAGCAAACAGAATGTAGTTGGTCCGGCCGGGACAGACGAAAACCGCGAGATTCGGGAAGATGCTTTGAACGGTTTTAATCTCACCTGCCATAAACCCGGGCTTGCCGAGATTGGCGACATTGGCGGTCATCAGGCCGCCAGGAGTAAGGGCGGCGCGTATTTTCCGGTAAAACTCTTCGGTGGTGAGCTGAAAAGGAATGTTTTCGGCATTATAAGCGTCAATGAAAATAATATCGTATTGTGCTTTGTTCCGATTGATAAAATCGCGTCCGTCGCCAATGGTTATATTCGTTTTATCGTCTTTCCTGAACCCGAAATATTGCTCCGCAATGCCGGGAATCTCGCCGTCAATCTCGATGACGTCAATAATGGTTGCCGGGAAATGTTTCCGGATGAAGCGCGGTATGATGCCTGCACCGAGCCCGACAAACAGGACCCGCCGCGGGTACTGGTCGGCGCACTGCAGGAAAAGCGTTGTGTATTTGCAGTAATTGGAAATCAGTTCATCCGGCGATTCCGGATTCCATATTCCCTGGGACCCGTGATTGGGATTGAATACCAGATGATGCCAGCCGTTTTCGCCCTTTTCAACCGTCACCAGAAAATAAAGCGTCTGCTTTTCCAGCAATACTTCCCGCTGCTCAGGATGCGGCAGGAAAAAGTTATTGACACTTTCCCAGAAGCCCGGCTTGCCGCGGCTGTTTGTGGCGGAAGTTTTCTCCTGCGCCGTGCAGGCGGCAACCAGAGATAACGCCGCGATGAAAACCGCTGTGCGAATATATTTTTTCATAAGGTAGATACCCGTCCGCGCAATGAGATTCAACGTCATTTCCCGTTCAATTTATTTATTTCACATATTTGCCGATAATCGGCTGGAGTTTTTTTCTGGTTTCCGGGTTCATGGCGTCCGGGCTGGTGATGATGGCGCAGGCCAGGGCATTGGGGCAGGCGCAGGCGCGTTTCAAGGTTCCAATTTTCTCTGCGACCCGCCGGATGATATCTTTTGAAAGCGCGGTATTGGCGACCAGATGTCCGATGACCATATCCACTGTTACATGGTCGTGGTCCGGATGCCAGCAGTCATAGTCCGTGACCATTGCAACTGTGCAGTAGCATATTTCGGCTTCCCTGGCCAGTTTAGCTTCCGCCAGATTGGTCATGCCGATGACGGACCAGCCCATTGAACGATAAAATCTGGATTCGGCCATAGTTGAAAACGCAGGGCCTTCCATGTTGACATAAGTTCCGTTGTCGTGAACAACTCTGGACGGATTATCGGAAGTTTTTACCGCCTCCGCCGCTGCTTCTGTCGCGAGTTTCGCCAGTTCCGGACATACCGGACGGCCGAACGCAATATGACCGACAACGCCGTTGCCGAAAAAAGTATGGTCGGTTCCGCGCTTGGTGCGGTCAAAATACTGGTCAACAATGACGACGTCGCGCGGTTTCATGTTCTCTTTCAGACTCCCGACCGCGGAAATGCTCAGGATATGGGTTACGCCAAGCGTTTTCATGGCGTAAATATTGGCGCGGTGGTTAAGTTCTCCCGGCATCAGCGGGTGTCCCAGGGCATGCCGCGGCAGAAAAACCACTTCCACTCCATGAATGCTGCCGCAGACGAATTTGTCGGAAGGAGGTCCGAACGGCGTATCTATCTGCTGGTGTTTAATGTCTTCCATGCCTTCGATCTGATAAAGTCCGCTGCCGCCGATAATGCCAAGTTTCATTGAATATCTCCAGGTTGTTGTCAATTGCGCTTTAAATTAATTATTCCATAAATATATTATCTCAAAGGAACAATGTAAAACTGATGAATTTATTTTTACGGAGAACTTCATGTCTGATATTGATGCAATGCGCGAAGAAGTCGCATATTTTATGCGCCGCCTTTATACCCAGCAGCTCACAACCACTTCAGGAGGGAACATATCGTTCAAATCCGGGGATGTCGTGCTGATTACGCCTTCAGCTCTGGATAAGGGCAGAATCACCGGCGGGCAGATCGGGGTGATGGATATGGACGGCAATATGAAAACAGAAAACCTGAAACCTTCCATCGAGACCCGTCTGCATCTGGAGATTTACCGCAAACGTCCGGATGTGGCGGCGGTCGTGCATGCGCATCCGCTGGCGGCCAGCGCGTATGCCGCAACAACGCGAAAGATCAACACCACCCTGCTGGCGGAATCTTATGCCATAGTTGGCGAAATCGCGTATGCCGGTTACCGTTGTATCGGCACCTCCGAACTGGCTTGCGAAACTGCGGCGGCGGCTTCCTCCGCCAACTGCGTGATCATGAAAAATCACGGCGCACTGGCAGTCGGGAAAACCCTGCTGGAAGCGTTTGACCGGCTGGAAGTGCTGGAAAACACCGCCAGGCTGAACCTGATTTGCGAGTCCGTATTGAAAGACGGGATTTCACCGCTTGCTCCGTCAGAACTCCGCGCACTTGACGTGTTAATGGGAAGGCTTTGACAAGCAATTTCTTGCTTTTGCTTTCATTAAGGCTATATTTCTAAAATAAACCTATTATTGCAAGAAAGGTTAGAGGGTATGTTGTGCGACGCCTGTAAAAAAAATGATGCGACCATTCACATTCAGGAAATCATCAGCGGACAGAAGAAGACTATTCACCTCTGCGGCGAATGCGCGGCCAAAAAATCCGGGGATAATCCGGCGATGGAAATCGGCGGTTTTAACATTGCGGAAATGTTATATAATCTGACTGAAAAGTTGAATATTCCCGGTTTTCAGCAGGCTTTGCAGCAGGGCGGTGCTGCCCCGGCTCCGGAGAAAGCGCTGGTTTGCCCCGCCTGCGGCTGGACTACCGAGGGGCTGAGAAACAGCGGACGGCTGGGCTGTCCGGAATGTTACAATACGTTTCGTGATATCCTGGAAGGCGCGCTGGAGAATATGCACCGCGGCAAACTTCATGTCGGCAAGAAGCCGGGCTCCGACAGCTCTGACGAATCGCCCCGGCTTATGCTGGAACTGATGAATTACCAGAAAGAACTTGAGGAGCTTGTTCAGCGCGAGGAATACGAAAAGGCCGCGAAAGTTCGCGATACGATCAACGAACTGAAGAAAAAAATTAAAAAGTAATTTCAGGATCTACGGCTATGGACAATAAACAGAAAATAGACAGTCTTCTGAAACATAAAGTCAGTTGGCTCGAAGACAGCGGCCCTGATGACGATATTGCAATCAGCTCCAGAATCCGGCTGGCCAGAAACATCAAAGGCACTCCTTTTCCGATAGCGGCTTCGCCCGAGCAGTTGCACAACACCATGGGCGCAATCCAGATGGCTGTGGAAAAATCAAACTGCCTGGGGGCTTCCGCGCTTTGTTTTGAAATGGATAAACTGTCGCGCTGGGAGAAGGAATTGTTACTGGAAAGACGCCTGGTCAGTAATGAATTTATCGCCCGTGACGGCGGCGCGGTTCTGATTGTGAAACGCAACGAATCCTCCGGAATCATGATCAACGAGGAAGACCATATCAGAATGCAGGCGCTTTCGCCCGGTTTCCAGCTTGAGGAGGTATGGAAGGTTATTTCCAAAATGGATTCGTTGCTGGAAAAGCATCTGCCTTTTGCTTATGATTCAAAACTCGGCTATCTGACGTCATGCCCCACTAATGTCGGCACCGGCATGCGCGCTTCGGTAATGCTGCATCTGCCGGGCCTGGTGCTTTCCAGTCAGATCAATGCCGCAATTCAGGGAATAGCCAAGCTGGGACTGGCCGTGAGAGGCATATTCGGCGAAGGCTCGGACAACCGCGGAAATCTGTTTCAGGTATCCAATCAGAGTACCCTTGGCGAATCCGAACAGCAGATCATGGAGCGGCTCGGCGGCGTCATCAAACAGTTGATCAGCCACGAAAAAAACGCCCGGCTGAACCTGATTGAGAAAAATCAATATTTTCTGCTTGACCATGTAGGCCGCTCCTACGGCATACTCCGGCACGCCTATATCCTTTCCAGCGAAGAGGCGCTGAATTCGCTGTCCGACCTCAGGATCGGGGTTGATATGGGGATGTTTTCGACGGTGGATCTGCATACGGTCAATGAACTTTTTCTGACCATTCATCCGGCGCATCTGCAGAAATTCGCCGGCAAGGAACTAAGTTCTGAAGAACGCGATACTTTCCGGGCCTCGATGATCCGTGACCGGCTTAAAAACCTCAAGAACAGTTAAGGCATAGTTTATGTTGGAAAGCTTATACGCTGTACTCCTGACATTCCTGGAAATGACTTTCATTTTTGTCGGCCTGGCCTTGCTTCACAATCAGCGGAAGGTCATCGGCAGCGCTGCTTTCTATGTCGCCATAGGACTGCTGTTTGTGTTCACCCAGTTCGTGAGCGCTTCTGAGTTGAGCGTCAATGTTTTTTCCGCCAATCTTAATTTCAGCGTTGGCTCCACAGTGCTCTTTCTCCCGTATCTGGGCGCATTGATGCTGGTGTATGCGACGCAGGGAACGCTGGAGGCGCAGCGGATGATTACCGGCGCGATCGCCGGTTTCGGGCTTTTTATTTATTTGAGCACGCTGACCAGTCTGCAATGCAACTGGCTGGGCTTCGCGATTTCACAGGGCACTTCCGCTGATTCGCTGGATTATCTGCTGCAGCAGACCAGGCGTTCCATGACCGCCTCGACTATTGCTCAGCTTTTCGACCTGTTCCTGCTGCCGATCTTTTTTCAGCGGCTGCGCAATGCGAACTGCCGCGTCTTTTTCTGTGTCCTTGGCGCAATGCTGTTTACTCAATTGATTGATTCGTTTATCTATCTGTCGGTGACTTACTGGGACCGTCCGCAATGGTGGCTGTATATTAATAATTCGTTTCTGATCAAATCTATCGCCACGGTCTGGGTCAGCGCACTCATTTCAATCTATCTGTTCCTAGTCGAAAAAGAGGTTGCCAACGAACCGCGCGGCACTCTGGATATTATTTTCGCATTTCTGGGCGGTTACGGCAAGGCTCAGATACTTGAGCGTAATCTTCGCGAATGGGAAGGCCGCTACCGCATGGTGGTCGAAAATGCCAGTGAAATGATTATGCTGCTGGACCAGCAGGGATGCATCATTGACGCCAATTATGCCGCTATCGGCATGCTTAAAGCAAAAAAGAAGCAGGAAATCATCGGGGCGAATTTTATGGCGATGCTGCGGGCTGAAAATCAACTGCCGCTGCCGCCCATGCTGCCGCAGGAGCCCAAAAACATGCAGGACACTTCCACCAGAATCAATACAAATCATTTCAAGTGCTATCTTGGCGCGGATAAAAACCAGCTCCGACTGGATATCTCAATCTCCGCCATCGAATTTAAAGACGTCAAAATGCATGTGCTGCTGGGGCGGGATATCACCGAGGAAAGCCGGCTGGCCAGTGAAAAGGAAATACTCAGCGAACAGCTTGCCCACTCCCAGCGGCTCGAGGCGGTCGGACAGCTTGCCGGCGGCGTCGCTCATGACTTCAACAATCACATCCATGCCATTCTCGGCCATCTTGACCTCATCCGGCTGTTTTACAAATTCGATGATCCGAAAGTATCCAAACATCTGGACAAGATCACCGACATCTCCGAGCAGGCAGGCCGGCTCACCGGACAGTTGCTGGGATTTGCCCGGAAAGGCAAATATCAGGAAACTATTCTGGATTTGAGCGAGTTGATCAGAAAAAGTACTGAACTTTTTATGCCGAACAGCCAGAAAAGCCTGGATCTGATCGTGGATGTCGCGCCTGGTGAAATGCCGATTCGCGGCGACAAAGTCCAATTGCAGCAGGTAATTATCAATCTGCTCATCAATGCCAGAGACGCCATGGACGGTAATGACGACAAGGACATGCGGCTGGTGGTAAAAGTTGATTCCGCCGAAAAATTCAATATCCCCTTGAAACCGGTCGGCGTAAAAGTCAAAGTTCATCCGGAAGATTACTACTGTATTATGATCGAAGATAACGGATGCGGGATGGATAAGAGTACCATGCTGCGAATTTTCGAACCTTTCTTCACCACCAAACCGATAGGCAAGGGGACCGGCATGGGACTGGCCATGGTTTACGGCACGGTTTCCAACCATCACGGCTGGGTGCAGGTAAACAGCAAAGTCGGCAGAGGCACGGCCTTCTACGTTTTACTGCCGAAGACTGTCCGCCGGGTTGATCTGTCTGAAACTGCAACTCTTGAACTGTAAATTACAGTCGCGACGGCTTGGAATTTGAATGAAACGCGGCTTACTGGTTGTTGCCCAGCAGTCCTTCATGGAAGAACACCGGCTTGTAGCCTTTTTCCGTCACCAGCCTTATTGCGGTTTCCATCCTTTCGAAATGGTTTGGTATATATTTGGCGTAGAACGGATAGCAATATTGCTCGTGGGTGCCGATATTGATGGTGTCTTTCCAGGATTTGGACATCAGTTCGCCTAGAATGGTTTTGATTTGTTCAACGGTGCAGAGATTGCAGAAAAAGTCCACCGGCATTGTGAACAGGCCGCTTTCCTGTTCGTAAATGATATTGGTCAAAGCCTTTTCGGCGGATTCCGGGAAATTTCTGACAGACAGAACGGTGGCGCCGTTGTCTTTCAGATATTTTAGCGACGCCGCGGACGACACCTCGAAATAGTGGATAATCGTTGGCGGACAGAACGTCTTTTCCCCGGCGATGCGGATAATCTGGTCTTTGATCAGCGCATAATGTTCCGGCAGCTTTTCCGGGAAATGCTCGCTGTATGGTCGGGATGGAAATTCGGAAAAGGCATGGAACGTCAGCTTCAGCCAGTCGGAGCTGGCTTCCCATTCCGGCTTATACTTATCGGAAAATTGATTTAATTCGAACGGGTCGTGATCATTCCGGTAAAATGCATTAAGCACGAATTTAGTGCCAAACCGGGCATTGAACTCTTTCAGTTTCGCCAGATAAAACGACTCAAAGATCGACTTGTAGCATTTCTTATGGATTTCGGTAAGAAAGAAGATATTGTCGTCGATGAAGAAATTATAGCGTTTGAACGATTTCCTGTCCCATATTACGGAAATAGTCTGCTGTGCCGCTCCGGCGCTGACTTTGATGGTGTTGAAGCGTTCTTTCAGTTCGACATTGGCGTCGAAAGACCCGTCGGCGCAGAACGTTTTTATCCCGTTGATGTCAAGCTCGGTATCGGGTGCGGCCTTGCCTTTGACCGTGATTTTCAACCGTTTTGCGGTTTCATCTCCATGATGTTTGTTCAGCACCGCGCCGTCACAGGGGAATTCGATGGTGAATCTGGAGTTTTTCATAACAGTGCCTTTTCGAGTTGTTTTACGATACTGCCGAATTCGTCGAGGGCTTCCAGTACCGGCTCCGGCCTGGACAGATCCACGCCGGCGTCTTTCATGATATCCAGTACATCTTTGGAATCGCCGGCCTTCAGGAAACCGAGATAAGCGTCAAGTTTTTCCCCGGAGCCGCTGAGGATGTTACGGGACAGTTTCACTGCCGCTGACATCCCGGTGGCGTATTTATAAACATAGAAATTGTAATAGAAATGGGGGATTCTGGCCCATTCCATCTCGACCCGCTTATCGGCTTCGACCACTTTGCCGTAATATGTTTTATTAAGTTTATAATATTCTTCGGACAGCATATCCGGCGTCAGCGGCACCGAGTTCTCCGATTTCTCGTGAATCATCTTTTCAAATTCCGCGAACATGGTCTGGCGGTAAACCGTTCCCCGGATTTCGTCCGCCATATGACACAGCAGATAGGCCTGTACGTTTTTGTCGCGTTTCTGCTTCATCAGATAATGGTGCAGCAACAGTTCGTTGGTGGTGGAGGCCACTTCCGCCACGAAGATGCTGTAGTCGGCGTAATGGTATTGCTGGGTGCGGTTGGAATATAACGAGTGCATGGAATGGCCGAGTTCGTGGGCCAGGGTGAACACGTCGTTCAGCGTGCCGTTGAAGTTCATCAGCACGTATGGATAGGAATCGTAACAGCCGCTGGAATAGGCCCCGGAGCGTTTGCCTTTGCATTCCATGACATCGATCCAGCGCTGCGAAAACGCGTCTTCCAGAAAGCCGCAATATTCCTCGCCGAGCGGCTTCAGCGCCTCCCGGACCCAGTGGCAGGCCTGGTCCCAGGTGACTTTGACGCGGCATTCCGGAACCAGCGGATTGTAGATATCGTACATGTCGAGTTTTTTCAATTTCAGCGCTTTTGATCTGACTTCCAGATATTTGTGCAGCAACGGCAGTTTTGCTTTTACCGCGCCGATCAGGTTGTTATAGACTTCCGCCGGGACATTGTCCTCGAAAAGCGATGCCTCCAGCGCGGACGGATAGTTGCGTATTTTAGCGTTGAATGCATGTTTTTTGACGGTGCCGTCCAGGGTCGAGGCGAGGGTGTTGCGGTATTTCGCATAGGTATCGAACATGGCGTTGAACGCGCCTTTGCGGACGTCGCGGTCATGGCTTTCCAGAAATTCGATATAGTTGCCGTGGGTAAGCGTAATCAGTTTGCCCTGATCATTTTTCACCCGGGGAAATTTCATGTCCGCGTTGTTCAGTTTGGAGAATGTTTTATGCGGACTGCTGAAAATATCCGAGGCCAGCCCCAGAAGGCGTTCCTCTTTTTCGGAAAGCGTATGCGGACGTTCGCGCAGCAGTTCTTCCAGGCTGCGCCTGTAGAATTTCAGCGCTTTGCTTTTGAGAAATTTGTTCATTTTCTCCGGCGGCATGTCCATTATTTCCGGGTCGAACCAGGCGGTTTCCCCGGAGATTGCGGCGTATTTGGCGCTGATGCGGTCCACCAGTGCGCTGTTGCGGGAGTTGCCGGTGTCTTCGTCGGCCCGCAGATGGGCGTAGGTATAGACTTTTTCCGCCAGCCGTTCCATATCATCCATGGTGGCAATGGCTTCGGCCAGCGCTTCCGGTGATTCGGCCAGCCGTCCTTTGTAACTCATGAATTTCGCTACCAGCGGATCGACCGCCTTGAAATCTTTCTCCCATGATTTCAGGTCGGGATACAGCGGAACCAGATCCCAGGTCAGTTCAACGGGCAGTTCGGCATGCTGCGGCAGTTCATGGCTTTTTTCCGGCATTATAATTGATCCTTATCTCTAATTTGTTGCTGTCTGAATTGAATAATACTAATATAATCCGTGATTGAGCTTTGAAAAGAGCATGATTTGATTTAAATTATTTACCGGAATATTCAAAATCATTTCATGGGGGATGTCATATTTATGGAAAATGGTAATTTTTATATAACGACGCCAATATATTATGTCAATGACCGGCCGCATATCGGTCACGCCTATACTACTATCCTGGCGGATGTGCTGGCCAGGTATCACCGCTCGCTGGACATCCCCACCTTTTTTCTGACCGGAACTGATGAACACGGGCAGAAAGTCCAGAAAGCCGCCGAAAAAAATAATCTTGCGCCTCAGGCGCATTGCGATGAGACGGTAATCAGATTCAAAGAATTGTGGCGGAAACTGGAGATCACCAACGATAAATTCATCCGCACCACCGACCCGGAACATAAAGCCGTTGTTCAGAAGATACTTCAGGAACTTTATGACCGCGGCCTGATTTATAAAAATGAGTACAAAGGCAGATACTGCGTTCACTGCGAGCGCTTTTTCACCGACAAGGATTTGAGCGGCGCCACCTTATGCCCGGAAGACGGCTGCGGCAGGGAGACCTCGGAGATCGTGGAATCCAATTACTTTTTCCGGATGAGCCAGTATCAGGACTGGCTGATCGACCATATCAAGACCCATCCGGAGTTCATTCAGCCCGCATTCCGGGCCAATGAAACGCTCGGATTTTTGCGGAATCCGCTCGGCGACCTCTGCATTTCCCGACCCAAATCCAGATTGCACTGGGGCATCGAGCTGCCGTTTGACTCCGATTTCGTCTGCTATGTCTGGTTTGACGCCTTGATCAACTATATTTCCGGCGTCGGTTACGGCACTGACGAGGCCATGTTCAAAAAATGGTGGCCCGCCTCATATCATTTGATCGGCAAAGACATTCTCACCACCCATACCGTTTACTGGCCGACCATGCTCAAGGCCATGGGCGTGGAATTGCCGAAAACGATTTTCGCCCACGGCTGGTGGATGATCGGCGCTGAAAAAATGAGCAAATCCCGCGGCAACGTCGTCAACCCGATAGATTTGATCCAGAAGTATGGCGTGGACGCTTTCCGGTATTTCCTGATGGCTGAAATGTCGCTGGGACAGGATGCCGTATTCAGCGAAGACGCTTTTATCAACCGCTACAACTGCGATCTGGCCAATGACCTGGGCAATCTGCTCAGCCGCGTGGTCAAGATGACTCTGCGCAATTGCGGCGGCGTAATTCCGGTCCCGCATGTTGAAACCGATACTGAAACCGATTTGAAGGAAATCATCCGCCGGGCGATCCCGGAAATGGAAGACGCCATCAACGGAATGAAACTCGAACACGGCATCGCCCAGATCATGAATGTCGTCCGGGCCGGCAACCGCTATCTGGAAAAAACCGCACCCTGGACGCTGGCTAAAAACGGCAGCACTGACCGGCTCAATTCCGTCCTCTATTATTCCGCGGAAATATTGCGCAATGTGTCCGTGCTGCTCTATCCGGTAATGCCGCGGAAAATGGTTGAACTGCGCCGGGTACTGGGTATTCCGGAGAGCGAACTTGAGAACTGCCGCATTTCCGACCTGAATAATCAGCAGAATGTGCTCAGCGGTCTCCAGATGACCGATATTGACGCGCTGTTTCTGCGGATTAATACTGAAGAGGAAAAACCGGCGGAACAGAAACCGGCCGCCGGCAGACCCGCGAAAACGCCGGAAACAAAAGCTGAAGTTCTGCCGGAAGGCATAATCACGATTGACGAATTTTTCAAAACGCAGCTCCGTACCGCGAAGGTGCTCAAGGCTGAACGGATTGAAGGCGCGGACAAACTCCTGAAATTGCAGATTGAACTCGGCGGTGAAGTCCGGCAACTGGTCGCCGGCGTGGCGCAATATTATACGCCGGAGGAAATCACCGGCAGGATCATTGTCGTGGTCGCCAATCTGAAGCCGGCAAAAATCCGCGGCGTGGAATCCCAGGGCATGCTGCTGGCCGCCAAAGACGGCAAAGATTTGAAGCTGATCACCGTTGACGGCCCCTTCGTCAGCGGCGCCCCGGTTGGATAAAATCCGGGAGTCAGCGTTTGACTGCGGCGCCGGCAGCTTTATCAAATAGGAAGCCGGCAGATTTAAAAAAGAGAATTAAGGCGGGAAGACAGGAAAGCGGAAGCAACGATATTGAGTATAGGGCAGAAATTATGAAGAGAAATTTCACGCTCGTTGAACTCCTCGTGGTGATTGTCGTCATTGCCATTCTGGCCGGGTTGTTACTGTCGGCTTTAAACACGTCACGCAGCAAAGCAAAGCGGATTCAAGATTTGAGCAATATGCGGCAGGCCGGAATCGGCCTTCACTCTTATTCCGATGCGTCCAATGGATATATGCCGTGTGCGGATGTCTGGCTGGAGAATGGCCTTCGCGAATTTTGCACCGGAGGCAATACGGCATGGATACAGCTCCCGCCGGCAGATGCCAGAGCCAGGGGACTGGGATTATTATTTGCCGGCGGTTATGTAACCAATCCGAGAATATTTTTCTGCACGGAACCCCTTTTTGACGGATATTCCTGCTACGCGTATGACAATCCCGTTAATGGATGGGCTAATAACTGGAACCAGCCCGGCAAGCACGTATTTCTGAGCATTTGCCTCCCGATGCTTTTATATTCTGAAGCAGATTTAGCCGCCGCCAAAGCCTATTGGGCAACCCGTGGCGCCGGCATGAGCGAATTTCCCATGAGCAACATCCTCTCTGACAATGCCGGAAAAGTTGTCCTTTCCTGCTATGTCTATAAATATTCACCCGACGCTAAACTGCCGCATAACGGGGACGGAGTGAATATGATATTCGGCGACAACAGCGGCAGATGGCGGAAAATTGATGAAACGGCTTTGGCTGCGGATGGAGGCTATGGGGCAGCCCGTTTATTCGCCTGGTTGAACGCCAATGCCAGCCTATGATTAAAGACCGGAGGAGTCAGCATCTGACTTCTGTTTTACAGTTTCTTTACCGCTTCGATAAACTCGTTCAACTCTTTTATGTAGAGATACGGATTGGTCTGTTTTTCCTCGCCGAGAGTGGCGAACGGAACATGACCGTAGTCGTGACCGGAATATACGATATTGGAGTCGTTCAGCGGATATAATACTTCGCGCATCGTTTTAAACATTTTCTCCGGTTTGCAGTACCCGCAGCAGTCTATGAACAGCGTGTCCCCGGTGAAAACGGCGGAGTCATCGGTCAGATGGTAACATACGCTGTCCGCCGAATGGCCGGGCGAGAACAGCACTTCGATGTCGAGATTGCCGAACGGCAGCTTTTCCCGGTCATGCAGCGTTCGTTCGTGCGGAAACGTGCAGACCGGATGCGCCAGCACCGGCGCATTGAAAAATTCCCTGACCGCGTTTACGGCGGAAGTATGATCGTGGTGGCCGTGTGTCAGCAGAATATATTCCGGCTTGACCGTGCCGCAGGCGTTGATTGCAGCTTCGATGACCCGAATATCCCCGCAGGGGTCAACCAGCGCGGCATCCCCGCTGCCGGGATGATACAGCAGATAGGAGAAGTTATCGTCAAATCCTCCCTTCAACTGTTTGACCGTGATTTCAGATGTTTTCATTTTTTATCTCACCAATACTATTAATATTCCGCTCCGCTGGAGCTTGGTCGTTGTGGTTTATCTTGGCTATTAATATTTCGCTCCTATGGAGCTGTATTTTGCCTTCTCTCCCGTTCCCATTCTGACTTTTGTTCTCAGTTCTTCTGTTTTCTGCTCCTGTTCCTCATTCTGACTGACTTCTCGTTTTAGTAACTTCCGCCCGCCTTCAGGGTTGCATTGCCTGTCTTTGTTTCGAATTGCACCGGTATTGCTTTTTTGGTTTTGCCGTCCAGGGTGTAGTATACGGCAAAATGCAGATGCGCGCTGCCGGACAGCCCCAAAGCTTCATTGGCTTTTACTTTCTGATTAAGCGCCACCAGTAAGCTGCTTTTCTTCAAATGGGAATATTCCGCAAATGAATTGTCTTCATGCTTGATGACAACATAGTTCGCATTGCTGTCGTCCGAATCCTGCCGGATGCCGGCGACAACCCCGTTGCGCGCCGCGCAAACCGTGATGCCTTCCGGCATATCCCAGGAGACGGAGTCTGCATTGCTCTTTAGCACCTTGAATTCCTTATCGGCATAGGGCAGGGAATAAGTGAACGGCATCGGCGCGAATTGAAGCCTGCGGCCTATTTTATACTGGCATTGATAGGTGTACTTATGTGACTTTTTAGCCACTGTCGGGTGGATGGTTGTAAGCAGTAAATCCTGTTTCCCCAGCGTATCGACGGTCAGCGGAACCGGCGGCGAAGCCGTCATGTTCTCAAGATTCATGGTCAGGGTGATTGTCGCTTCCGTGCAATCGGTGAGATGCGCATATATCGCCACTGTATTGCCATTTTTTTTAGCTTCAATCTGCACATGGCGGTCTTTGGTTTCAGTATCCGCGCCAAATCCCGTCAAACTGAAAAGCAAACTGACGAACAGCAATCCGGAAATAATTCTCATAATAAACTTATCCTTTCCATGAATATTTAATAATAATTAAACGCCATATCTGCCGAAATATTGTAATACCACAAGGTCTATTTTCAAATTTCAATCGAATTCCAAATTAAATAAATCTCATCGCATATTATATCCGGCAGCAAACAGAATCACAGCAAATGATAATGCCGTGATTATCATGACTATGGTAATTGGATTTGTTACGCCCCGCTCCAAACATGAATTGCCGGGATTATTTGGAGCGTAATAAACGTCGACAACTTTTCCTCTCGGATATCTTGCCATTACCTTTTTGGCGATAATCCCTGCGGTGTCATAAACTTCAAATACTGAAATTGAATTATTCCGGAACTTCTTTCCATTCACAGTATAAGCATATTTAATTTTTGCTGTCACAGTATAAGTAAAGGATGGACCGCCCCCGGCAAATTCACATGATTTTCCAGTGCTTAAAATAACCCCTTGCGTTTTGGGCCATCTGTATGACCTGAAAGAGAATACCAGTCCCGTTAAAATCGCTATCAGAATCATAACGCTCAGAATCAGTAACAATAATGAAATTATAAACGGACTCATTACAGTGCTTATCCCCGAAAGTTAGATCTCCTGCATAAATGAGAATGCCTCTAATTTACCACATAAAGAAGCGGAGTCAACAGAAACTGCTATTTTACGGCTTATCCTTATATTATCACATCTGTCCTAACAAAATAAAAAAGATGAAAGTGGAGCTCCTTTGTTCGTAACAGTATATTACGAAAGCCTAAAACCCAAAGGAGGGCTCCGTAATATGAATACACCAGTAAGTCTGTT
>JBAYIO010000068.1:0-31532 GCA_041665605.1 Victivallaceae bacterium | reverse complement strand
ATTTCCCAAGTTTTTAATCGCTTCATCACCATGCCTGCCTCCCGGTATGTCGTTTTTAAGTTTACCGGGAATAATATACATCCGAGTTCAGCAAAAGTCAATTATTAGTAGATAAGCTCTTAGATTGAAAATCATTTTAAAAAAGCTTTTTGATAGAATTTCGGCAATAGTCTTGAAGTAAAATTCTGTGCTTTTGCTGTTTAATATTATTCATCCGGCTATATTCCAGTTTGTTGTTTTGAGGCTGGAATTAAAAGAGCAAAAGGAGGCATCCACGAAAGCACAAAAGCCGCCCCCGATGTTCCACATTTTGTGACGCGCAAAAGATTTTTTCATAACCATTTTGCATTACGCCGGAAGCGTTATCATAAAACATGTTCCGGAGTCTGAAGATTCTACCTTTATATTTCCTCCATGTGCGTCAACAAACTGCTTTACAATGGCGAGCCCCAAACCGGTCCCGCATCTTTTGCCATGAGAGGAAAATGCCTCGAAAAGCCTGTCCATAACCGTTGGCGATATTCCCGGCCCGTTGTCGGATACACTTATATAGATATTCTGTTCGTCTAAAAATAAAATCAGTTTGATTTCGGGATTGTTTATGTTTTTGCCGTGAAAAGATTCTATCGCGTTTTTAATCAGATTGGAAATGAGCCTGTAGAGCTTGTTTCTGTCAACACAAATGTCCGTTTCCGGCGGACATTCCACTTTCAATTGAATATTTAACTTCTTCAACAGGACATCCGTCTGTTTTTGCACGTCCTCGAGTAAGTCATTCGCGCTGATTCTTGTTCTTACCACCTTTTTATTGGCGGTAAAATCAAGAATGTCCACTACGAATGCGATTCCTTCCCGCGCGGCTCCCTTAATAGCGCCAAGCATTTCAATGATTAACTTTTTGTTATCAAGATCTTCTTCTATTAATTCTATTGCCGGCTCGATAAAGCCGATTGAATTCTTTAAGTCGTGGGCGATGATGCCGGTGGCTTCTCCGACGGCAGACATTTTCTCACTTTTTATCAGCGCCTCCTGCAAGTCAATGTTCCGTATGGCCTGGGCGGCCTGTTCCAGAAAAAGACGCACGAGGTAAATTCTTTCGTTGTTGAGCGGCTTCCCGCTTTTTTCAAAAACCGCCAGGATGCCGAATTCATCCATCATAAAATATGCGAATTCTCCATTCTGGTAAACATCGGTTTTCAAGTCTTCCGGAATATCTTTGAAATATTTCTCCGGATTATTATCATCGCTGAGATTGCCGATGGCGAGAATTTTTTCATAGTGGCTGTTTTTCTTCATTGCGATAAGCGCTGAATGAGTGCCGATCAGATAGGCTACCTGAACGAGGATATTATTGAGCAGCGCATCCATCTCCCAGTGGGAGCCCCGGATTTTGGAGATAATTTTTATAAGGTCTTCCAGATTTCTGGTTTTATTCCATTCATAAACGGCTTTAGTCGCGATCTGTTCTATTTCCTCCACGGAAAAGGGTTTGCAGTGATAGCTGACATTGGTCCCCACGGCAGTGACGATTTCCTCAATGCTGTAATCGGAATAAGCCGTGACAAAAATTATTTCCAGCCTCGAGTCGATCTGCCGCAGATGCTGGACCGTCTCCAGCCCGTCCCAGCCCGGCATGCGCATATCCACAAAGGCCGCGGCAAACGGTCTGCCTTCTTCAAAAGCTTTTTTAACCGCCTCGTACCCCTGTTTGCCGTTCGGGGCTTCCGCATATTCGAAGTTGAATGTTGCGGAAGAGCGCTTATAACGGGATGAGCGCGGAGTATTGGAATCAAAAAGCGCGGCTCCAAATTCTTCCATTTTTAACACATCTTCCCGGTCGAACTCGCGGGAGCGCAAAATCTCGCGAAAACAGCCTCTGACATTTTCATCATCATCAATTACCAGAATCCGTGTGTTGAAATATTTCTCCATAACGCATTATCCTTTTTGATTCCCTGGAAACGGAAGTTTTATAATAGTGCATGCGCCGGCATTCTCTCCATTGCTTTCAAGCGTGATTGTTCCGCCGTGAGATTCGACGATTGCAAGGCATTCATGCAGCCCGATGCCTGATCCTGTCCGCTTAGTCGTAAAGCCGCGTTCAAAGAGTTTTCCGCCTGTTTCCGGCGAAAAACCGATTCCATTATCTTTAAACACAATTGCTGTTTCCCGCTTTTCAATATCTGAAATAATATTTATTTCCAGCTTTCTGCCAGGCGATGGTTCAAGATCATCAAACGCCTCATATATATTTTTTATAATATTCAAAAACAGCCGCATAATGCGAGTCTGGTCTCCGCAAACAATCGTCTTTATCCCGGACGTGCTTATTTTGACTTCAATATTTCTTTTCTGCAGACTGCTGGAGAGAATGGTCAGAGCGTCTTCAACGATTTTTTTAATGTCAAAAACTGTCGCCAGCGGGGTGCTTTTTTCTTTCAGATAGTAGCGCTGCAAATCGAGGACGGCACAGACATGACCTACGGCATTGGAAATTTTTTCGCAAAAATCAAGATTATTCGTATTGCGTTTCTGCAAGGAGGAAGTTAACGCATCAATAAGGCCGGTCAGCGCTTTTTCTTTTGCCTCTCCCAGCAGAGCGGCCAATTCCTTGCTGGCGGATGCGAACAAGACACTCAACTGCCGGAGCAATTTGATTTCAGGCCAGTCTTTCTCCAGTTGCGGCCCCGTCATGCATGAGCTGATGCCGGTAAGCGCATTGCCGATATCGTGCAGCATGTTGTTAGCCATTTCAATTCTGCCCTGCTGCTGGGCGCAGTCTTCGACAAGCTTCCGGGCAAGCTTCTCTTCGGTAATGTCTTCAAACATCCAGACTGAACCGTCATGAATTTTTGCCGGATTCAGGGCCTTGCCGATGAAACGGCACCAGAATAAGCTTTCATCGCCGCGCTTAAGCTGGCAGGTGTTGACTGAGCGTTCTCCTCTGGCAAGCACCGGATAACTTATTTTCCCCATCTCCTCGTAAGACTCGTCGGAAGGATAAATAACGCGGGTGGGAGCCCCCTGGATTTGTTCGAGAGGAAGCATTAAAAGTTCCCCGACGCGGGCATTGGCCCATTCGAAGACACGATTGCGAACTAAAGCGATTCCCAGCGTGCTGTTTTCCAGAATGAGGTTTTGTATTGCGCTGATATGATGAATTTTTTCTTCCGCCCGCTTGCGTTCGGTAATGTCGCGGCATACGCAGAAAATCAGTTTCCGGCCTTCAATCACAGCGCCGTTTGAACTAACCTCAACGTCATATAAACTGCCGTCTTTACGGCGGTGCCGCGTTTCCAGAAGACTGCCTGCCGCATCGACTTTCCGGAGCATCTCCAGCAGTTGCTCCCGCGTCCATTGCGTATCCCAATCCCAAATATGAAGCTGCAGCGCCTCCGCCGCAGTGTAACCCAGCGCATCGGCGTACTGCCTGTTCGCTTCGAACACCTTGCCGTCTTCGGTAAGAACTACAATTCCGTCACGGGATTGCCCCATCAATATCCGCCGCCGGAGCTCTTCTCCCGCCAGCGCATTCTCCGCCTGTTTGCGTTTGGTGATGTCGCGGACTGTTGATTGCAGTACGGTTTTACCTTTATATTCCAGACGACTCAGCAATACTTCCGCCTGAAACGGAGCGCCATCCTGACGCGTGTTAATCCATTCAAAGAAATTAGTTCCATTCCGGTAAGCTTTCTCTATCTGTTTCAGCGCAGCCGTTAAGGAATCTTCGCCGTCAGGCTGGGTTGGCGGGGACAGGTCGCTCGGAGTCCGTAAGACAAATTGCTCTTTGGAAGAGAAGCCGAAGAGATCCAGGGTTGCTTTATTGCAGTCAAAAAATGTGTTCTGGTCCAGGAGCATAATCGCGTCCCGCGAAGACTCAAAGAGGGCGCGGAATTCTTCCTCCGACTCCTGCAATTTTTTATTCAGCCGTTCATGTTCATTTATTTCATCATGAAGTTGTTTGTTGGCTTGTTCCAGTTTTTGCGCTTCCGCCAGAAACGACGTTTCGGAAACCGTCAGGAGTTCCTCCAGCGCATGAACTTTTGATTCAAGCATTATTCTCTTTTGTTCTTCCATGTCAGTCATCCTCCGGGCATGATTGCCTGTTCAGGCAAATACTGAATCATCAAACGGCAGAATCAGCATCTTTACATTTAACGCCAAAGTATTGAATAAATTTGCAACTTCGCCATGAATCGGCGTTCTGGAGAAAATTATCACCGCAAACACATTGCCGGAAGGCAGAACACCGCCAAATCCCAGTACGGATTTGATCCCGTACGGTTTGACAAAATTCTCCTGGGCCGGAATGTACGGGCTGTTTTCCGCATCTGGCACATAAAAAACGTTGAATGTTTTTTTAGACAGATCCATTAGCAGTTCAGGGTCGGGATTTATCACAGTTTCAATATCCAGCCCCATTTGTTTAATCAGGTTGCGTATCATCGGAATTCGGGAAACAACCTCTTTGCTGGGCAATGGAATCGCCTGGTGTCCTTGCGATTTATCCCGGGACTGCCAGACCTCTTCCACGCCGGCGGTCGCCAGCAGCGTCAAGCATTTAAACGAGTCAGACGCGGGCTTTTCCTGTAACTGGTTACTGGCGAAATCCTGAAGAGGTTTAGGGAGCTGGTCCATATTGTGTGTTTTGAAAAAGCGAACCAGCGCACACGATTTTTCACCTTGTTCATCAATAAAATGGGTGAACAGGTACTGCACTAGCGCATTGGCCGCGTCCTCCATGCTTTGAGCCTTCGCGCCCAAAGACCGGATATCAATTCCGCATTGAATTACACCGCTCATGCCTAAGTTGCTTAAATTATACATTTTTCCCTCGCTAATTGGATGGCGTTGTTAATATATTAGCTGCCGGAGCTACATGCAAATTCTTTATCTATATATCACGGATTTCTAATTGCAGTATAACCGCAGATTCCAAGGATTACCGGCTTGATATTGGGCTATCTTCCTGTGCACGGCATGTCCACATTTATTTAGCCATACTTACGTTTTTCATACTATAATAAGGTTGAAAAGCTAAAGTATAACCACCGGGTACAAAACTTTAGCTTGGGTGTTGTTGATGCTTGGTGACATTATCCTTCCGGCGATATTCCAGTTTGTTGTTTTAGGCTGGAATTAAAATCAATGAAGTGTTCCACGAAAGCACAAAAGCCGCCCCCGATGTCCGCTGAATAATACTCGGGATAAATTATCGGGGTTCGATCAGTTAACCCCGATCAGTTCGCCATAAATGGAATTGACCACGATGACCAGGCAAGTCTATTCCACAATAATAACACTATTTAACGTTCCCAATGAGTTCTTCCTGAAATTCTGGTTTCCCGGGTCGGCACACCAGACGCCATTGATGAGGAATTTATATTCATAGGTTCCGGGGGGCAGCGCTAACACGACTTTATAAACGCCGTTGCCGTCCAGATCTGCCAATTCTTTTTCCAGGCAGTTCCATTCGTTGAAATCACCGGCAAGATGTACCTTGCTGCCAGGCCTGGCCTGTACTTGGAATGTTACATGCTTACGTTTAACTTCCGGTTTTTCCGCGGCAGGCATCTTTTTCTCGGGTGCTGCGGTTTTAACCGGCTTAACTTTTTTGCTTGTCAGGTCGCGACTGTCTCCGGACACTTTGGGGCTGTATTTTGAACCTTGCATTTTCCACTCCTCCATGATTAATGGTTGGCCAATTAAAGATCAAAAACAATATCACCTCAGCAAATTTCTCATTTAACACAATATATAGCAACAACAAAAAAATCAAGTAAATATCTGAAAATTACGGTTGGAATTTTGAGACTTATTTAGTGATTGATATGATTCGAGCCTGCGGCTCTCAATGGCGTCGCCTCAAAACGTTATCCAGCCGGGATAAGAAAATACGGCGAAGTACCAACGCGGCGCAGGGGTGCCGCACTCCAAAGTCAGGCGTTGCCTGACAAACGGTTAAGTTCATCGCGATGAATTCCTTGTACCCCTCATATTCAACATTCTCCTGATATTCTCCGCGGCTTTGTACCGCGCCGGCCGGCGGACAAGTCTTCCGCGGCCGCAAAGTATCGGGATTCCGATATTGCGGTTTTCCGGAAATTAATATAAAAATATAGGTTGCTTGCAAAATCTTTCAAAAAAAATCAAATTTTTACATAATTTAGTTGGTTTTACTATGGCAGTTTTAAAATAAGCGTATATAATAAATGGAGTTGATATATAAGATGTTTATTATTAAACAATTATATTAATAATTTTATATTAATATTAAAATATTAATTAATGATTTTGAAAGTAGTAAAACAAAAGTATCAGGAGACGCATTATGACGTGCAAGTGCCAGGACCACGAGGAGCTCAATCTGCTTGAGCAATTCCCGGAAAAGAAAGTGCTGCTGGAGTCGTACCTCGACTCTTTGCCGCTGGGTGATGACAGAGAGAAGAACCGCGGTTTTCTAATTCAGTCGCTGCACAAGGCACAGAACATCTTCGGTTATCTGCCGGAGAGCGTCCAGTTGTTCGTGGCGGGAAAACTGAGACTGCATCTTTCGGAAGTTTACGGCGTGATCAGTTTCTATCACTACTTTACGACGACCCCGGTCGGCAAATACAAGATCAACGTGTGCACCGGAACCGCCTGCTTCGTGAAAGGCTCGGGAGCGGTGCTGGATGAACTGAAGCGCTACCTGAATATAGAAGAGGGCGAAACGTCCAAGGACAAGAAGTTCTCGCTCGGGGGTTTGCGCTGCGTCGGAGCGTGCAGTCTGGCGCCGGTCGTCATGGTCAATGAAAAAGTCTATGGCAATGTAACCAGCAAGATGGTTCCCGAAATCATCAGCGAATGTAAATGATCACCTATAAGGATTTAATCATATGATAGATACACCAGATAAACTTTATCAACTGGCGGATAAGCTGAACAAAGAGAAAAAAGCCAGTACCCGGATTTTAATTTCCATGGGCACCTGCGGCATTGCCGCCGGCGGCACGCCGGTGGTTGAAGCGTTCAAAAACGAAGTCGCCGCGCGGAAACTGGAATCGGCCGTGGAACTGGTGGAAACCGGCTGCATGGGTCTCTGCCACTGCGAACCCAGCATTGAGGTAATCAATACCGCGGACGGCACCAGCATCATTTACGGCGATGTCAAAGCGGACCAGGCCGGCGCGATTCTAGATGCGGCGGCGGGCACGGCGGCGGGCTCCAGAGTCATCAGCCGCACCTGGTACTATCCGGAAGACGAAGAGAACACACAGTGCGCAATCCAGGCCAGGATCGTGCTCCGCAACTGCGGCCGGATCAATCCGGAGAAACTGAATGATTATATTGCGCGTTCCGGTTATCAGGCGCTGGCGAAAGTGCTGACCGGCATGAAGCCGCATGAAGTGATTCTGGAAGTGATCGAATCCGGACTGCGCGGCCGCGGCGGCGGCGGTTTCCCGACGGGCAAAAAGTGGAGCTTCGCGGCGGCCCAGGAAACCCCGGTAAAATATCTGATCTGCAACGCCGACGAAGGCGACCCGGGCGCGTTCATGGACCGGGCGGTGCTGGAAGGCGACCCGCATTCCGTGCTCGAAGCCATGGCGATCGGCGGCTATGCCATCGGCGCCCATACCGGCTTTATTTACATCCGCGCCGAATACCCGCTGGCTATCCAGCGCCTGCACATCGCCATCAAACAGGCGGAGGAGGCCGGGCTGCTGGGCAAAAATATCATGGGAACCGGATTCGATTTCACGATCGAACTGAAATACGGCGCCGGAGCATTCGTCTGCGGCGAAGAAACCGCGCTCATCCATTCCATTGAAGGGATGCGCGGCGAACCGACGTTCAAGCCCCCCTTCCCGGCAGTCTCCGGATTGTGGAAGGCTCCGACCGTAGTCAACAACGTCGAGACTTTCGCCAACCTGGCCGCCATCTTCCGTAAAGGCTCAGCCTGGTTCAAGAAGATCGGCTCCGTCAATTCATCCGGCACCAAAGTGTTCGCGCTGGCCGGTAAAGTCGACAAAGTCGGCCTGGTGGAAGTGCCGATGGGCACCCCGCTGAAAGATATCATTTTCGGCCTCGGCAACGGCATCAAATACGGCAAGCAGTTCAAAGCGGTTCAGACCGGTGGCCCGTCCGGCGGCTGCATCCGCGCGGACAAGATCGACACCCCGATTGATTACGAAGCATTGATCGGGCTGGGTTCGATGATGGGTTCCGGCGGCATGATCGTCATGGACGAAGATGACTGCATGGTCAACATCGCCAAATTCTTCCTTCAGTTCACGCTGGATGAATCCTGCGGCAAATGCACCCCCTGCCGTATCGGCAACACCCGTTTGTACGAAATGCTGGAAACCATCTGCAACGGCAACGGCACGCAGGATACGCTGGTCAAACTGAAAACGCTGTCCAATATCATCAAGGACACGGCGCTGTGCGGACTCGGCCAGACCTCGCCCAACCCGGTATTGTCCACGATGGCCAATTTTCCGGAAGAGTATCAGGCCCATATCAAGGATCACAAATGTCCGGCCGGCGCATGCAAGAATCTCATCTCTTTCGTAATCAATGACAACTGCGTGGGCTGCACGCTCTGCGCCAGGAACTGCCCGGTGGCCTGCATCGCCGGCGAGCGCAAGAGCAAGCATGTCATTGACCAGAGCAAGTGCATCAAGTGCGGCGTCTGCTACCAGACCTGCAAATTCCACGCCATCGACAGAAACTGAAGCTAATTACGGAGAACAGACAACATGATCAACATGACGATAAATAATATCAAAGTGGCAGTCAAGAAGAATTCGACCATTCTTCATGCCGCCAACAAAATCGGGATTAAAATCCCGACGCTCTGCCACATGGAATTAAGCTGTTTCGACATTGACCACACCACCGGCTCCTGCCGGATCTGCGTAGTCGAAGTCGAAGGCCGGAAAAACCTGGCCCCCGCCTGCTGCACTCCGGTAATGGAAGGCATGGTGGTGAGAACCAACACCATCCGTTCAATCAACGCCCGCAGAACGCTGCTGGACCTGCTCCTGTCCGACCATCCGAAAGACTGCCTGACCTGCGAAAAGAACGGCAACTGCGAACTGCAGAAACTGGCCGCGGAAATGGATCTGCACCATGTCCTTTACGAAGGCAAACAGTCCACCTATGACATTGACCTGTCCAGCAAGTCCATCGTCCGCGACCTGGACAAATGCATCATGTGCCGCCGCTGTGAAACCGCCTGCAACAAAATGCAGACCGTCGGGATTCTCTCCGGCGTGGGCCGCGGCTTCAACGCCGTCGTGGCGCCGGCCGCGATGCGTCCGCTCACCGACACCAAATGCACGTTCTGCGGACAGTGCGTGGCCGTCTGCCCGGTCGGAGCGCTGACTGAAATGAACTATAAATATGACGTATGGCGCGCCCTGAATGACAAAACCAAAACGGTAATTGTCCAGACCGCTCCCGCCGTCCGCGTCGCCATCGGCGAAGAGTTCGGCATGGCCCCCGGTTCAATCGCCACCGGCAAGCTCGTTGCCGGCCTGAAACTGCTCGGGTTCGACAAAGTATTCGACACCGATTTTGCCGCCGACCTGACGATCATGGAGGAGACCACCGAACTGATCGAAAGACTTACCAAGAAGCAGAATCTGCCGATCCTTACCTCCTGCTGCCCCGGCTGGGTGAAGTTCCTGGAACACCAGTTCCCGAACCTGGTCTACATGCCTTCCACCGCGAAGTCGCCGCAGCAGATGTTCGGCGCCATTGCCAAATCCTACTTTGCCGAAAAGATCGGCAAGAAGCCGGAAGAAATTATCGTCGTATCGGTCATGCCCTGCCTGGCCAAGAAATATGAAGCGTCCCGTGAAGAATTCACCCATAACGGGGTTAAAGACGTGGATATCGTGATCTCCACCCGCGAACTGGCTGACATGTTCAAGGAAGCCGGCATCCTGATCGACCGGCTGGAACCGGCGGAATACGACAATCCGCTCGGCGAATCCACCGGCGCCGGAGTGATCTTCGGCGCTTCCGGCGGTGTGCTCGAAGCCGCGCTCCGTACCGCCGCCGACTGGATTTCCGGACAGGATCTGCCGGGAATTGATTTCAAGGCAGTACGCGGTCTGGAAGGCGTAAAGGAAGCCACCGTCAACGTGGCCGGAATAGAAGTTAAGGCCGCCGTCACCTCCGGCCTGGGCAATGCCCGCAAGATTCTGGAGAAAATACAGCGCGGGGAAGCGCATTACGACGCCATCGAAATCATGGCCTGTCCCGGCGGCTGCCTCAACGGCGGCGGACAGCCCTATATTCATGGCGATACGACCATCCTGGAAAAACGCAAAAATGCGATCTATCAGGCGGATGAAAAACTCCCCCTGCGCAAATCGCACCAGAATCCGCACATCCAGAAACTGTATGCCGAGTTTCTGGGCAAGCCCGGCAGCCATAAGGCGCACGAGCTGCTGCACACTCACTACACGCCGCGTCAGGATATCTGATCACAGCGCAAAAGTGGAAGACATTTCAACGGCCGGGCTAAACCCCCGGCCGTTTTTTATGGTCCGAATCAACTGCGTTTGCCGGAGAAGGAGATGCGGGGATCAACCATGACATACATCAGGTCGGCCAGCAGAATGCCGGCCAGCGTCAGCACCGCGGCAAAAGAGAACAGCGCCATCTGGACGGGGTAATCGCGGCTGCTCAGCGCCAGCAGCGAAAGCGAACCCATGCCGGGAATGCTGAAGACGTATTCGATGATAATGCTTCCCGCCACCAGTCCGGGCAGCAATCCAGAGAAAAGCGTGATCAGCACGATCATGCCGTTGCGCAGCGCATGTTTGAAAATCACCTGATATTCCGGCACGCCCTTCGCCCGGGCGGTACGGATGTAATCCTGCCGGATGACTTCCAGCATGCCGGACCGCGCATAGCGGGACAGTCCGGCAAAGCCGGCATAAGCCAGACAGATTACCGGCAGCACATAATGCCTTGAGGAATTCCATAAAATCTCCCAGGAACTCATGCCGAGCGTATTGGCGGAACTGAGGCCTTTCAGCGGAAACAGCGGATAGCTGCCGCCTTCGCACAGCGTGGCCTGAAGCATCAGCGTCACCCAGATAACCGGCAGCGAATAGAGAAAAAACATCACAAATGTGACAAACCGGTCAAAGAAGGTGTCCACATAGACCGCCGAATAAATCCCCAGCGGAATAGCCAGCAGATAAGTGACCAGCACGGCCAGAATATTGAGCTGCAGCGTCACCGGCAGGCGCTCCATAATGATATCAGTCACCGGACGGCCGGTGTCAACCGACGCCGAAGTGCCGAAATCCGCATGGCAGACAACGCCTTTCAGCCAGAATACAAACCCGATGTAAATCGGCTTGTCCAGAAAAAGCTTTTCCCGCATGGAGCGGTTCCGGGCAAACGCGCCTTTTTCCGCCGACATCCCCTCCCCTGAAGTTTCCCCCATGATCGAGCTTTTGGTCGGATCGCCGGGCGCATAGCGCAAAAGCGTATAGCTGACCATCATGATGATGAACAGCGTCAGCGCCGCCAGTCCCAGCCGTTTTATGATATATTCCAGCATCCCGCCACCTGTTAATTTTAAAACCAATGCTTAAAGTTATTCCCGATAGCCGTATTTTCAAGACAACATAGCAATTTTGGAATCAATACGAACGAGTGGTGCTGAACAAGGAGCAATTACTGAACGTTCAAAGACAAAAACGGGGATAAGGAACAGGTTAAGAATTACATTTATCCGTTGTTCTTTGCCAGATGACGCTTTGGGGTGCCGCCCTTGCCACGGGCATAAACCTTGCTGTAGAAACGTTCCGACGCCAGTTCCGCATAATACGGATATTTCTTTACAAGCTCTTCGTCGGCGTCGGCCGGAATATTCTGGAACCGTTTATAGAACCAGAGATACTGCTCCGGATTTTTGCGGATAATGCCTTCGACAATTTTCATCAGATCCTGGGTCATTTCCAGATCGCTGGCATAATCACAGGTTTCGCGCGGCAATTTCTCGAAGTAGCTTTTATAACGGTGTCCGACTCGCATGCACCCGCTGACAACTACAGCGGCATTCATCTTCCGTCCGAACATTGCGGGAACGCGGCTGACCGGCACCGGCAGACCGAGGAAATCAACAAACATGCCGCCATCCCGGACCCGGGTATTGTGGTCTACAAGCGTCGCCATCGCATAACCGTCCTTCAGCGCTTTCATCATCTCTTTGACGGCCCCCTTCGCGGGGATTACCCGGTTTCCGCCGGTACAGCGGCTCTGGTTAATAAGGGCGTCAATCCAGGGATTTCTGACCTCGCGAGCGATAACTGCAAACTTGTCGTTGATAAAAGTTCTTATCATCAGTCCGGCAAGTTCCCAATTGCCGAAGTGCATACATACATAGATCAGGCCCCGCCCTTCCTTCACGCATGACTCCCATTCCCCGGCTATCGCCGGATCGAAGTCAAGATATTCTCTGATTTTATCAGGTCTGCCGCTGAACCAGAAAAGTTCCGCGACGGAAAGCACAATATTGTAAACACTCCTGCGGGCGATTGCTGAAATTTCCCGATCAGTCTTTTCCGGGAAGAATATCTTGAGATTGGCTTTCGCAATACACCGGACTGACGGCAGCAGATAAAGAAAGAATCCGCAAAATGACGAAATTTTGAAAAGAAGCTCGTGCGGAAGCCATCTTACGGCGGTATACGCGCCAAGCACCAGCAGATATTCAGCGACATGCCTGATCGCTTTGAATGGATTTTCCCGTTGCCTCAAATTGCACCCGCCTGACGGCCTGATCTCAAAGCGGACAACTGAAAAGTCTTTAAAATATTGATAGTAATTTAAATGGATCTTTCTTAAAGCGAATGTGAGTGCGGAAAGTATTTTCTTAAACGGACATAAGCTTCAAAGCTTTTTATTTATTTTTTTCGCTCCGGTTTGAGCGTATTCCCGTAAATTAATCCTGCAGATATTTTTGCGGTTATGCTTAGTATATTTGTAAATATTCACTAAACTGTTATTAATATAATCTCTCAAAACAGATTTTGCAATTTTTTTTCGAGAAGCGCTCATTAATTACGAAAATAACGTTTATCGCGCCGGAGCATGCAGAAATCAAAAAAGGTTTCAAGTCAACGTTTGATAATAGTCAAGTTAGCGGAACGGATCGCGGTCATATCCGGCGGCAGCAGCATTGTGAGCACAAAAACTTCGCCTGGCTTTGCCCGGAATGCCGGAACCAGTCCGTATCCAAAAATATTTCCGGCTGAAACAGTCCGGGAGTCGTCGGAAGCGCTTACATGCAAATCAACATCGAAATCAACCGGTTTTATCAGGCGAATGAAAAAAATCAGCTTCTGGTGATAAAAGAGCCCCCTGGCTTCGAAGAAATGCGCCGTTTCCGGCGGTAATTTCAAAGGTTGGCCTGCCTTTTGCCACTCCTCCTCAGCCCAAAAACGTAACGGACGCGGCGGCAATTGCTGATTCTCACATTTCTTAAATAATATGAAATGATGCCCCCGATACGAGTTGTTGTATATAACCTGATATTTGCCGGAACTTAACAGTTCATCGCGCCACCGGTCCATATTTACCGGGTTGCCCAGCGGGTCATTCGTGTCCATCACGACATAATCCTTGTTGCCTCTGTACACCGGAAAAGAATTGGCGTAGAAAATAAAATACGGCCCCAGCCTTTGCGAGTAAGTCAGATTTGCGCCTTCCGGAATGAGACTGCGGATTTTGTAAATTTCCGCGGAACAGTCCGGCATGCTGAGAACATTGCTGAATGAGTTCTTGCCTGCAATCGATCTGCCGAAAAAGAAAAAACACATTATCGCACAGATCAAAGCTGCCGGCAGCAAAACAACCCGCAATTTTAAACAGGTTTTTTCATCTATTTTATGTGGATAAAGCAACAGCCGGTACCAGAACGAAATCCTGTTTTCGTTGATATCCCGTATTACTATTGCGGATACACAAAAAATCAGCGCAATAATCTCGGTCTGGTACTGCAGCACGATATTCTGATGCTCGGTGGTGCCAACCAGACATACAAAAACAAAATTGAGCAATGCACCGCACAGGAGCAGCGGTCTCGCAGGGGCAGCCAGAAAAAACGGCAGCAGCATCAGAAGCGCAAAATAAATATTTCCGGAGCGAAAGAGATTTCCCCAAAATGCTTCAGGCCGTAAGAACGGAGACAATATAATCGCGGTCGTGGAACTCCCCAGATGCTCAAAGCGGTCATATAACTGATATTGCGGAATTTCAGCCAGGTACGGCATAACCAGTTTCGTTACAAGCATGAAATAAGTCACTGCCGTAATGCACAGAAACAGCCCGTATTTGCGCTTCCCGCCAAGCAGCAGACAAAAACCGAGACCAGCCCAAAGCGGGGCTGTCGTTTCCTTGATAGTCAGAGAGAGCAGAAAAATAATTGTTGCGGTAAGGTATTTTTCACGCTCGTAAAAGCAGAAGAACAGCATTAGCGCCGGAATAAAAAAATATTCCGGATGGAAGCCGTAAAAAAGAGAAAGGTTCAATTGCGATATCGACGGATAAAACAAGAAGCATAGCGCCAGCAGCAATGCCTGTCCGCAGGTTGCGTTCAACCGGCGGGCCAGAAAATAGAAGATTAAAGCGGATCCATACAATAATGTTGAATTAAGCACAAAAAAAGCGGTTTCCGATCTGAAAACCGCCGTAAACGGAATCAGCAGCAGGGCCGGCCCCAGAATAAAATGCTGTCCCAGAAAATTAAAATTGACAACATTCGAATACATCCACTTGCCCTTCAAAGTATTGTCGAAGGCATTCAGGAAAATTCCCCAGTCATCGTAATGCAGATAAAGCCGGTGCATGGCCTCAATTTGCAAAAAACAGCCATATGCGATACCGGCAAGCACAAGCGGCGCCAGCACCAGCATACTTTTTTTGAAGTCAATTTTTTCAAGCAGTGGTTTGTTTAAAGGAAGCAGCAGCGATAACCGGAAAAAGGTCAAAACCAGCACCATGATCATTAATATCGGCGAAAAAAAATGAGGGGTTAAAAATAGTTCCGGCAGCAACAGCAGTAACGGCAGCAGTGCCTGACAATATTCAGCAATCAACCCGCGTTTATTAAAATTCATCCCGGCAAATAACGCAACAGCGCCGCCGGCCGCCGAATACATGAACATTTGACGCGGATTGAACTCGTTTAAAATAACTTTGTAGTAAATCAGATCAATCATTTCGATCTGAACAAAATTACACCAGACGGCGGCTCCGGCTAATCCGCCGGCCAGAGTTATAAACAAGAAAAACCATAATTTTTTAATAATCTTTTCTTCCATGCAGGCATAAATTAACCGGCAATAAGGTAAAAGCAAACAAGTAAAGTGCATTTCAAGCGCTTTGTTCATGGCTGCAGGCCCTGTCCGCGGCCATGCATTTTATTGGGAGGCGGGAGCAATGTCTGCTTTAATGTCCGGACTGCAATTTTAGCATAAACGGCTCGTTTTTTTATGCCGGTTTGTTTCCCTTCTCTTTGTTTGCGTTTTCCTGTCCCAATCCCATCGTCAGCGCGGTCAATCCGGCCATACTTCCCAACTGCATAGTTTCAACGACCGTGCTGGGAACAATTACAATTGTGGCATTCTGCTTCAGCCCTTCATAGAGCATGTTCATAGCCCTCAAATGAAGCGCGACAGGATTGTTGGTATAAGTTTTGGCCGCCTCTTCAAACTTCTCCGCCACCTGCCGCTCCGAATCGCCAAGAATCACCCTGGCCTGACGCTCTCTTTCCGCCTGGGCCTGCATCGACATCGCATCCTCCAGCGCGGCGGGAATCAGCACATCCTTGACTTCCACCGAAATGACATTTATGCCCCACGGTTCGGTGCGCTCATCAATGATCTTCTGCAGATCGCTGCTAATCTTCTCCCGGCCTTCCAGCATGTCCGAAAGCATGGTCTTGCCGATAACATCGCGCAACGCAGTCTGAGACGCCCAGCTTATGGCGCTTTGATAGTCGGCAACATCCAGCGCGGCCTTCCGGGGATCTAGAACTTTCCAGAACAGCACCGCATCCACATCCACCGGCACCGTATCTTTGGTAAGCGTTTTTTCCGCCTTGAAAGAAGCGGTTATCACACGGGTGTCAATCCAGTAAGGGATTACATCGATAACCGGAATAATGAAAAACAGTCCAGGCCCTTTGAGAGCGCGGAACTTGCCTAACCGCAGTACCACGACCCTTTCCCACTGATCCGCAACCTTGATTGAGAGCGAGACAAAAAGGGCGATAACCAGGGCAGCGACTGCAATCCATACGCTTGCCGGATTCGCCGTGACTTTAAATGTGATAAATGCCAATCCTATGCCAATGCCAAGAATCACGATGAAGATCAATGCTGCAAAAGAACTGTTTTGTCTCATTTCAATTACCTCCATGATTTAAACATCTGAATTTTATGACTTGCATATTGTACTGACTTTCAGGTCAATACAAATACGTCTGGCTCAATAATTTATTTCTCCTCTTTGTCATCTGTATAATTTATGATAGACCGCAATTTTAAAATTGCAACTCTATTTTTTTCAATGATTACAAATCCTGCAAGCTGTATTCAACGCCGTTCCGGACTGCGTCATCCCTGAGACGGCGGCAACCATGACTTCGGCTGAAGAAACTGTCCTCAAGGCAGCGCCAGAGGAGCTGTTGCAGTTTTACATGCGATAACATTTTACTTTGGAAGGGAAATTTAACCATGTCCTTTTCCGCAGATTCTGTAGAAAATCAACTGGCAGGCGTTCCAGCCATGGCTCAATGATTTCACCGCCGATATTGTAATCAATATTGCCCGTATTTGAGTCCGGCCTCGACAAACGCATGGATATTCTCTTCCGGAGTATCCCGCGGCGTCTGATCGCCCACGGCGAGAATGTATCCGCCGCCGTCTTTCGCGGCGTCCATGCAGGCCTTAACCGCCTTCCCGACATCATCCGGCGTGCCGTTCAGCATCACATGTATCGAGTTGACATTGCCCCTCAGAGAAATTTTGCCGCCGAAAGTTTTCTTCACCTCCGCCAGATCAACATTGCCGGTCGGCGGACATTCCAGCGCGTCAAATCCGTCCACGCCCATTTCCGCCGTAATCGGCAGCGCCTGCCGGGATTTGCCGCACATGTGGTATTGCACCGGAACATCTAATTTGTGTGCCGCCGCACAAACCGCTTTGCCGAAATCCAGCGTAAAACGGCGGTGCAGATCCGGGGAAATCACGCTCATCGAGGTGCTGGACCCGCCCAGCCCGACAGAATCCAGTTCAGTGTTTTTAAGCACGTGATTTACCAGCGCGACAGAATATTCCGTGTACTGCTTGAAAATATCCGTCATTAATTCCGGCATCAGCATCAAATCCATAATCATATTCTGGGTTCCGCGCAGCCAGTCCCACCAGTCAACCGGAGTCGGTATCCACAGTCCGGCATGCGCCCGGCCGCCAATCGCATCATACGCCACCGGGATTTCACTTAAATCTTTGGTGTCCGGATGCTTCAGCAGTTCCAGAACTTTCGGCATATCCGCTTCCGGGTCATCTACAAACGGCGTGACTCTGGACGGCGGACTGTTTCTGGAAATATGATATTCCCCTGTTAATTTACCTTTGGGCGTATTATAGGTCAGCGTATAGTAGATTTCATCGGCGGTTTCGCGGGTGACTTTCCGCGTCAGTTCCGGATCATGCGGCGACGCCTCCGGCCCCAGATGCAGAAAAGCATCACCGTGAAAGCGGTCATATTCGGTCTCCACCCTGGCTTTCCACAACGGCACCGGATTCTTCACAAAGAATTCAATGTAGTCGTTGCCGAAGTATTTTACGGGAACCATTTCACTCATCCCCAGGCAGATCGGCACCCGGTCCGGAATCCCGCACTTCATCGCTGTCGTTATTCGTTCTTTTGATGTCATCGGTAAACTCTCCTTTTTTTATAATAATATTACTTTTTGATTGAATATTGTATCAACAAAGTTAATATTTATATATACAATATTAACTTTTTCGGAAATAATGACAGAGAATCTGCTGAAAATCATCGCCACCGGACATTCGATCTGCTCGCCGCAGTGGAGCACCCGCGTCGAACTCAGGGTGCCGCATTTCAGGATTTATTATATTGAAGACGGCGGCGGCGCGGTAACCGTCTGCGGCAGTCGATATAAACTGGAAAAGGGGTTCGTTTATTTCATTCCCGGCAGCCAGCCGTTCATCAATCATTGTGACAGGCGGATGAGTGTACGCTGGCTGCATGGAGTGCCCGCGACTCCGCTGTTTGAGGCGATGCTCTCCAGTGTTAATATTGCGCTGAAATGGAGTTTCACGGAATTCGCGATTTTTGATGATACATTCAAACGCCTGGGGAAAATTGACCTGGAGAAACTCAATGGCGACTGGCTCGAACTGCACGCACTGGTAAACTGTATTCTCGCCAAAGTCTTGAACTTTTTTGAAAAGCAGGAAGGCGCCGCTCCAATCCCTCCCGAGTTGGAAACCGCGCTCGATTTCATCAACCGCCACTTTGCGCAAAATCCGTCATTGGATGAAATCGCCGGACATGCCAACTATGCCCCGATTTACTTTCACCGCCTGTTTAAAAAATATTTCACTTGTTCACCGCATCAGTACATGGAACACAAACGCATGGCGCTGGCGCACGGCCTGCTGATGAACTCATCAAGAACAATGGAGGACATCGCCGAACTGTCCGGCTATCAGAACGTCTTCTATTTTTCGCGGGTCTTCAAAAAACATTTCGCCATCAGCCCGGGCAGTATGCGCAAGCGCAAAATGCTGCCGTAGCTTTAAACCTCGATAATGCTTTATCTGTTTTTTAGTAGTTAAATGAAAAGTGTAAAGCCTGATAAAGACGTTTGTTGTAAGATATTCATTTACAGGCAGATAAGAATGGTGGGCGTAACAGGACTTGAACCTGTGACCTCTACGATGTCAACGTAGCGCTCTAGCCAGCTGAGCTATACGCCCTGAATGGGCACAAGGCGTAGAATTTATACCATATCTGCCAAAAGTCAACTTTAGATTGCGGAAATCTTCAAAATAAATGTACGCAGGTGCAGATTTCATCCCGCTTGATTTTTATAATTACAGCATGTATTATAACTGGTATCTACCAGTTATAAGTTATTCTTGAATGATGAAATATGAAATTTATTGAAATACAGAATATTGATTTGAATAAAGAGCCGCTGCATGTGCGGATCAAGCAAATTATCCGGACGCATATCAACGATAATCAGCCTGAATTTCTGCCGTCTGAACGTGTCTTTCAGCAGAAATTGAATGTCTCCAGAACAACGGTGCGCAAAGCGCTCAACGAACTGGAGCAGGAGCGCCGCATCATGGCGGTTCATGGCAGGGGCTATCGCGTGCTTTATCAGAAGACCGACGGACAGTTGAAGGGCTACATTGGCGTTGCCGTCAATACTGGTATGCCGGAATATGAAAATGAAGTGTTCAACCGCATTATCGATCATATTTACAGATCCGGCTTCAGCCCGATTGTTACAGTAATCAATCCGCAATATGAAACAGTTGCGGAAAAACTTGCAGTACTGCTGTCAAACGTTGACGGCATCATTCTGTCTTCGCGTTTTTTTGCGCAGCGGGAGATTGCCGCCGGAATGAGAAACTATTTTAACAAACTGGTGGCGGTGCCTTACCGGTTGCGGAATGATATCGAAATTCCCGTGGTTTATGCCGAAATGGAAAAAAGTTATGAACAACTGGCCGGACATCTGCTGCGCCGCGGCCACCGTCAAATTGCGGTGATGGTCAATTTCAACGATAAAAGCAGAATCACCGGAATTGAAAACGCGTTTCGCAAATTACATCTTGAACCGTATCGTGAACTCTACCTCGACACCCGCGGACATCGGCATTGCGGCTATGAGAAATTCGGAGAATTGCTGGCAAGGGAAAAGCCGTTTACGGCGGTTATCTGTCAGAACGACCCGTGCGCGCTCGGAGTCATGGAACGCTGTTTCAAGGAAGGGATCTCAGTTCCGGACGAGGTCAGTATTGCCGGGTTCGACAATGTCGAAAAATCCGAACTGTATCCAGTGCCGCTGACGACTGCCGGAATTGATCTGGAAAAAATGGCGCGCAAGGCGCTGGAATTATTGCTTGACGGCATCAGAACCGGCAGACCGGCCCAATCCGCGGCAATTGATTCAAAATTAATTATCCGGGATTCGGTCGCGAAAATAAAATTATAAGCTTTAAAACTATACGGAGATAAAAAATGCTGTTCAAGACAAAACTGGTGAGCTCCCTGGAAAAAGTTTTCTGTGATGAGGAACTCAACTCGCCTGAATTTAAATGTGCCTCGGCCCTGCGCGGCGAGGTTTTTGCCTTTCAAATCGCGTTCCAGGCCGATACTCTCATCAAAAACATTAAAATTGAACTGGAATCTGAAATCAGCGGACTGATTTCGATCAGATCGGTCGGCCATGTTCCATGCGACTACGTCGGAGCCGGCTTTGATGACAATGTCCTGCGCCAAACAGCCGGACTGTACCCGGACCCGCTGTATCCGGTGAAAGACGTCATCCACGCCTTGCCGTTCCAGTGGCGCTCAATATGGATTACGGTCAAACTGCCGGAAGATTGCAAAGCTGGCAAATATGCCATTACGGTTCGTTTCTCCAGGGATATACCGGGTCAGCCGGAATCCTGCATTGACTGCCGCGAGACTTTCTCGCTGGAAGTCCTGCCGGTTACCTTGCCGAAACAGAAACTGCTGCATACCGAATGGTTTCATACCGATTGCATCGCCAGTTATTATCAGACCCCGTGCTGGAGCGAAAGGCACTGGGAACTGATCGGCAAATATGCCGCCAATGCCGCGGCCCACGGCATCAATCTGCTGCTCACGCCGTTATGGACACCGCCGCTGGATACCATGGTCGACGGCGAACGCCCCACTGCCCAACTGTTGATTATAGAGAAAAAGGGCGGCAAATACATTTTTGACTTTTCGCGGTTGAAACGCTGGCTCGATATATGCCTGTCAGCCGGTATCGAATATTTTGAAATGTCTCACTTCTTTACGCAATGGGGCGCAAAATTCACCCCGAAAATAGTCGTCAATGAGAATGGAGCGGAGAAGAAACTTTTCGGCTGGCATGTGTCGGCGTCCGATCCGGAATATAAAAACTTTCTTTCGCAACTGATGCCGCAACTGCTAAAATTACTGCGCCATAAAGAGCTGGACGGCAAATGCTTTTTCCATGTTTCCGATGAGCCGTCAATGGAGAATATCGAGCAATACAGCCGGGCGGCGGCACTGGTCAACAGCCTGGTCGAAGACTTTCCGCTAATTGACGCGCTGTCGAATGTTGATTTCTACAAACGCGGCATCATTAAAAATCCGATTCCAGGCAACAATCACATTGAACCGTTCGTTGAAGCGGGAGTCAAACCGCTCTGGACTTATTACTGTTGCGGACAATGGGATAAAGTGCCGAACCGATTCTTCCATTTTCCGTCCGCCAGAAACCGCATCATGGGCATGCTGATGTTCAAATACGACATCCACGGCTTTCTGCAATGGGGCTTCAATTTCTGGTACAGCCAGTATTCGCTGGATCAGAAACTCGATCCGTTCCGCGTTACCGACGCAGGAATGGCTTTTCAAGGCGGCGATGCGTTCATGGTTTATCCCGGCGAAGACGGCCCTCTGGATTCGCTGAAATACGAAGTGTTCATGGAAGGCCTCCAGGATATGCGCGCCCTGCGTCTGCTCGAGGAAAAAACCGGACGCGCCGCAACGTTGAAACTGCTGGAAGACGGCCTGGATTACCAGTTAAAGATGGACCGCTATCCCAGTGCGGCCGCCTGGCTGCTGGACCGCCGTGAAAAAATCAACCGGAAACTGGCATCGCCGGCCTGACGAACAATTCCTCGTACTGTCAGGCTCCCAGCAGGGCTTCGGCGGGGATATGGAACATCAAGGTCAGCTTGCGGATCATCGGCAGCGTCAGGTTTCGCCGTCCATTCAGCACTTCGTAAGCGCGGGAACTGGACCCGAAGCATGGCGCAATGTCTTTTACCTTCAATCCGCGCTGCTCCATCGTGAATTTAATCACTTCCACCGGATCCGCTTTAGGAACCGGCCAGTGAATTTTTTCATAGTTTTCAATAACCATTGCCAGCAGTTCGATTTCATCACCGGCTTCGCCGGACGCTTCCGGATTGGCCTCAATCATCGCCAGCAGCCGCGCCATTGCCGCTTCGTATTCCGCTTCATTTTTGATAATTCTGATATCCACAATTTTACCTCACAAGGTTAAAATTTCAGTTTACTGTATTCCGCATGAGTTCCCACCCATATTACAATCAATGTCTGCCGTACCAGCACTGCCTGGACAGCCAGCCGGTAATTATTGCCGCCGATATTGAAAATCACCCGACTGCCGCCGATGAAACTGGCGCTGGCAAAGTCATTCTTTATATCCTGCGTGGTTTGCCATTGCGCGTTTTCCGCTATTTCCACCCATGCCTGCAGCGCAGAGCGCGAAGCGGCATGCCTGGTCATGAATTTTACAATTTCCCGTTTACCGATTATCCGCACAAAATAACCTCATCCCGTAATGATATATAATATATAATAGTCCCATAGCGGGACTATGTCAAGTCATAAAACTTGAATTGCTTTATTTCTCATCCTGTCCATCCCTGTTTAAATGCAAATCCTTAATACTTTTAACGAAGCTAAATTTTTGTTTCGCTAACCGGTTTTATATATTGAAAATGAGAGATCAGGGATTAATTTTAAAGCATCATTTATATTAATCATGGAGACTACATATTATGACGGCAATCGGGACTCCTTTATCAGATACGGCAGTGAAAGTATTGTTTCTTGGCGCGGGCGAGCTTGGCAAGGAAGTGGTGATTGAACTTCAGCGGTTCGGTGTTGAGGTGATCGCAGTTGACCGCTACGACAACGCCCCCGGCATGCAGGTGGCACACCGTTCCTATACGATTTCCATGCTCGACGGCAAAGCGCTGCGCGAAGTCATCGAGAAAGAAAAACCAACTTACATTGTTCCGGAAGTCGAAGCTATCGCCACCGCCACACTGCTTGAACTGGAAAAGGAAGGCTACTGCGTCATTCCCACGGCGAAAGCGGCATTCCTGACGATGAACCGCGAGGGCATCCGCCGCCTGGCCGCCGAAGAACTCGGCTTGAAAACCTCCAAATACCGGTTCGCCGCCAGCCGGGAGAATTTTGACGCAGCCGTCAAGGAAATCGGCATTCCCTGCGTGGTGAAACCGATCATGAGTTCCTCCGGTCACGGCCAGAGCGTCATCAGGAAAAGTGATGACATTGACAAGGCGTGGCAGTATGCCCAGGAGGGCGGCCGCGCCGGAGCCGGCAAGGTGATTGTTGAAGGCTTTGTTGATTTTGATTACGAAATAACGCTGCTGACCGTGCGTCATGCAGGCGGCACTTCATTTCTCGCGCCGGTCGGCCATATCCAGATCGACGGCGATTACCGTGAATCCTGGCAGCCGCATCCGATGTCGCATCAGGCGCTGGCAAAAGCCCAGGATATAGCGAAAAAAGTCACCGACGCCCTCGGCGGCAGAGGCATTTTCGGAGTTGAGCTTTTCGTCAAAGGCGACGATGTGCTGTTCAGCGAAGTATCGCCGCGCCCGCACGACACCGGCATGGTCACCATGATCTCGCAGGATCTTTCCCAGTTCGCGCTGCATGCCAGGGCGATCCTGGGGCTGCCCATTCCCAATATCCGCCTGCACGGCCCGTCAGCGTCAAAAGCGGTTGTGGTTGAAGGCAAATCCAAACACGTTAAATTCAAGAATCTCGAGAAAGTGCTGGCGGAGCCTGATACCACCATGCGGATTTTCGGCAAAGGCGAAGTCAACGGGCATCGCCGGATGGCGGTGCTCCTCGCCCGCGGCGAAAGCGTCGAGGACGCCATGGCCAAAGTAAAACGTGCACACGGCAATCTGGAAATAGAACTGTAACCCCGAAGGCTTGAGCATAGCTTTCAGGAAGCAATTCGCAGAGAATGTCCGTCTTGGGCAAACCGAACTGTATTTTGAAAAAAACAGCGCGAAAAAGCCGGGCACAAACGGATATGGATGAAAAAGTACGCAGCATACAGAATAAGGCCTGATTGACACGTTGAAATACCGGATTGCTGTCTGGAGCATTTGCTTTAATCAATTATGGAGAGGAGAAAACTCAAATGACGTGCAGGATAATCCTATGGCTTTTGATAATTGTCGTTTCCTCGGCAATGCCAAACGGTTTTGCCGGTAACAACAAAAACGTCACCCTGACCGGCTGGGGGATTGACGAGAAGGATACTGACAAATTTATTGCTGACGCCGGAGCAGTTGGTTTCGATGCGTTGATCACGTGGTCAACCAATCCGTTTTTTCTTAGAAAAGCAGTCGAAGCAGGAAAGCGGCATAAAATTAAAATATTCTCTTGTCTCGCTCCAATGAGCGGCATGGCAAATCTATGGAATAAACGCTACCCCGATCGTCCTGTTCCATGGCAAGTTATGACCGGAGACGAAGACGCGGCCGCCAAATTTATTATGGCCGGAAAAAATCAATACATTATCCCCTATCAGTTTGGCGGGGAACCAAAGATGGCAAATGAAGTTTTGTTAACCAGGATCATCTGCTTTAACGATTTGGAAGCCCGCGAGCTTTTTAAACCATTAATTGACGACATTTTGACCGTGCCTGGAATTGAAGGGATAGCATTCGACGGTTTTGGTTATCAAAATTATCGCCGCTGTCATTGCGGGCATTGCCAGGGACTGTTGGCGGAATACGTCAATAAACATCCGGAAATGACAAAAAACGAAGCGGAAGTTACTTTTTTCCGTGATACATTGGTTGATTACATAAATTACCTTGCTGATTATGCGCGTTCCAGGCAAGCAGACATCAAAACGAGTATCCATATCTGGCCGGTTCTTGCTTTGGAGCCCTTGTACGGGAACCGACTGGATATTGATTATTGCGGTCAGACCGCCGCATGGTATACTCTCTGGCCAAAGGAAAAAATTGCTGAATACAGCGGAATAATTTCAGGAAAAGCTCAAAAGTATCATCAGCGCCAGAAAGGGGTTGCCATGATCGGATATTATGACCGCCCAGGCCAATTCCCGGTCAAAGATGCAAGCCGGGTGGACATGGAAATCAAGACGATAATTGAAAACGGTTGCCGTGAAATTCAAGTCTGCGGCGCTAAAGATGTCATTAATAACCAGGAAATATCTGCCGTCTTCAAGAAATATTTTAAATAGCCCAAATGTTCAGTCAGAAAAGGTGAAGAAGCGTTGACAGGCCGGAGAAAAGGATTTTCTTTAACAGAAGAATTAAATGTTCAACTGCGGAGGTCAGATTGACCGATAAGTTATTTGATTATAAAACAATGAGAGCAGATATTTTTTTCTGGTCGGTTGCCAGGCGCGAACTTTTCACATTCTGCGAACGCGCCTGTTTCTATCACTATTACGGAGCATCCGGCGGCTTCGACGGTTACTCAGATCCGGACACTAAAAAAATCTATCTGCTGAAAAAACTTATTCCCGGCAGGCTCTGGCTGGATAATATTTTCTCGAAGTCGCTCAGGGAGACACTAACCGGGGCCGGCAGAGCAAAAAATACGGAGGAGATGGTCGGAGAGTTTTCGCGCCGGCTCATCCGGGAATTTCATCTTGGCAGAAGAATCGTCGAAGCCAGGGAATGGCAGAGCGATCCCGGTAAACTTAATCTGACGGAACTCTATTACAATGAAGTATCTGCGGACAAATATTTTGCCGGCCTGTGGACTGCGCTGGAATCTCGTTTTAAAAGTTTTTCCGCTTCAAATCTTCCTGAAATCCTGTATAAAGTGGATAATCTTGACTGGAAAAGAATTCCGGTTCCCGCATCTTTCGCCATCGGCAGGCTGCAACTGTGGCTCGCGCCTGATTTGATCTGGCGGGACGGTGACTGCATTTCGATTTTAAACTTGAACGGCGGCGGACAGAATGAAGACAAACGCAACACTTATGCGGCGCTGAATGTCATTTTCGCTGAAGAGAAATTCAAAACCTCGCCGGAAAAAGTTATTTCCCTGTTTTTCAATGACGCAACCGGACAGACGGAACTGCACGGACTGGAGAATTTGAATATCAGCCGCGCCATAGAGGATATTTCCGCAAGCGCCGCGCCAATGCTGGAGAAAATATCCGAGGACGGCACTGTTCAGGGAATAAATTTCGCGGAATCGGCACATAATTGCGCAGGATGCCGTTTCCGGGAATTCTGCGGCGGCATCAGCTCGTAAGCCTGGTCCCGGCGGAAGCATTATACAGCTTGTCAAACCAGTTGAAAGCAATATCCGGCTTAAGCTCGTGGCCTCCGTCAAAGATCTCAAAGAAAAGTCTCGGATGCCGCATTGATTCCAGCATCATTGCCAGATTTAAAGTATGCGTGTACGGCACCGAATTATCGAAGCGTCCGTGATGAATCGAGAGATTCGCCTGCATCAAACTGGCCAGATGACTGGCCGGGGACCGTTCCCGGTATTCACGTTCCGCCGCGTCCGGAGTTCCGCCGCAACAGGCTTCAATATGCGGCGCGTAGCCTTTATTCTCCCCGTGCCATGCGGCCAAATCGGTAATCGGACACCAGGAACTGACCGCACGCCACAATTGCGGGGCATAAGCCGCCATCATCAATGCCATGTGGCCGCCGCCGCTGCCGCCGAAAAGAAAAATATTTTTGCGGTCGATCCGGGCGAGATGATTGACGGCGTCAATCACGTCCTGGCGCGCAAGCGTCGAGGCACAGGCTTGAGCCGCCTGCGGGTTTGTATTCAGATTCGGTCCGCGGAATTCCGGCAGCAGCAATGCCCAGCCGCGTTCCCGGCAGAACGGCAGCAGATTATCCTGCTGATTAAACCGGTTAAAACTCCAGGTATGCAGCCCCACTACCACGGGAACATCTGTTTTATTTTCAGGATAAAACAGGAGATTTTTCCCGGGTGATTTATCAATAGTGGAAACAACTTCAATTTCTTTGAAAAGATCACTCATTTATAATTCTCAAATATTACTGTTGAATTTGATTATGGAGCCGTTCAAAAATAACCCTTACAAGTTTATTTATGAACAACTCCTGTGTGTTATTTTCCATGGAACAGAATCTGCCTGAATTCTTCCGGGGTTGCCAATACGCCAGCCTCAATCAGTTCGCTGAATTCCCCGCGCTTGCGGATATGCGTAAAAGCGCCTGTAACCGCGCGAATTGCGGACATGATTGCAACAGTGGGAAGACTGACTCTCGCCACGCCGCATTCAACAAGCTGATTGATTGAAAATGCCCGCATGTTATAAGCGAGTCCGGCAGCGATGCTTACAGGTCCGCGGATTTCCTTTACCAGAGTCTTCACCTCTTCAAGCGAGGCTACATAAACAACGAATGCCAGATCAGCTCCAGCTTCAAGGTAGGTATTTGCGCGGTCAATCGCTTTTTTCAATGCTTCACTGCGATTGTCTTCCGATAGCAAAGCATCCGTGCGTCCGTTAATTACCAGAATGGGATTTCCCGCTGCAATTGCCGCAGCCCGCGCCGCCTTAATTTTATCGGCCATGAGACGCGCGTCAATGATTTTAACCGCATTTCGAGTCCCTTGAATCTGGTCTTCTATATTTATCCCGGCGACTCCGGCCCCGATAAATTCCTTAATAGTGGCCGCAACGTCCTCAGGTCCGCCAAATCCGTCTTCTCCGTCTGCCATCACAGGAATATCAACCGCATTGACAATTTTTGCGGTAACATCAAGATGCTCAGCGCGGGAAAAATCAGATTCGCGTCCATAGCATGAGGCTAGAGAAAAACTATATCCTGAACATTGCACCGCTTCAAAGCCGCAATATTCAATAATTCTGGCTGTGATCGGGTCGTAGGCGTCAGGCATTATAAGCGTATTTCCGGAAAACAGCAACCGGCGAAGTTTTTCACTTTTATTTTCCTGCATTTATGCGCCGCTCCATCATTAATCACAATTCTTCGGCGGAATTAATTTCCTGCCCGAATACGCGCTCGACCAGCAGATAAATCAGATCATTCATCCTGACTTTCTCCGGCACGGCAACCGATACAATACTGCCTTTGGGAACAAAATCAACCATTTGACCGTCAAGCCTGATTGCGTCAGCGGTAAAATTCAACGCGCCGGTGGTTCTGCCGGTAATCAGCAGTTTCTGTCCGGCATGCAGATCGCCGGCTTCGATGCTGAGTTCGGCCACGCCGATTTTGCTGAAATATTTATTGACCCGGCCCAGATGCACCTTCACCGTTTTCGCCCGGCTGCCGCCGTCGTCGCACCATTCGCCGAGTTTTTCCCCCAGATAATAGCCGCCGTGCCAGAAGCCGCGGTTGAACACTGATTCCAGTTCCTCCAGCCAGCGTTTGATTTTGTCGTCAGTATAACTGCTGTCCGCCCAGGCGTCAACGGCTTCGCGGTAGCATTTCGTCACGGTGTAAACATAATCCGGCGAGCGCCCCCTGCCCTCCAGCTTGAGGATGGAAACCCCGCTGTTCAGTATCTGATCAAGAAACTTGATTGTGCAGAGGTCTTTCGGGGACATAATATTGTGATTGTCTATGACCAGTTCCTCGCCGGTCTTCTCATCGGTGACGCGGTATGTGCGGCGGCAGTTCTGCACGCACGCCCCGCGATTGGCGGAAGCATTATGCGTCCCCAGGCTCATGTAACATTTGCCGGAGATTGACACACACAGCGCGCCGTGGGCAAAAATTTCGACACGGACTTTTTCGCCTGACGGCCCGGTGATGTTTTCACGCCCGATGCCCGCGGTGATATGCCTGATCTGCGCCAGCGAGAGTTCGCGCGCCAGCACCGCGACTTCGGCATATTGCGCGAAAAATTTTACCGCCTCCAGATTGCAGATATTCGCCTGAACTGAAATATGCACCGGCAGCCCGATGGAATGCGCATATTGGATTACCGCAATATCCGAAGCAATGACTGCGGAAATGCCGTTTTTCTTCGCCGCGTCGCAGATGGCCCGGATTTGCGGCATCTCCGAATCATAGACCGCGATATTCAGGGTAAGGTAACTTTTAACGCCGGATTTTTTGCATTTGCGGGCAATGCGGGAAAGGTCTTCCGGCGAAAAATTTGCCGAGGACCGCGCCCGCATGTTGAGTTCGCCGGCACCGAAATAAACAGAATCAGCGCCGGCTTTGATAGCCGCCGCCAGCGCCTCAAAGGAACCGGCGGGAGCCATTATTTCCACTTTGCTCATAACCCGATGGAGGATTTCAGCGATTTAAAACTGTCTTTCACGCCTTTGCCGACGTTTTCAGTTGCCTTGGCGACATCTTCATTGACGGAGTCGAGCTTGATGCCCTGCACGCCGGAAACCGCAGTGCCGATTCCTTTGAGCATATGGTCAAAAATTTCCTGAAGCACATCGCCCGCCGATTTGTTATCATCGGCCCCGATGTCCCGCATCTCGATTTTAGGCATGGGCAAATTCGCGCTGGTTTTGAGGATGCTTGAAGACACACTGATGGTGCCGTTCTTGATCACGAAGTATTTGATCATGACTTTTTTGCCCGGTTTCTGCTTGCCGGTATCCGGCGCCGCCGGTTCTTTCTTTCCAGTGCCCTCGCCGGAACCTGACGACGTTTTTTCCACTCCGCAATATCGCAAAATATTGTTTTTGATTTCATGCAGATTACTGCCTTTGGACACGGACGGTTCAAAGTCCACCGCGATGTCCTCGATAATAATATTGTTGATTATTATTTTGTCGGTAAAAAGCGATGCTAACTTCATGTCCACGTAAAAATGGCCCAGTACAAAAGCATTTTTGCTCTGGCAGTCCTGCGGGTTGGCAACATACATGCCTTTGAGTTCGACACTGCCGTTGAACGGCGAAATGTTCACGCTCTGCAATTCAACTCTGGTGCCGGTGGCCTGAGTGCCGAAAGTTCTGACGCCCTCCGCGACAATCGAGTTCAGCGCCATGAACAGCACAACAACGCCGCCGATAACGATCAGTGTAAAAATTAAAATTGAAATGCCGATAACTTTCTTGACTTTTTTATTCATCACATCCTCCTTGCTAAGTGATATAATAATAAATGCGTTTAGACTACTTGGCAAGCAAGTTTTCTAAACGCATACAGAATTAATGCAAAAAATCAGCGCTTACAGCAGTTCAGCGATCTGAACCGCGTTCAAGGCCGCGCCCTTCAAAATCTGGTCGCCGCTGATGAACATATCAATGCCGCGCTTGTCGTCCCTGGACACATCCTGACGGATACGCCCGACGAGCACATCATACATATCCGAAGCGTCAATCGGCATCGGATATTTTTTGTTGGCAACATCGTCAACCACGATCACGCCGGGGGATTTGCTGAGAATCGCGCGGACTTCCGACGGAGTGATCTCCTGTTCAAATTCCATATTCAGCGCTTCGGAGTGAGCGCGCATGACCGGAACGCGAACGCAGGTGCAGGATACCCGGAGCCCCGGATAATGCAGCATCTTGCGGCTTTCATAGAGCATCTTCATCTCTTCTTTGGTATAGCCGTTATCCAGGAAAACGTCAATATGCGGAATCAGGTTGAAACCGATGCGGTGTGCAAATACTTCCGGCTTGATCGGCTCATTGTTCAGGAGCTGTCTGGTCTGGACAAGCATTTCATCCATCCCTTTGGCGCCCGCGCCGCTGGTGGCCTGATAAGTCGCGGCAACCAGACGCTTGAGCTTCTTCGCCCGGTGCAGCGGCGCAACCGCCACCAGCATGATGATGGTGGAGCAGTTGGGGTTGGCAATCACGCCCTTGTGCCATTTGATGTCTTCCGGATTGACTTCCGGCACGATCAGCGGCACGTCGTCTTCCATTCTGAACGCGCTGGAATTGTCAATCATGACCGCTCCGGCGGCAACAACCGACTTCCTGAATTCTTTGGAAATACTGGCGCCCGCGCTGAACAGCGCGATATCTATATTTTTGAATGAATCATGGTTCAATTCTTCAATTGCGATTTCTGTGCCTTTGAATGTAAGTTTTTTACCGACTGAACGAACTGATGCGAGCAGACGCAGATTTTTTACCGGAAAATTACGCTTTTCCAGGGTTTTGATCATTTCGATTCCGACCGCGCCGGTTGCCCCCGCGACCGCAACATTGTACTCTCTTGCCATTGTTGACTCCAGTTTTTAAAGTTCCGTATATAAACTTGCCATTCAAAAGGGGATACAATGTACCAACTTGTCCAGTTTTTTCAAGTAACATTAAGTTTTTTCTTGATAAAATATTCCGGAAAAGGTAATGGCTCAGTAGAGCGGTGACAGAGGAAAAGGCGTTTACATCAGCAATGGAATCAATTTTGTATTATTTCCCATCTGTATTGCATTGAGTATATTTTCAAATGCGGCAGCGGGGT
>JBAYIO010000067.1:0-31648 GCA_041665605.1 Victivallaceae bacterium | reverse complement strand
ACAGACTTACTGGTGTATTCATATTACGGAGCCCTCCTTTGGGTTTTAGGCTTTCGTAATATACTGTTACGAACAAAGGAGCTCCACTTTCATCTTTTTTATTTTGTTAGGACAGATGTGGTTAAAAATATTAAAATAAGAAGTTAAAATAGAAGTAGTTTTGATGAATGTATGCACAAAAAATAAAAGTTAAGTGGACATACCACGCTAAGAGAATTGATTTTTGGTGGAAAATCTGACCCCCAATATTACAATATGGTTTCCAAAAAAAGTTTTGCATTTTTCATGCTTGATACGCTTTCTTCTTTTCCAAAAGGAAAATCTGCATATTTATGCAATATATCGTTATACATAATAGCAGGCGTAGTATTGAGTTCATTTATGCCTACATCACTTTGGGACAATGGCGTAATTTCTGAAAATGGCAATTTTATCGGTTCGGTTAATGCGAAAACCTTTGCTAATTCTTTACAATACCCGTGTGAAATATCTGTTCGAATAGGAAAAACCAAACAAGCACCGAGGCGATCAGATAAGAATGGCAATTGTTTTTCGTCAATCCAGTGCGTGGATGTGTATTGAATGCCTACAATATCTTGCTTTTGGCGGACATATTGCATTAAGAATTGAGGAATAATGTATTCATCTCTGCTATCTGGATTGTTAGCTGGAACCTTCATGCTGCTGGCAATGAAAAGCGGCATAAACAAGAGTAATGCGGCTTTTCTATTTTCATCATTCTCATGAAGAAATTGCTCAGGGTAAAAAATCAGATTAATGATCTCAGCGGGGTCGTACCCTATCTTTTGTACATTTTGTGTATAAAAACTAATATATTTCATCATAAAACTGCCGTTAAATATATTTTTTGCCGCCAGAAAATTGATTTAACGACTCCTATGTATTATTTCAACATGCCGGTGACGCATTTTCAAAGTGGAATATAGCCGGATGGAAACATTATGCAAACAGCGGAAACAAAAATTCAGCACAGGATTAGCGGCGCCGCCGGAATCAACAGGATGTTTTTCCCGCTGACTATACGATATTTACACCGTAAAGGGTGCGCTGATAATATAATGTTAATATGCCGTTCAAATTTAAATGTCTGGTGCAGAAAATACCCATGCAATTAACAGATTTCTGGGAAGTTTTTCTTCTTGTCAGGCGCTCCGGCCTGACTTTGGACTGCGGCGTCCCCGTGCCGCTTTGGATTCAGGATAAAATCCAAACAGCGGGTAGAGATACAAAAACAGGGCAGAAAGACAAAGCGGCGCAGGGTCGCCGCACTCCAAAGATCGCTGCGCAATCATAATGCAAAAGCAATGACATCATATCATCAGCGCACCCCGTTAAAATTAACTTTAGTGGCTGATTATTAATGATTTAACTGCATTTGTGGTGACAATTTTACTATATGTGGATACACAATACTTGGGCAAAAGGTTAAAAACGGAGATGAAAAATGTCGAAACTGAAGTATGATGAGAGTTTTCCGGCACAGGCGGAGGAATACGCGTCCAAAGGCATGCGCGATATTCAAATCGCGCGGGAGTTGGGGATTTCCAGGGATACGTTCTATGATTATCTGCGGAAATACCCGGAATTCGCGGATGCCGTCGCACACGGGCGGCAGTATGCCGACGACAAAGTCGAGGAAAGCGGGATATGGCGGATGCTGGGCTACTGCCGGGCCGCCACCGTCAAAGACGTCCGGGGGCACGAAATCAAAACCGAACGGCAGCTTCCGCCCGATGTTTCAGCCATCATCCGCTGGCTGGAACGGCATAAGCATTACGCGGACTGTCAGGAAGATCCGGCGGAAGCGGAGCCGGACAGCAGTGCGGACGGCGGTAAATATGACGCGAAATTTCTGGAAGACGCCGAACGTTACGCCGCCGAAGGGTATCCGGATCTGGTGATTGCCGGCCGGCTGCGCATCGTGTCATCAACCTTCTACCGTTACAGGAAACAGTATCCGGTATTCAACGCGGCGCTGGAACGCGGCAAACGGGAGTGCTACGGACGGATACGACAGAAACTGCTGGACCTGGCGCTGGGCAGATGCCCCGTCATCACCGACGTCAGCCGGGACGGCAGCCTCCGCAAAACCACCGAACGCCAGTTGCCGCCCAATGTGAAAGCCATCAGGTACTGGCTGGAAAGTCTGGCGTCACCTGCTGTTCAACAGCTCTCCGAATTGTCGGAGTCGGGCGGCTGCCCGTCTGGTGATGCTGGCCGCATGGGCAAAACAGCCCCTGCTCAAGGGCTCTCCGAATTGTCGGAGTCGGGCGGCTGCTCGTCTGGTGATGCTGGCCGCATGGGCAAAACAGCCCCTGTTCAAGGACTCTCCGAATTGTCGGAGTCGGGCGGCTGCCCGTCTGGTGATGCTGGCCGCATGGGCAAAACAGCCTCCGCTCAAGGACTCTCCGAATTGTCGGAGTCGGGCGGCTGCCCGTCTGGTGATGCTGGCCGCATGGGCAAAACAGCCCCTGCTCAAGGACTCTCCGAATTGTCGGAGTCTGGCGGCTGCCCGTCTGGTGATGCTGACCGCATGGGCAAAACAGCCCCTGCTCAGGGACTCTCCGAATTGTCGGAGTGCGGACGGTTGTCCGGTCTGTCATGCCCGCCGCATGGGCGGGGAACAATTGCCGGAAAGGACTTTGATAAGCGTTTTGCCGGAATGTCGCGGAAAGAACGTCAGCGGCTGTTGAAGATCCGGCGGCAGATGTTATGAAAAATGATGCCGATTATGTTCAGCGGCTCTCCGATTCACGGAGCGTCGGCATTCAATTTTTTAACATTTGCCTTATATTATGAGTAAAAAGTTGCTATTTTCTGAATTTTAGCTGGTATTTCCGGCAATTCGAACTATTAAATTGTTTTTGTAACATTATTCTTTGATAACTAAATTGAGACTGGATTTATGCAAGCTGAGAATTTTGATAATTTCGGGTCGGATGCCATGATTGACGCAGTCGAGAGCGCGCTGGGCAAACCCATGAGCGGGCTTGCTGCGCCGCTGCCCAGCTATATTAACCGGGTATATGAACTGCAGACGGTTGCAAAGGAACGGATAATCGCCAAGTTCTACCGGCCAGGCCGCTGGACGAAGGAGGCGATTGAAGAGGAACACCGCTTTGTACTGGACTGTGCCGCGGATGAGATTCCGGTTATCGCACCGATGGCGCTGGTTGACGGAAACACGCTCGGTGAAACCGGCGACGGGATTTTTTTCGTACTGTATCCGAAAAGGTTCGGCCGCGAGATTGAAATTATTGACGATGACGGCTGGCGGCGGCTCGGCATGGTCATTGCGCGGATACATCTGGCCGGGGCCAGGCGCGAAGCCGCCGCCAGAACGCTGCTGCATCCGCTGAAAACGACCGCGGTTGAAGTTGAGCATCTGCTGGCCGGCGGATTCGTAACTTCCGCTTATTGCGACCAGTTCAGGAATACTGCCGGACGCTTGCTTGATGTGATCGGTAAAATGTTTGAGGGCAGGGAGTATATCCGGATTCACGGCGACTGTCATCGCGGCAATATCCTGGAACGTCCGGAAGAGGGTCTGATGATTATTGACTTTGATGACATGATGGTGGGGCCGCCGGTTCAGGATTTGTGGCTGCTGCTGCCTGAACATATCCAGAAATGCCGTTATGAAATGTCGCTGATTCTCGAAGGTTATTGCCAGATGCGGGATTTTGATGATGATTCGCTGCAGTTGATCGAACCGCTGCGGGCAATGCGGATTATCTATTTTCTCGACTGGTGCAGCCGCCAGATCGATGATTTCAAGTTTCAGAACAATTTTCCGGATTGGGGGAACGATGCTTTCTGGCGGCGCGAGGTCGCCGATCTTGATTCCCAGTTAAGCGTGATACAGGAATCACGTCACGGATTTGCTTCCGGAAATGCATAAATACTCTATAAGGTTGAAAATTTAAAATTTTCAACCTTATAGAGTATAATTCTGCGGTTATTAGAGGATTGCATATTGATTTTACCGGCGGAAACGGTAAAGTTATCCGGGTATTTTTATATGACATATGCGGACATTAATTAAGACATGAAAAGTTAACCAGCAGCAACGTAACGGGGTTTTATGCAGAACAGATTGAAAGAAAAACTTCAGGATCATATAGTTATTTTCGACGGCGCGACCGGCACGGAATTTTACAAGCGCGATTTTTTTATCAATAATTCCTACGAAGGGCTTTGTCTGACCAATCCGAAAGTGGTATCGGAAATTTACCGCAGTTATGTGGATGCCGGGGCGGAAGTCATCACCACCAATACTTACGGCGCCAACCGCAATAAACTTTCGCGGCACGGGCTGGGCGAAAAAGTGCGGGAGATCAATACTGCGGCCGTTGAACTTGCCAGGGCGGAGTGCGGCGGGGATGTGCTGGTCTGCGGGTCCGTCGGCCCGATCGGGGATTGTCACGGCGCCATTATTGAAGAAAAACAGATTGTCGAGATCCTGGCCGAGCAGATAGACGCGCTGGAAAGCGCCGGGGCCGACTTCATAATTTTCGAATCGATTTCATCGAAGGCAGATATGGAAAATGCCTGCAGGGCGGTTGATCTGAAATCGCAGATCCCGTTCATGCTGAGTTTCAATGTTGACCGCGATCTTGATATGCCTCACGGTGAATCGCTGGCCCCGCTGCTGAAAAGCATTGATAGTTATTCGCGCAGGCCGACCGCGCTCGGCCTGAATTGCGGCGCCGGGGTTGAAGCCATGCTCGGCGCATTGGAGAAGATGCTTCCGCTGACGGATTATCCGGTTATCGCCCAGCCGAATGCGGGGATGCCCAAAAGCGTGGATAACCGCATGATTTATATGTGCAGTCCGGAATACCTGACAACTTATGCTCTGCGTTATGTAAATCTCGGAGCGCGCGGCATTGGCGGATGCTGCGGTATCGGTCCGCAGCATATCCGGGACCTTGCCAGGAGTATCCGCCCGCTGGCAAAAACTCACGTCACCCGCAAACTGGCCGAATTAAAAGTGGAAGACCAGTTGCTGGAGCCGGTGCCGATGGAAAAGAAGTCAATCCTTGCGGCAAAGATTGCGCGCGGCGAATGGGTTACCACGGTGGAAATCACTCCGCCGCGCGGCTATGACCTTTCCAGCACGATTGAAAAGGCTGTTCAGTGCCGCGAGGCGGGAATCGATGCCATCAATCTGCCTGACGGGCCGCGGGCCAGTTCCAGGATTTCTCCGATCATCACTGCAATCGAACTCCAGGAGAAAGCGGGTATCGAGGTGGTTCTGCATTTCTGCTGCCGCGATAAGAATATTATCGGGATGCAGGCCGATCTGCTCGGGTGCGCCTGCAAGAAGATCAACAATATACTTTTCATTACCGGCGACCCGCCGAAACTGGGGGATTATCCGTTCGCCTCCGCCGTATTCGATGTGGATTCCATCGGTATTCTTAAAATCCAGTCGCGCCTCAACCGCGGCATTGATATCGGCGGCAAGACAGTCGGCATGCCGACCTCGATTTTCGCCGGCGCCGGCGCTGATCCCAATGCCATAGATATGAACCGCGAAATCCGGCGGCTGCGCGAAAAAGTTGAAGCCGGCGCGGAGTACATCATCACTCAACCGGTTTTTTCTGTTGAACCTCTGCTGAAGTTCATTGACAGCATCAAAGATTTGAAAATTCCGGTAATTGCCGGTATCTGGCCGCTGGCCAGCTATCGCAACGCCGAGTTCATGAAAAATGAAGTTCCCGGCGTAGTTGTTCCGGATGAAGTTATGGAGCGCATGGCAAAAGCCGAGTCCAGGGAGGCCCAGCGGCTGGAAGGCATTGAGATTGCCCGTGAATGTGTCGCCGCAATCCGTTCCGCGGTGCAGGGCATTCAAGTCAGCGCGCCTTTCGGCAATGTTAATAGCGCAATTGCAGTTATTACGGATTAATTTGGACAATACGGAGGCAGCTATGGAATTTTCAGCAGTGGTACAGGGCAGAAGAACGGTCCGGCGTTTTAAGCAGGTACAGCTAAAGGAATCCGAACTCAGGGAAATGCTTGATGCCGCCAGATTATCCTCCTGCGGCGGCAATATTCAGCCGCTGCGTTATATCGTTATCCGGACGCCGGAACTGGTGTCCGGAATTTTTGAAAACACCGCATGGGGCGGACTGGTCAAGCCGCGCCGCAATCCGGAGCCGGGCAGGACCGCGCCTTTGACTTTTATTGCAGTTGTAAGCCCCAGGAGCGGCAACAGTACCCTGCATGCCGATGCCGGGGCCGCGATTCAAAGCATGACGCTTACCGCTTATTCTCTGGGTATCGGCTGTTGCTGGATCGGCGCTTTCAGGCGGGAAAATGTGGATATGATACTGGCTTTGCCGGAAGATTTGACCGTGATTTATCTGCTTGCGGTCGGATATCCCGACGAGTCGCCTGTCCAGGAGGACATTGCCGCCGGAATGTCGGCCAACTACTATCTGGATGACAATGATGTTCTGCATGTGCCTAAATTCACGGTTGACGCGATAACCCAATGGCGCTAAGGAGTCGTTCAGCTTGCAGGATTTTATTGAAAAGCATGGAGCCGACGGCAGGAAGAAGAGCGCGGCTTCTCATAAAATTCGATGATGCCTTTGCCGAAATAAACAACGCCAGCCAGAAATTCAGAGATGTTTTTTATCATATTCCCGCAATATTTTTAAAGCAAAAAGGCCGGGATTATTCCCGGCCTTAAACAGCACAGAATCAGGCAGCTCTTTGAGCCACCGCGATTTTTTTGCCTGAGGACTTGATATAATCATATAGAATATTTATTGATTCATCAATCAGAAAATCGGCTTCTTCAGGCTTGTCTTTTTTGGAATCGGTTCTTTCTTCCTGCGGAAGCAGCTTTTCCTGCTCTTCAAAGACTTTCTTTTCTTTCAAATATTCCGCCCAGCGTTTTTCTTCGTTGAGTGAAACAGTCGTGCGGTCTTTATATTTATTGAAGAGATCAATATTTTCTTTAAGCACTTTGTATTTGACTTCGTTTTTAATTCTGGCGGCGGAATTCTTCTTCAAGTCAGGCAGTTCTTTTTCCAGATTTTTATCATAGAGATCATGGGGCAGTTCAGGAATAGCATCCCACGGCAGATGATTGTCATTAAACAGCTCGCCGACTTTCATGTATTCGGTGATTGACGGGAAAATGATGTCGGGAGTAACTCCGAGCTGCTGAGTGGATGAGCCGTTGATCCGGTAGAACACCGCGCTCTCATACTTCAGCGATCCTGCCGGGAAATCCTGATTTACATAGTTCAGCAGCCGCTTGAGCGCGACTACATCCAGCACGGTACCCTTGCCGTAGGTTCTGGTGTCCCCGATGATTATGGCGCGCTTGTAATCTTTCATCGCTCCGGCAAAGATTTCCGCCGCGGATGAAGTAAGCTTATTGACAAGCACAATCATCGGGCCTTTGTAATGAATTTCCTGATCCGGGTCGTATTTGATCGAGACTTCGCGGTTGCTCTGGCGAACCTGGACTATCGGGCCTTTTTCGATAAACAAACCGGAAAGCGTGATCGCTTCGGCCAGGCTGCCGCCGCCGTTTGAGCGCAAATCAACAATCAGTCCGTCAATATCTTCTTTATTAAATCCGTCCAGGATCTTCTTGACATCACGGGTCGAACTCTTATAGTCCGCTTCTCCGTTCTGAGCACCTTCAAAGTCCATGTAAAAATTGGGGAGTGTGATAATTCCGACTTTACCGGAAGTGCCGTCACCGTGCTTTGCCGGCTTGATGAATCCGCTGGCTTCGCTGCTTTTCAGTTCAACTTTATCCCGCACCAGAGTAATATTCTGAGGAATGGCGCTGGCACCTTTTTTCCCGGAGAGTACCGTTAAAGTGACTTTGCTGCTCTGCGGGCCGCGGATGATTTTAACCACGTTGCTTAGTGACATGTCAATAATATCCACCGGATCGCCGCCTTCCTGGGCAACAGCAATGATTTTGTCTTCTTCATTGAGTCTGCCGTCTTTGGCTGCCGGCCCGCCGGGGACGATTTTGACGATTTTGGTATAGCCGTCGTCACTGGTCAATACCGCGCCGATACCGAAAAGTGAAAGTTTCATGTGGATATTGAAATCTTCTTCGTCCCTGGGTGAAAAATAGCTGGAGTGCGGTCCGTAAGTCTGGGCCATGCAGGTCAGAAAAATGGCCAGGATATCGTTTTTATCTTTCTGCTCCACTTCATTCGCTATATCCCGCAGGCGGCGCTTGATTTTTTCTTCCGGGCTGCGGTTATCCAGTACTGCGGCATTAGCCTTTTTAGTGTCCTTGATATCTTTCTTGACATCTTTGGCTGATTTGCTTTCTTCGGCCATTGAACGTTTCATCAGACGGAAATAAAGCAGATCGTTTTTAAGCTTTTTATCCCATACATCATGCAGTTCCTGGATATTGGCCGGACGCACAGCTTTAGTGCGGTCAATTATAAAAGAATCATCCTGGGTGAAATCGAAGCCCTCGACAAGCTTCTTTTCGCAGTACTGGCGGTACATTGCGAGCCGCTTCACATATAAATCATATACTTTGAACACGAATTCATTATTGCCCGCCTGTACCAGATCATCCAGATAAAACCGGTACTTTTCAAAGTTCTTGAGATCTTCCTGGGTAAAATACATTTTGGCCGGATCGAGAAATTTGAAGTATTCATCAAAAATCTGTGACGATATCTGATTGTTGAGCGGATGCTGCCGGTAATGGTTGTTGGATATTATTTTTGCCGTCAACCGTGTGATTAATGACAGCTTTTCATCTTCGGTCAGGTCTTTCGCCTGGCTCATTGCCGGCAAAGCGGCGACGGTCAGGGAAAAAAACAAAAACAATAAATTAATCCATCTGTTTTTTTTCATCAGCATTTTGTTCCATTTCAAAGTTATTGGTGATTTTCAGCATAATTTATTTTTTAAAGCTCATTGCTTACAAACTTTTAATATTGCACTGATTTGTTTTAAATCCAAATATATTCTTTTACCGTAGACCCCTTTTTTTATGATTTGTTCCTGTTGATTCAAATTTATTAAATGCGTTCCGGAGATTTGGGCAATTTCCCATAATCATTCCAAAAAACGGCAAACTGCGAAAGTATTTGAAAAAAATGGGGAAATTATTACAAATAAGGTTTGAAATATCGGAAAAGAAAAGTATTTTTAAAGCTCACCATTTAAAACTGGTGGGTTGATAGCTCAGTCGGTAGAGCATCGCCCTTTTAAGGCGGTGGTCCGGGGTTCGAATCCCCGTCAACCCACCACTATTTTTAATATGTAGTTTAAACTTTTAACATATTCAGCCGGATTGAAGCTCAAAGAAAGCCCCGGCAGTTGGAGATCGAGAAAATGAGTAATGTATGTCAAATGTGCGGCAAGAGGAAAGTTAGCGGCGGAAACATCACCCGTAAGGGACTTGCAATCAAAGCCGGCGGTATCGGTATGCATGTTGTTAAAAACAACAAACGTACTTTCTATCCCAACATTCAGGAAATTCGCGTTAAGACTGAACAGGGCAACAAGCGGATGAAAGTTTGTACTTCCTGTATCAGGACTGGAAATTTCGAAAAAGCCTGATTGCTGTTTCAGCAGTTTTATTCAAGCCGGACCATCAGGTTCGGCTTTTTTGTTTTTATCTCATTGATTTTTATTTATTGATAAGTTATTAGTAAATGAACAGGTAAGGGTTTATGATTTATGGCTTATATTCAATACAAAGAAGGTTCCTCCAGGAAATTTTACCAGCTTCCTGACCGGATGATTATCTTCGGGCGTGGTGAACATTGCGATTTTCAACTGCTGGACAAGGAAATCAGCCGGGAGCATTTTGCCATTCAGCGTGAAGACAACGGGGATTATGCGGTTATTGACCTGGGTGCCAGAAACGGCACATTCCATAAAGGCCGCAAGCTGTTTAATGAACTGAGCGTTCTCAAAGACGGCGATGATATTTACGCCGGCGGCCACCGCTTTATATTTCTTGAAAAGATGCCGGTAAAAACCACCCAGGATATTGTTAATGAAGTGTTGGATACTGTTCAGGATGAAGGCAAAAGTTTCCGCACCGCCATGGTCGAGATCGTTTCACAGGCTTCCGAAAAGAAACAGTCCTGAGCTTTTCCACATAATATACTGCTAGAATTTGGAGCGCTGTCACATTGAATCATCTATCAGGTATATTGGCTTAGTATTAATTGGCAGTACATATTAGTATGATATATAGCAAAGGAATTTAAACGTATGCAAACCTATACTTCTGTGACTTTCAAAACTTCAGATGAACATTTGCAGAAGTTATTTGACGCCGCGGAAACAAAAGCAAAGAACAACATCAAGGATTTCTGCGGCATTAAAGTGCTCACGGAGGGGGGCGGCTATAATAATGTGTGGCTGGAGACGCAGCCGATGGGCGGTGAGATGTATGCGAAACGCAACCTTGAAACAGGTCTGAATAATCAATTGATTTTCCTTGATAATCTGAATGATAAAGGCCGCTTCCCGGGTATGGTAAGTCCTGATAATAATATATTGAAGTGCGATTACGAGTGGCTCCAGGGCTTTTGTTTTCCGCGTCCCGCGCTGAATATGTACTACCTGGCCGGCAGAGATGAAAGTTATTTGAGAAAATTGCATGATGCCCTGGAAGGTTTTGACGACTACTTGTGGAAATACCGGGATTCGAATGGAGACGGATGCCTCGAAACATGGTGCATCTGGGATACCGGCGAGGATCATAGCACAAGACTGACCGGCGCACCGAATAAATGGGGCGGCGAAACTCCGCCGCGGGGATTAGGCAAAGTGCCTTATGCGTCTATGGATTTTATGGCCTACTCGCATGACGGAAGAGCCGTACTTGCCGTTATCTCAGACATTATCTGCAATGGCAGGGGAGATTACTGGCGTGCGAAAGCGGAGGAAGTGCGCAAAAAAATACGCGACTATCTCTGGCGGGAGGAGAAACATGCCTGCTATGATCGCGATTGCAACAACGAATTTATGGAGGTGCTGATTCATAATAATCTCAGGGTGATGTATCACGGTGCGTTTCACCAGGATATGGCAGACCGTTTCATTAAGCACCATTTGCTGAATCCTGAAGAGTTCTGGACAGAGATGCCGCTGCCGTCCATTGCCGTAAATGATCCTCTTTTCCGGAACAATGCGGCGAATGACTGGAGCGGGCAGCCGGAGGGGCTGACATATCAAAGGGCCATCCGCGCTCTTGAGAATTACGGACATTGCGCGGAGATCTCGCTGTTGGGACGGAAACTTATCCAGGCAGCAGGCGCTGAATGCATGTTCACTCAACAATTTGATCCGTTTACCGGCAAGCCGTCTATTGTAAAGTCATGGATTGATAATAACACCGTCCTTGATGATTACGGCCCGACCATACTGGCAGTGCTTGAATATATATCACGACTGTACGGGATTCATATCGAAGGGGAGAAAATATACTGGGGCGGCCTTGCTAATGATGGATACTGCTGCGAATATATACAAAACTGGAATGGCAGATGTTATAAATCAGTTCATGCTGATGGCCTGTTTAATGCCTTTATTGATGAAAAGAAGATTTTCTCATGTTCAAACGGAGTTCGTATTGTCACCGATTACAGTGGTAATATTCTGGAAATGACCGGCATTGATACTGAATCTGTGAATGTGACAATTGAGTCTCCTGATTTTGAAGCCCGACAGAAGATATCCCCTAATGAAGTATACAGGCTGGCAGGCGGCATGTTTGTATTGAAGCAGGCTGTTAGCTTCGACTATCCATATTTGAATGAGTAGCGGAAACGTGAACTTTTAAAATTCAAAAATCATTTTCCCCCCATTCTATGGAAAAAAATCTTTCCAATAAAAAGATTGAAGTATACCTGTTGCTATTGACAAACGATAGGTATTCATTTATAATATAATCAGTCAGGGTAAATAGTAAGGGAAAAAATGTAATGTCCGTTCAAGAAATAAGCTGTCTGTGGGAAAAAGTAACTGAAGAACTGGCGGAGCAGATTAAAAACAAAGCCTGCGCCGCCGGAGACAGGTTTTATTCCGCGGATGAGATTTCCGCCAGATTCGGCGTCAGTAATATCACCAGCCGCCGGGTGTTGTCCGAACTTGCCCGGATGAATCTGATTCAAAAATCCCGCGGCCGCGGCTGCGTCATAAACAAATCGCATCAGCTTAAAACGATTTATGTGATGTTCCATGACAAAGAGATTTCAACCAGTAATTTAGGTTACGTCCGTGCCGGGTTGTATAAAGGTGTTGTGGAAGAATCCATCCGGCTGGGCTGTGAAACCAAGGTTGTAACTTTAAAATTTCTGGAACGGGCGCAGCATGGCGAACGGTTCGATCTGCTGATCGTGCAAAATTTCCCGGAGTTTTTCAAGGAGATGGCCGATCTGATCAGCAACAGCGAAAATATCAATTGCTCCTGCTGTCATGCCCTGCACCCGATCCGCGGCGTATCCACTGTCCGAAATGATTTTGTGAATGGCGGTTACATGGCGACGTCTCATCTGATTGAGCGCGGACATCGCCGGATTGCGATGATAACTACAGGCGACGAATGGGGTGCCGGACGGTTTGAAGGTTATTTCATGGCGCTGAAAGACAACGGAATCTGCTTCGAATCGGCGTTGTTGAAAAACTGTGAGATCAACTATGCTTCGACTGCCAGAGCCATGGCGGAACTGATGGCAATGAAAAATCCGCCGACTGCCGTCTTTGCCATGTCGGATACGTTCGCGTTGTTTGTGTTCGACTATTGTTCACAGAACAATATCCGCATCCCCGGCGGCCTGGCGGTCATCGGGTTTGACAATACCAGCGACTCGGAGATTTTCAATCCGCCGCTGACCTCAGTGGACACGCATTGGGCGGAACAGGGACGTCTGGCGGTGCGCCTGCTGGCCGAGGATTTGCCGAAAGACCAGGTTAAAGATATTGTTGTCAAGGCGGATCTGGTAATCAGAAAAAGTGTTTAACTCTTATGTTAAATTTAAAGGGGGAACCGAAAAATGAAGAAAAGAATTTTTACGCTCATTGAACTCCTTGTTGTGATCGCCATCATCGCAATTTTGGCCTCAATGCTTCTGCCGGCGCTGGGCAAGGCCAGAGAAAAGGCGCGTTCCATAAAGTGCCTGAACAATCATAAGCAGATTGGACTTGGCCTGGCACTTTATGCCAACGATCATAAAGACTGGATTATAAAGGTTGCAGATCCAGGCGGGAACACTTTCGGTTATTCCTGGAACAGGATACTCCAGACCCAGGGATATGTGGGGAACAAATGCACTCCGGCTACCGTCAACACCTCCAAAAATAATGTATTCAATTGTCCGACAATCTCGAATCCGAAGGTACAGGCAATATGGAGTGTCACTGACTATGTTGGATATGGACTCAACTGCTCAACTTCCGGAACTCCCGGCAATTACGGCGAAGACTGGATGACATTCAATCAGCTCAGCAGAGTCAGCAAGCCGGGAAAAAGGCTCAGCGGCTCGGTTTTGATGGCGGATTGCGCTGAAGTAATGTTTTATCCGCATGCGTATAAAAGCAATTATCCTTATGATCAGGCTGCCCCTCAGTATAATGTCTATGCATTGCACAACGGTTATGGCAACTTCCTTTTCGGTGACCTTCATGCGAAAGCGATCAAAGCCCCGTTCGGCGCTTTCGGCGCGACCAGCAATTTCCTGATCCCGACTAATTCCATAGATTTTAGAAATTAGCCGGCCGATGATGGTGGAAACAGGAAAATTTGCCGGGTAGAGAGCAAGCAACCTGCATCGGTACCGGTACGTTTTTACCGCAACTGTTGCCGGAATCAAGCCGATTGACTCGCATAAATGACATGACAAAATTTTTGCCATGTAATTATATTTTATTAGATACCACATCTTTCATACTCACGGTATGCTTATATCGCTTCGGTTAGTTTTATTAAAGCCATGCTCCGGCTTGCGCGGCTCACAGATTATTTTCATTATTTTTTGTTAAAGTATACCTATTGACTGTTGACAATATAGAAGTATTCATTTATAATATAATCAGCCAGTGTAAATATTAAGGGAAAAAATGTAATGTCCGTTCAAGAAATAAGCTGCCTGTGGGAAAAAGTAACTGAAGAACTGGCAAGCCAGATTAAGAACAGAGCCTGCGCCGCCGGTGACAGATTTTATTCCGCGGATGAGATTTCCGCCAGATTCGGCGTCAGCAATATCACCAGCCGCCGGGTGTTGTCCGAACTTGCCCGGATGAATCTGATTCAAAAATCCCGCGGCCGCGGCTGCGTCATTAACAAGTCTCATCAGCTAAAAACTATTTATGTGATGTTCCATGACAAAGAGACTTCAACCAGTAATTTAGATTACGTCCGGGCTGGATTGTATAAAGGCATTGTGGAAGAATCCATCCGGCTGGGCTGTGAAACCAAGTCTGTAACTTTAAAATTTATAGAGCGTGCGCGGCATGGCGAACGGATCGACTTGCTGATCGTTCAGGAATTTCCGGCCTTTTTCAAAGAAATGGCCGATCTGATCAGCAACAGCGAAAATATCAATTGCTCCTGCTGTCATGCCATGCACCCGATCCGCGGCGTATCCACCATCCGGAACGATTTTGTGAATGGCGGTTACCTGGCGACGTTTCATCTGATTGAGCGCGGACATCGCCGGATTGCGATGATAACTACAGGCGACGAATGGGGCACCGGACGGTTTGAAGGCTATTTCATGGCGCTGAAAGACAGCGGAATCTGCTTCGAGCCGGCGCTGTTGAAAAACTGTGAGATCAATTATGCTTCGACTGCCAGAGCCATGACGGAGCTGATGGCAATGAAAAATCCGCCGACTGCGGTCTTTGCCATGTCGGACACGTTCGCGGCATTTGTTTTCGATTACTGTGCGCAAAATAAGATCCGCATCCCCGGCGATCTGGCGGTCGTCGGATTTGACAATACCAGCGACTCCGAAATTTCCAATCCGCCGCTGACCACAGTGGACACGCACTGGGCGGAGCAGGGACGGCTGGCGGTGCGCCTGCTGGCCGAAGATTTGCCGAAAGACCTGGTCAAAGATATTGTGGTCAAAGCGGACCTGATAATTCGAAAAAGTGTTTGAAACATTAACCATAAATTTATTAAGGAGAATTGAAATCACATCTGATAATCCGAAAAAGTGTTTGAAATCTTAACCATAAAATACATAAGGAAAGGTGAAAATGAAAAAGAGAAATTTTACACTCATAGAACTCCTTGTTGTGATCGCCATCATCGCAATTTTAGCCTCAATGCTGCTGCCGGCGCTGGGCAAGGCCAGAGAAAAGGCGCGTTCCATAAAGTGTCTGAGCAATCATAAGCAGATCGGGCTTGCAATGGGATTGTATGCCAACGATCATAGAGACTGGATTATAAAGGTTGCAGACGCGGGCGGAAACCTTTTTGGTTATTCCTGGAACAGAGTGCTCCAAACTCAGGGTTATGTGGGGAACAAATGTACTCCTGCTACCGTCAACACAACCAAAAACAATGTGTTCAATTGCCCGACGATTCCGAATCCGAAAGTACAGTCACTCTGGAGTGTTACTGACTATGTGGGGTATGGTCTCAACTGCACTATTTCGGGAACTCCCGGAAACTATAATGAAGATTGGATGACATTCAATAAACTCAGCAAGCAAATGAAAAAGCTCAGCGGTTCCGTTTTAATGGCTGATTGTGCAGAAGTTATGTTTTATCCGCATGCGTTTAAGAGTAATTATCCTTATGATTTGACTGCTCCGCAGTATAACATTTATGCGCTGCACAGCAAATATGGCAATTTTCTTTTTGGCGATCTTCATGCGAAAGCGCTCGCAGCACCGTTTGGCGTCAGTGGAGCCACCAGTAATTTCCTGATTCCAACCAATCTTATAGATTTTAGAAATTAAAACAGTAATTAATGAATAAAGCGGAGAAGAAATAATGAAAAAATGGATTTGTACAGTTGTACTGTCGCTGACCGCATTTTCTACAGTGCTGGGTGTTGATTTTGACTACAGCCGATGGTGGGGCGGCGGCACTTCTGCCAAAGTCGCGGTTGCCGCGGAGCCGAAAGCGATGGGTGACGAGCAAGGATTTAAGTTTACGGCCGAACCTGCGCCTAAAAAAGAAACTTTTGCGTGCGTTTCCTATGCGTTCAACCCGGCGACGGACATGAACGACTTTAAAAGCATTGAATTTTCGGTAAAATCCGATCATGCAATCAGCATCATGCTGTCTCTGGATTGCGAAGGCGGTACGCTGGTCGGAACATGGCTTCAGGAAACAGCAGGCAATGATTTCAGGAAATTCACTTTCGACCGCACTTCCATGAAAATCAACGGGAAACCGGACTTGAGCAAGGTGAAGGCGCTGGCTGTCGGGTTCGGCACCTGGGAGTTCGACACCACCAAGGAGGGTTTTACCGCAATTGTTGCCGGAATCAAGATCATTAACTCACAGGCTGCCGCTTCCAGGAAGTAGCTCTTGACGATTTATTCGCGGGATGTTGAAAAACTCCGGTCATGCTTCCTGCATGACTGGTAATTTTATGATTACGATCAATCTTATAGATTTTAGAAGTTAGCCCTAATTTATTATGGAGAAAAATGATGACAAGATGGCTTTATGCAATTATGCTGTCGATATCGGCAATTTCGACGGCATGGACGATGGATTTCGACTATGGCAGGTGGGTGAGCGGCGGCAGCTCCGCAAAACTTTCGATTGCGGCGGAGCCGAACGCTCTCGGCGAAGAAGCCGGATTTAAGTTCACGTCCGGGATCGCTCCGAAAAAGGAGAATTATGCCTGTGCCACCTATTATTACCGTCCGCTGGCGGATATGAAGGACTTTAAAAGTATTGAATTTTCGGTAAAATCCGATCATGCGATCAGTATCATGCTGGGGCTGGATTGCGAAGGCGGCACGATGACCGGGACATGGTATAAGGATGTTGCGGGCAAAGACTTCAAGAAATTTATTTTCGACCGCGCCTCCATGAAAACCAAAGGCAATCCGGACTTGAGCAGGATCAAGACTATGAGTGTCGGTTTCGGTATCTGGGCGTTCGACACCACGAAGGAGGGTTTTACTGCCACGGTGGCCGGAATAAATGTGATTGATGCTCAGGAAATGTATATTGTTCCGCGTCCTACCGCAGGGGTGGCGATTGATGGCTTATACCGCAAGGACTGGGGATATGAAGACAATCTTTACAACTGGACCCCGCCTGATTTCATTAAGCTGGACAATGCTAAATTTGTGATTCCCGGCAGCGGCAAGTGGAAAGGCCCGGAACAGCTCTCCGGACAGTTTGCCCTGATGAAAGATGACACCAGCATTTATTTTCTGGCGATAGTCGCGGACGAAACTCCTGCGGGCGGGTCAAGCATTGACGCCTGGAGCAATGACTCGATAGAACTGTTTCTGGTGCCCGGAGTGAAGAAAAAAGAACTGGCGGCAAATAGTGATTTCGGCGGCAGGGGCATACAAATTATCTTTGACTGCGGAGCTAAAAATCAACCACCGCTGGTAGTGATGAAAGGCGCTAAATCCAACATAACAATAGAATCTAAACTGGTCAGGAACAGTCTGCTGGTTAACGGAAAGCAGACCAGCGGTTATGTGCTGGAGGCGGCTATTCCAGTCAGGGCATTTCCAGGCTGGAATCCGGAAAAAGGCCAGATGCTGGCCTATGATATCAAGCTGAACGACAGTACCGGATTGGGGCTGATTGCCACACCGGACAATCTGAAACCTCATGCCAATTTCAAGAACTTCAAGAAGGCCTATCTGGAGTTTGTCGCCGATGAAAAAACACGCGATCTGACTTTTGGCACTCCGGCGGCGGATGTCTTCTGGCCTGCAAAATATACCGGCGGCAAAAAAATAAAAATATGGGATGACAGCCAGGCCTGTTCCATGTATGTCAGCTCCACTACCAAACGGATTTATCTGAATTCGCTATGGGCTGTACAGGGCGCGGATAACGAGAACATGTCGCCGGTATCGGATAAATGGGTTTATACGCCGTTGCCGATGGGAATCGGCTGGTACTGTCCGGTGTTCAGGCCGGATGCTAAAAGCCCCGGTCAGTTAGCCAATGCCGAAGGCAGTTGGGAAGATTTCGGAGGTTCGAAACGGTCATTCTTCTGGTATGAGCGCATGTTTGTGCCGGATGCGTCATTGCAGGGGCAAGCGGTCAGGTTGAACTTTGAATATGTTTACAAAGAAGCTGCGGTATATCTGAACGGTAAATTTATCGGTACGGTTACAACTTCGAATCCTTCGCTGGATGTGACTTCGAAACTGGAGTACGGCAAACCCAATCGTCTTGACTTGTTGCTGTTCACTGCGGTTTATCCCGGCATTACCATCGGCAATGGCACCGGGATTAACGGCGATATCTATCTGGAGGCGTTTAAGCAGCGTCCGGTAATCAAGGACATCTGGGTTAAAAAAGCCGACGGGGTTGACGGAAAGTTTGATGTAATGGTGGAGTCCACGCTTTCCGGAAAAGGCACGGTATCATGTGCCGTTATGGACAAAGATGGCCGGACTGTCGCGACTGCGGAAAAGGCTGTCAGCGATAACGGCGTTACCGAAGTTTCCGGGGTGTGCAAGGATTTCCGTCCATGGTCGCCGGAAAAACCTGAAATGTATAAGCTGAATGTTAAAATCACGGCAGAGACCGGAACTGTTCAGGAAAAAGGCGTTGACTTCGGATTCCGGCGGTTCGAAATCAAAGACGGCCATTTTCTGATCAATAATAAAATTACGCGGATGCGTGCGGCATATGCCACCAATCCGTCCGGAGTATACGATCCGGAACGGCTGCAATATTTGAAGAAATTCGGGTTCAATTTCATCTATCTGCATTCGATGAGCGATGGCTACAATAACGCCTTGTATGAGTTGCTGGACCGTTACGGCTTTATGGTCATGGCGCCGATCAATCATGCGTTCTCCGACCCGGAAACCGTTGCGGAAGTCCGGCGTTTCAGGAATCATCCTTCGGTGATTGCTTATATCAGTGATCCTTACGGTCAGCTTGACGTTAACGGTTTTGCCCATAATCCGTTTGCCATGGATGATAATTTTATGCCGGACAGCCAGGAAGCGCTGAATCTCTATGCATTTCTCAAAAGACGGTTCAATTTATTTCAGACGATAGATCCGACCCGTCCATATATTTCCCAGGGGACCGGCAATCTGCCGGGTTCGATGAAAAACTCCCATCAGTATCCCTGCAACGAGTTGAACCTGATTGACCGCGTCATGTACTACGGACCATGGTCGGAGCGGGAGGAGAAGAAGCTGCCGCACTTTATTTATGAAGCTGGCACCACCAATCTGATTACGATGGATGCCGCCCATCCCAGGGACATGTTTCCGGTGGATAACGGGCGGCTGGTGCACCGTCTGCTGGTGCACGAAGTCGGCGCCCGCTATCTTGGGAATAAAGTATTTGACAACTGGCAGCAGTGGGGCGCCATGTTCCATCAGGGATCGCTGCGCGGTTTCAGGACCGCCGGGATTGACGGCTTCACCGCATGGGTGGATGATGATATATTTCTGGCCCCGGCGAATACCGTGAAAGCGCTGGACATCAAGGACAACCGGCAGCTTTCCTATAAATATTTCATGCTGCCTTATGATCAGGTAGTCGAAGACAACTGGATGCGCATGAACAGTTGGTATTACCGGCTCCGCGCTATTGCCCGCTGGCAATGGCCGGAACAATACGGACAGGGCAAAATCAAGCCGGTCGCCTCTGAATATACCGCTATCTACGAAAACGAAATGCAACCGTTTTTTGCCTATATCGGCGGTGAAAAAGGACATGTCTATGCGCAGGATCACAACTATTACGGCGGCGATGCCGTCAGCAAGCAAATTGTGGCAATCAATGATACGGAGAATGCCGTTGCGCAGAGTTTCGAAGCGGTGCTGGATGTAAATGGGCGCAATGTCAAAAAGGAGACATTAACAATAGATGCTCCGCAGGGCGGGATTATACAGCGTCCGCTCGAATTCACCCTGCCGGAAGTTACGGTTAAAACGCCTGCCGTGATCCGGCTGTCATACATTGACAAAGACGGGAAAGCGCGCGGCGATGCTTTTAAAATCACTATTTTCCCGCGCCGGAATGTCGCCGGAGCAGGTTATGCCGTGATGGATTTGGCAAAATGGCAGTCCGGGCATCCTGATGTTAAAGTCGGCGTGGTTGCGGCCGGCCGGCCGCTGGCGGCCAAAACCGGATTGCAGCTCATTCCAGTCGATCTCCGCCAGTCAATTCCTGAGGATATTAAACTGTTGATTGTTGAGCGTGGCGCGTTGAGCAGGCAGACTGACGGCGATGTCATGAAGAACTTTATTGACCGCGGCGGCAGAGCGCTGATTTTCGAGCAGACAGATGCCGGACTGTTAGACTGGAGACTGCGTGAACGCCGGATTGAACATCTGTTTATCGCGGATAAAACGCATCCCGCGGTTGCGGGACTGGATGATGCGGATCTGGCATATTTGCGCGGCAGGGCGGGCACAGTGCCATCGGAAAAAAGACCGTCGAAGTACTACCGTAATAACCACGGGCCCGGACTGGAGACCCCGCATTTGACCAATGAGGGTATTGCCGCCGCGTATGTGATGGACAAGCCATGCTATGGCAACTTTACTCCGATTCTCAACTGCGGTTATGACCTTGAAGAAACCGCGCTGCTGGAATTGCGTTCCGGCAGGGGGAGGGCGGTTCTCTGTCAGGTGGACGTTACCGACCGTTACGGATTGGATCCCGCTGCAACAAGACTGGTCAACAATCTGTTGCTCTACATACTCAACGATAAACCTGAGGCAATGCTTCCGGCAGTCAAATACTTCGGCGGCGAGAAAGGCTTGAAGTTTCTGGACAGACTGGGCATTGATGCAAAAGGCAATGCCGCTGCCGGGGTTGCAGTGGTCGGTGACAATGTTACATTGGCCGAGTCGGAACTGGCTGCGTTTAAATCTGTAGTAGTTCTGCCGTTTTCCAATTTCCTGCCGTCCGGCGTTGCGGTTAAAAAGAACCGCATCCAGACACTTACCTATCCGCATTACTGGAATAATACGTTCTATCAACTTTTCCTGCAGAAAAGTTTGCTGCCTGGAGCAGACCGGCTGGGCGAGGCGGTTTCTCCGCTCTTTGCCGGACTTACTGATACAGACTTCTATTTCTTTGAAAATCCGGAGTTCCGGTCGTTCAGTCTTAATAACTCCGTATCTGGAATAAGCAGGGAATGGACTTCGGCACAAGGCGTTGCCGCCGTATTCAAAAATGGTCGCGGCAATTTGATTCTGTGCGGTGTTGATCCGTATGCTATTACCAGTGATGAATCCCGCCGTAAGGCCTGGCGTATCTGGTCGATGGTTTTTTCCAATCTCAATTTGCAGAATCGCTTTACTGCAAGCTGGAAAATACCTCCGCTGGATATTTCCGAAGGCGACTGGACGTTCCTGACCGATCCTGACGGCAGCGGGGAGAAAACCGGTTTCCAGAAAGGCCAGTTCGGCGAACGTCAGCCGCGCGGCATTCTTACCGGGCAAGTGTGGGAGGAACAGGGCGTGAATGAGAAAAATCCGCATATGAATGCGGCGCCGGAATCGGCTTATGACGGCTTCGGCTGGTATTTCCGCCGGGTTGCGCTGCCGGAATCGGTGAAGGGCGTAAAATTATATTTTGAAATCGACGGCGTCAGGGATATAGCAACCTATAAGGCATCCGACAATCAGACCACGCTTTGGCTGAACGGCAGCAGGATGCCGCCGCCGGTCGAGGTTCAAAACGCCCACATGGGCGGTCGCGGCGCCAGAATGTGGGAACTGCCTGCCGGAGCATTCAAGCCGGGAGCTGACAATTTCATTGCCATCCAGATATTCAACGGCAGCGGGGTCGGCGGTATTCACCGCAAACCGGTGCGTTTTGAAATCGAGGGCCAGAATCAGGACATGCTCTTCCCTTATGAGTTTGTCCATTCGAAGTACACCAACTACTTTTTCTGGTGCTGGTAAGTTTTACTTTACATTTAGACGCATAAGTTAAGGATTATGACATGGAAAAATATATTCATCCGCGATATACGTACGACCACTTGCAGGTCATGCAACTGAAACGTTCGGACGAACTTCTGGTTAATCCGGGGATGGGGTTTGAAACCTACGAGCGGTTTAACGGCGACATTACCGAAACAAAAAATTACTGGAATGATGACGGGCCCACTGAATATGGCGAATTTACCGGGAACATCAAAAACGAAGGTCATCCCGATACTTCGATTGCGTATTTCCGCTGGTACTGGGCGCGCCTGGAACCGGAAGAAGGAAAGATAGACTGGGACATCATTGACCGGGCGATTGAGCAGGCGCGGAAACGGGGTCAGCAGCTTCATCTGCGCTTGATGCCTCATGACCAGTTCGGCCTTCTGCCGGCATGGTATATAAAAAAAGGCAGGCTGATATGGTATAAAATTGAAGGTAGGGACTGCTGCATTCCTGATTACAATGATCCGCTGTTCCATAATTCGATGGAAAAACTGGTGTCGCTAACGGGGCAACGCTACGACGGACATCCGTTGTTGTATGCAATGGATATCGGCACGCTCGGATTCTGGGGAGAATGGCATAATTGCCAAGTTCCGGGGATGCCCATGGGAAACGAATGCCTCAGACGATGGGCGGTAGACATCTATCTAAAAGCGTTCAAAAAGACTCCGCTCATCATGCTTATCGGATGTACGGATGCTCTCCAGTATGCTGTGGCGAACGGCGCCGGGTGGCGAGCTGACAGTTGGGGCGACATCAGCGATGGCAAATGGAGCCATATGCGGAGCAGGTATCCGATGTCTCTGGGCATGGCCCGCGCACAGGATGCCTGGAAGCGCGGACCTGTATGCCTTGAACCTGGCGACACTCTGATCGCTTGGCATATTCAGGAGAGAAAGAAATACTTTGAATTTATCATGGACGAGGCGCTGCGCTGGCATGCTTCGCTGATCATGATTAAGAGCACCGTGGTTCCGGAAGAATGGCGGCCGGCGATTGATGAATTCCAGAAAAAGATCGGATACCGGTTTGCAGCCGGAGATATACGGCTGCCGGTAGACGTTAATGCCGGAAGACCATTTTTACTGGAGCAAAACTGGGCGAATCTCGGCGTTGCGCCGTGTTATAATGATTTTAAGATTCTAGTGCGGCTGGTTCCGGCAGACGGTAGCGGTACGGAGCTTGATGTCGAACTGGTTCATAATCTGAAAGAATGGATGCCTGGCGATGATCAATTCCTGGATGATTCCATTTTTCTGCCGGATGGCATGAGCAAAGGCCGGTATGAACTGCGCCTGGCAATCGTGCGCCCCGGACAGCGCAAGCCGGCGGTGAAAATGGCGAATGAAGGAAGAGATGATGACGGCTGGCTGCGGGTTGGCGAAGTCAATATTGACTGATCGAAAGCTGGCAAAAAACTTTGCGCAGGCTATATTCAGAAGTGGTAAGGTCTCCACGAATAATAAGTGCAAGTCAATAAGTTTTGCGCATTGCATCGCACGGAGTGCTGTTAATGAATGATTTATACCGTTTTCAGATGACTCTTCCGTTGTGTGGATTTCCGTCCGAGAGTAATCATCCGTCATTTCGCCGGATCTGGAAGCCACAGCCCCAAATGAAATTTGATCCTGCATTGCCTCCGGATGAATATGCCTGTTTTAACCGGGGAATCCCCGATACCATTCTGCCATATTCTTCTCAGGATGGCTACACCCGGGATCGCCGGACCGGTGAACTGGCGACGCTGGTGCTTGAAAATAATCGCCTGCGCGCGACTTTTGTCCCTTCACTGGGCGGCCGTCTCTGGTCGCTGCTGGACAAGCGGGACGGACGCGAATTGCTCTATTCGAATAAAGTTCTGCAATTTGGCAGACTGGCGCTCCGTAACGCATGGTTTTCCGGAGGGATTGAGTGGAATGTCGGTTTCAGGGGACACTCCCCGTTCACGGCCTCCGACCTTTTTGCCGCACGGTTGACCAGCGGAGACCGCCCCGTTTTGCGTTTTTACGAGTGGGAGCGGGTGACCGGGACTCCATTTCAAATGGATTGCTTTTTTACCGATGATGACTCTGATTTTCTCTTCACTGCGGTGAAGATCGTCAATCCGGATGCTGCCGCAACTTCGACCTACTGGTGGAGCAACACTGCTTTCCCGGAGACTCCGGATACCCGCGTCATAGTTCCGTCAGAGCGCGCGATAATCCACCAAAACGGAATTCATCTTGTTCATCCTTCCGACCATGAAGGGGTGGATGCAACCTATCCGAGACGGGTGAGTGCTGCTATTGACTACTTCTATTATATGCCTGCCGGTACCCGGCCGTGGGAGGCCGCAGTGCAAAAAGACGGACGCGGATTGCTTTGTACTTCAACGAAAGTGATGCGCGGCCGCAAGTTGTTTCTGTGGGGAAGCAGTCAGGGCGGGCGGCACTGGCCGGATTTTCTATCCGAACCTGGAACCCCGTATATTGAAATTCAGAGCGGACTGGCGAAAACCCAGTTGGAATCAGTGCCGATGCCGCCTGAAAGCGAATTTTTCTGGGTTGAGAGCTTTGGACCGGTCGCCGGTGATCCCGCATCTTTGCACGATCAGGATTATCGCATCGCAATGAACGCAGTTGCCGCTGAAGTGGAACGTCGCCTGCCTGAATCGAAAATAGAGGAGATCGCGGCACGGGCCCGTCTGGTCTCAAACCGGACCCCGGAGGCGATTTTGCACCATGGCTCCGGCTGGGGCGCACTTGAATTACGCCGCCGCATCGCAGATGATGCCGCGCCGTTTGAATTTGCCCCGAACATCTATCCCGAAAGCAGTCTTGGCCCATTACAGGAACCGTGGCTGGAATTACTGGCGGGGCGTTTGCCGGACTCCGCGGCGATTAAGCTGCCGGGCTGGCAGACCTCGGAAGCGTGGTATATGCGTCTGCAGACTGCTGAAACTGATTTGCCCGGAGCAGCGTCCCACCCTTGGTTGCAGTATCAACTGGCAGTCAATGAGTGTAAACGTGGGAAAAATATCACTGCCCTTGCCCGTCTCGAACGCTTGAATATCCCGTCGTTCGCGATCAGTATTATTGAACGGGTCAAAGCCCTTTTATATACGATGCAGAAACAACCGGAACAGGCATTGTCGGCATGGATGCGCGTGCTGAATGCGGAACCCGGTAATGACATGCTGCTGAGCGAAGCCATGGACAGCTTCATGGATGCCGGTCGCGCCGCTGACTTTCTACAGCATTTATCATCAGGCGCCGAAGCCGGAGGACGCATGAAATATCTGCGCGCAAAAACGCTGCTGGCATTGGGGCGGATTGATGAAGCCGCCGCAATTCTGGACAAACCGTTTGAGGTAGCAGATATGGCCGAAGGTGAGATCTGCCTTAGTGAACTCTGGCTGGAATTACAGACCAGGCTTAAGGCGCGTGATGCAGGATGCAGATGGGATGCTGTCTATCATGCGGCGCACCGGGCGGATTATGAAAATGACATCCCGTGGATATTCGATTTCCGCATGACCGCAGCGACTGTAGCGGAGAAGCAAAAGCAGTATCCGGTATAATATCTGTAAAAATATGCAACGGAGGCGCGGTAGTTTACAAGTGTGCCCCGAATCCTCCTGCTGCATCCTGGATTGTTGTACTGTTCATGCTGGCGGACAGACTGTTCGCATGGGCGGAAAACAGAGGTCAACCCTGAAAACATTGGCGGATTACTCTGACTAAATACCAATCCGGATTTGATAATCCGTAAATTAAATGTATTTTCAGTTTCGGTTTAGTGTATCGGATTTGTGCGGAATGATAACCGGGAAATTACTGGGCAAGATGAAAACCTTAAATTTATATGTATTAAAAAACTTTCTTATAACCTTCGGGATGGCGATCGGCGTTCTGACCTTCGTGATGATGGGCGCGCGGCTGGTGAAGATATTCGAGTATATCTCGCAGGGGATTCCGGTGATTAACTTTCTGCTCTTTATGCTATATATCATGCCGATTGTGCTGACCTTCACGGTTCCATGGGCGGTGCTGGTGGCGGTGATGCTGGTTTTCGGACGGCTTTCCGCCGATACGGAAATTACCGCGATGCGCGCTTGCGGGGTTTCCATTCTGCAAGTGGTCTCGCCGATCCTGATCGTCACTTTTCTCATGACTCTGCTCTGCCTTTATCTGCAGGTTGAGGTCGGACCTCCGTTGCTGGGAAAATCCCGCAGTCTGATACTGGCTACCGGGGTTGACCAGCCGCTGGCGCTTTTCGAACCCGGCAAGCCGGTTGATTTTGAGAATAATATCATTTACATTGACGATAAGATCAGCGCGGATGAAGTAAAGGATATTCAGATTTTCACGATGGATGAATCCAAAAATAACGTTGAGCAGGACATTACCGCTGCCAGAGGCAAATTTATAGTTGATAAAAGCAAGCAGTTGATGACGGTAGTGCTGACTGACTGTATTGTTATCGACAAGAAATCAAAGCCGGAGACCAGGGTTTTCAACAAGACCGTTGAATTCACGCTCAACTACGGCAAGGAAATGAATAAAATCCGCATCGGCAAAAAGGCCAAATATATGACGCTGCAGGAACTGCTGGGCAGAATCCGCATTGACAAGCGCCTGAACCGGAACACCTGCGAACTGGAGGTCGAGTTGAATCAGCGTATCGCGTTTGCCCTGTCGCCGATCGCCTTCCTGCTGCTGGGATTGCCGCTGGCGATAAGAACTTCCAGACGCGAAACTTCGGTCAATCTTTTCCTTAGCGTAATTCTGGCAGGCGGATTCTTTATGACAATCATTCTCTGTGACTCGCTGACTAATTTCCCGCAAATCTATCCGCAGTATCTGCTGTGGCTGCCCAATCTGGCGTTTCAGATTATCGGAGCGGTGATGATATACAGGATCGCCAACCATTAGCATCAATATCAGCCGGGAGGACTTGTGCACTTACAGACTCATTTTCTTTCCGGATGGTGTATTGGCAATCTCTTCCAGTTGAACGGGCGCGAACGGCTGTTTTGCGCATTGGCGGCGGTTCTGCCGGATTTCGACGGGCTCGGAATCATTTTTAGTCAGGATTTGTACTGGAAATTTCATCATCTGCTGGGGCACAACCTCCTGTTTGCTGTAGTGACGGCGGGGGTATTCTGCTGTTTCTCCGAGCATAAAGCAAAGATGGCGGGCCTGTGTTTCGCCTTGTCGCAACTGCACATGGTTATGGACTTGTTCGGCTCGGGACAGCTCTGGACTATCAGTTATCTGTGGCCGTTCAGCAACAGGGAATTCAGCATTTCATGCGGCTGGGCGCTTTATTCCTGGCAGAACATCCTGGCCGGTGTGCTGCTGATTGCATGGACTGTGCTTATCATAAAATATAAGCGGCGGACTCCGCTGGAAGTGCTTATGCCGAAACTGGACCGTCAGCTCGTGGAACTTTTCAACAGGGGGAGGAATCAATGAACAACAGCGAATCCAAGGCATATATCATGCACGGGCCGCAGGATCACGGCCCGTTGTATAAAGAGACGGATATGAACCGTTTTCCGGTTGAACCATTCAATACCTTCAGCAACCTGATCTTTCTGCTGCTGGTGATCTACTGGTCCTGGAAAACGCGGCTGAACACGCTGAAACATCCGCTGACGACGGTTTGCATGCCGATTCTGCTGCTGGGGTTTATCGGGGGAACGGTTTACCACGCCACCCGGAGCAGTTCAATCTGGATACAACTGGATGTCATGCCGATTCTGATACTGGCGTTGTCGGCGGGGATTTTCCTGTGGCGGATACTGGTCAGAAAATGGGTGTGGACTTTTCTGCTTACGCTCGGGCCATGGACAATCTATTATTTTATCTCGCAATATGTCAGGATTCCCGAAAAGTATGTAATTACCATCGGCTATCTGGTGCTGGCCTCGAATATTCTGCTTCCGGCAATATTGTTTTGCGCACTGAGAAACCGCAGGGCATGGCTGACGCTGACGCTGTGCCTGGCCTCGTTTGCCGTGGCGGTGGCTTTTCGCGTGCTGGACCGCTTTGACGGACTTTCGTTCATGCCGCAGGGGACGCATTTTCTCTGGCATATTTTCGGCGGCATCTGCGGATTTTTTATGATCAAATACATCTACCTGGCTGAGAATATTGAAGCTCAGGAGAGAAAGGGAAGATCACCGCGCCGCAATCATGACTGAGCATTCGGCAATCAGCTTCTCCATCCCCTGACCGGTGAACAGTTCCGGCGAGAGCGTCTTCGACAGCGTTTTACGGTTCGAATGATAGAAGTACGAGACCGCCATCAGCGTGAAAATATAAGTCTCGAAAGATACGCCGCCGGGCAGCAAGCCCAGCTCCACGGCCTGGCCGAACACCGCTTTCAGGGACGTGTAGTCTTTCTCCCTCAGCCCCGGCAGTTTTTTCAGGGATGAATCATTTTCCAGGTTGGCCCAGGCCAGCATCCGCCAGAAATACGGATGTTTTTTGTGCAATGCCATGTATTCCCGCAGAATTATTTCCGTGAGCCTCGACGGTTCCAGCCGGGCTGCCGCCATGGCGTTATCGTCGAATAATTTCACCCCTTCGAAAACTGTGCTCAGACATTGTTCGAACAATCCGGCTTTGCTGTGAAAATAGGCATATATCCGCTGTTTGTTGATGGCGGCGGCCTCCGCGATCTGATCAACTTTGGCGCCATGATAACCGTGCCCGGAAAATATCCCGATGGCGGTTTTTAGAATGTTCTCTCTCGTCTCGATTGCCCGTTTCTGCATTTATCAGCCTTTGCTTGAATTTGGATTAGAAAATATCAATCCGCAAGCCATTTGTCAAGGTTGGCTTTTACAAAACTGTCATCATTCAGGTGAGGATAAGAGCGGTAAACCCGGTCAATTTCCTCGCTCTGCCCCGGCGAAAGCACTTCCCGCGGATTCAGACACCAGATTCCCGGCAGCAGTCCCTGGCGGCGCAGCACTTCATGAATCCCCGGAATGCAGCCGGCAAAATAATGGGCAGGGTCGAAAAACGCCGCATTGCAGTCAGTTACTTCGATATTTCTGGAAAGCATCTCTGACGGAATTGTCCTGCCGGAGGCGATGACGCCGTGGATTTCGTCCAGCAGTTCCACCGCCTTCTTCGTCCAGACGCACCAGTGTCCCAGCAGTCCGCCTTTTATCCGGATGTTCTTCTGTCCGGCGGCGGTCTGGATTTTATATTCCGTCAGCAGATCCAGAACGATATTGTCGTCGTTGCCGGTATACAGCGTGATCTCATTTTCACGGCCTGATTCGGCCAGCGCCCGCACGACGTCCAGGGTCTGGTAGCGGTTGAACGGCGCCATCTTTACGGCCAGAATATTGTCAATCTCCATGAATTCACGCCAGAATTCATACGGCAGGATTCTGCCGCCGACACTGGGCTGGAGATAGAACCCGATGACCGGCATGATGCCGGCAATGGTCCGGCAGTGGGCGATCATCTCCCCGATGGTTGAGTCTTTCAGCGCCGACAGACTCAGCAGGCAGGCGTCGTAACCATGTTTCAGCGCGAATTCGGCCTCATACCCGGCTTGCGGAGTTTTGCCGCAGACCCCGGATATTTTCAGAATCCGGCGTCCGGTTTCAGCGCGCCAGTCATCAATGGCTTGCGACGTCCGGGCCAGTACCGGTTCGAACAGTCCGATCTCGGGATTGCGGATTTCAAACTGGGTGGAATGCACCCCCACCGCAATGCCGCCGGCGCCTGCATCCATATAATACCGGCAGAGCGCCTGCTGATATTTCGGAACAAACTTGCGGTTTGCGTCCAGCGCCAGCGGCTGCGCCGGAATGACGGCGCCTTTTCTGAACGCGGCCAGTACCTGCGGATCAATGTCGTTGATTCTTTTCATGTTATGCCCTGCTGTTAAAATTTCCCGTTGTTTACTTCAAAGTGTGTCGGCCTGCCCAGCGAACTGCCTCCCTGCATCAGCCATTGCGCCTGCCAGTCGATCATCTGCTCCAGCGAAACCCGCGGATAACCCAGCAGCCGGAATGCTTTGCCTGCATTATTCAGATAACATTTGCCGGCGGAGACTCCGGTGTAGCTGATGGCTTTATTCATCAGCCCGGCGAAGGCTTCGGCGATATATTCCACAGATGCGGTTTCCGGGCCGGTGATGTTCAATACCGCCGCCGGGGAGGCGCAGAACTCCAGCGACCGCAGCGCGTAACAATTGGCGTCGCCCTGCCACAATACATTGAAATGGCCGACGGTATTGTTGACCGGCTGGCCGTTCCAGACTTGCTGCCCGATATCGTGCAGCACGCCGTAGCGCAAATCAATCGCATAGTTCAGACGCAGCAGCAGCGTCTCTGTGCCATAGGTTTTCGCGCAGTGGCCGAAAACGCGTTCCCGGCCGAGACAGGACTGGGAATATTCCCCGACCGGGGCAGGGGGGACTTGTTCGGTGCAGCCGCCGGTACCGATGCTTACCAGCGGATAGACGCAGCCGGTGGAGAAGACCACTATCCGGCTTTTGCGGAAATGGTCGCCGACACAGCCCGGCACGATCGTATTCATCGCCCAGGTCAGTTCCTCCGAACCGTCAGTTCCGAATTTCCGCCCTGCCATGAATATGACATTCCTTACTTCCGGCAATGCCTTTATCGCGTTCTGATCCAGCAGGTCGCAGGAAATCGTTTCAATGCCCCGTTGTTCAAGTTTATTCCTGCCTGCTGCATCGCTGAAACGGGAAACCCCGATTACCTTTTTGCTGACTCCCGCGGCCTGGATCGCATTGACGGCCTGACGTCCCAGCGTTATGCCCATTTTGCCGCCGATACCCAGAATCATGATATCCCCGTCCAGCCGCTTCATCATTTCAATCAGGCCGGTACCGGGTTCTGAAAGTATGTCTTCCAGTAATGCTTCATTCTCTATTTTTTCAGGAAACTTCATTGGTGTTCCTCCTGTGATAAAAACCAACTGTTCAGTTTTATTATACTGTCTGTAATCGAATCAGTCAAGTGCCCGTCAGGATTTTATTGAACTAATAATACTCTGGACATTGGCCCCCGTACTTGCACATTTTGGACAGCCACTCCGACACTTTGGACACCGGCTGAGCACAATGTCTTTCAATTTTACAAACATTCTGGACATTCTGGCCCCTCGTTCTGCATTTCCCGCGTTCACAACTTTTCTTGCTTTTCTCGCTTTCCACTTTTCACTCCCGCATTCGCGGGCTTCCCCACTCCGACACTTTGGAGTGTCGTTGAGCACAATGTCTTTCAATTTTACAAACATTCTGGACACCTCCTATCCTTATTTTGGACAGCCCCGTCCGAGACGGACGGTACTACAACCCAATCCCCACTCCGACACTTTGGAGTGTCGTTGAGCACAATGTTTTTCAGTTTTACAATCATTCCGGACATTTTGGCCCCTCGTTATGCATTTCCAGCGTTCACAACTTTTCTTGCTTTTCTCGCTTTCCACTTTTCACTCCCGCATTCGCGGGCTTCCTCACTCCGACACTTTGGAGTGTCGTT